>CALIQQ010000028.1 GCA_938043965.1 uncultured Candidatus Saccharibacteria bacterium | reverse complement strand
GTTTAGAGTATAGAACTCCTGCTGAAATGTTGCATAGGTGCTGAATGTTATATGGTACTTTCTCAATCTCTGTTAATATGCTAAAATATAGCCTATGAATGCAAGCGAAATCCGCCAAAAATTTTTAGATTACCAAAAGAGTCTTGGGCATGAAATTATTGCGCCCGCTCCTCTTGTTCTTGAAAATGACCCGACTACCTTATTTACTGGCTCCGGCATGCAACCACTACTGCCATATCTGCTCGGCGAAACTCACCCTAAGGGTACACGCCTTTCTGATTCCCAGCCATCCATGAGATTGCAAGACATCGAAGACGTCGGCGATCCCCGTCATACTACCGTTTTCGAGATGCTTGGCAACTGGTCTCTCGGCGACTATTTTAAGAAAGAGCAAATTCCCGCTTTCTTTAATTTTTTAACTAAAACCGTCGGTCTCGATCCAAATAAAATTTACGTCACCTGCTTTATCGGCAATGAAGAGTATGGCATTCCAAAAGACACCGAATCGGCTGAAATTTGGCAGGCCGTCTTTAAAGAGGCTGGCGTGGATGCGAAGATTGCTGAAATTGGTTCGGCTGAAAATGGTGCTAAACGGGGGATTAAACCGGGCGAACACATCTTTTTCTATGACGATCACGAAAACTGGTGGAGTCGCGGCGGCGGCATTAAGACTACGCCAATCGGTGACCCTTGCGGACCTGACTCGGAAGTCTTCTATGATTTTGGTGAGGACAAACAAGACATTTTAAAGTATGGCCAGTCGCATCCTGCCTCTGACGGTGCTCGTTTTATGGAAATTGGCAACCAAGTCTTCATGCAGTATAAACGCAATGAAGATGGCAGTTTTAGTGAGCTAGAACAAAAAAATGTTGACTTTGGCGCTGGGCTTGAACGTATTGCTGCTGCCTCAATTAACTCTTTTGATGTCTTTAAAATTTCACTCTTAAAACCAATCGTTGACCACCTCGAACTAATTTCACATCAAAATTACGATAACCATACTGACGAGATGCGCATTATTGCCGACCATCTCCGCGGCGCCTATCTCCTTGCTAGCCAAGGATTAAAACCAAGCAATAAACAACAAGGTTATGCTCTGCGTCGTCTGATCCGCCGTGCGATCCTAAAGGCGCTCGATCTCGGTATCGCCCAAAATTTCATCACTGAAATTATCCCAATTATCGCTAAAAATTACCAAGATTTGCCAGATTCCATCCTCACCACGCGTGACGAAGCGATTTCTACGCTTGAAAAAGAGGAAAAAGCTTTCCGTCAAACCCTAAATAAGGGTCTGCGCGAATTGCAGAAGATGGTTGAAAAAGATGCAGATGGCGTATTGACTGGCGACGACCTCTTTAAATTGCAGGACACTTATGGTTTTCCGTTTGAGGTTTCGGTTGAGGAAATCTATCGCCAAAACATCAAATTGTCTGAAAACTATCGTGCTGAATTTGATCAAGCTCTGAAGCTTCAACGTGAGCGTTCTCAAACTGCTTCAAAGGGCATGTTTAAGGGTGGACTAGAAGATCATGGGGAGACTACTACTAAATATCATACCGCAACCCACTTAACCTTAGCTGCTTTGCAGAAAATTCTTGATCCTTCTATTGGCCAAGCTGGTTCTAACATTACTGCCGATCGCATGCGCTTTGACTTTAATTTTGAACGTAAATTGACTGATACTGAGAAGCAGGCGATTGAGGACCAAGTTAACGCTTGGATTAAAGCTGATCTGCCGGTTACTTTTGCGGAATACGATAAGGAATATGCCCGTGATGTCTTGCATGCACACGGCCAGTTCTGGGAAAAATATCCCGCTAGGGTTAAGGTTTATACTATTGGTAGCCCGGAGCAACCCGTTTCGCGCGAGGTCTGTGGTGGACCGCACGTCGAGCATACTGGTCAGATTGGATGCTATAAGATTAAAAAAGAGGAATCTTCGGCAGCAGGCATTCGTAGAATTAAAGCGGTAATCGCATAAAACATGGAGGTAAAATGGAACGACTTTTAGATTATTTTAGGCCAGAAAATTATCAACTTGAACTTAGGATCAATAAGGAAACTGAAGCAGT
This sequence comes from uncultured Candidatus Saccharibacteria bacterium, assembly GCA_938043965.1. GTDB lineage: Bacteria > Patescibacteriota > Saccharimonadia > Saccharimonadales > Saccharimonadaceae > Nanosyncoccus. The sequence goes on along the minus strand of CALIQQ010000028.1, from coordinate 3,274 downwards.
TCAAGGCCACGTCCTAATTAAGGGTGAAAAAGTCGGACCAACTATTAAGCTCCATGCTAAAAATCTTAAAATTACTGCCGTTACCGTCAACGGGGAATTAAAGCCTACTCGTCAATCCGAAGATATTTTGGAGATTCTAGAGCTTGATGCGCTAGCCGAAAACCAGCTTCAGATCGATCTAAAATATCATTTTAAACTCAACTCTAACATGGAGGGGGTCTATCTCTCGACCTATGAATTTGAGGGTAAGACCGAACGTATCGTTTCTACGCAATTTGAGTCGCACTATGCTCGCGAAGCTTTTCCGTGTGTAGATGAGCCTGAAGCAAAGGCGACTTTTGACCTTAAAATTATTGATACTGATGCGACTGACACTATCTTAAGCAATATGCCAATAAAAACTGAGCGGGTACTCGAATATAATTCCGTCGATCCCGACCAATCGCCAGCGCAAGGCGTGGGTCTTAATACCACGGTACGTCGTAAGATTGTTGAATTTGAGACTACTCCGAAGATGTCGACTTATCTTTTGGCCTTTGTTCTCGGTCATTTCCACAAAATTTCCGCCAAAAGCGTTCACGGTGTTGAAGTTTCGACCTATGCTGCACTTAATCAGCCGAAATCTATGTTGAAATTTCCAAACCAAATCGCGCTCGAGGCACTTGATTTTTATGATGATCTGTTTGATATGCCATATCCTCTCCCGAAATTAGACCAAGTCGCCATCCCAGATTTTGAGGCTGGTGCGATGGAGAACTGGGGGTTAGTTACTTATCGCGAAGCCTGCCTACTGGCCGACCAAAACACCCCAAAGGCTAATCAAGAGTATATTGCTACTGTGATTGCGCATGAATTATCGCATCAGTGGTTTGGCAATCTCGTTACTATGAAATGGTGGGATAATCTTTGGCTGAACGAATCTTTTGCAAATATGATGCAGTATTATGCGATCGACCATCTCCGTCCAGAATGGAAGATTTGGCAAGATTTCTTTACTGATGACTGTCTCGCTGCTCTTTCTCGAGATGCTCTGACTGGCGTTCAATCAGTTCAGCAGCCAGTTCATGACCCAGCTGAAATCGCCACCCTGTTTGATTCTGCCATTGTCTATGCTAAGGGTGCGCGCCTAATGTTCATGTTAATGCGCCTGATGGGGGAGCGCAGCTTCTTTGCCGGCCTAAAAACTTATTTTAAAGAGCACCAGTACTCAAATACTACTGGCGATGATCTCTGGGAGGCTCTTGCTCCACACGCTGATTTCGATATTAAAGAGTTTATGAACGCTTGGATCTTGCAGCCAGGTTATCCGATGCTGACCGATTCTGTTCAGCAACGCTTTCTGTTGAGCGGCGCCACGGACGAGACTAAGTGGCCGCTACCAAAAATCACGGACGATATGTCTGGTCATTATCTAATCAATCTTTCTGGCCCAGAATTTACTGAAAAGCTAAAAAATTTTGAAAAGCTAGATCTTGAGCAAAAATTGAGATTGCTTATTGACCGTCACCTCCTAAGTCGCACACCAATTGTCTCGACTGGTTCTCTGATGGATTTACTTCCAAAGTTTAAATATGAAAGGTCTGAACCAATTTTTAGTATTGTAGCTGGCATTATGAATTCGCTCAAAGTCTTTGCGGCGCCAGACACCGAGTATTATGCAAAACTTCAGCAGTATATATATAGTATCATTGAAGATAATTTGATTCGTCTCGGTACCAAACCTCGTCATAATGAGGACACTAATGACACTAAGCTTCGCAGTCTAGTTTTGAGCTTTGCATTGTATGCTGATGATGTAGCAACTATCTCTGCTCTAGCTAAGGAGTGGCGAGATGATCTCGGTACAATTAACCCGGAAATTCGTAGCGCCGTAATTGAGGCGAAATTTAAGCAGGAGAAGGAAGCTAACTTTGACTGGTTGCTAGCGCAATATCAAGCTGAGGCTAACCCAACAATTAAATCTGATTTATTGGCCTGCCTCACTACCGCCAAGACCCCGAAGAATATCAAAAAGTTATTGAACTTATTGGAGCAGTCAGCTATTGTGCGACCACAAGATCATATTTATCTATATGCTTCGCTCTTAGCTAATTTTTGGACTACTGAACAGACTTTTGCTTGGTGCTATAGTCATTGGGATTATATATATACGCTAACCTCAGATAAAAGTATGGATGATTATGTTCGTGTGACTGCAGCCAGGGTCCGTACTATGGCTGAATCTGACCGTTTCTTTAACTTCTTTGATTTAAAGAAAGATGATCCGAGTTTGCGCCGTTCAATAGAGGTCGCACACACTGATATCGCGGCTCGATTGCGCTGGATTCACGACGATACGGCCGCCGTACAAGCCCGATTGAAAGATTTTTAAGGAAAATCACAAAAAAGTGTTGCAAAAGTAAAAATATCGTGCTACAATGAGAACAAGTTAAGCAAGTTGACCTAGTTAACCACTGCGAAGAAGAGAAATACTGCGAGGAAAGATAATCTTTTAAGCGCTCGCGTTGTAGAAATACATAAAAGCGCCTAGTTCTCAGTGTTTCATTTAACAATTTGGACAACGATGAAAAAAATAAATAGACTTGCATCTTTTTAGTAATCGAACTTCGATTGCTGAATAAGTTAATGCATAAAAAGGTACATAAGGGCACTGATAGTGGATGCCTTGACAATCAATACCGAAGAAGGACGTAGAACTCTGCGATAAGTCTCGGGGAGCTGAGAGCAAGCTTTGATCCGGGAATCTCCGAATGGGGCAACCTAATACGAGTCATGTCGTATTGCATTTATCTGAACACATAGGATAAATAGACGGGAACCAGCCGAACTGAATCATCTTAGTAGGTTGAGGAAAAGAGAATAACCAATGATTCCGAAAGTAGTGGCGAGCGAAATTGGAACAGCCCAAACCTTAACATAACCTAACGGTTTAACGGCCTGAGTTATGAAAGGGGTTGCGAAATTAGATAATTTTTATGTAGAGTTGTCGACTCGACAGTTCTACATAAAAACTACCATCGTTAAATGAGTAGATAATGATACAAACCTTTAGATCGTAGCGGAAGCGTTTGAATGGCGCGCCAAAGAGGGTGAGAGCCCCGTATGCGAAACGGTCTTAGGCATTATATATCTTTTTTCAAGTAGGACGGGGCACGAGAAACCCTGTTTGAATCCGGCAGGACCACCTGCCAAGGCTAAATATATTGATTGATCGATAGCGAACTAGTACAGTGATGGAAAGGTGAAAAGAACCCCGGGAGGGGAGTGAAATAGA
>CALIQQ010000027.1 GCA_938043965.1 uncultured Candidatus Saccharibacteria bacterium | reverse complement strand
CAAGCTAGTCGTTAATAACTTCAAACTCATGCTATGTTAAAATAAATTATAGTAAAAACAAGGAGAATCCCATGCCAGAAAATAGCCCTGAAGTAACTAAACGGAATGAAGAAGTCGATTCTACTGGTGACGACCAGTGGGCGTCGCTGACGCAGATGAACTGGGATGATCGAGCCACGGCGGCAAGAGTGTTAGAAAATACTGATTTTAGTAAGCGACACGAGACGGTGGATTCTTCTTTTGAAAAATCGCGTAAAACGGAGGGGAAATTAGCTGGTAAAAATCGAGAAAGACGGGTGGATGCCTATCTAACGCGTCTAGATCGCATGATTGACAAATATGGAAACAAGGCGGAACAAAAACTCTGGCAACGTTCATCAGAAAAGTTAATTATTGAACCCGAGAATATTCCAGAAAAATATTGGCAGTGGCAAGAACAAATCATGCGGGACGAAACTGGGAGAAGTGAAAAGTTAAATGAAAATGAGAGAGATTATCTAACTCGAGATATTCAGAGGTTGCAGCGAGAATCAATTGAATCTTGGGCAGATTATCTTGGTAATGAAAATTCGCCTTATCCTTTATGGTTTAAGGTCTTGGCTTGGGATGGCGTATCGAGTATGGGGACCTTTGATAAAGAAAAGGGTTATTTTAGTAAAAGAGATAAAACTACTACTGCACCTTATCCAAAATGTGATGCAGAAGTATTGGGCAAGGCTTACACGGCAATGAATCACGCTTACGGTTTTAGTAAAAATTCTGAAGTTACCGAAGAAGTAGAAAGTCAGGATGAGCAGGAGCTAATGGAACTAGCGAAATCGGGGAATTTTAATAAGCTTTATTCGGAAATTTTAAAAGATCAAAAAGCTGTAGTAAAAACTCCTGAGCATGCGAAAGATGTGAGGGGAGAGTGGCTGACTTATGGCGCAGATGAGGCGGAAAAGTTGTCAGAGGCGGCCACTGGGACTGGCTGGTGTATTGCTGCGCCAGACGTGGGGCGGAGTTATCTAAACTTTGGTGAATACGGACACAGTGAGGACGTTAGTGAGAATGGCGCCAAATTCATGTTATTTCATCTCGAAGATCCAAAAACTGGTTTAATATCTGAGACTGCTGCAGCCTCTGTGCGATTGGACATGGAAGGAAGGGTGGCGGAGGTTTCTGG
>CALIQQ010000026.1 GCA_938043965.1 uncultured Candidatus Saccharibacteria bacterium | reverse complement strand
AACCGATCGCACTGCGCTTTCTAAAATAATTGTCTAGAAAAGTGTTGACAGATCACGTGCCTATATTAACTCCTTAGCGGCAGCTTCGCCATACTTATGCCAGAAGGCCTTGTTGCACCCCCCTAGCTCAGTACTCATAGGGCTCTAGCACCCCCCTTAGTGCTCTACTTGGTCTAGGTGGTTAGCTTTGTCTCACTGTAGCTAGGTAGTCCTAGGTTATTGAATTGGTTAATAATGAAAGCCTTTGTTGCGGATGTTTATAATAGTAAATATGAAGTAGTTGAAAAACTAGATAAAGAGAGGAGAGAAAATGATTTATCTAACATCAAACCCGGATAAGATGCACGAGGCGAAGGAGTTTTTTGAGAAAAAACATGGTCTTAAAGTCGAAATACTTAACCCAGATTTTGAACCAGTTGAAATACAGGCTGAAACCTGTGCCGAAGTGGTTGCCTATACAGTCAAGGATGCAGCCGAGCGGCTAGGTAAAGCAGTAGTTAAGTCAGATGCAGGTTTTTATACAGACGCGCTTGGCGGACTGCCTGGTCCATATAGTAAATATTTCGACAAACAAATTGGCATAGAGAAATTTTTACATATGTTAAAAGATGAGACGAATCGTAAGGCGAGGATCGAGCATTGTTGGGCATATTGTGAACCTGGACAAGAACCAAAAGTATTTATTGGGGGAAGTGATGGAACGATAGCTATGAAAGAATCTGGTAAAAGTAGTCGCTGGGTTGATAAGTTTTTCATTCCAGACGGAGAGACCCGAACGATTAGTGCTATCCGTGATGAGAATTATGAAGAGTCAAATAAGTATTGGGGTGACGCAAAGCAACAATTAGTCAATTATTTATTAAATAAGGAGAAATAAAATAAAGTACTCAATAAAAAATTATCCAGATAAAGATGGATTTTATGGTAAATATGGCGGTAGATTTCTTTCTTCTGAGATCAAGCGTAGGAATAACTAAAGAGGTCGCTAAGCGACCTCTTTTTTGATGCTTTAAGCTTGGACTGAGCTATTCGTCCTCAGCTTCGGCTTCAGCTGATAAGTTAGCCATCTTCAGCGCATCTTCCTTGGTCTTAGCCACGGCGAAGAAGCCGCCCTTATGGCAGAATACGACATTATCCACGCCGGAGGTCTCGCTCAATTCTTGACCATTGAGCCCTCGCCAGGCTGTGGGGAAAGGCTTACGCTGCTTAGTCATCTCGTCTTTGCTGGGCGGCAGAGCCTGGATATTCCAATTGCCATCTCGTGCCGGGAAGACGCCGTATAGCAAGCCATCGGCATTATCTTCGCCGGAATCCAGCACCTCTTGCACCCAGCCGCCGACAAATCGATCCAGCACCAAGACTTTGCCGGAGGTCTGTTTGATTCGGTCAGCGACGATCTTGCGACCACGATAGCGTGAGATTGCTATCAGCGTTTCACGCTCCAGGATGTTGCCGGCAAGCTCGCACGCCTTGAGAAACTCCTCGTTGGGGTCTTCGTCGACATCCCAGCGAGTATTGTAGTTGCCGATGATAGATGAGATTGATGCTCCTTCTACGGTACCGGCATGTCCATTATCCCGGGCG
>CALIQQ010000025.1 GCA_938043965.1 uncultured Candidatus Saccharibacteria bacterium | reverse complement strand
TAATCAGCCGGATGAAAATGCGAAAACTTCTCGTTTTTACCAAGTTTTCGCATTTTTGCTGCTACATTATTAGACAAGATCCCTGACCACAATCCCAAAGTTCTTATCACTCTTGATCCGGAAGAAGTTTCCCGGCGCGGCGTGAGGCAGATTAACGCCATTAACTGGCTGCTTAGCTACTGAAGCTATAAGACCACGCTGTCGACAGACGGAGCTACCATGTATCATCCAGCCACTATTTAACCTATGCTATCATCTATAGTATAAAGAGTCAGAGCAATTATGGGTATAGCAAAGTTAGGAAAACAGATAAAGGAACACAAGGTATTCGTGATCATACCAATAGTTATCCTTATTATAGTTGTGCTTGCCCGTACCTTCATCTGGAGAGACTATACCAAAGAGCAGATAGAAATGGCTATATATTTGAAAGATAAGTACGGTGGTCAAGAGTTCGTAGTCGGAAAGCCAGTGCGAGAGGGAGCAATGTTTGCTATTGAAGGTTATTTAGTTGCCATAGCCCACCCCGCCAATAACAGTAAAATAAAGTTCAGAGTAATACACTCGTCGTCAGCCAGGTATGATGAATACGCCGGAGCTGTCTGGTCTGACGAAGAATCAAAGAGACTGAAGCCGGAAATATACCGCTTATTTGGCAGTGATACCGACTACACCGTCGAGATAAAGTCAGCATTGGAACTTCAAAATGCGCAGGTAAACTTCCACGGTAAAATAATCGCTCTCGACGATATAGCCAAGATTTACGGTAAGCAAATTCCCTACGGCTTAGCGATCAAAAGATTAAAGAAGAATCTGTCAGATGATGAAAAGGAAGACATCGTAAATAAACTGATTGAACTATCGGCGTCACTGCCGGATAAAACGGACACTGCCGTCACATATATATCTGAAACAAGCGAGAAGAGAGAGTATGGTCTGGCGGTGCCACTTGATAACCTTCGTAAACTAAGCAACAGACAGGATAAAATTAACCTATTCAGTGAATGGAAGGTGGGTGAATCGCAGGATCAGGATTTATATTAGGTAGGACGGGTTTCATTAGTATTTAGCTTAAATCAGTATAATAGCGCTAAAGCTAAAAGGGGTATAATTAAGTAATAGGAGGGCGGCTAAAGTCATGAGCTTTGTCAAAAAAGAGCTGAGCAAAGAAAAGGCG
>CALIQQ010000024.1 GCA_938043965.1 uncultured Candidatus Saccharibacteria bacterium | reverse complement strand
GAGCAAAAAGCGAGACGGCGGTGAAGCCAAAAAGGAGAAAGAGGGAGAAAATAGAACTAGCCGAAAAGATAGAAAAATGTTTAGTTAGATTAGAATCTGTGTTTTTTAAATGAAGTTTCATTGTATTTTAATTAAACCTGTTAGCCTTTGATGGGTATAGTATAGCATAAACGGATTGAAAAGTCGAAAATTATAATAATGTAGTGGTATAATTTAGTTAAATAAGGCTTAAAACTAAGCAGGAAGGATTTTATGGGAGGACTTTTTGCCATTATAGCGATTTACGTAGCAATCGTGGCGATTTTAGGGATTAGAATTATTAACCAATACGAACGAGGGGTGGTGCAACGGTTGGGGAAATTTAGAAAAACTTTAGGGCCAGGACTGCATATTATAATTCCCTATATTGATAAGATCAGTAAAGTTGACGTGCGGACGACGCCGATGGATGTGCCAAAGCAGGAAGTGATTACGAAAGATAACGTGACGGTGAATGTCGACGCAGTGGTTTATTTTAGGGTGATTGATGCAAAGAAGGCGGTGTTTGAGACGACAAATTACGCCTATGCGACTTCAACTTTTGCACAAACAGCATTAAGGGATGTGACCGGTAATTTTGATCTAGATGAGTTGTTGTCGAAGCGAGACAAAATTTCGAGCCAAATTAAAGAGATTGTTGATACGCAGACTGATAAGTGGGGGATAGATATTGAAAGCGTAAAATTGCAAAACATTGAGTTGCCGGCAGACATGAAGCGCGCAATGGCTAAGCAGGCGGAGGCGGAGCGTGAGCGCCGAGCGGCGATTATTTCGGCGGAAGGCGAAAAGGCTTCTTCGACGGCAATTGCGGAGGCAGCAAACTTACTGGCGAAAACTCCAGGCGGTCTAAGTGTGCGAACCTTGCAGACATTAGAAAAAATCAGCACAGATCCATCACAAAAAACTGTGATTTTGTTGCCGACTGATCTTAGTGATGGACTTAAGGGGCTGGTTAGATAGATAGGGCATTTGCGCTGCCTTTAACGGTTATTCTTATGCCAATAACACCAAATTCTTGTTGCTTCTCTTTCGTGTAAAATTCGCTGAGAATGTCAAGTAGTTCGTCTTTTGTCATTGTTTTATCAGCTAAGATTTCAATTGGAAAATCCTTGAATAAATCTTCAAAAGATTGATAGCATATCAATCCTACAACTTTAGCCTTAAATTTTTCTGTTTCAGATTTAGAAAATTCTATCTCATCTCCAAGTTTAATCTTTTGGCGTTTTTCATCATAAAGACGAAGCTCAATTCGTTTAGTTCCATATTTTATAAAATCATAGTATTTTGATTGTAAGTTCATTTTATGCAAATTCATATGTTTATTATATTGCAGGCCATAAAAAGTTGCTTAATAAACTTAAATCCACCATGTGATTCCATGGTGGATTTGACTAAAATCTCAACTGGCTGGGGATGAGGGATTCGAACCCCCGCATGTCGGGACCAGAACCCGATGCCTTACCGCTTGGCTAATCCCCAAGGTGCAAATATATAAAATGTATTTGTGATTTTTATCATACCATAAACGCCTCAAAAAATAAAGCCTTTAACTTAACCTGAAAATAGATTATACTTATGTTAATATGATGGGCAATTTCTCAGAAAAATTATTTCACCGACTAGAAAATATTGAAGATGTTGAAGAATTTTATGCGGCGATTGACCGCAAGCACTTGAATAAATCGCTTTCGCCAGAGCGACCTTATACTTATTGGACGATTGAGTTATATGATAAAGCTAATGGTATTCGTGGTGGCGGAGGGCTAGGAGTTTTAGCGGCAGACACAAGGCGAGTGGCGGAACGTCAACAGGTGCCACTAACTTTAATTACGCCGTTCTATCCATCTGAGCCACACCAAACCTACACGAATTTTGAAAATGGCGCATATCATGAAGCGGTTTCCTATGCTCAATATGGTTTTAAATTTATTGATACTGTGAACATTCGTGCTTGCGGGCAGATTTGTACGCTAGATGTAGTAGAAAAGCAACTTGGATCAACTCGGATTCTTTGTATTACAGAACCAAATTTTGGTGAGCTATATTCTGGCGAGTCAGGTGGAGACCATCGCCTATATCAGGAGGTTTCACTTGGGTTTGGTGGCTATCAGGCATTGAAATTAGTGGGGCTTAAACCAGCAATTATGCAACTAAATGAGGTGGCAACTTTCTTTGCAGCACTAGCGCGGCTCGATGAGTTAGCATCAAATGGTATGGATGTCTATGAAGCGATTGTATATACGAGAAAACATACGCTTTATACGAACCATACTTTAGTGCAGGCAGCTGAGGCGGAGTTCTCATATGAGCAATTCGAGCGCTATGTTTTTCCGAACCTAAAATCACGGGCGGTTAAAAAATGGCTTTCGGATAAGTTTGAAAATGGTCGAATTCGATTATCGACGGTGACGATTGAGATTGCGGAGTTAAGAAGTGGGGTGTCAAAGTTGCATGCACGGGTTGCCAACTATCATGATTTAGCTGGCAACAAGGTTAAATTTAAAGCGATCACAAATGGGATTGATATTCCAACTTGGACTTTGCCGGAAATCGTCAGTTATTTGAAAAATAAAAACATTTTAGATAAGTTCGATTTACCGAGTGAAAATTATTTAGATAATATCGACCAAATTGATGCAAAGGAGATTTTAGAATTAAAAAAGTTGGGGCGGGCGGAGCTGAATCGGGTTTTATCTCGAAGAGTTAACCAGTATGGTCAACATCCGGTGGTCGAAGATGACGCCTTGGTGTTTGATTTTAAACGACGTTTTGTGGATTATAAGAGGCCTTGGCTACCGATGACGAACCCGGAGCGCTTAGCGGAGATTTTGGAGAAATATAATATCCACTATTTTTTGGCGGGGCGAGTACATGAAGGCGACCATGTGATGGCAGAAAAACTAAGGGCGCTGTTAAAAACGGTGGATGAAAACCCAATTTTAAGAAAAAGGGTACATTATTTGCCGGACTATGACGAGGAGCTGGGGCGGGCACTTTCGATTGGGTCCAATGTTTCAATCAATACGCCAATTGTGGGACTGGAGGCTTGTGGTACGAGCTGGATGAAGGACATTGTGAACTTAGGTATTTTAATCTCTACGCATGATGGCGGGGTAGCCGACTGTTCAAGTGACAGTTACCTTTCTGTGAGTGGTAAAAACGAGGCAGAAGAGGTTGAATCGCTCTATCAACGCATGGAAGAGGCGGCAAGAGCATGGCGGAATGATTTTGATTTAGAAATGACGATAAAAACAGAACTCAAAAACTATCTGCCGGTGATTTCTGGCTCGAGAATGTTGCGTGACTATCTTGACTATCTATTCTAAATATAGTGGTTTATCTGATGGCAATAGCGTAATGCGGTGGCGGATGATTTGAATTTCTATGCGAAAGCGGTAAAATAGAAGAAAGCTAATCAAGCTAAAAAGAGGAGGAAAATGTCAGTAATTAAATGTCCAAAATGTGGTGAAACCTTCAAGATTGATGAAAATAGTTACGCGGAAATTGTGCGACAGGTGCGAGATGCGGAATTCAATGCGGATATTGAGCAGAAGATTCATGATGTAACGGCAGTTTTAGCTGCAAAATCGAGTGCGGAGCTGTTGGAAGTAAAAACTACGAAAGAAAAAGAGCTGGCGGAGCTAAAGACCATAAAAGAAAAGGAATTGGCGGAGCTAAAAGTTGCACAGGAAAAGGAGTTGGCGGAGTTAAAAACTAAGTTGGCGGCTTTTGAGTCTGAGCGAAAAATGGCGAATGCTAATTTTGAAGCTGAGAAAAACTTGGCGGTGTCCGAGGCAGTGACTAAGGTTGAAAAAGAGCGAGACAGTCTTAAAAATAAATTGGAACTAGCTGAGGCGAAAAGTCATTCAAAAATAATCATGACAGAGGAGCGCTATAAAGGCATGATTAAATTGAGGGAGGAAGAGATTGCGCAGTTGAAAGATTTTAAAGCCAAGCAGTCGACAAAAATGGTTGGCGAGAGTTTGGAACAGTATTGCCATGATGAGTTTGATAAAATTCGTGCGACGGCTTTTCCGACAGCTTATTTTGAAAAAGATAACGATGCGAAAACTGGCTCAAAGGGAGATTTTATTTTCCGGGAAACTGAGGCAGATGGGACTGAGGTGGTGTCGATTATGTTTGAAATGAAAAATGAGATGGATACGACTGCGACGAAACATAAGAATGAGGATTTTTTCCGAGAACTAGATAAAGATCGCAGAGAAAAGGGGTGCGAATATGCGGTTCTGGTGACAATGTTGGAAGCTGATTCGGAACTTTATAATACGGGGATTGTCGATGTGTCACATCGTTATCCGAAAATGTATGTGATTCGCCCACAATTCTTTATTCCAATGATTACTTTACTAAGGAATGCGGCGCTTAATTCCCTGGCTGCGAAACGCGAGCTGATTTTAGCGAAAAATCAGAACATTGATATTACGCATTTTGAAGAAAAAATCGAAGCCTTTAAGGATGGGTTTGCTAGAAATTATCAACTAGCTTCGAAAAAATTTGCGACGGCAATCGAGGAGATTGACAAAACAATCGACCATTTACAAAAAACTAAGAACGCACTGCTTAGTTCGGAGAATAATCTGAGGCTTGCAAATAATAAGGCTGACACCCTAACAATTAAAAATCTGACTGCTGGAAATCCTACCATGCAAGCAAAGTTTTTAGAGCTAGAAAAAACGGATGACTAGAATACCGATGGTTAAATAAAAAAACGGGCGAGGCCCGTTTTTTTGTAATTTCAATTACTGTAGGTTAATTGCTGTAGATTTTTTAGAATTATTGTTCGTTCCAGCGAGCGATGGCGTCTTTGATAACTTTTTTAGCTTCGTCGACACCTTCGAAAGCCTTAACTTCGGTAGTACCTGGTTTTTTCAGGTCTTTGTAGTGATCAAAGTGGAATTTAATTTGATCGAGGAGGCGCTTTGGTAGATCTTCAAGAGTTTTATAAGCGTCGCCATTGTTGCGATCGTCAGCTGGAACCACGATAATTTTATCGTCAACTTCGTCACTGTCGATAAACTTCATAACGCCGAGAATGCGAGCCTTGGTATAAATGCCAGTAGTAAGTGGTTGGTCGGTAATCATTAGAACGTCCAATTCATCACCATCTTCGTCGATCGTTTGCGGAATAAAACCATAGTTGCAAGGTTTAGCGAAAGCAATTGGTTCGACGCGATCAAGCATGAAACAAGCGTTTTTACGATCCCATTCAATTTTATGATTCGAGCCGGTTGGAATTTCAATTACAACGTTCACTTCCCCATTTTCATAATCACCTGGATTCAAAATTTTATTAAAATCTGCCATGTAGACTCCTTTTCTGTTAATAATACTTATTATAACATATTTTCAACGCAACATTAGGCCGGGTCTTCTGAAAAATAAAACTTTTGGCTACCAAGTTCCTTTGGCAGATAGGAGGTCGGCTGATGATATCCGGACTCCCATTTATAGCCTTTACCGAAACCAAGATCGGCCATTAGTTTCGTGGGAGCATTGCGAATTTCAAGTGGCACGGGCAGGTGCATTGACTCATGTGCTGCCTTTTTTGCACGCAGTAATGCATCGTAGCTGCTGCGATCCTTTTTTGATTTTGCTAGTGCGCAAACGACATGTGCGAGAATAATTTGACTTTCCGGCATGCCAATTCGTTCAACGGCAGCAAAGGCGGAAACAGCTAGGTTTAGACCGCCATTGCCAGCTAATCCAATATCTTCGGAGGCAAAAATCACCATGCGACGAGCAATGAATTTTGGGTCTTCGCCAGCTTCGAGCATGCGAGCAAGATAGTAGAGTGAGGCGTCAACATCCGAGCCACGCATGGATTTAATGAAGGCAGAAATGTTATCATAGTGTTTATCTCCAGATTTATCGTAGCCAGGGATTTTGCGGCCGGCAGCAGATTTTACGGTATTTTCATCAACTTTATCGGATAGGCTGAGGGCCAATTCGAGATTGCCGAGAGCGCTGCGAGCATCGCCGCCGGATAATTCGGCTAGATAATCGAGTGCGGAATCGGAAACTCGATCCAGCGCCTTTTCGGCTTTTAATGCACGTTTTAGAACTTTTAAAATATCGGCTTTTTGAAGCAGGTTGACAATAACGACGCGAGAGCGGGAGAGGAGTGGTGAGATTACTTCAAAACTAGGATTTTCAGTGGTGGCACCAATCAAAGTAATAAGTCCAGATTCGACGTGTGGTAAGAAAGCATCTTGCTGTGCTTTATTAAAGCGATGGATTTCATCGACAAATAAGACGGTACGAATTTTTAGATTCCAGTTTTGCTTGGCGCGCTCGGTCACCATTTCAATATCTTTTTTGCCGGCAGTGACGGCGGAAAGTTCAATAAAGTCGGCATGATACTCTTTAGCGAGAATGCGTGCGAGAGTAGTTTTGCCGGTACCGGGGGGACCCCAGAAAATTAAATTAACGGGCTCGCCGGTTTTAGCAATTTTAGTAAGGATTTTTCCCTCACCAACAATCTCGTCTTGACCAATGACCTCGTCAAGAGTTGTGGGTCGCATGCGCTCGGCTAGTGGGATTCGATTTCCTTCCATATTAAACTTATTATAACATTTTTTGTATTTCATTGGCTTTGGAAAAATGTGACTTCCGAGGGCCACATTCAGGAGAGTATGGCAGTAGAGAGCCTTAATTGGTTTTATGATGAATGCCACACTACTTCGCCTAAGGGCTAGGGTTCAACAAAAAGCACGGGTTTATATCCGTGCTTTTTCATTTACAAAATAATCTTGAACTCCGCGTATCTATCAGCAAACGCATCTTCGATTCTTTTATTAGTTTTCTCAAGATATTTCTTGACAAGATAATAACCTAGAGAGTAGCCAGACCAACGTGGTAACTTGTCGTTGCCATTAAAGAATATGGTATCGTAATCGTAGTAATTGGAATCTAATTGATCGCGAAGCTCTTCAAGAATCTTTTTATTCTCATCGTCTGTTCGTTCAAGAATTGTTTTAATAAAGACTGTTTTTTCTTCTCGGTCTTTGACAAACTCAGCTTCTAGATAAGTTGCAATACCTTCGCTAATCATGCCATCGAACAACGTATTAATCCACTCGTCATTTTTGCCCCAGCGAGCGGCATGACAAAGCTCATGGGCTACCATTTCGGAAATCAAGTTCTCAGTTGCTTTTTTCTCATTGATAGCAAATTCAATAAGGTCAGAAGTCCTAGTGCGTCCACCGACTCCGTCTTCTGGAATGACAATATCATGTAAACGATTGGTTACTAGCAAATCTATATCCCAGTCTATCTTTAATTTTGGGAAAACATATTTTTCAGCTGTTTTTATGGCAATTTCTATCATCTCTCTTTTGTCTGAAAGATTGCCATTGGCTTCTGTGAGCAATATATTTACCTTATTCATATATTTATTATATCATTTAATGATGAGTAATGATTAGTGTTGCTAAATATTTTGTGCTACAATATAAGTGTCCAAACTTTTTATAATTTACAACAGAAACGACAGAGATTCTTTTGTCGTGATAGCTCAAAATTAGGGCATCGCGACATTCAGAGCTATCTCTGCTGTAAAAGGTTTGGACACCTGTTGCGGTGTCCTATTTTTGTTTCTGTTGTTGGAGAGGCAACAGAGATGGCGAACGCCAATTTACATAAAGCTAGCAAAACCAAAAATGATGAGTTCTATACTCAGCTAAAGGATATCGAAAACGAATTAAGACATTACAAAGAACAATTTAAAGATAAAGTAATCTTTTGTAATTGCGATGACCCGTTTGAAAGTAATTTTTTCAAATATTTTGCGATGAACTTTAAGGCTTTAGGGCTAAAGAAATTGATTACTACTTGTTATGACCCGAGCCCAGTTGCAAACAAAGAAATTCAACTATCTTTTTTGGGCGGAGAAAAAGAAGAACAATACGGCAATAAATCACGTCAAAAAATTATCTCGAAAGCCTATAAAATTGAACTTGATGACATTGCCGATATAGACGGCAGCGGTAATATCAATATTTTAGATACTAAAGAAATTTTGCACCGAGAAAAAGCCAAATTAGATAGGGGTGAAGAGTCCAAAATCTTGTCGTATCTTGATGGAGATGGCGACTTTAGAAGTGCTGAATGCAGAGAGTTACTAAAAAGAGCCGATATAGTAGTAACGAATCCACCATTTTCGCTATTTCGTGAATATGTAGCACAATTAGTAGAATATGATAAAAAATTTCTGATTTTGGGCAATATGAATGCTTTGACATATAAAGAAATTTTTAAACTTATAAAAGAAAATAAAATATGGTCTGGATATGGCTTTAATATGTCTATGGTGTATAAATCACCATATAAGAATAATCTTGAATCTAATCGTAAGTTTGTGATTGGGAAAGGCTTAGACCCTGATAAATATATCAAAGTTCCTGCTATAAACTGGTTTACCAATCTAGAAACTAAAAAGCGGCACGAAGAGATAGTCTTATATAAAAAATATTCACCTGAAGATTATCCAGAA
>CALIQQ010000023.1 GCA_938043965.1 uncultured Candidatus Saccharibacteria bacterium | reverse complement strand
TGTCTACACCTGCCTGCAAACCAATTGACAAGTAGTATTGCTTGCCAGGAACTCGTTTTTGACCGGTAATAACCTGCTCCAGGCATGTTGCCAAGCCTTCTTCAAAATCTAGCCCACCAGGACCTTTTCCTCGGCCTCCATGAACCACCGCCTCGTGAAATGCAACGCCTATAGCGGCTAACTCACTAGGAAAATCTGCTCGATTCTCACCATAATACACCGTTTTCTCACGAATATTTGTATGTGCCGACTTGCCCGAGTCCAGCTCCACATTCCACTCTTCTGGCAGTCCTGCCGCCCGTATTACTGCTTTACAGACATTAACAGCCTCGCCCACTGGCACTGGTTTTTCAGACGCCTTATCAATCATGAAACCAATCTCTGGATATACACCTATTAAATCACCGTGAATAATTCTCATAGTTTCGTCACTTAGCCCAAGCACCTCATAACTGTCGCCACCAATAGGCTGCTCCTCAAGAAGACAAAGCAGCTCAGTCGCCTCCTTACGCCGTGAACCTTTAGCTAAATCAACCAACTCGTTTACAATCGCAGCAAAGGCTGGCTTATCGACACCCCCCATGATATCAAGCGACAACTCTGAAGCCAAGCGACGATGTTCATCAAAATCAGATACCGCTACCGATCCAAGTGCCAGCATCAACTCTTCATAACGAAACAGCTCACCCATCTTACGAATAACTTTATCTATCAACTCTTCATGCTCCCGTGACCTATCTTCTGGTGGAGTTTTAGCCATCTCATCTAACAGATCTTCATAAAACTTAGCAGTCTCTTCGATCGTCGCCAGATCATGTCGCCCGTCCATCATACGAGACGGCTCGATCAAGTTTGGATCATTAAGAAACTCGCTAACTCTCTCCTGACGTTCAACGGAATTAGTATTCGGATTAAGATAGTGTTTGTAACCAGGTGTTTTCGTAAAAGGATTATCATTAAACTCCTGCAATCTACTATTCAACGAATTAGCTTCCATGTTTTTAAATTATAGCACAAAATCTACTTTTTTGCAACCTTTTTCTGCTTGCTCCTCTGCCCCCTGGCCACCACAACCACCACTGCCGCAATGATCGATAATCCAGCCAAAATGGCCAGTGCGTAAGCATAACCTGACAGCAGATAGATTAAGGCCAGTGTCACACAACTAGCACCCCAAATAGTGATCAGTCGCCTGCCTAGTGCCAAGCCGATGATAACCATCAGCGAATGCTCAATCAGGAATAATATTTCCATAACGCTGTCTCCTGCAAACGCCAGAACGAGAGTTGGCAGACTAAGCGCAGAGAGAGCCAGTATTAGATGTATTATCGTAGACTTATGAATATACCCCAACCAACGCCACGACATCACCGCTCCCGAAAGAATTGCCGCTGACCACAAATATG
>CALIQQ010000022.1 GCA_938043965.1 uncultured Candidatus Saccharibacteria bacterium | reverse complement strand
AACGCTTTAAACGAGGCGACTGAAAGCGAAGTTGTTGAAAACCTCGACGGAGATGAAAATGACCGCGAGAAATTCGGCGGAGAAGAACAATAAACATTTTAAGAGCTAGTAGGGTTGACTGCTAGTTCTTTTTCTGTTATTATATAAGACATCAGACCTTGGGCAACTGAGGTACTTTAAGGAGGAAATGTAAAATGAAAAATGTCATAGTGATAATCCCTTGCGCCGGCCTCGGTACTAGGAATCTACCGTTCTCGGGTTTTATTCCGAAGGAGCTGATACCAGTTCCGGCGGATGGTGGCTATGTGAAGTCTGCCGTCCATGAATTAGTGGATAAGGTTGTTGAAGCTGGAGTGCCTTTTGAGAATATTTTCTTGGTAGTATCTCAAGATAAATATGATCTATTTAAGAAGGTATTTAGTGACCGCTATGGAGGGTTAATTAAAGAACTCTATAGCAAAGGAAAGAATGACTTTGCTAGGATTGTGGAGAAAATACCTATATTTTCGGAAGATCAGCTGATTATTCAGGAGGAGGGGGTATATGGCAATGCTACACCTCTTTATGCTGCCAGGAATGTAGTTGGAAAAAATAAGTATATCCTTTATCTTTACCCGGATGATCTTTTTCTTACTGACAAAGAGAGCGACATCCAGCAGATGTTGGCAGCTCATCAGAAATATGGTGGAGGCATATTTGCCGCTAAGCGAGTACTTAGCGATGGCGAATATGACAAATACGGATTCGTAGATGGTGAATTGGTCCGTGGTAGTGGCGGAAAAATTATGGAAGTTAAGACCATAGTTGAAAAGCCAGGCAAAGAGAAAGCTCCTTCTGACTTTGCAAGCGTCAGCGGGTATCTGTTTGTGCCTGGGACTATTGATCGAATTATAGTGGCTCATGATGAATTCGTAGCCGAGGAACAGGACGGTGAGTTTATGCTCCAGCCAATCGTTCAGGCTGGTATTGACGATGGTGATCAGTATTATGCCATAAAGATTGACGGTGATTATCATGACACCGGCAATCACGATGACTATGCTAATTTATGGTCGGCAGTCGCTAAATAGCACAAAAAATACACTCAGCCAGTAGCTGGGTGTTTTTTATAAAATCTACGTGGTTAGAATTATTTAAGTGTAAGACAAAAACTTTGTTTGTATGGGGTGAAGCGATATGACTTTTAGGTTAAATTCCTTCATGTTGGAGTAGCCAGCTTTTGCGATTTTGCCCACTATTGTAGCCGCCAAAATCCATATCTTTCGTAAGAACTCGATGGCACGGAATAATTATGGAAAGCTTATTTACGTTTAAAGCGTTGCCAACTGCACGAACAGCATTAGGATTTTCAATTTTTTCAGCAATTTCAGAATATGTTGAGGTTGAGCCAGAGCGAATATTTTGAAGTTCCTCCCAAACCTGTTTTTGAAAATCCGTTCCAATCATTTCGATCGGTGTTTTAAAACCTGCAAAAGGGTGTTTAAAATAATCTTCAAGTTCAATGCGTATCTGTTTAATTGGTAGATTTTTGCCTTCTTCAATATTTTCAACTTCAAAAAACTCTTTAATTTGAGTTAAATCTTTTTCGAAATTTTCATTATCTTGAAATTCCAAAAAAACCAAAGCATCGTCGTGAGCGATTGCCGTCATTTCGCCAAGTGGCGTTTGAATTTTAGAAAGTTTTAGTTCACGCATTTTAATATGATAATTATATATAAAAAAGCCTAAAAAGTCAAATAAAATAAGAAATTATTAGCACTCATATTGCTTGAGTGCTAAAAGTATGATAAAATAGAGCTATGATACCTGAAGATTTTCAAGAA
>CALIQQ010000021.1 GCA_938043965.1 uncultured Candidatus Saccharibacteria bacterium | reverse complement strand
CTTATGGATAACGAAGGCGTGAACCGAAACGACAGTACACTTGATGACGCTTGGTCTCGAGAGGCGCGAGGCGGTCAAGAGAAAGCGCAGAAACAGTCCGAAGCTCTAGATGCAGCTAGATTAAATGAAAAAGAGTCTGTAGTTGGAGGTACGGAGCAAGAGAAAGGTTCAGCCGAAAAAGATAATGTTGAGAAAGCTAAAAACGCTGAAGGGTTTAAAAATAGCGTTGTTGGCGATAAGGGACGAAAAGGTGGTTTGACGCCTAAGGGTGTTGGTAAAATTGGAGCAACCAAGAAAGGTTTGAAAAAATATGGTCCAATTGGTGCAACAATAAGTATATTATTGACGGTGATGTCAATTTTCGGCCTAATAACGGGAGGCGGCTTAACTAGTTTCGTTGAAAACGGTATGAATAACCATAGTCTGCTAAGGACTTCAATGAGCAGACGTTCAGGATTTTTCACTAGACGTATGTTGGGGGATGGTCGCGCTTACATTTCTAAAAAAGGTGGAATTTTTTCACGCGAGAAATTTAAAATTTCGGATGAAATGGCGAAAAATTTGAAAAAACAAGGTATTAATTATCTTGAAATTGAAGGAGATGATGGTAAAAAACTGAGAGTTTTGCATTTTGAATCTGAGGGAGAAAATTTAGTGGTGGCTGCTAATAAGAAAGATGCTTCTAGGATTCCGGATAAAATCAAGATAGAAGATGCCGAGGTTAGCGTGTCTAGCAAAGAAAACTTTGGAAAAATGAAGGCTGATAGCAAAATAAACAAAAATTTTGGGGAAGGGCTGAGGGAGGCGACGGTATTGACGCGTGGACAGGTGGCTGGTTGGTTTGATTCGATGGCGGAGATTCTTTTTAAGAAGCTAAAAACCAGCCGAAATAGATTTAAGGATGCTAAAGAAACTGATTCGGATGAACAAATCAAAGAGTCAGCGAAGCGAGAAGGTCTGAATGCTGAGGTTGAGGAGTCTGGGCTGGATCGAAAAGCTGGCAGTGAGGGCGAAAATGGCAAAGTGTCTGAGACTGTAGATCCAAAAGATGGACAAAGTGATGGATTGTCTAAAGGCATGAATGAGGAGGGGGTGAAAAAATCACTATCGGCTCGTGCGAAAGCGGCAGCGGCAGCGGCTGGTGGTTCTCAAATATTGTGCGCGGCTATGCAATCGGTAAACGCCATAAACTTGACGGTGGGGGCGATGCAAATGGCTCAGACATTGAAATTTAC
>CALIQQ010000020.1 GCA_938043965.1 uncultured Candidatus Saccharibacteria bacterium | reverse complement strand
TGCAACAAATGACCGCTAAAACCTGCAAAGAATCCACTACTCCAAACCGAACTGCCACAACACTCGATACCGATGGCTCCCACCATGGTGACCCAAACTACGTCCCAACCGTTACCCTCACCGATACTAGAGACAATAACACTTACACTGTATCCAAACTTGCCGATGGCAAATGTTGGATGACTAAAAATCTCCGCATCGCCGGAAGGACCATTACTCCGGCTGACTCTAATGTGACTTCTAGCTACGCTATTCCTGCTTCTTCTGACTCCGGCTATAGTGGTGCTAACGATCACACCGCTAGTGTTTATGTAAACTCTGATGGAGGCTTTTATACATGGGCTGCTGCTACTGCCGGCACTGGTAATGCCACTATTTCTACTGACGGCCAAAACGCTCCAGCCTCTATCTGCCCGAAAGGCTGGAGGCTACCAACTGGGGGCAGCACGGGCGAATTCCGTGCCCTCTATAATAATTACAATTCAGTATACGCTATGACCCATGGCCCTGCAAAGTTCACTCTGTCTGGATTTAAACATCCTATTATGCTAATGGGCGGTATTGGACAGTATGGCTACTACTGGTCCTCTACGGCCACCTCTGATATTGGCGCATATTTTATGGGGCTATTAAACACTGTTAGCCCTGACGGCTCCATAAATAGATATAGCGGATTCTCCGTACGTTGTATCGCTGACGATCCAACTATCCATAGTATTTCCACTATGCAGCAGATGACTCCCGAAATCTGTGCTGCCACTACTACTCCGAAAAGAACCTCCATAATACTCGATACGGATGGATCGCATGCTGGAGATCCAAACTACGTTCCAACCAAAAATCTCACCGATACCCGTGATAACAATACTTATACCGTCTCAAAGCTCGCTGATGGCAAATGCTGGATGACTCAAAATCTTAGGATTGCTGGAAAAACTCTCACTTCAACGGATTCTGACGTCACGAGCAATTACACCATCCCAACCTCTTCTATGTCTGGATTTTACAATAATGACGTAGCTAGTGTCTATATGGACTCTACTTACGGCGGTTATTATAGCTGGCCCGCAGCTACCGCAGGTACTGGTACGACGGCCCTCTCTATAGAGGGGCAGAATGCACCAGCTTCCATTTGCTCGAAAGGCTGGAGACTTCCAACTGGTGATGATAATGGGGAATTTAAGAAATTATATGACGTTTATGGTTCTGATTCATTCTTTTGGTCTAGCCCAATGAACTTCTTGCGTACAGGATATATGTATTCCGGCTCCGCCTACGTCCAAGGTTATAACTATGCACGCGCTTGGTCCTCTACTGTGTATAGTAGCACTAACGCACGCTATCTGCGCCTAGACGGATCGGTCATCACGCCTAATGATGGCACTTATAAAGCCATTGGAAATCCAGTTCGTTGTGTCGCTCGCTAAGGCTTCGGATCTCCCTGTCTAGTAAAAAGCGTTGTGTTGTTCGCTATGGCTAGAATGTGTCGATGGTACGGACGGTGAGACCGCTGTAATAGTCTTCAACAATGAGTTTGTTGCTGAGCTCAGCGCTACGGATTTTATAGCGAGCAACACCAGAGCTGTCGCGAACGATAAGATAAGTGCCAAAACCGTCCTCTATGGTCATGCCATCGTAGAGGAAAACACCATTTCTAAGTAGGGCTTCAGTAATCGTTCCCAAAACATCTCTCCAATTATTTTAGATAGTTTAGCATGGTAAGCGAAAAAATGAAAGGATAAGCTGAAAGATTGAGATTATGAAAAAGCTACCAAGCAATTTTACTTGACAGGGCTATATTTAATAGAGCTAAATGCCGAGCGATTCATTTGAGAGCGCATCGCGGTTAAAAGATTTTACAGTGTCCTTTGCGCGAGTAGTAGGCTTTTTGATTTCATTCAGGTATTCGTCGAGCGCCTTTTTTGTGATTTCACCAGATTCAGGAAAAACAAAAGAATCTTCGCGGTTATTTTCTTTGCTGTCAGCGCGAGCGCTTGGGCAATCTGCCTCTGGTAAGGAGCAATCGAGATAAATATCACCGGATTTGTGGTAGATGTGCAGCGAAACGATACTGGCGATTAAGGCAATGAGAACCGAAGCAGTGCCAAGTAGGATTAAATTTTTAGCGCCGTGATTTTTAGCTGGACTGGAAGTATTATTGTCCACTCTGAACCTCCTTTAAGGAATCTTTTAGCGAGTTGACAGACGACTGGTGTTGGTCGATGATTTTATTGATGTCCTCGGCGAGGGTGATAATTTCGGAGCGTTTGTTGCGGGTTGATTCGAGGCGGTGATAAAAAGCCACGGGTTCGTTTGAGCAATCAATGTTCAGTAGACTCTCTAGTTCCTGACTGTATTCAATATATTTATGGTTAAAATCTTCACGCAGTGTGACAAATTGATTTTGGATTTGAGAGAGATTAGGGTCGGAGGAATTGTTTTTAATTAAGCGCACATTTAAAGGGGTAATGAAGTCAGCTAAAATGGTCTGATAAGTGTAGCCAATTGAGATACGAGTGTTGCGATCGGAATTTTGGATCTGCTTTAGGCTATTTTTAATCGAACTACAATTAGTTTTTAGGTTTTCAGTTTGATCATTCGATAAAATACTGTCGTTGGCAAAAGTATGAGTGACGGTTAAAAAAGAAAACATTAAAATGAGAGAAAGAAGAGGAAGGATTATTTTTTTCTTCTGCATGAGTTAATTATAACAGATTTAACTGAAGAAATCATGCTTTAGCTGAAGAAGCCATGTTTCTTAGTAGCAGCTTTTAATTCTTCAAGCAGTTCCCGCTGACGTTTAGTGAGCTTGGTTGGAGTATCAACGATAATAGCGACGATGTGTGGTCCGCGATCGCCGTCAGCGCG
Source organism: uncultured Candidatus Saccharibacteria bacterium (assembly GCA_938043965.1). Classification (GTDB taxonomy): domain Bacteria; phylum Patescibacteriota; class Saccharimonadia; order Saccharimonadales; family Saccharimonadaceae; genus Nanosyncoccus. Next base: position 45,744 of record CALIQQ010000020.1, on the reverse strand, counting down.
AAATGGAACACCGTGGCCACTAAGCTTAAATGGAGTGCCAGATTGGGTGCCAGCTGGAATCTTCATGGTGATAGGCCCGTCGATAGTTTCAATTTTAGTTTCGCAGCCAAGTGCAGCATCAACCATTGAAATATGGTGTTCGGAAAGAATAATTTTACCATCTCTAGTAAGCGTTTTGTGTGGCTTAACGCGAATGACGATGTAGAGGTCGCCAGCTTCACCGCCTTTTTCGGGTGCCTCGCCACCTCGTCCGGTGAGGCGAATCGATTGACCGTCGTCAATGCCGGCAGGAATCTTGACCTTTAGATCCTTGCCGCTAATGTTAATGGTCTTAGTGACACCGAAAATTGCTTCTTTGAAGTCAATCGTAAGATTAGTTTGAAGGTCTCGGCCACGGTTTCGACGTGGGCCACCAAAGCCGCCACCGAAAAACTGGCTGAAAATATCGTTAAAGTCGATGTCGCCGAAATTAACATTTTGACCATTGAAGGAATAGGAATAGGAGCCACCATGTTGACCAAATGGATTGCCACCGTATTGGCCGGATGGATTGCCGCCGGCACCAGCGCCATTAACTCCAGATTTACCGAACTGATCATAGCGACTGCGTTTTTGTTTGTCGGAGAGAACCTCGTGGGCTTCGTTAACTTCTTTGAATTTTTTTTCAGCTTCTTTATCGTTTGGATTGCGGTCAGGGTGGTATTTAAGGGCTAATTTACGGTAAGCCTTTTTAATTTCATCATCAGATGCATTTTTAGAAATGCCAAGAATGTCATAATAACTTTGTTCTGCCATATTAACTATTATAATACGCTAGCACTCAAAATACAAGAGTGCTAAAATTCCCTAATAAAACCACTAATTCTAGTAAAAAGTTGTGCTATAATGAGGGCATTACTATAAACGGTTTAGGAGAAAAAATGAATAAAGACCGCCTGATTCTGATTACGAATCCTGGAAGCTCATCACGTAAATATGCGCTATATCGGGGTTCAGAGCTGATTTGTTCCCTCCACTTCGAGTTTGAGGGCAGAGACATTGTCTGCACTTTGAAGCAGACGGATGGCACGAAGAAGAAAATAAAAACCGATTTTAAGGCTTTGACTTCGACCGTGGCGAACCTTGAAGAGATTTTGGTGAATGAGGGATATCTTGGCGGGATGATTAAGTTGGATGCGATCTTAGCGCGAGTAGTAGCGCCGGGTGAGTATTTCTCGCGAGACCATCTAGTGGATAAGGAGTGCTTAAAGGAGCTTGAAAAAGCAAAGAAGAAGGCTCCGCTGCACGTTCCGACAGTGGCAGGTGAAATTGAACATTTTCTAGCGTCGTTTAAGGGTACGCCGATTTTGACAATTTCAGATTCAGCCTTTCATGCAGAGCGCCCAGAATTGATGAAGGCTTATGCGATTGACCAAGAAGTGGCAGAAAAATATGATATTAAGCGCTGGGGTTTTCATGGGCTTTCAGTTGGATCGATTGCGCATTATATGAAGAAGGCGGGGATTTTGCAAGAAAAAATGGTAGTTTGTCACATTGGTTCTGGCTCGTCGGTGACGGCAGTGTTTGACGGAAAGTCACATGATACCACTATGGGGTATACTCCGCTTGAGGGAGTGATGATGGCGACTCGTAGTGGTTCGATTGACGTGGCGGCGGCGCTAGCCTTAAAGCGAAGCTTAAAAATCCATTCTGAAGAAGCGCTGGAGAAGTATTTGAATAAAAAATGTGGACTTCTAGGAGTGTCTGGACAGTCGGATGACATGCGTGAAATTATTCGCTTGCGAGATGAAGGCGATCCTAAGGGTACTTTTGCGCATGCGCTATATGTATATCGAATTCAATCGGCGATCGGCCAGATGGTGGCGTCGCTTGGCGGAGTAGATGCAATTGTTTTTACCGCTACGATTGGTGAGCGTTCAGATGAGATTAGGCGAATGGTTTGCCAGAAATTGGCGTATCTAGGCTTTGCCTTAGATGAGTCGAAAAATGTCGGCGAGATGCCAGAGCGACATACGGACATTTCGGCGGAAGGCAGTAAACCAGTCTATGTAATTCGCACAGATGAGTTTGAGGAAATGATTCGTCGTGCAAATGTACTACTAGAAAAACTAAACTAAAGCGAGTTAATCCATAAGAGTATAACTAGTAAAAATAACGCACTGGGGAGTGCGTTATTTTGTTGTTTCTAAATTAGAATAGCCTTGGCCTTGTCGAGCTGTGGGTCCTCATCTTTGTTGATTTGCTCATAAGTACGCTCAACTTTTTCGTCAGGCTCAATCCCCTTTTCGTTGATGCCATGATGATCTGGCGAATACCAGTGAGCGCTAGTGACTTTTAACATGCCGCCGCCGTCAATATTAAGCATAGTTTGCATCACACCTTTGCCGTAGGATTTTTCACCGACAATGGTAGCTTTTTTGTAGTCCTGCAAGGCACTGGCGAGAATTTCCGAAGCGGAAGCAGTGCCGCCGTTAATTAGGACGGCAGTTTTTACGTCTTTTAGAATGGCAGTGCCGTGGATTGCCATGGTGGTAGAGTCACCGATGGTGCGAGATTTTTGACGCATGGCAACTTCACCGTCAATCCAGAGGCTAATGATGTCTCGGGCAGCTGAAACATAGCCGCCACCATTGTTTCTAAGGTCAACAATGATACCTTTGACGTTTTTACTGACAGCTTCTTTTGCGAGGTTAGTGACTAAGGAGCCAGTGTCTTTTGAGAAACGGTAGATGCTGAGAATGGCGATGTCGTTATCGTAAGTTAGATCGGCGGAGACATTATTGATGATTTCACGAGTGAGTTCGAAGTTAAGTTTGTGATTGTTGCGAACCACGGTGAGTTTTAGTTTTGAGCCTTTTTGGCCACGGAGCTTGGTGGCAATAGAATCGGTAGATTCGTTCCAGACTTCTTTTCCGTCAATGGCGTAAATAATGTCACCGGCTAAGATGCCAGCTCGTCTAGCGGGGTTGTCTGGTAGGGTGCGAATGACGCGAGTGTAATTTTCTCGGAGTGATAAGCTGACACCGATGCCAGCGTCTTCGATGGTGCCTTCAAGGGCTTTTTTATATTCAGTCGATTCAGCTGTGGTCATATACTCAGTATATTGATCGCCGGCGGCGGCCACTAAGCCTTTTTTTGCTCCCTCGACAAGGGCCGTTTTATCGAGATCACCGTCATAATTTTCCTTTAAAACGGAATAGAGATTTTGGACGGAATCGAGATTGATTTTTTCTTCAGAAGTGGTTTTGAATCCAAGATAGGGTTTGAAATTTTTAAAAACACTATCCCAGTTCGATCCAACATAAAACCCGATAATGAGAGTGATAATGCAACTAACTACCGTAGTGCCGAGTGTAACTGCAGTAATTTTTTTTGAAGATTTATTCATTATTTAATTGTATCACTTTTAGCGTGAATGGGGTTAAAAATGAATGAACCACATGCCGCTAGTGGAGACTTGTTTGCGGTAGCCAAAGTCGCCTGGGAGTCCGGAGACAGAGGAATAAGAGTTGTTGTATTCAGATAAATCGACGGTACCGTTATCGTTAACACGTTCAATCCACATCACATGTCCGTAAGGGCCACCAGTAGTGACGGCAACGGAGCCGGCTTCTGGGGTGTGGTCAACACGGTAACCACTGTTTCGAGCATTGATGTGCCAAGTATTGGCGTTACCCCAGCCAGCAATGCGGATATTGTAGCGCTCGTAAACTTTCCAGCCGGTATAGGAGACACATTGACAAACGTAACCGCCATAGAAATTGTAGCCTAAATTGTCACGCGGGCAAACGCCGCGCTTTGGATAAGAGTTAATGCCGGAGCCAATAAGACCGGTGCTGTTGTTTTTGCGAATAGCTTCGGCGATTTCAGCTTCCTTTACTTTTCGAGCGGCGGCTGATTCAGCGGCGAAAGCGACGGCGTTGGCTTTATATTCTGTAACTAATGCTTCTTCGCGGCGTTTGGTTTCGGCAATGGCTTTTTGTTGAATTTCTTGGTCGGCGATAATGCGCTCAACTTCTTTCTTCTGAGTTTCAAGGTCATTTTTGAGGGATTCGACCATTTCGGTTGAGCTGCTGATTTGGTCTCGCGCGGAAGTGAGTCGAGTCTGCTTTTCGGCATAATCAGAAAGTGAACTGGAATTTGCTAGAATCAATAATTCATCATTGTTGCCACTGTTTAAATACATATTGATAATCATATCTGCGAGAGCTTCTTTTTGAATCTCTAGTTTGCGTTCGTTTTCGGTGATTTGACCAGCTAAATCTTCTGATTTGGCGCGGTTGGCGATGATACGAGTTTCGTACATGGCAATCTCTTGATTGAGACGATTGATTTCACCGTCAAGAGTGTCAGCAGTGGTGGAGGCGCTGTTTGCTTTTTCACTGGCTTCGCGTTCGGCAGTTAGAGCATCTTTGCAGCGTTGAGTGGTACAGAAATTGTCTTCGCGTGAAGTAGCAGAAGTTTTTATGGTATTAAAAAGACCAGATGTGCCAGTCAATACTATGACTAGGGCGATAAGGTCAAGTGAGATTCTATTAGATAATTTTAGTTTTTTTGTTTTCATATTGAGAATGCTCCTAATAATAGATTAGCATAAGCGAAATCAAAAAACAAGTGGTATGTGGGGATGTGGGTGAAAAAAAGATAAAACGAAGATGGATCGACTCAGATTGAAAAATGCGTGTGCTATAATCCTGGGATTAGAAACGCTTGAGGTATTTGTGAATAGCAAGGCGAGAAGAGATGAAAGTGATAACAATACCGACACTGATGAGAGTGGAGAAAACGAGGATGATGTTTTTTGAGTCGGCCAAGAAGGCGTCAACGGCGCCAACGCTAATTTCATAGGATTTTAGTTTTGGTGTAAGTAGCTGATAGCCAATCAAATTGATGGTGCCAGCAAGTAAGCCAGCAAAAATGCCAGATAGCATGGCCTCAATCATGAACGGGCCGCGGATGAAGCTATTGTCTGCGCCGACTAGCTTCATCATATAGATTTCTTCGGAACGACTGTAAATGGCCATACGAATAGTATTGAAAATGACAAGGGTAGAAATTACGAGAAAAAGAATACAGAGTGCGATGCCGCCTTGAGTGGCGATATTAGCCCAGCTAGAAATGGTCGAAATTGCTGAGCTGTTAGCATCGTAGGTTGGATCTTCGGTTTTATGTAGATATTCTTTGAATTCGGAATTGGTGTTGACGATAGTTTTAATACTGCTGAGATCGTTGGTGTTATAAACTTTGATGCGCATGGCGGCAGGTTGCTTCTTAATAAAAGTACTTTCGCCAACCAGCTCAATCGTGGTTAATAGTTTTTGGTTATCGCTCTCAATATACTCTTGTTTGAGTTTCTGAAATTCCTCTTCAGAGGTTGAGACATTGACGGATTTTACATTCTGATCTTTCTTCATCGTGTTAGCCATACTAATAAGATTTTTCTTTTCAGTGCCTGGCTGGAAGAAAATTGAAATGTCGATTTTTTCGCGCATATTGTCAGCAGTAGCCGAAAGGACTGAGCCGGCGACAATGGTAGCAAAAAGTAGTACTAGAGTGAGAGTGGTGACAATGGTGGCAGTGATAGAAAGCCAGATGTTGCGCATAAAACCAATGACACCGTATTTGAAGATACGACTAAGATTGCGCATATTGTGTCGGTTAGAATTTTTAAGCATAGTTTTTAGACGACTGGTGGAGTTTTGTTTGCTCATTGAATTAGTCTCCGTTTAGGTGGATGAAAAGGTTCCTGGTTTTGATCGTTGTGAATAAGATAGCTTTCCGGGCGAAGATGGCCTGGATGAGGGAGGGAGATGCCATCATTATTGCCGTCGAGGCGATAGATGCCGTGATTCTTCTGGTCACTGACAATTTTACCATCACGTAAAGTGATGACACGTTTTTTAAGATGGTTGACGGCGTTAGCATCATGGGTGGTGATTAGAACTGTAGTACCGTAATCGTTAATTTTTTGGAGCAGATCAAGAATACCATGACCAGTTTCGATGTCGAGATTGCCAGTCGGCTCATCGGCGATTAGAATTTTAGGTTGTCTGGCAACGGCGCGGGCAATCGAAACGCGTTGACGTTCACCACCGGAGATGTTGTCTGGAAACTTATAAGCTTTATCAGAAAGTTCGACAAGATCGAGTACTCGAGGTACGCTACGTTCAATATCATGATTGCTCATGCCAGCAATTTCGAGAGCAAAAGCAACATTTTCATAGACGGTGCGAGTTGGAAGCAATTTGAAATCTTGGAAGACGACACCGATGCGACGGCGGTAATGTGGAATGTGACGTTTTTTAACGTAATCAAGGTCGATGCCACCGATGATGATTTTACCATCATCAGGTCGCTCTTCTTTAGTGATCATTTTTATTAGAGTTGATTTACCGGCACCGGATTTACCTACTAAAAAGACAAACTCGTTTGCTTCAATGTGAAAAGAAACATTGTCAAGAGCTGGACGTTTGTCATTAGGGTAGGCCTTAGTGACGTGATCAAACAATATCATGCTTTTATATTAACATAAACGCAATACTGTTGCAAATGAAAAATGATGTAGAAAATGAGATAAAAAGGTTAAGTTAGCAGGCTAGGCTTGGCCGAGATTTTGCTCTAAAAAGGCATTGATGAAATTTTGAATTTTACCGTCCAGAACGGCATCAACATCTGTCTCTTCGTATTTGGTACGTGTGTCCTTGACGAGTTTGTATGGTTGCATAACGTAATTGCGAATTTGTTGTCCCCATTTTGCTGATTCACCGGCACGAAGTTCGCCTAGAGTTTGAGCTTTCTGCTCTAATTTCATTTGAGCTAGTTTAGCTTTTAAAATTTCCATAGCAGCATCTTTGTTGGCGTGTTGAGAACGTTCGTTTTGAATGGCAACAACGATGCCAGTAGGGAGATGTGTGATGCGCACGGCTGAGTCGGTTGTATTGACGCCCTGTCCACCGTGGCCGGAGGCGTGATAGACGTCGATACGTAAATCTTTTTCGTCAATGATGAGACCATTGTCTTCGGTTAAAACTGGTAAAACCTCAATGAGAGCAAAAGAAGTTTGACGCAAATTATCGGCGTTGAAAGGACTGAGTCTGACGAGACGATGAACGCCGTGTTCAGATTTGAGTGAGCCGTAGGTGTGAGGTCCGGACACTTCATAGACGGCAGTTTTAATGCCGGCTTCTTCCCCGCTTTGGCGCTCGATCAATTTAACTGAATACTGGTTGCGTTCAAAAAAACGAAGATACATTCTTTCAAGCATGCTGGACCAGTCCATAGCTTCGGTGCCACCAACGCCGGCAGTGATACGTAGAATGGCATCATTTTGATCGAATTCCCCGTTATATCGAAGTGCTCCCCTAAGCTCTTCGAGCTGTTGCTCCATAGCGGAAAGCTGAAATGAGATTTCTTCAGCTAAATCTTTCTCATTTAAGTCAATGATTTCTTTTAGATCGATGCTTTGAGCTTTTAAAATTTGCCACGGATGAATTTCACTTTCGAGACGGCTTAATTCTAAATTTTTGTTTTTAGCATCTTCAGGATTTTTCCAGAGATCAGGATTACTTACTAATTCTTCGAGTTCAGAAAGTCGCGTTAGCTTTTGATCGAGCTTTAATTTATGCCAAGCATCAGCTAAATTGTCGGCTAGAATATTGAGTCGGTTCTTACTGTCGTCCATAACTAGTCACCATTATAGCATATAAAGATAGACAAGGGCGGCGACTGCAGCCAGCGCGAGATAGGCAAGAAGGCTCTTGACTTTGAAACGGTGTCGGCCGGCGATCAGAAAATAAAAAAGCATACCGCCGAGCACCTTAAAGCCGATTTCAGGCGTAAACTCAAAGTGTTTTAGAGTTTTAATGATTTCATTGAGGCCGTCTCCGGTATAAATGGCAGGTAGAAGACTGGCGGAGCCATAGCGAATAAGTTGGTTGGTGGCGGTACGGCCGAGATGTGCAACAATTCCAGTAGTAATGCCGGCAAGTAGACCTAAACAGAGAAATTCAGCAAGGTCGGTTGAAAGATACCATGCTTCGTAGTGTTTAACTAGCTCGGAGGAATAATAGGTGAAGCCTGTAATGAATATGGTTAGAGTGGCGATAAAAATGGTGTCGTGCTGCTTATAGCGAGATGGAAGATTGAAAGCAATTAGGAAGGCGGGCAGTAACCAAATTATTTTAGTGTCAACCAGAAAATGGAGGTCGGAGGGGAGGTATTTATTGGCGACATGAGTTAATAATCCGAAAAGGATACCAATGGTGATAGCTTCCAAGATTTTGCTCATGATTATATTTTAGCATGGCTTGAAAAAATGCAAAAATAATGCTAAGATAAGAGAGCCTTGGGTCGTCGCCAAGTGGTAAGGCAACGGGTTTTGGTCCCGTCATGCGCAGGTTCGAATCCTGCCGACCCAGCCAAAAAATCAGGCTAATGATTTATTAAGGATTTTAAGGAGAATTTTATGAATAATGATACTATGGTAAACATTCCCTTGATTGGAGAAAATTTTCCAGAGATGGAAGTATTAACCACTCATGGTACTAAAAAATTACCAGCAGATTACAATGGTAAATGGGTTGTTTTATTCAGTCACCCGGCCGATTTTACTCCAGTTTGTACAACTGAGTTTGTTTCATTCCAGAAACATTATGATGATTTCAGAGCTTTAAACTGTGAACTAATCGGTTTATCAGTTGACCAAGTTTGGTCACATATTAAATGGGAGGAATGGATTAAAGAACATTTCGATGTTGAAATTGAATTCCCAATTATTGCTGATACCGGTGTAGTTGCAAGCCGTTTAGGCTTCATTCACCCAGGTAAAGGTAACGACACTAATACTGTACGTGCAGTCTTCATTATTGACCCATCTGGTAAGGTACGTGCAATTTTGTACTACCCACAAGAACTTGGTCGCAATTTAGATGAGATCTTGCGTATGGTTAAGGGGTTTCAGGTACATGAAAAACACCAAGTTGCGTTACCGGCAAACTGGCCAAACAATGAAGTGTTGGGCGACCACGTGATTATTCCACCAGCAAAAGATGTGGAAACTGCAAAGAAGCGTGTCGCTGAGGCGAAGGCCGGTGAATTCGTTTGTGAGGACTGGTGGCTCTGCCATAAAGCAATTGAAGATTAGAACTTCTGCTGATAAAAACCCGCCGAGTGGCGGGTTTTTTGATAGGCCTGGCGGGTTTTGATAGGCCTAGAGACGGACGTTCTAGAAGAAAATGTAGTGGAACCGTCGATTATGTATTTAAGGAAGTTGCGATAGTCGTTAAGTTATTGACGGTGATCCTCAAAGAAATTGCGGAAGAATGGTTGGGAATGATTTTCTTTTGCGTAATCAAAATGGCTGACTGGCACAGCAAATGGTAGATCGGCATAGGTTGGGATGATTGGATTTTGGCCTGGTGTTGAAACTTGGGCTGGAGCCGTGCGTACACGATGTTGATACGCAAAGCGCAACTCATCGACTGAACCAACACATTCAAATGGCTTCATGACATTGTCGACACCGAGTAGGCCCTTAAAAGTATCAACTAGGCTCGGCTTTTTAAACAAATCAACGTCACGGAATAATGATTGAAGGGCTTGTGGAGCGAGAAATGGGCAGAATAGAAGGTAAGCATTGGCACACTTAGGACATTCGCCATCCCAGGATAAAGTGTTATTTTTGATGCCTTGTTTGTAGTTGGCAGAATTACAGGAGCTGAAGCGATAACCATATTTTTGCCAGCACTTATTGACGAAGAGTTCAGCGATGCGCAGTTCTGAAAATTTACGGATAGGTGAGCCAACTTTTAAGTCGGGAGACAGATAGCGTTGAACATATTCAGCCATCAACTGTTCAGCTTCCCAAGTCTTAGACCACTGATGGTTGATTGGTAGGTCACCGATATAGCTATGCGGTTCGACGCCTTCGTCGCCGATGCTAGTTAGAATGATATTCTGGTTATTTAGAATTGCTTGAATGATGGCGAGTGCGGTATTGATGTAGGTGATTGGGACGTGGCCATTAAGACCGCCGGTCTGCTTAAGGTTATAATGGTCGATCTTGCGAATTGCAATGCTAGCTTTTTTGTGAATGAACTGAGGTGATAGATCATCGATCACGTGAGGATGTGAACCGTCGGCTTCACTTGAAACATACCAAGGGGTAAAATCGATATTAGCTTCATTTAGTAAAGTTGCGACTAATAGACTATCCTTGCCGCCAGACTGAAGGCTAAGTACGCCGTTGCCATGATAGGGCGTGGCTAGTTCGGTTTGATTTGCGGTGGTAGGTGTGAAATGAGCGAGATGTTGACGGGTGAGACCGTTTTCAAAAGCGTATTGACCAAGACCAGCTTGAAAAACTTGGTTGAAAAAATTAGCTTGAAATTGGTCGATTGGCTTTGGTAGATGGACGAAAGGAGTCGGATGAGCTTTATAGTAGCTAATGCCGAGCAAGATAAAAGCTAAGAACATAGCGCGATCAAGCAGTCTATCAAGTGACTGATCACCTAAGGCGTTAAAATGACGGCCATTCCTAAACTCTGGATGATTGGCGAAAGTAATTTTTTCGGTAAAAATAGTATTATCAATTCCCTGGTAGACGAAGGTGCCGGTGAGCGAGGCCTTGTCGAAGTAGTAGCTAAGGAATTTAAAGGCAGCTTGAGTTTGGATGGGAGACTGGGTAGCTGAAGTTGGATTTTGAAGATAATTTGCGCTAGGTTGCATAGGGCTCCTATTTTAAATAATTGATAAGGTTTTGATATTGTTGACCACGATCCTCGAAGTTTTTGAACATATCGAAGCTGGCGGAACCCGGTGACATTAGTACAACCGGACGAAGTGGGACAGTGACGGGTAAACAGAGATCATAATTTGAGCGAGTATCTTCGACGATTTTTTCGGCTAGTGACTGAGCGATGTTAACTGCAGATTCAAGGCTGTCGGCTAAAATAAATTTTTGAGGGTCTTCGTCGGCAGCTAGGCGAGTTTTGTTCTCGCCAATTAAAATAACGTGACGGAGATTTTTGGCATTAAATAAGCGAGCCTTAAAATCGGTTAGGTCGAGACCACGGTCCTTGCCGCCGGCGATTAGAATGGTTGGGTCGTTTTCAAAAGTCTTTAGAGCGACATCGGTTGCAGGAAATGCAGAAGAATAGTTATCGTCATAGTAACGGACATTATTTAATTCACGAATAAACTGAAGACGATGAGGTAGGCCGGTAAAATTTGTTAGGCCGGCTTTTACGGCGGTTGCTAGTTTATGGTTAGTGAGAAGGTCGGTTAACGATAGATTTAAAAAGCTGGCAACAGCTAAGATGGCAGCCTCAGCGTTTTCGCGATTATGTGCACCGGGGATGGAAAGACAGTCAAGAAGTTCTGTGAGCCGATCTGATTCTGGGATGGGATAAGTGAGTTTTTTGCCGATACTTAGATTTCCGATCATAGCGGAGGTCTGGTTGTTTCGATAGTAAATACAATAATCCTCGCTAGTCTGATGTTTGGTGATATTTGCTTTTGCTTGATGATAATCCTCAAGACTGTAGTGGCGATCGAGATGATCTTGTTCAACGCGTAGGACAACAGCGATATGTGGGGACTGTTCAAGGTCCCAGAGTTGGAAGCTACTCATTTCAAAAACGACGATGTCGTCTTCGGCAATGTGATCGAGGGCTTCGATGCTGGGGATGCCAATGTTGCCGACGAGCCAAACTGTGCGTGATGACCATTCGAACTGTTGCATAATGGAGCGTAAAATGGAGGTAATAATAGAGCAAGTGGTGCCTTTTCCTTTAGTGCCGGTAACGCCAATAATTTTAGCTTTGCAATGCTCGAAAAAATACTGGGTCATGGAAGTCCAACTTTTGTCGAGTGGCCTCACAGATGGGCTGCGAAAAACTTGGTCAAAATCGGATAATTGAAAGTTTTTGACGTCTTCATCTTTGAAGTTATCAAAAATTTGGACGTGGTGACCATGTGATGTGAAGTATTTTTTGAGAGCCTTGCCTTCAACGCCCCCACCAAGTACAGCGATATTCATATACTTTATTATAGCACACTTATTTATTACTGATATTAGGGGATAGAGCTAGAATTTCAGACGAGTTTCAAGCGTACTTACGAGCGCTTTTTCACAAGAGCCGACTACGACGAAAGCATGGATGTTGGAACCAGCGAATTCGCGCGCTAATTCAACAATGGTGGCTTTATCGATTTTTTTGATAATGGTTGGAATTTGGTCGTAATGGTTAATTTCACCGGTTGAAAAATAACTGGCGGCGTAATAATCGGAGATTTGATTGACGGTTTGAGCCCACATTTGATAGCGTCCGAGGGCATAAGATTTGGCAGCATCAATTTCACTTTCTTCAATATCACCGTTAAGGGTTTTTACCATTTCGTGTTGAATTAGATCGAAAAGTTCTTCGGCAGAGTCTTCATTGACTTCACCATCAAAATCCCAGCTGGAATAATTGATACTATGTGAAATGCCGGAACCCATCCCGTAAACTAGCCCGCGACGACGAGCTTCGCCAAAAATGCGAGAACTCATGGTGCCGTTTAGGATGTGATTGAGAGCGTTCATGGCCTCAGTCTCAGCAGCATCGAGTCGACGAGTGGTGACGAGCGAAAAACCAAAAGTAAGGTTGTTGGCGTCTTTTCGTCGAATGAGAATAGCTGGCGAGGAATGTAAATCGTCGGTCGGCACTTCAAAACGAGCCCCTTCTTTTAAATCCCAATTTTCGAGCATTTTGATAATGTCTTTTTTACGCTTCTTGACCTGGCCGGCGATAATAAAACGCATGTTTTTGGCGGTGTGGGTGCGACGATAATGTTCGCGAATATCTTTTAACTCAATGTTTGGCAGAGTACTGATACGTTCGCGTAAGTCAGGTACGTTTTCCCCGATAGCTTTTTGTAATCTTGGCCAAAGGAGCCTAGAATAGTCGTTCATATATCCAGTTAATTCGGCGCGAACGTTGCCTTTTTCGCTTTTTAGCTCTTCGTCATTGAATTTAGGTGAGGTGATGGCGATGCGTTTTAGGTCAAGAATACGGTCCCATTCAAAATCAGCGCACTCAGTTTCGTAACAGACTGAAAAATCTGAAGTCCAAGCATTATGGTAGGCGCCGTTTTTGGTAAATTCGGCTTCATAGTCTTTTTCGTTTTTATAAGCCGAGTTGGCGCCGAAGCTAAGGTGTTCAACTACATGCGCGATTTCATAAACCTCTGGGCTCTTAGCATAGCGCATGCCGCCACGAAAGAGGACCTTGGTGGTCATAACTGAGGCGTTTGGAACATCAATCAGGAGTCCTCTTGCGCCATTTTTTAGCTCAATTTCTTCAACGCTATGTTTCATGACAGATAACGGGACTATTTTTTCTTATTTTTACGAGCTGCTTTTTTCTTCTTGCGAGCAAGATTGCGATTTTTGGCCGCTGTTTTGGCTTTAGTAGATCGAGTGTTAGACTTAAACTCATCATCGATATTTTCGATACCCTTAGAAATTTCGTTGACGCCTTTTTCAGTTGAAGCCTCAGCCATTTTTGTGAGTTCGGATTCATATTCTTTACCGTCAGTGAGATTGGCTTCATTGGCATCATGCTCCGTGATGGACAGGAGCTCACGCAAAACGATTTCACGGAGATTCTTTTGAAGGCTGTTGAATAGAACCTGTGCTTCGGCACGGTATTCCACTAGTGGGTCACGTTGACCAACTGAACGCCAATGGATACCTTCGCGAAGATGTTGCATATTCTCGAGGTGTTGCATCCAGAGACCATCAAGCACTTGGAGGTAAACCTCACGTTCAATTTTACGCATAGTTTCTTCGCCGATTTCAGCATCCTTCATGGCATAAGCTTCTTTGATGGCAGTGATGGCAAGTTTTTTACGATCAGTGTCTTTGCGAAGCTTACCAATTTCGTCGATTAAGACCTCATCAAAATCGAAAACAGCTTGAAATTCTTTCTTGAAGTTTTTGTTGGTGCGGGAGCTGAAGATGGTAAGACTTTCAGCTGCATCATGCATTAGGCGTTCGATTTCATTGTGGATGTTTTCGCCTTCGAGAATTTTTCGACGCATCATGTAGACGACGCGGCGATGACGATTAATAACGTTATCGTATTGCACAACATTTTTACGCGAGTCGAAGTTAAAACCTTCAATGCGTTTTTGGGCAGCTTCAAGAGTCTTTGAGACGGAACGATTTTGGATTGGTGTATCCTCATCTACACCTAGGCGTTGCATTAAAATTGCGATGCGATCACCCTGGAAGATGCGCATAAGATCATCTTCACAAGAAACGAAGAACTGGGTGGTGCCTGGATCACCTTGACGACCGCCACGTCCACGTAGTTGGTTGTCAACACGACGAGAATCGTGGCGTTCTGATCCGATTACCACTAGTCCGCCAAGCGCCTTGACTTCATCAGTTAATTTAATGTCTGTACCACGACCAGCCATATTGGTTGCAAGGGTGATAGCACCTTTTTCTCCGGCTTTAGCAATAATGGCAGCCTCGCGCTCGTTGTTTTTTGCGTTAAGAATTTCGTAAGGTAAGTTTGCGGCATCGAGATATTGGGCGATTTTTTCATTCTTAACGATGGAGGCGGAGCCAACTAGGACTGGCTGTCCTAACTTATGATATTTTTCAATTTCAGCAACAATGGCGCGAATTTTGCCATCCTCGGTGCGATAGATTAAATCGTCTTTATCGATACGCTGAATTGGGCGGTTAGGTGGAATTTGAATTACGTCGAGTGAGTAAATCTGCTGGAACTCTTCGGCTTCCGTAAAAGCAGTACCAGTCATACCGGAAAGTTTTTTATAGAGGCGGAAGAAATTTTGGAATGAAATTGTAGCGAGGGTCATAGATTCCTCTTTAACGACGACACCTTCTTTTGCCTCAATAGCTTGATGGAGACCTTCATTATAGCGACGACCGTGCATGAGGCGACCAGTATTTTCATCAACGATGATAACTTCACCAGAGTTAGTAACAACATAATCCTTGTCGCGTTTAAAGACGATTTCGGCGCGCAAAGCCTGGTCCATGTGATAGACTAGCCGCGTATTATCCTTTGAATAAAGGTTATCAATGCCGAGAATATTTTGAACTTTGTCGATGCCGGAGTCAGTTAAGGTGACGGAACGGCGTTTTTCATCTAAAATATAATCTTCGGTACCTAATTTAGCGGCGATTTTAGCAAACTGATAATAAGAATCTGGGTTATCGCCAGCTGGAGCGGAGATGATAAGCGGGGTACGAGCCTCATCGATTAAGATGGAGTCAACTTCATCGACGATAGCGAAATTAAGTTCGCGTTGGCGAAGGTAGTTAACCTCATTCACCATGTTGTCGCGCAAATAATCGAAACCGAATTCATTATTAGTACCATAGGTAACATCGGCAGCATAAGCTTCTTTACGAGAGCAAGGTTTGAGATGGAGGAAACGTTCATCCTCATGCTCTTCATTGACATAGTTCTTGTCATAAATGAAGCTAGCTTCGGCAATAATGACACCGACTGTCATGCCGAGAAAATCGAATACTGGACCATTCCAGCCTGCATCGCGTTGCGCAAGATAATCATTAACGGTGACTACGTGTACACCCTTTTTTGAAAGTGCATTGAGGTAGCTTGGGAGTAGGGCAACTAGAGTTTTACCTTCACCGGTCTTCATTTCGGCAACATTGCCTTCATGTAGGGCCATACCACCAATCATTTGAACGTCGAAGTGGCGCATACCTAATTTACGACGAGTAGCTTCACGTGCGACTGCAAAAGCATCGGCAAGCAAATCGTCCAGAGCTTTATCGCTAGGTTTTTTGTCCAAAGCAAGTTTTTTGGTGGATTTTTGGGCGGTTTTAGCTTGAATTTTAACTGAAAGAGCCTTTTTTTGCTCAGCTTTAGTTAATTTTTCAAATTTTTGACGCAAAACTTCGGTTTGTGAAGCAAGCTCATCATCGGACATGGCCTCGTATTTTGGTTCGAGTTTATTTATTTCGGCGGCTTTTTTAGCGTAACGAACTAAAGTCTTTTTCTGGGCATCGCCAAAAATGCCTTGAAGAATTCTAGTTATCAAAGTCTTATCAGCGAGTTTATCAGTTGGTTTTTTCTCTTTAGTTCTCGTTTGTTTTGTAGCCTTCGGCTCTGCTTTTTTAGCCATCGCAGTCAATACCTCCAAATCAGGATAATTATATATGGTTTATTTTATCATAGAATACTCTCAAAATAAAGAGAGGAACTTATTTATTGCGTTTGAAAATTTCTAGGAAATTCTTGCGGAGGTGTGGATTAGATTCGATTTTAAAGCGACGAATCTGGCCAGTGAGTTTAGCTTCCAGAATATCGATACCGGCAAAAACGTTCGAACACTCGTCTCTAGCGGAAATTACTTTGCCACCAGGAATTTCGAGGTTAGCGGAAATTTCATATTTATTGCCGTGAGCACGATTGACCTCAGTAACGACAATTTTAGCAACTACATCTTTTTTGTTGCCGCGGGGAAGGTAACGGTCAAGTTTACCGATACGTTTGATAGTATATTTTTTGAAGCTTTCTTCTGGCTTGTAATTACTACCGCTGATATCAATTTTTTCAATCATATTACTCCTTTTTTAAATTATAGCACGGAATTATTGTTAAAGTATGGTCTCAAAGCTTCTGGTATAATGAATTTTCCATCCTTGGTAGCGTAATTTTCTAGTACAGCTACCATGGTGCGCGCTAATGAAATAGCGGTGCCGTTTAAGGTGTGGACAAATTCAATGGTGCCATCTTTGCGACGAACGCGACAGTTGACTGCGCGGGCTTGAAAATCAGTACAGTTAGAGCAGGAAGTGAGTTCCTGGTATTTTTGGTTGACTGGGCTCCAGTACTCAAGATCATATTTTTTAGCGGCTGGTGCGCCAAGATCTCCGGCAGCGATATTGATGATGTGATAAGGGATATTCAACTCTTGCCAGATCTCTTCTTCGATGCTGAGAATTTTTTCATGAATTTCTTTGGACTGTTCAGGTAGGCAGAAAGCATACATCTCAAGTTTATTGAATTGATGTACGCGGAAAAGACCGCGAGTATATTTGCCGTAAGCGCCAGCTTCTTTTCTAAAACAGGCAGAATAGCCGGCATAGAAGAGCGGCAAGTCTTTTTCGTCAATAATTTCGTCCATGTGATAACCAGTGAGTGGCATTTCGGCGGTAGCAATTAAGGCTAGATCTTCCCCCTCGATGTAGTATTCATCGGACTGATCGGAAGTGCGAGGGTTAAAGCCACAACCTTCGAGAACTCGGCCAGAAACAAGATCTGGGACGGTCAGATAGGTGAAGCCATACTCAGTTACTTTTTTTAATCCGAATTGAAGGAGGGCATTTTCGAGTAGGGCAAGTCCGCCTTTAAGATAATAGAACTTCGCACCAGCGACTTTTGCGCCACGCTCAAAGTCAACCCAATCACGAGCAGTGGCAAAATCGAGATGGTCAACTCCTTCGCTCTTTGGTTCGCCCCATTTTTTAATTTCCACGGAGTTCTCTTCTGGTCCAAGTGGTACGTCTTCGAAAATAATGTTTGGCACACGCTTTAAAGTAGCCTTAATTTCAGATTCGATCTCGGCTAATTGCTGCTCCTTGATGGCAAGTTTCTCTTTAATATCTCGACCAGCTCTGACTAATTCTTCAGCCGGTTTACCCCCCTTCATTTTGGCAGCGATTTCATTGCGATTCTTGCGTAGTTCTTCGACGCTCTGAAGTTGAGCTTTACGCTGATCATCCAAGCTTAGCAGGGCCTGAAAATCAATATCTTTATAGCCTTTCTCTTTAGTGGAATGTTCGACTAATTCAAGATTTTCTCGAATAAAATTGATATCTAACATTTATTCCTCCTCTTTAATGTTATCGTTACTGCGGCGTTTCATGAGTGGGAACGGCACTCCTTCTCGACCCGAAACTCCTTCGAGTAGCCAAAAAACACGTTCACTGTTTCCCCAGCCACAAGCTGGTGGCATACCGTATTCAAGCATCTCAACAAAATCAGCGTCAAGCATTTGCGCTTCGTCGTCACCCGCATCGCGAGCAGCCTGTTGCTCGTTGAAGCGAGCGAGCTGATCTAATGGGTCGTTTAGCTCCGAATAGCCATTTCCCATTTCGGTTCCAGCGATGATTGGGTGAAATCTTTGGGTGACTAACGGATTTTCGGGTACAACTTTAGCGAGCGGGCTGAGGCTGAGTGGTTCTTCGATAAGCCAGAATGGACCAGCGGATTTTTTACGAATTAACTTCCAAACTCCATCAATGAGATGGTTTAAGGTGGTATTTTCGTTTACTTCAACACCATTGGCTTTCAGGATAGCAATAACTTGTGCGCGATCACAGTTAAAAACATCAAGGTTAAAATGCTGTTTTAATAAGTCGGCATATTTAATGCGTGGCCAAGGTTGATCAAGGTCGATATCAAACTCTCCAAGCTTGAATTTCAAAGTTCCCCAAGTCTCTTTAGCGATATATTTAATCATTTCTTCATAAAGAGCCATGCCATCTTCATAATCTTCGTAGGCAGCATAGCTTTCGAAGGCTATATGTTCTGGTAGGTGTTCATCATCAACGCCTTCATTGCGGAAGCGTACGCCAATGTCATAAACTTTTTCAAAGCCACCACCGAGTAAACGCTTAAGCGGAAGTTCGTGTGAGATACGGAGATAAAGATCTTCGTCGTAGGCGTTGATATGGGTAACGAATGGAGCAGCATCTGCGCCACCAGTGGTATGTTCGAGTACCGGCACGTTTATTTCGATAAAGCCGTGACTGTTCATGAAATCACGAGTAGCTTGCCAGAATTTACTGCGGCGAACCATACGCTCGCGAACTTCTGGGTTAACATTCATATCGACATAGCGGCGGCGATAACGCTCTTCTTTATTAGTGAAGCCGTCACGGCCTGGTAGTGGACGGAGAGTTTTTGTGAGTAAACGCACGGCATTGGCGAAAATGGAAATTTCACCAGTCTGGCTTTTACCAATCTTGCCGGTCGCTTCAATAAAATCACCGGAATCAAGTAATTTGATCTGTTTAGTGGAAAGCAGTCCATTAAATTCTTCGTCGGTCGTAGTCATAAAAATTTGGATTTCACCAGAATAATCGCGAATTTTAATAAAAGCGAGTTTTCCAAAGGAGCGAATTGCAACGATGCGACCAGCTAAAGTGACGGTTTTGCCTTCAAAATCAGCAAACTGTTCAAGCACTTGGCTGATTTGATTCGAGCGATAGGATTTAGCTGGGTAAGGGTCAATGCCAAGCTCTTTAATTTCAGCTAATTTGCGCAGGCGCTCATTACGATAATCTTCAAGGGTAGCCATTAGTTTTGTCCCCCAAGAAGTTTTTTGAATTCAGCTACAGTCATGAACTTAGACTCGCCAGTTTGACGTTCTGTGATCTCTACAGAGTCGGTTTCCAGGGTTTTATCGGAAATTACCACGCGATAAGGGATACCCATAAGTTCGGTATCAGCAAATTTCTGACCTGGACGAAGATCGCGGTCATCTAACATGATTTGATCGGATGCGGTTTGATGTAGGTCATTTGCTATGATTGAGCCTTGTTCGCCAATGCCGATTATGTAGTATTTATAAGGAGCGATTTCAGTTGGCCAGACTAAGCCTTTTTCGTCAGAGTATTTTTCGACAATAACGCCCATGACGCGTGAAACGCCGATACCATAACAGCCCATGTAGACAGTTTTGCGTTCGCCAGTTTGATCATTGAAAACTAGATCAAGTGGTTCGGAGAATTTATAA
The DNA here is from genome assembly GCA_938043965.1 of uncultured Candidatus Saccharibacteria bacterium. Taxonomy (GTDB): domain Bacteria; phylum Patescibacteriota; class Saccharimonadia; order Saccharimonadales; family Saccharimonadaceae; genus Nanosyncoccus. The sequence continues at coordinate 25,953 of CALIQQ010000020.1, read as the reverse complement.
CGCAAAGTGAAAATGTTGCCAACTTCTGCGGCGGTCGTAGATTCGAGTTCTTCGCGCTTAACCTTTAAATCAGCTAGAACTTCGTCGTTAACGACTTCTTCATTTAAGACTACGGAGCGGTCCTTGTTGTAGTAAATAACATCTTCACCGACTGGCAAAATGGTTTGAAATTCATGAGAGTATTTAGTGAAAGCGCCGCCAGATGCGAAGCACTTATAAGTGGAATCACCTAAACCAAGTCGATCAAAAATTTTGAAATAAGCATCAATTACTTTTTGATAAAAGATGTCATGGGAAGCTTCGTCGACTGAGAAGCTATAGAGGTCCTTCATCATGAATTCACGGGTACGTAAGATACCGGATTTGGCGCGCAATTCGTTGCGGAACTTAGTCTGGAATTGATAGGCGTAAACTGGCAGATCCTTGTAGGAGCTGATGTATTTTTTCATGAGAGTGGTAATTGGCTCTTCGTGAGTCGGGGCGAGCCCAAGTTGGCCGCCAGCTGAGAGGTCGGTTTTAAACCAGATATCCATCTGTTCGGAGTCCCAGCGATTGGTTTTTTGCCATGGCTCAGGATTTTGGAGTGCGGTCATTTGGAACTCTTCACAGTCAATCTTGTTTAGTTCTTCGCGAATAATGTTTTTAATGTTCTCCATGACCTTAAGTCCAAGAGGAAGAAAAGTATAAACTCCAGCCATTTCTTTACTAATATAGCCAGCCTGAATGAGAAGTTTGCCGTTAGTAGCGGTCTCTTCTTTACCTACTTCTCGAAAAGTTTTTACGAATGTCTTTGATAATTTCATGATTTTTGACTTATTTTAGGTGATATTGATAGTTAAATTATACCATACTTAAGAGAGAAAAGATATTGAACATTGACAAAAAGGTGCGGTTGCGATATTTTAGAGATTATGAAAAAAACAGTTAGTTTAACTAAAGACGGCAAACTGGAACTTGAAAAAGAGTTGAACGATTTGATCTCGCAGCGTCCAGCGATTGCCGAACGAATTGCGACAGCACGAGCTTTTGGTGATCTTTCGGAAAATGAAGAATATAGTTCTGCTAGAGCCGAACAAAAACAAGTTGAAAATAGAATTCTCGAGATTGAAGATATTTTGAAATCGGCAAAAATTATTAAAAATGCAACACACGATAAAGTTGCAATGGGTGCGACAGTAACCGTTTCACTTGCCGGTAAAAAAAATACTTATTCGGTAGTGGGGGCGGTAGAAGCAGATCCTTTGAACGGTAAAATTTCAGATGTTTCGCCAATTGGAAAAGCTTTAATGGGTAAAAAAGTTGGAGACGCTTTTGAATTGCCGAACGGCAACAAAGGTGAAATAGTCGAAATCAACTAAGCAGAATTAAATATCATTAAACCTCCGAGTGCTGGAGGTTTTTTGGATTATTTGATACAATGATGATAATTAAGAGGAAAAAATATGTTTGATTCTAAAGAATATCGCGTAGCTTACGAAGCGGTGATTGAAAGATTTAAGAATGAGATGACTAAAGTGAGGACGGGGCGGGCGCACCCAGATATGTTGAGCGGCGTAAAAGTCGAGGCCTATGGTCAATATATGCCATTAAATCAAGTAGCAAATGTAACGGTGGCTGATGCAACGATGCTTTTAGTGACGCCATTTGACCCATCGACCATTCAGGCGATTAGTGCTGCAATTCGAGCAGACCAGACTTTGGGACTAAATCCGGCAGATGATGGTCGTGTAGTGCGAGTTCCGGTGCCAGCTCTAACTGAAGAGCGTCGTCGTGAAATTGTGAAAACTGCATCCGCTAAAGTTGAGGAAGCAAAAATTGGTATGCGAAATGTACGTGAAGATGCGCGTAAAGAGTTGAAAAATGCTACAGATTTGTCAGAGGACGTGAAGAAACGTGCTGAAAAAGAAATTGATGAAATGACTAAGGATTTTAGTGATAAAGTTGACGCACTTTTTAAAGAAAAAGAAGCAGAAGTAATGAAGATTTAGTTCTGGACTAATCCAAAAAACACTACTGGTGGGCGTAGTGTTTTTTTGATGAGCTAAAATGATTTTATGTGCTTAATGTTGGACTAAAGAAGATTGAATAGCTAAAGTAGTCCGCGAAGAATTAGTAGGGCGAAGGCTAGGCTATTTTGAATCATATGTGTTAAAATTCCGGCGTAGATGGTACCAGTCAATTCGCGCTCAAGACAGTTAACTATACTCAGGATGCCAACCGTAATGCCAACATTCCATTGTCCGTGAAGGAAGCCGAATAAAATGGACGTTAAAAGAATGGCTGGTAGAAGATGAATCTTTTGACGTAGCTTACCATAAAGCCAACCACGAAAAACGATTTCCTCGGCAATAGGAGCAATGATGGCAAGTCCAATGTAGGCAATGACACGCTCGGCACCATTAGTGAGGTTTTGGTAATTAAGGGCTTGGGCTTCGGTGGCGTCGATGAGGCGTAAATTGGTAAGTAAGGTAAGTATAAAACCGGCAGTAATAATAACTAGGATGTAACCAAGAATGGCGATACCGATATCAGTATAGGTGAGGAGTCCAGATAAGCCAAGTTCTTTGCGGCTGAATTTTAGTTTTTGGCCAAAGCGAGGCAGGAGAATGATAATGAGTGCAGATGCAAGGTAAACCATAGCGGTCGTGACGGTAGTCCAGAGCGGCTCGGTTAATCTGGTGCGTCCGAGCAACCAAAGCATGGCGTAGGTGATAACGTATTGGGTGCCGACCGTAACAATTAGAACCCAAAAGACTAGACCGAGGCAGTAAAAAACATCTTTTGAGAACGTTTTTCTGAAATGGAATGGAAGTAATTTCATATTACCTCAAAATTTTAGTGACGTCGAGAATGGTGATTAGTGCTGCAAGTACTAGGAGCGCCATGAAGGCACCGCTAACGATTTTACTTTCAGTCTCTGGAGTGAGTGGCCGTTTCAGGAATCTAAAGAGAGCGATGAGAAGCCAACGTCCGCCGTCAAGAGCTGGAATAGGCAAGACGTTCATGCAGGCTAGTGAGATTGAAATGATGGCCGCCAGAAGGAGGATGTTGGTTAATCCAGTTTGAGCAATGGCCGGGAAGAGGACACCGATGATGCCGACTGGTCCGGAGACTGAATCGCCGGCGGCTTCAAGTTTGGCCTTGGCAACGGCTTTAACTTCTGGGTCAGAACTGAACTGATTGAAGAATCCAGAGAGAGCGTCGCCAACCAGTTGTCCAATACCTCGGTAAGTCTCACCAGTTAATTGGACGGTGTTTACTAGAGCGACGATCGGCGCGGACCAGGTGGTGCGGTATTTAGTGCTTCCCTGTTCAGTCATGGAGATGCCGAGTGCATATTTTGAGTCAGCAGTATTTAGTTTGATTTCGTGCTGAATGAGATCGGATTGGCCTGGTTTTAAAATCTTATAGGTGACAGTTTCGCCAAGATGCCTTTGATTGAATTCCTGCAAATCTTTAGAAGACTGAATTTTTTTAGTCTCAGTGTTTGAACTAATTTCAAGAATTTGATCAAACTTCTCAAGACCAGATGCTTTAGCTGGAGTGTTTTCGAAAACTTCGTTGACAACTACCGAACTTGTTTCGGTATAGAAAGTGTCGCTTTCGATGCGATATTGATTTTTAAAGAGTTCCGGTAATCCCGTCCAGGCTAAGATGGTTAAAATGACGAAGGCGAGTAGCCAGTTCATAATAACACCGGCGAAGAGGATTTTAGTTTTACTCCAGAGTGAAGCTGCACCAAAAGTACCTTTTCTGGTGTCGACATTAGTCTCACCATCCATTTGACAGAAGCCGCCAATCGGGAGAAAATTGAGACTGAAAATAAGATAAGGGTACTCGGCGAGCTCGAGTCCAGCATCGGTTTTTTTGTACCAGTAATTTTTCGGTAAAGGAATCCAAATGAATTGATCTTTATGTCGCTTCTTTGCGCGCTCTAGAAATTGAGCAGTCTTCTTGGCACTGAAACTAAATTCTTGACAGTAGCGTTCAACTTCTTTGACTGGAATATGCAACCAAGCCTTAGCTTTTGGCGGAAAGCCGATGCCAAATTCCTTGACTCTAACCCCATTACGTTTAGCAATAATAAAATGACCGAATTCATGGATTGTGACAACTAGTGTCATCACAAAAATACCGAGCAAAACACCTAAAAATATATTCATAAGTAGATTATAGCATAAAAAATAGCCCCGTTGGGGGCTATTTTGATTGGCTTAATTTATTCAGTGACGCCAAGTTCGATGCGCTTGAATTGCTTGATGGTGATATTTTCACCAGTTTTAGCGATATTGTCCTTAATATATTCTGCGACAGTTTTTGAATCGTCAAGAATGTAAGGCTGATCAAGTAGGACTTTGTCCGAGAAAGCTTTTTTGATTTGACCGCCAAGAATTTGCTCCTTCATTTTTTCAGGACCTTTGAAATTTTCTTCAAGCTCTTTTAACTTAGCTGCCTTAGCTGCTTCAGGAATGTCTTCTTCTGAAACGTAAAGTGGAGCCATTGATGCAACTTGCATTGCAATTTTATGAGCGAGGTCTTTGAACTCATCAGTTTTAGCCACAAATGAAGTTTCGCAGTTCAATTCGACGATAGCACCAATACGTCCGTCGTGAATGTATGAATCCACTAAACCTTCGCGAGTTTCACGGTCACCACGCTTCTCAGCTTTGGTAAGACCTTTTTTGCGCATTGCTTCGAGTGCTTTATCGAAATCGCCATCGGCTTCAACGAGTGCATTTTTAGCATCAGTCAGACCAACGCCAGAAAGTTCTTTGAGTTTTTTGATTGCTTCAATATCAATGTTTGCCATAAGGCCTCCTATTTATTTTTTAGCTTCTTTGATAGTTTCGACAAAGTAGTCAAGAATAAGTTTTACTGCCTTGATTGAGTCATCGTTAGCAGGGATAACATAGTCGATATCGCTAGGGTCCATATTCGTATCACAGATGGCGATGACTGGAATGTGAAGATTTTTAGCTTCACGAATCGCATTTTTATCATCGGCTGCGTCAACGATAATAACAGCAGCTGGCTGTTCATTCATGTCTTTGATACCGCCGTAGCGTTCGTTCAAAGTAGTGATTTCTTCCTGGAAACGCTGAACCTCAAGTTTTGAGTAACGAGCTTCAAGTTCACCGCTCTTCATGCGGCGTTCGAGATCTTTTACCTTTTTAATCTGACGGTTGATGGTGTCGACGTTAGTTAAGGTACCACCAACCCAACGTACGGTGACGTATGGCATTTCAACTGATTCAGCAGCAGCTTGGACTGATTCTTTAACTTGTTTTTTAGTACCAACGAAAAGAACCTTTTTGCCGCTTTTGACGAGCTCAGCAGTTTTTGCGAGAGCGGCGTCGAGGCCTTCAACGGTTTTTTCGAGGTTAATAATGTGAGCATCTTGACGCTTGCTATGAATATAGTTAGCCATCTTTGGATGCCAACGGCTGGTCTTGTGACCAAAGTGTGCCCCTGCTTCAAGGAGCGCTTTCATGTCTACGGTTACTGACATGTTTTCCTTTCCCTTCACTTTGCGAATTAGATTTTCAGGAAAACCTCACAAAGTTGTTTCATTAATAGTTTTACCGTTTTATATTAGCATATTTTTAGAGGTTTGGCAAGCACAAAAAATCTCCCCGATGGGAGATTTTTGAGATTATTTTTCTTCTTTTTCAGCTTTACGCTTTGCTTCTTTTTCAGCCTTGCGAGCTTTAGAGCTGAGCTGTTCTTTGAGTGCAGCAGCACGAGCAGCACGAGCTTTGAAGCGGTCCACGCGACCTTCGGTATCGATAATCTTTTCTTCGCCAGTGAAGAATGGGTGTGATGCAGAAGAAATCTGAATCTTCACGAGTGGATATTCGTTGCCGTCAGTCCATTTGATAGTCTCATCACTTTTCGCAGTAGAGCGAGTAAGGAAAGAGAATTTTGCAGCTTCGTCAGAAAAAACTACAAAACGATAATCTTTAGGATGCAATTCTTTTTTACTCATAATTACTTCTCAGTATATCAGATAGTGTGAAAAATAGCAAGATTTATTTATAAATTTGGTGGTTCCTACAGGGCTCGAACCTGTGACCTCACGAATGTGAATCGTGCGCTCTAGCCAACTGAGCTAAGGAACCGTATAGATATGCTATAATATATATTATATGGATTTTAATATACAAAAATATGAAGACGAAGTCAAGGGGATCATGGATTTTTTGGCGCAGCCGGATGCTTATGCGGACCCTGAATTTGCTTCCAAGTCAAAGCGACTATCGGAGTTGAATGAGATTCTGAAATTAGCAAAAGAAAATGAGCAACTAGAAAAGAATATTACTGAAGCTGAGGAGTTGCTTAATGATGCTGAACTTGGTGAAATGGCGAAAAATGATATTGAGGTAGCGAAGGGTAAGATTGCAGAAAATGTGGCTACTCTAGAAGAGATGTTAATTCCACATGATCCGAATGACGATAAGCCGGTGATTATGGAAATTCGAGCTGGAGCGGGCGGAGATGAGGCTTCGTTGTTTGCGAGTGAATTATATCGCATGTATTTGAGGTATGCCGAAACCCATAATTTAAAGGCCGAGCTGGTGTCACAAAATGAAAACGAGGCGGGCGGAATGAAGGAAGTGATTGTGAGAATTTCCGGCGAACGTCCATATGGACAGCTAAAGTTTGAAGGTGGGGTACATCGAGTCCAGCGCATTCCGATAACCGAGTCGCAAGGGCGCATTCATACTTCAACGGTAACGGTGGCGGTATTGCCAGAAATTCCAGAAACAGAATTTGAAATTAAACCAGAAGACCTAAGGATCGATATTTATCGAGCGGGAGGGCACGGTGGACAGGGTGTTAATACAACCGACTCAGCAGTGCGTATTACACATTTGCCGACTGGTGTGGTGGTGGCGATGCAAGATGAGCGCTCGCAACAGCAAAACCGTATTAAGGCGCTTAACGTTTTAAGGTCGCGCTTAGCTGAAAAGAAGCGCTTGGAAGATCAGGCTAGTGCCTCGGAAGCACGGAAATCTTTGATTGGTACGGGCGATCGTTCAGAAAAAATCCGCACTTATAATTTTCCGCAAGATCGAATTACCGATCACAGAATTCATTATAGTCGATCGAACATTACGGCGGCGATGGATGGCAATATTGAAGATATTGTGCTGGAGCTGCAGAAGAATGAGCGCGAGTTTATGCGGGAAGAGGCGAATAAATAGTGAGATTGGCAGATTGGCTAAAAAGAGCCAAGACCGAGATTGATAGTTTAGATGCTGAGTTAATCGCAGTGCATGCCCTAAATTTTAAAGATCGCACTGAGGTTATATTGAATGAGAATAAAGACTATGACACGTCAAAACTAGATGTAATGTTAGCGCGACGAAAAACCGGCTTGCCACTAGCTTATATTTTAAAGAAGAAAGAGTTTTATGGCCGGGATTTTTACGTAGATCAAAATGTGTTAATTCCGAGAGTAGAAACGGAACAGATAGTGACGGAGGTGCTGGATATTGTCGCAGCGGAAAAAATGTTGGAACCGACAATTATTGATATCGGTACTGGTTCAGGTTGTATTCCGATTACATTAAAATTGGAGCTAAAACAGAGGGGTTTGGGATCTAGAGTTTTTGGTACAGATATATCAAAAAATGCATTAGCGGTGGCAAAACTAAATGCTGAGCGATTGATGGCGGGGGTGACTTTTTATGAATCAGATTTGCTGGCACAAGTAGAGGGTTTGCCGGATATTATGACAGCCAATCTTCCCTATGTTGATGTAAACTGGGATTTCTTAAGTCCAAGTCTAAAATATGAGCCGGCGCTAGCGCTATATGCTGGTGACGGTGGCTTGAAACTAATTAAGCAATTATTTGACCAAATTTCTGCACGCAAAATAGATGAGAAAAAACGATTTTTAATTATTGAGGCGGACGTACTCCAGAATGAAGCAATTATTAAATATGCTTCTGAGCGAGGTTTTAAGCTAATCGCCTATCAAAAATACATGTTAGGGTTTAGTTATTGAGTGTTACTGAAAATGATTTAGAGCGCGAGAATGGGCTCAACTACAGAAAAACTCCCGAAATCGGGAGTTTTTAGTATCATGAGTTAATTCTGATAGGCTTTTAGAGTAACTTTGATGAGTTGCTCTTGGCTGCCGCGAAGAACCTTTAAAGTGACGGTTTCGCCAACTGCATGTTCTCCAATTAAAGTCGATAGACTGCCGGCTTGACCGATTTTAATGCCATCAACTTCAGTAATGATGTCGCCTGGCTTAAGCCCAGCAGCTTCGGCTGCGCTACCGGATAGAAATGGCGCAGTGTCTCCAGAATTGCTGAGATAAGCCCCAGCTTTAACTGGCAGTTGTTTTTCAGCCGCAAGCTTTGGCGTGATTGGCTGATATTGTACGCCGAGAACTGCACGTTCGAATTTGCCGGACTCAAGAACATGTTTAATAATACCCTTAACGTTTGCAATAGGAATAGCGAAGCCTACGGTTTGTGAGCTAGAAGCGTAGGCTGTTGCAATGCCAATCACTTCTCCAGCGGCGTTGACGATTGGGCCACCGGAATTACCGCCGTTGATGGCGGCATCGGTTTGAATCATGTCAGATAATTTTTCGTAAGCGGAGCCAGTCGAATCGGAAGCGATCAATTCGCGACCTGTGCCAGAGATGATGCCAGAAGTGACGGAGTTTGAGTATTCACCAAGAGCGTTGCCAATGACGACGACCGACTGACCGGAGCGAATGGTCTTACTATCACCAAGAGTGACAGGCTTGAAATTTTCCGGATCCTTTACCTTTAGAATGGCGGAGTCGTTAAGTGGGTCAGTACCGATTACCTCGACATTTTGATAGGTTTTACCATCATTTAAGGTGACATTAACGGTTTTTGCTCCTTCCACGACATGTTTATTAGTCATGATGTAGCCATCTTTGGAAATAATGAAGCCAGTGCCGGCAGCTTTACTATTTTGAGTATTGCCAATCCAGCTTTGGGTGCGAGACTCCGTAGTGATAGAGACGACGCTGTCGGAAACTTTTTCGACAATGTCAGTAATCTGGCCAGCTTCAAATGAGCGTGAATTGCCGTCGCTATTGTAGTGATAATTTGTGACATTGCCAGAATGGTGATAATTATAGATGCCAAGTCCGAGACTGCTGATTGCGACGATTAGGGTTAGAATCTGGATAAAATGATTGTTCTCATTTTTAGCTTCTGGCTTCGTAGCGATTGGTGCCATATTGCTATCCTCGGTGGATCTTTCGATTTTTTCGGACTTAGTAGCTACGGACTTTTCGGGTTCCGCTGCTTTAGCAGTAGCTTCGACAGCTTCGACAGTTTCAACGGCCAAAGATTTTTCCGAATCTACTGCTTTAGTTGCAGCTTCTGTCGTTTTTGATTTTTCTTCTTTCATAATTCCTCCTTAAATGTTAAATACTGGTTGACTAAACCAAACTAAAATTAAAATTAGGGTAAGTGTAGCAAAGATAGTTGGCATGCTAATCTCGGACCAGTTTAGTTGACCGTCATTTTGCTTGAGTGACTTGGAGATCCGACTAAAAAGTGCGGCGACTATAGTCATGACGACAGAGAGCTGCGGAATAATGACACCTAGGCTATCAAACGAATAAACGATGAGCCAAGAGTGGGCGAGCCAAGCAAGTTCAGCGGAGATGATCGCGCTAGCCATGATGATGATGCCGTAATCTTTGTCGTCACCCTGAACTAAAACATGACGGACGGCCGAGTAGCCAATAAATAGTCCACCAAGTGCCATGAAAATGGCGTTAGCGTTAGCTGAAATTAAGACGAGAGCAGTAGTACCAAAAAAGATAGCCCAAAGCGACTGGAGATTGGCTGATAATTCACTTGAGCGAGGCTTCAAAAAGATAAGCCAAAACGAATAGAGCACCATTAAAATTAAATGAATTGGTAGAAAAACCAGTCCGGAACAATAGGCAATGAGCACGAATGAGCAACCAACGATCAGGTCGACTAAATTAGCTTTAATGTTAAGCTCTAAATAGTGAGGACGTACAGCAAAGGTGCGCCATTTTGAGATAAGGACGAGTGAGAGGCCGATAACAGGGCTCTTTGTGGCCCAAGTAATTAGGACGGAGCCAACTGCGAGTGCAATGTTGAGGGCGACATGTAAAATTGAACTTAGAACATTACGTCCTCTACGTAAAACGATATGATCGGACATTAGAAGAACCTCATTTGGTTAAATGGAAACAGCCTTAGTGAGACTGGTCCGATGATGCGGCAAAACGGAACGGTGCCGAGACCATAACGAGAGTCGTAAGAATGAGTGCCTTCACGATTATCTCCAGCAACGAAGATTTCGCCGTCTGGAACGATGGTATCTACTTCACCTGAAGTATTCTTTTTTGGGCCATCCGTGTCAGATTTTCTGGTGGCATCGTCTGGGTTGAATCCGTTAGGGTGTTCGGAATTATAGACGGTTACTGAACCGTTTTTGACGGTGACGCGTTCACCTGGAAAAGCGATAACACGCTTAATGATGAATTGATCGCGGATAGTAGGGTCAGCGCCACAGGTTAATTTTCCTTCAGCATCACCGTTAGCAAACACAATGACCTGCCCACGTTCCGGTACGTATTCTTCCCCCTTTGCATGAGCGACGGAAACTGCCAGTCGATTAACAATAACTCGGTCATTGTTATGCAGGGTGTTTTCCATGGAAACGCCGACGACATTGTAGGAACGAAAAATATAGGTGTTGATAACTACGGTACCGATAATGATGGCTGCGATGAATAAGATAAGGCTCGAGAGGTCTCTTAAAAGTGGATGCCGTTCAAAAACGGTGAGTTCTTTTTTTTCCATAAGTATATTTTATCACACCTAAAATTGGAATGTGAGATTTTCGCCCATTGAATTAGTGTAGGTACCGACTAGATTTTTAAGCTCAAGTGCAGCGGCCGTCTCGCTATAAGTTTTACCCATAGCTTCGTAGTATTCTTTGTTTTTAACTTCATCTTCGACTGGATAAGCTTCGGCGGTGAAACGAATGGTGCCTGATTCCATACCGAAAATTTCAATTTTTGGGTTTAATTTAATTTGCTCAAAGACGGCTTTCTTTTTCCCGGCTCCAATGTAAAGTTTGTTGTCGACAACGACAGCCCCGTCAAAAGGGCGGACGTGTGGTTGATCGCCATCAGTGGTAGCAAGATAATAAACACCAGCAAGAGCGTTAGCGATTTCAAAAAGATCCATTTTTTATTCCTCCGATAATTCTTTTAGATTTGGTAATTCTTCAATGATAACCCGAATGCAACCAGCGACTGGGATGGCGATGACACAGCCGATTAGACCAAAGGCATAGATGCCAATGGTGACGGCGACTAAAATCAGCAGTGGTGGTAGGTTGAGGCCTTTCCCCTGGATTTTAGGTGAAATGAGGTTATTTTCAATTTGAGCGTAAATAATGTAGCTGATTAGGAAAATGAGGCCAGCCCAGAGTGAGTTCGGGATAAGTAATAGTGTGACGAGAATGACAGTGATGATCGGTCCAAACATTGGAATGAGATAAAAGAAGGCAGCAACTAATCCCATAGGTATGGTTAGGACGGCAGAAAAACCGAAAATAATAGAGAGAATGAGGACACTAAAGGCGACTACTGAGCCGTCGAGAATGGCAACCAGTAATTGGCCGGAAACGTATTTCGAGATGACGTCAGCACAGCGACTAAGTACTCGACGCCAGGTTTTTGAGGCGCGGCGACTTTTTGAGGCGAGAGCGCCCCATAGTTTATCCAGCATTTCTGGGCCTTGAAGCATGAATAGGATGGTTAAAATAACGGTGAGTATAATAGCGGTAAGTATGTTACCGATGGCACCAATGCTACTGACTGTGAAACTAGAGACACTGCTGACGAAGTTTTGGGAAGCATCTTTAACGCTCGATAGAATCTGCTGTTTTAAGTCGGCAATGCCGATTGAGCGGCCGAATTTGTCAATTTCATCAGTTTTTAATAGGTTATTGACCTGTTCTGGGACAATGCTCAGGAATTTCGAAGTTTCATTGATGATCATTGGTCCAACAAAGCCGATTATGGCTAGGATGGTGGCGACAACGATGATTACTGCCGCAATGGAAGAGAGACTGGCACGGTCTTTTGATTTATCGATGTTATCGATTTTTTTAGCGAGTGGACGTAAGGCAACCGCAAAAAAGATTGAGGCTAGTACGATTAGGATGCCCGTAAAAGCTTTCATGATAAAAAGACCTATGAGGCCAAGTCCTAAAATGACTGCCCAAAAACGAATAAACGTACGGGTGTCAACATCAATAGTTCTACTCACATTCCTCCTTAATTATATATTTAATTATACTACAACCTGCGTTTTATAGAAATGATTATGCTAGGAATTGCCAAAAAACACCAGTCTTAGTGTCAAGCGCAGTAAAATTATAGGTTGCAAGTTCATCTCTGATGCTATCTGCAGTTGAGTAGTCTTTGTTTTGGCGGGCAATGTTACGAGCCTCTAAAAGAGATTGAATTTTAGTCGGTATTTGCTCGATGTCATGGGTTAGTTGAAGTCCAAGAAGTCGATCGACTAATTTCCAGTCGCCATATGATAGATCATTAGTATCGATAATACTGAAAGCTAGGGGTGAGTTTAAGTTATCTTGTGTGGCGGCGAGAATTTGGTCGAAAATGCCGGTGGGTGCTAATTCAGATTTTTGAAAAGCTAGAGCGGCACGATTGCGCCAGGCCAGACGACGACTTTTAGCGCCAGCTAAATCAGTGAAGCTAAAGTTACGAGTACCCTGATAATGGCCCTGTAGAACCCAGAGCTTGAAATCTAATGGGTGATAACCTTGCTCCTCAAGTTGTTCGATAGTGTAGGTATTGTCCAACGATTTGCTAATTTTAGTGCCATCAACGGTAATAAAATTGGAGTGAAGCCAGAAATTACACAGTTTTTTATCAAAAGCACATTCGGATTCGGCAATTTCGTTAGTGTGGTGAATTGGAATGTGATCAATACCGCCAGTATGAATATCAATAGTTTCACCAAGTTCGGTATGAATGATGGTGGCGCATTCAAGATGCCAACCTGGATAGCCGTTACGACCAAGATATTGCCATTGCATGGCGTGATCTTCGCCTTGGCGCACAAATTTCCAGACAGCAAAATCGGAGACATTACGCTTCTCGGCATTAAAATCAACGCGGGCGCCGGCTTTTAGATTTTTAAGATCGAGTCCAGCGAAATCTGGGTAACTTTGAAATTTTGAGGTGTCAAAATAAATGCCATCAGAAGTTTCGTAAGTGTATCCTTTCTTGGTGAGCAGATCGACTAGTTCAAGATCTTGCTTGATGTAATCTGTAGCACGGCAAATTTTAGTAGGTTTAATTAGTTCAAGTTTGTGAAAATTGTTAAGAAAATAATTACTATAAAAATCGGCAATTTCCCAGACTGTTTTCTGTTCGCGCTTGGCACCCTTTTCAAGTTTATCAATCCCGTCGTCGGCGTCAGAGGCGAGATGTCCAACATCAGTAAGATTTAGAATGCGTTGAGGTTGGTAGCCGGAAAGCTGAAGCGTGCGAATTAGTAGGTCCCAGTAAATATAACTTGTAAAATTGCCAATATGGGCACGGTCGTAAACGGTTGGTCCGCAAGTGTAGATTTTTACGTTTGGGGCGTTGATTGGCTTAAATTCTTCAATCGTTCTAGATAGAGTGTTGTAAAGGCGCATCTTAAAAACTCCCGTAGCTAACAGTCTCATTGTCTTTATTAGTATTTTGATAGTCAGCCAAAAGATTATTGCAACAAGAAACTAGATCTCTTAAGCAATCTGCGTAGGATAGGTCATAAGTTCTAAAACCAGCAGCATAAGGGTGTCCGCCGCCACCAAAGAAACCAGCAACTTGGTCGGCAATCGGAACTGAAGTGCGAATTTTTCCAGTCAACTTACCGTCCGGATAGGTTTTAATAGCAACCGCAACTTGTACGCCTTCAACCATGCGCATTTCTTCGAGAATTAAAACATTAGGGTTATATTCGTCGGAATACTTCTGGATGTCCTCCCAAGGAATATGAACAGTAGCCAGTTCCCCATCTAGTGAATAATCAATACGCTTAATTAGGTCCGCCTTATAGTCTAAAATTTTTTGAGACTTTTTCATAAATTCTTTGCGGGCTTCTTCGAGGGCACTAATGTTGCTACCCAGCTCGGTTAACTCGGCTGCAATCTTAAAATCGGCGGAGCGAACGCTGGCAGTGGTGAGGCCAAGCGTGTCGGATAAAATGCCATTAAAAAGATGGTCGGCAGTGGTTTTGCTGATAGGGATTTGTTGGTCTTTGGCGATATTATAAATCAGGGTGCAGCAGGCCGGTAGAGTTTCAATAATTTTTTCGTGTGGAAAAGATAAATCATCTGCGGTTTCGTGATGGTCAAGTACAAAAACTGGTTTTTGATACAGAGCGTTTTTGATCGCTTCGTCAGACATGAGTTTAGAGAGGAGGATCTCAGCAGCAGTATCGACAATGATGTAGCCGTCGGCGTTAAAGGTGAAATCTGAAGTGACACGTGACCAACCATCGAAATAATGCAGATAGTGCGGGATATTGACTGGGCAGTAGAGCGAAACAGTCTTATCTTCGAGTAAGCTTTCAAGTGCTAGTGCAGAGCCTAGCGAATCGCCATCGGGATTTTCGGCTTGAATGACGCAGATTGTGGTTTTATGATTTAAGAATTCTGAAAAATTATTATACATTATAGATTATTATACCATAAAAATATCATCAGAGAGCGAAGCGGATTAACGCTAAGATAGCGCTTAATGAAAATGCTTAAGGTATGCACTATAAGCTGGTGCGGTTATTGAGGGCGGCGGATAAAGTGATCTGATCTGCATATGATAAATCAACTCCGAGTGGAAGGCCGCGGGCTAACCGAGTAATTTTGAGGTTGGGGTATTTTTCAGATAAGGTTTTTTGGAGTAGAAGTGCAGTGCTTTCGCCTTCAACGCTGGGGTTGGTAGCAATGATAATTTCAGTGGCAGCGTCATCTTCGATGCGACTAACGAGTTCCTTGATATGGAGTTGCTCAGGAGTGATGCCGTCAATCGGCGAAATTGCTCCACCTAAAACATGGTAGGTGCCAGTAAAGGCTTTGGTTTGCTCAATGGCGTAAATATCAAGCGGCTCTTCGACCACTAAAATAGTAGATTTGTCGCGTTCAGGGTCTGAATATAGGGGTGAAAAAGTTTCGTGGCTGTCGATGAGCGCGAAGGTTTTTGGGCACAACTTGACTCCAGTATGAAGATTTTGCAGAGTCTCGGCGATATTAGCGGAGAGAGTTTTGTCGGCGCGAAAAAGATAGTAAGCATAGCGTTCTGCGGTGCGTGGACCAACTCCCGGAAGATGACCGAGGGCTTCAATCACATGTTCGAGGGCGGATGGAAGCATTAAGCCCCCATGTTGCCGAGTGCGCCACCGAGCGAAGACATTAGCGGCTTCATTTTTTCAGTAGCAATTTCTTGAGCCTTAGCGTAGCCGTCGCGGAAGCAGTTTTCAATCCAGCGCTCAAGTTCGGAGATGTCTTCGAGATCGATTTTAGTTGGGTCAAGTGTAACTTTTTTGACCTTTAATTCCCCGGTGATTTGGACGACAACTGCGCCGTCGCCAGCTTCAACCTCGACAATTTCATTCTTTAAATCTTTTTGTGCTTTACGTAACTGGTTCAGCATCTTCATTTGGTCAATGGCTTGTCCCATAAAAATAATAACTCCTTTAAATTAAAATCTATTATAACATAGGCCTAGCGGATATGATAGCCTGGCTTATGACGATTAGAGCGCAGCTTCAACGGCAGCCCAGTTAGCATCTTCGTTATTTGCTGGGACGACCACAGAAACCTGAGAACCCTCTTTGAGGCGGAAGTAGGTCACGCTAGCGTAAAGCACCTCATATTCACGGCCGTTAACTTCGACGAAATACTTATCGTCATGGTGAACAAGCGTGCCAATGATGGTCTTGCGTTCAACTGGACCAATTTGTTTATAGAGAAACTTACCTTCAGGGGTGATAGTTAACTTCATGATGTCGCCTTCGACTAGCTTTGATTTCGAAGCATAGTTAGCTGGGACTGGGTAGTTCTTTCCTTCCTGGTCGATCATAATTTGACCGTCAAAAACACCTTCGATAATTTTGCCTTCAGCTCCGGAGAATGCTACTTCACGAGGAGCGGTAATAGTTTCGCCGTCACCAAGAATAGAAATCAAAAGCTCTTTAGCCGCAGCTAAATTAGTTTCGGCTTCTTGAATTAGTGATCGTAACCTCTTTATTTGTTTTTCTGGTAATTCAGACATTTCCTCGCATCCTGTCTGTTAAAATATAGTATTATTATTATATTATATCGCCTCAGTTTTTTTGTCAATAAGTCGTAGAAAAATTATCCACACCTAAAACAGAGTTGCAAGAAAAAACGTTGTAAAAAAAACAATTGTGATACAATGAAGCTATGATAAAAATTATTGCTGGCGGAAAGAAAAGTGCAGGTTGGGTACTGGAAGCACAACAAGAATACGAAAAGCGGTTAAAGAAACCGTTTGATATTAAATGGGAAATTTACGAGGAAGAAAAGTTGGCAAAAAAGCTAGCGAACTGGGAGTTTAAGCCCCAAGAGCTGGTGATTTTAGCGGATGAGCGTGGGGCGAATATTTCATCAGTTGAATTGTCGGAAAAACTAGTGAAGGCGTTTAATGATAGCCGAGAGGTAGTGGTGATTATTGGTGGTGCGTTTGGTGTGAATGAAGAAGTGCGAGAAAAAGCGGACTTTGTCTGGAGCTTCTCAAGGCTGGTCTTTCCGCATATGCTAATGCGAGTAATGATGGTGGAGCAAATTTATCGGGCGCAAGAAATTGCCCATGGTGGAAAATATCATCATGAGTAGGGCGTGTCAGTCTAAAAAAGGTGATCTTATAAAATATAATAAAAACTGTGTATACGTATAAGGTTCAGCACCTTTGCAACATTTGTATAGGAGTCATTCTTAAGGTTGTATGTATTCTAGCATAATTGTAATAAATAAGGTATAAGAAAAAACTGCCCGAAGGCAGTTTCTCCACAAATTCACTAGTACGATTAATTTAAGCGAGTTCGACAGTAGCGCCAGCTTCTTCAAGAGCTTTCTTGAGAGCTTCAGCTTCGTCTTTAGCAACTTTTTCTTTAACGTTTGCTGGAGCGCCATCGACGATAGCTTTAGCTTCGCCAAGACCAAGACCAGTAGCTTCTTTGACAGCCTTAATGACTGCGATTTTTTGTGCACCAGCGTCTTTAAGGACGACGGTGAATTCTGACTTTTCGTCAGCAGCAGCTGCACCAGCGTCAGCAGGAGCAGCAGCGACAGCGACAGCTGCAGCAGCTGGTTCGATGCCATATTCATCTTTTAGGGTGTTTTTAAGTTCGTTGACTTCGAGGATGGTAAGATTTACCAACTCTTCAGCGAGTTTTTTGATATCTGCCATAATAAATTCCTTTACTAAAATTAAAATAGATTGCTTGATTTAAGCAGCTTTGTTTTCGAGACCAGAAACGATGTCGGATACGCCATTTGCCAGCGCATTGACGGATTCGTTGAGTGGTGAAAGTAGGTTTGCAACAACCTGGGCGATAAGCTCGTTCTTTGATGGAAGAGCAGCAAGTGCTTTAACATCAGCATCGGAAAGAGCTGCGCCGGTGTCATTAAAACCACCTGCGATCTGGAGCAGGTTGTGAGTTTTTGCAAACTCAGCGAGGACTTTAGCTGGAGCGACCTCGTCGTTGTCTGAGATAGCATAAAGCAACTGGCCAGAAAGGTTAGTTGTATCAGTATCTTTATAGACGGCGACCGAGTTCATTGCAACACGGACCAAGCGGTTTTTGACGACTTTGATTTTTACGCCATTTTCGCGAGCTGCTTTTCGGAGTTGTTGTAACTCAAGAACAGACAAACCCTGATATTTGGCATAAACAGTCATCTTGCTAACGCTAAGAAGCTCAGTTAAATCAGCAACCAATGTATTCTTTTTATCTTTTGAAATTGCCATAAAAAGTTCCTTTTTGGTTGTTAAAAACTAGTGAATTTGTTAAAATTCGTTACCGACCCAATTAAATAAGAGATAGAGCCTAGGTGACATTATTAAAGGTAAACCTCGTCACTGTCTTTGGTAACTGAACCTAGTTTACCATATTTTTAAGCAAAAAACAACCCCTCAGGGTTGCTTTTTGTCGCTTAAGAAAATTAGTTGTAGATGTTTTCAACGGCGATAGATGGTCCCATGGTGGTGGTGATGTAAACACTTTTAACGTAGGAACCTTTAAGAGAAGCTGGTTTTTGGGACTTTAGTGAGTCAAAGAAAACCTGAGCGTTTTCAAGGAGAGCTTTGAGCTCGAAGTTAGTTTTGCCAAGTCCGATGTGAACGATAGCTTGTTTGTCGACACGGTATTCGACTTTACCAGCTTTAGCTTCTTTAACAGCTTTTTCAACATCAGTGGTGACGGTGCCAGCTTTAGGATTTGGCATTAAGCCTTTTGGCCCAAGTAGACGAGCGAATTTACCAAGTTTTGGCATATAAGCTGGAGTTGAGATGAGAACATCAAAGTTAATTTCACCCTTCTCCAAGGTCTTAATGAACTCTTCGTCGTCAGCAATGTCGGCACCGGCAGCTTTAGCTTTTTTTGCCTCATCGAGTGGAGCGAAGACGGCAACGCGAACCGTTTTACCGTTACCGTTTGGTAATACGACGGTAGTGCGGATGTTTTGGTCAGCTTGACGAGGATCAACGCCAAGACGAACATGTGCTTCGATAGTTGCATCAAATTTAGCTGGATTGGTTTCGATAGCTAATTTAATAGCATCTTCTAGGCTATAGGTTTTATTATGGTCGATTTTAGCGTGAGCAGCGCGGTAATTTTTGCCACGACGTTCAAGGATTGAGCGCACCTTTGGTGCTTCGCCACGTGGTTTTTCAGTAGCTTCGGCGAGCTTAGCTTCAGCCTTGCGAGCTTGACGAGCTTCTTCTGCCTTAACTTCCTCAACGTGTTTTTTAGATTTTTTACCAGATTTAGCGAATTTTTCGCTAGCTTCAACTGGAGTTTCGGTAATTTCAACTGGAGCTTTGATGGCTTCGGTTGCAAGATTCTTGACTTCTTCGGTCATAATTCCCTTTCTGTGGTAGTAACGGAGTAAAACTCCTCCCAACTATTTAATTATTCTGCGATTTCAACGCCCATTGAGCGAGCGGTGCCGGCAACGACTTTGATTGCGCCTTCTAGATCAACTGCGTTAAGCTGATCTTTTTTAATTTCAGCAATTTTCTCAAGCTGAGCGCGGGTGATCTTGCCAACTTTTTCAGTGTTTGGTTTAGCTGAACCTTTAGCGATTTTAATTTCTTCACGAATTAAATCGTCGACTGGTTGACCCAAACATTCCCAGGTAAAAGTGCGATCTTCGTAAACTTTGATGTGAACGATAACATTTTTGCCATTATATTCTTTAGTTTTTTCGTTGAATGGGTTGATAAAATCCATCATATTTAGTCCCCATTGACCAAGAGTTGAACCAACTGGAGGTCCGGCAGTAGCTTTACCGCCAGGGATACGAAGTTTGAGGTTACCAATAACCTTTTTTGCCATAATAGTATTCCTTTTATTTTTCGGGAATTGAAGCCTCCCGAATCGATTAATTAACCGTGCGTAACGTTGATATTATACCTTAAAAATTTAGAAAAGTAAAGCTTTAAGCAATTTTGCTAACCTGCAAAGCGTCTAGCTCAACTGGCGTTTCGCGGCCGAACATGGAAACAAGTACTTTAAGTTTGCCTTTGGTTGCATCAATTTCGGAAATAGTACCCTCAAAGCCCTTGAAAGGTCCATCGGTGATAGAGACAACTTCGCCTTCTTGGTAGTTGATGGTGTATTTTGGATCTTCTACGCCCATGCGACGCTTGATTTTAGCGATTTCCTTTTCGGAAACTGGAGTTGGCTGAGTGCCGGTGCCGACAAAGCCGGTGACGCCTGGGGTATTGCGGATAATATACCAAGTTTCATCGGAGAGACACATCTCGACCAATGCGTAGCCTTGGAAGATTTTGCGATCGACAACTTTGCGTTTGCCGTTTTTGATTTCAATTTGTTTTTCTTTTGGTACGATTGCACCAAAGATTTTACCTTGAAACTCAGGATTTTCAAGGCGGTCGTTGATTGATTCAGCGACTTTGTCCTCGTAGCCACTGTAAGTGCTGATGGTGTACCAAGCGCGACTACCATCGTAACGGTTAACTGCCATAATATAATTCCTTTCTATCGAATAATTTTGCTAAAGATAAAGTTAAATAGAGCGTCAAGTAAAGCGACGAGGATAATGAAGAATGCCGAGTAAATGAAGATTGCCCCGACCATTTTCCAGGTTGCCTTACGGTTTGGCCAGCGAACTTGGCGAATTTCGAGCCAAGAATCGTGAATGTATCGACCAAGCATAGCGAATGGTTTAAAGATTAGACGAAACGGAGTCGTGATAATCCGTAGCCATTTTGGCATAGTATGTTGTTTAACTTTTACGGTTTTTGCTTTATTTTTGACTGCGGTTGCACTTTTTTCGGCTGAGCTAGTCTTAGTTGTTTTGTCATTAGCTAAGCTGGTTTTATCAGCGGCTTTAATTCTAGTGACGTGAGCCATACTCTCCTTCCCATAAAAAATTGTCCTTACGGACTATGTCAATAGTATAGATTGAATGGTTAGCTTTGTCAAGAGGTTGAGCATAAAAAAGGCTACTTAAAATCAGTAGCCTAAGTTGGTTAAATTGTCTGCACTGTTTTTGTATTTGATTCCCTTTCTGTGAGCTCAATGAATCGCTCTTCGGCCAGAGCAAGCTTACGGTCGCTCTCTTCAATGAGACCGACTATTGATCGACAGCGTTCGCTTTTTGTAAAGCTAATAACCAAGTAGCGGTTAAACCATTCGGCCGCCTGCATGAGCTGATAGAGCCTATTTCTATCATCCTCAGCTGAATGCCCAATAGTTAGGATGGTGAACTCATCATCTTTATTATGGAAGCTGAGTTCGGTGTCAAAAAGTTTAATTATAGAATCTGCTATAAACCTTTTAGCTTCATAACTTTTAGCGTGTCCACCATCTACTTCATCCAGATTCACAAGCTTAACGCGAATGCAGGTCAAGTTGATGAAATCGACTTTTTCTTCCAATAAAGAGCTGATTGCCATTTCATAGGCATGGCGATTCTTTAATCCGGTAAAAACGTCGATGTCTTTATCCGTCGAGTACCCCTGTTCAGAAAGGTAGAGGCATTGGAAGTGATGAATGAAGCAGGCTATAGCTGCCCCAAAGACATAGGCGGCAATCCCGTCTACGGCGTCAATAGGATAAACATCGCTAGCCTTAAAACGCATGCAAGCGCCGATAAACAGAACTAGGTAGAGAAAAAATTGAACAATTGTAACAATGGGCCGATTGATGAAAAGAATCGGCAGTATTACAAATAGTACGACCGGCATGACTGCTAGTCGGTTAGGGCTGGCAATTCCATCGAAAATCCCGCATGTGAACGCGATGAATACGACCATGTATTGGCCACATGAAGCATTCTTGAAGATGTTCTTCAGGAGATCTGCAATTACCATTGCGACCGGTGTAGCGGCTGCACTGAGGATGTAAATAGTTTTTTCCTCAGCGTTAACCCCAAAAAACCAAGACAACCCAAGTAAACTAAATAATAGTAGGGTTATGACTAAAAAAGTGATTGACTCGATTTTGCGGTTTTGCTCGTTAATGTCTTTCTGGATTGCCTTAAAGCTCATCGCTTCTAATCCGTTAAATAACAAAAAGCTTTTGATTTTTCCTAATAGCATAAGATACTACCTCCATTTTTTTTGTTTTTTTGCAGTAAAAATCAAAACAGTGCAGTTTTAATGTGCAGGCGTTAGCCATCTTCCTATTATAACACATTTACTCTGATTTGAAAAGACTATGAAAAAGGCCACTCAAATTGAGTAGCCTGGTTGGGTCTAGCCCAGAAAATTTATCTGCATTAAATTTTCAACTTAAAAAATAAAATTAAATCTATAGTCATTATTGAATATAGTTTCGTCTACTAATGTTTTAATAGACTGGCCAGGATTACTCTTCAATGAGTTAACTCTAGCTGAATATCCAGCTTTTTGAATATGGTGATTTAATTGGTTAGTTAAAACATCTAATTTATCTTGTGTCACGTTTGGGACAAAGATAATAAACTTTTCATTATTATAAGAGAATATGTGGTCATCATCAAATAATTCATGAACAATACTAGAAACGGAACTTAATACTTCGGCTCTAGGTTCAGGATCTTGTGATGAATCCAGTAAACATATATCCTTGGTATCTAAGCAAATACATGATAATTTTCCTTCAAAACTTAATGGTAAAAGTTTTAAAAGTGATTTACAAGCAGTATTATCCTTAGTTTTTGGAGCTGGAATGATATTGTTACCAACGCCAAAAAGCAGTGTATAGACTTTTTGCTCACCATCTAAAGCTTTGCAGCGATAATGACTTAGTCGACATCCGAAGATAATTGCGGCTAAGCCGCATAACGCCGTGCATACCAGGTCTGAAGCTAACGCGTCACCAGTCTTAAAGATGAGGCATGCGAAGATGAAGGATATAGCAGCCATGATAGTTTCAGTGATAATGATAATCGGACGATCGATAAATAAAATCGGAGTGGCGACTAGCATTAGGATGAGAACTAAAGACGAAGTAGTCGGATGCAAGATAATTCCATCAGCTATGCCATATGCAAAAAATAGTATTTTTGCACACCCCACCAACTTAGGATTAATTTTGTTATGCTCTATCGATCTCTCGGAAAGGACCGCCAGGATGAAGACGCCAATAACCCCAATAAAATAAAGGGCTCGGCCAAACCTGAAAGTGTCGATGCTAAGAGATAGAAGATATAATATGGTGAGGCAGAAATAAAATGTGGTTGCAATAAGCGACAACATTTTAGTGTTTTGCTGCTCGATTTTCGATCTAATCGCCTTGTACTCTAGGATGCCAATGTTATTGGTCTCTAAAAAAATAAATATTAACTCTATCATGTAATCACCTCCTTTGTGATGATAGAATTTTCAGGTTTTTCAATATTAAGGATGATTAAGGAATAACATGTTAACCACCTCCTAATATATATTTTAGATCTCATATATAATTTATGCAGATATTAAGGTTCTGGTACTAAAACCATGCGCTATATTATAACATATATTTTTAGATTTAAAAGACTATTGTATATTAATTTTGTTTGAGAAAAGTGAGGTTAGGGTGAAAAATTGTGTAAATAATGATACCAAAGAGGGCGCCGGCGGTATCTAACAGGACGTCTTGGATTTCCCCGCTCCGCCCGGCGACGAAGGTTTGGTGGTATTCGTCGGTAGCGGCATAGGTGACGCAAAAAAATAGGGCGCAAGAGATTGGCAAGTTTGAGTGGTGAAAGGTTCTAGCGGTCAAAAAGCCGAAAACAGCATATTCAAAAAAGTGGGCGAATTTACGAATAAGGATAACGGCGATTTTAGTCTCTGCTAAGTTGGGAGAAAAAATTCTGAGAAGATTAAGGAAAAAACCGCTTTGAGCATCGGATGAGGCGGCTTGAAAATGACTGAAACTAAAAATGATGGCCATCATAAGGAGGACTGGACCCCAATTTCTTAATAAAAGAGAGACGGTTTTTAGATGCATGAAGCTATTTTAACACGAAAAAGGCTACTGCTGGAGTAGCCTGAACGGCATCTAATGGAAGATACACTAACGTCTACATCTGCGGTTATGGTTGGTGTTGCTATAGAATGTACACTTATCAGCGTACATTTTTTCTTCGGCAGCACCGATGAGGTCTTTGATTATGAATTTTTGACCCCTTTCTTTAATATCGAAGCCAGTAGCAACGTGGTACATCGCCTGATTGATTTCGGCAGTTAAGCTGCTAAGCCTTGACTGAATTTCAGCTTCGGTTCCGTCTATGACGAAGATAGTGAATTCATCTCCACCAATTCTGAAGGTGAGTTCACGGCCAAAGTACTGGGCAATCTTATCAGCGATGAAGATAAGCATGCGGTCGCCGGCGACATGACCAAATTGGTTGTTTAGTTCGTGTAATCCATTGACATCTAGATAAATACACGCCAAGGATTTGTTGTAACTGTCTGGTAGTATTTTTATTGTCTCTTCGAAAGCATTTCGGTTATTCAATCTAGTCAACTGATCAATCTGGCTAAGCGTCTGTAGTTTGTGTTCATAGACGTAGCCACGACAGTGTAAGCAATGTACGATACTGCCAATAGTTGCACCAAAAATGCCATAGAGGATAGCGTTAATGATGTCAACGGCTTGTGCTGAACCGGTTTTATAAATCGAACAAAGCACTACAAAAATCACAGTGTAAATGATGGAAGTAGTGAATGTGCGAATTGGCCGATTGATAAAACAAAGCGGCAGCAGGATCAGCATAATAATGAATGTGACTGAATGCTGACCTCTGTTTAGAAAAACGCCAATGATGATGCCATAGCCGTAAAAAAGGAACAGGTACCCATCAATTATGAACGGAATTGAAACACTCGTTTTAAGTAGAGATTTTGCTAATGTCATTAGTGCAAATGCAATAATGACGCCAATTAAGTATAATGGCTGATTCTGTCGAATATCTTCAATGAAGACTGACAAAATAGCTAAACTGCCAACTATGGTAGTAGTTGCAGCGGCAACTAAAAGTAACATTAATCGGTTTATTTCAACAATCTTATCTTGGATAGAATCGAATTCGTCTGGCTCGAGACGACAGGTCAGTAGGAACTTTTTAACTTTTTCGAGCATATAACCACCTCCCCCGGTTTTGAAAAAGCTTGTTTCTAGTTTCTCTAAAATGTGCGCAGATGTAGTAATGTGCAACGGGCGTTTAGCCACTATCTTATAATTATAACATATATTGCGAGTTTTTGAAAGGCCTAACTAGAAAATCAAGAGGGTGGGGCAAGGGGTGTGGCGGTAAAAGTGAAGCTCGAGCAAGCCTAGCGAGCGATACAACGTACAGAGAACCCGTAGTCCTTATTGTAGTAGTTTGCAGGGTCGACATACGAGGTACTCAGGTACAGACTGTAGGCGTTGTAGCTCGAGACTACCGTAGAGGACCAATAGCGGCCGTAGGAGCCCTGATTGTAGCGCGAGCTACCGTACACGTAGCCGGAAAGGGTGAAGTTTATTGGATTAGATCTTAAAGCTAAGTAAGAGTTATAATTATTATATAGAGCTTGGAATTCACCACCGTCTCCACCAGTTGGCAACCTCCATCCTTTTGGACAGATAGAGACGGTAGTGTTCTGGCCGTCAGTAGAGAGGGTCTGAGTACCCGTGCCAGCTGTAGCGGTATACCAGTTATAGAAACCGCCGTCGTTATTATCTACATAAGCATTTGAAGTGTCGTAAGAACTGAAGCCGGAGATCGAGGAAGCTGGGATGGTATAGCTAGTGGTGACGTCAGAGTCAGCCGGTGTGAGAGTTTTTCCGGCAATCCTTAAGTTTTGGGTCATCCAGCATTTGCCATCGGCGAGTTTTGAGACAGTATAGGTGTTATTATCGCGAGTGTCTACGAGAGTTTTAGTGGGGACGTAATCTGAGTCTCCGTGATGGGAGCCATCGGTGTCGAGTGCTGTGGTGGTTTTTAGTGGAGTAGTAGTGACAGCACAGACTTCGGGGGTCATCTGCTGCATAGTCGAGATGCCATGAAGTGGTTTTGCTGGGTTCGGGTGCGCAACGGCAGTAAAGAGAATATCAGCTTTATAACGACCAGAATCGAGAGTGGTATCAACCTTAGCGCCAAAGTGAACGGTGGTTTTTAACTCTGGAGCGGTAGGGAGAGTGGTGATGTCTTTAATCTTTTTAGCAC
>CALIQQ010000019.1 GCA_938043965.1 uncultured Candidatus Saccharibacteria bacterium | reverse complement strand
CTGTATGATTCTTATGATGAAACAAGGGATTTTGTAAAACGGTTAATAAAACGCCACTCGAGCCATTCGGGGGCAACAACATGATAAATTTTTAGGTCAGATAACTATTTTGACCAAAGAAAAACTTTGCTGTTTCAAGTGCTTCCTGAAAACTGTATCCCTGTCCAGAGATAAGATCATGTAACTCTCGCTTCTTAGCTGGATCGTTAAGTTGGAGCCGTTTTGCAATATCTCTTGCTTGTTTGTTTTGGACTTTATTATTACCAGGAGTACTTTTTCCACACCCATTATGCACCAGCACGCCGCCGGCGACGAAGTAGGAGTGGAAGTCCTCGACATCGAGGTTGTACACGGAGATCGGCTGGTCCAGCTTCTTCAGCTTCAGCCCCGTCACAATCCCCGCGTCGCCGGAGATGGCCTGGATGCCGTCTCCCACGGCCAGGTCGCCCGCCGCCACCCAGCCCTTGCCCACGACGTAGAACGGGTGGCTGGTCGTCGCATCGATAGCGCCCCGGCTCGTCTCGATGTGCAGAAGCTCGTCGTTCTCCCGGACGAGGACCTCCTTGACCGCCTTCAGCGCCAGCTCGCCGGTCTATTACGTTATGTCTTTTATCGTGATTCCCGGCAGAGCCGGGAATCACTCAATCAGTTTTAGTCAGAACATTCTTCAATAAGTTTGTCAATTTCTTCACATTGATTAAGATCTTTACACGTAAAGATCTCTCCATCACCTTTAAATTTTTCAATCTCTATAGAGCCGTCATCTTCAAACTCGACTTCCCAACGTTCTCCAGGAATTGCTATTTCTACCATTACACCTACTGATCGAACCTTGTTAAGCCGATAGTAAATACTTTTTTCCTCGAGCATGTTAAGAAATTTCAATAATTGTTCCATGATTGTCTCCTGGTATTTAAGAATGCAAATCTAAAACCAAATCCAAATAACCACTCAATAATTCGGTGATTATTTCCATTTCAAATGATTTTTGTTGAGTAAAAAACGTAAAGCCGAAATGATGAT
>CALIQQ010000018.1 GCA_938043965.1 uncultured Candidatus Saccharibacteria bacterium | reverse complement strand
ATATATATATATATATTGGAACGGTGTTTTAGGTTAAAAACAGAATTATTTAGTGAACCTATTGAACTTTTTCTAATAAGATTGAAGTTAGCAAGACTAGAGGTCTTTTTAGATTTATTCTTTAACTTAAGAAATAACCTACTAAAATAATTATGCATAAGTAGTTATATTTTAATTGATTTTGATAAATTAGACAAGGGAAACTTTTCATAAAAAATATGACTTAGGATTAAGTCATTTTTTTGTGGTGCCCGAAATGGGACTTGAACCCATATGGATTTCTCCATTCGATTTTAAGTCGAACGCGTATACCAATTCCGCCATTCGGGCTTTTGTGGAGGCGCCGACCGGAATTGAACCGGTGTACAAGGTTTTGCAGACCTCTGCGTAACCACTCCGCCACAGCGCCATGAGACAATTTTAGCATAAAAAAATAAAATACGCCACAGAAGAAGCGGCGTATTTTTATTTTCTAGAGTAATTCTAGGTGGTCGGCTAAAACAAATATAGCCAAACAAACTTCACACTCCACCCAAATTGTATAGATTCGAGCATCTCTCAACTTTTGCTCAAATCTTAACTTAATTTTACCACGAGGATTTTGGCTGTCAACCTTGATTTTTATATTTTTTATGTTATTGTTTGATTATTTATCGTTCGGATTTGAGTTTATTTGTTCGGTTTTACTGGGGTCATTCAGATTGGATGGAGTCAGTGCCTGTCTTCTATAAACTAGCGTTCTTATGTGACTATATGCTATACTAGGGGTATGCGTGGAGGTAAAAAATTTTTTACGAAAACTAAAAAGTGGGCGGACGAACTAAAGCTAGCGGTCTATGGTGCTTTTTTAGCTACTAGAAAAAAGCGTTTTATTCTATCGTTTGGAATTGCTTTTTTATTTTTTGGAACTTTACTAAATCTCTTAGCTTCGGGTGGCGCGACTTTCGATATTTTAAGGAGCGCTGATTTTAGGACGAAATTGGAGATTTTAGCCAAGGCTTTTTTGGGAACTTTTGGAGTAAATCGCAACCTTGATGACTTTCTCTTTATTTTTGCAGTAACTATTTTACAGGCAACGATGATTGGATTAGTCTCTTTCGTTTTAAAATACCGTAGAGATACGGCTGACCTACAAAACGCAGGTATTATTACTGGACTAATCGTACTAGGTTCAGGCTGCCCGACCTGCGGCACGACAGTGTTAACACCGATTATTATCTCAATTCTGGGCTCATCGGGAATGGCAATGGCAGGAGCGATGAGTTGGGGATTAACCATTGCGTCAATAGTACTAGCGTTGATCGTCTTTAAGAAGGTGGGATTCGAAACATATGCAATTATAAAATCAGAGGAATTTACTAAAAAGAAAGGAAGAAAATGAACGATTCCGACTATGTGACAATAAATAAAAAAGGGGCATGGGTGCGAATGGCAGTGATGACTCTGATTATTGGTGGGATTATCGCAGCAATGATGCTTGGCACACCAAAGGAAGCTGATCTCGGAGCAATCTGGGACGAACGAACTACGATTGGAAATGTCAAAGCTAAAAATCACTACGTAATGACCACTGATATTATGTGTCCGTACTGCGACTATTTTTCAAGAGCTTTGATGAGCAAACAAGCGGAATTCGAGAAGTATTTGGCGGAAAATGACATTGTGTTCGAGGTGCGCGTAACGGATTTTCTAAACGAGTATGGCGAGGCAGGAGCAAAGTCCGAGCAGGCTGCTGAGGCGACACTATGTGCGACTGAGGAAAATCGATTCTGGGACTATTACCACAAGGCGATGCGTTCACTTGACGAGGATTATCACTCGAGAGGAATCGCTAACGCTAAAGGCGCGCCGGGAATAACTCATATGGATGCCGATTACTGGCTAAAAATTGGTCAAGAAATTGGACTTGGCGATTCATTTAGGGAGTGCTACAGGGAGCACAAGATGCTTGATAAGGTGCGCGAAAACACGAAGAAGACCGCACAAATTATGCAAAAATCCAATTCCGGCGGAATGCCATATTTTAAGTTTGGGAAGTTCGAAACATCTGGATTCGACAAGAGCTGGGGTTTTGAAGAAATCAAGCGCTACTACCTTGACGCTGGGCTAAGAACAAAATAGACCTAGCTATTATTTGAGTTTAGCTTCAAATAGTACAGTATCGACTGCTGGCGGAGGAGTAAAATCGGTGCGCTTCAGTGGCAAACGAATTTTTGCATCGTAATTAGACTGGAGAATTTTTCCGAGCTTCGACGTATAATGACGGTCGGTAGGGATTAATTTTAAAGCGAGGTTCTTCTGCAAGATTAGATAAATGGATTTCGGTGGATTTTTAGCACCGTTTTGGATAATATCGCCGTTTTCATTAGCTAGGCCCAGCAGTTTATAAAAAATTTCAGCACTAAAACGAAATGGTGGGTTAGAAAAAACTTTAAAGGGTTCAGACGGAAATTCAACCGTGCGAAAATCTTGTTCGAGAACAACCACATTCTCAATTTTATACCGAGCAAGATTAGCGCGGAGTCTGTCTGCCGTCTCAGGGTCTGGCTCGATGGCATAAACTTTTCTGCAGCGTTTAGCAAGAGCAGTAGTGATAACACCGGTGCCAGCACCAATCTCAACCACAATATCATTTTTTCGGACATTAGAATGACCGATGAGCATCAATGCAAAGCGCGGAGATTTAAGAAAATGTTGATCAAGTTCAAATTTTCTACTTGGCATAATCTTCGAGTTTAATTTTCTCGCCAGTTGCTAGTTTTTTAATCTCAATGTTCCCCGTCTGAGTTTCATTTTCACCAATTACAGCTGCAAAGTTGGCAATTTTAGCGGCGTAGGTAAACTTATCACCAATCTTCTTATCGGTAAAATTAATGTCGACTTTCTTAGCGCAACTACGTAAGGTTTCAGCTAGAGCCATAGTATAAGCATATTCCTTCTCGGAGAATGGAATCAACACTATATCGATTGGTTTTTCAGCTGCATTTTCGAGTAAGTTGTTTTCGTTAAGAACATAAAAGAGGCGCGTGAGACCAATGGAGATGCCAACCCCTGGGAATTTTTGGTCAGTATAGTAGCTAGTGAGATTTTCATAGCGTCCACCAGAACAAATTGAGCCAATTTCGCGATATTCAGGCAAGAAGGTCTCAAAGACTGAGCCGGTGTAATAGTCTAGCCCGCGCACGATTAGCATATCTGCCATCACAATATCCCTTAGCCCCTGTTTTTCGATTAAGCCGAGGACGACATCTAGCTCAGATACGCCAAGCATGAATGTCTCATTTTCAATCTCAAATTGATTGAGTTCTGCGATAACCGTTTCGCGATTACCACTGATTGCCATAAAGTGAGTTAAAATATCAATTTCATTGTCTACTAGACCAAGCTCAGCCAGGGCTGAGAGAGTTTTTTCTTTTGGCACTTTTTCGGCATGGTCGATCACGCCAAAAATAGCAGTGCTCTTTTCCTCTAGTCTCAATTCCTGTAAGAGTCCACTTAAGATCTTGCGGTTAGAGAGTCGAATTTTAAGCGGAGTTCGGATAAAGGTAGATAAAGCGTCGTAAGCAGTTTTAATAATTTCAGCATCATAGGCAAGTGCAAGCTCATTGCGACCGATCACGTCAACATCAAGCTGATAGAACTCACGAAACCGGCCTTTTTGAGCGCGTTCACCACGAAAGCTTTTACCAGACTGCGTAACCTTAAATGGGAAAGTTAAGTCATTCTCATGTTCGACAACATAGCGTGCGAGAGGCACAGTATGATCGAATGTCAGAGCCTGGTCGGCCGAATCGGCAGATTCAGTAGTTTTTATAACTTTATAAATCTGTTTCTCCGTGTCTCCGCCGGCTTTCGCTAGCAAAACTTCAGTGCGATCAATCAGTGGCGTTTCGATATTCAAAAAGCCATGCGCATGATACACCCCAAGTACTTGATTCTTAAGCTGATCAAAAAGGGCTTGCTTTAGAGGAGTTAGCTCTTGCATGCCGGAAATGGGGGATGTATTGATTTTTTTCATGATAATTATATTATAGCATATTTTGAGATTGACGGAGACGTTATCTATGCTATAATAGATAGAGAGTTGGTCATGTAGCTCAGTTGGTAGAGCAGCGGCCTGAAGAGCCGCGTGTCACTGGTTCAAGTCCAGTCGTGACCACCAAAAAATAAACTTGCTGATGGCAAGTTTTTTGTTGCTTGAAGTTTTAGATGATTAGAGTTTATCAAAGAACGTTGGAGGTAATATGATAATCCTAGCAAAATGGGGCATCACTATTTTCGTGAGCCCCATTTTTCGATTGATCAAACGATTATAGTTCAGAGATTTTGACGCGAGTTTGTTCGGTCGTATCACGATCGCGTACAGTTACGGTCTCATCCTCAAGCGTATCAAAGTCAATTACGACACATTTTGGAGTACCGATTTCGTCCTGTTTTAGATAACGTTTACCGATATTTCCAGAATCATCCCAAGTAACATTGCCATATTTTGCACGCAAAGTTTCATAGACGGATTTAGCTTTTTCAACCAATTCTGGTTTATTTTTCAGGAGTGGTGAAACGCAGAAACGATATGGAGCAAGATTTTCCGGTAACTTGAGAAGTACGCGGGTCTTACCATCTTTTTCCTCCTCGCAGTAAGCGGAAGACAAGATGGCCATGAGCAAGCGTTCAACACCAAAGGAAGGCTCAATCACATGTGGCACAAAAGTTTCACCAGTATTTTTATCACGGTAGTCCATATTCTTGCCAGATTCGCGTACGATATTGCCAAGGTCAAAATCAGTACGATAAGCAATACCCATCAACTCGCCACGACCGTTCGGATAATCAAATTCAACGTCAATAGTGCGCTTAGAATAGTGAGCACGATCTTCAGCTGGCACTTCGAGCTCATGAATTTTAGCTTTTGGTAGCTGCATAGTTTCCTCAAGAAACTCGTGGACACTGGCGAGTAATTTATCAAAGTTCTCTTCCCAAGTTTTTGGATTCACAAAATACTCAATTTCCATCTGTTCAAATTCGCGAGAACGGAAAACGAAATCGCGCGGAGAAATCTCATTACGAAAGGCTTTTCCCTGTTGAGCAAGACCAAATGGCATGTCTGGGTAAATTGAATCGACCACATTTTTATAGTTAGTAAAGATACCTTGTGCAGTTTCTGGACGGAGGTAGGCGATTGAAGTGTCGTCGACGATTGGACCAACATGGGTCTCAAACATCATATTAAACTTACGAATTGGACCCCAGTTAGAAGCCTTGCAAGTTGGACATTTAGCACCGAGCGCTTGAAATTCCTCAGTTGTAACCGATTCATTGATTCCATCAGCGAGTTTATCGGCGCGGAAGCGGCCATGACATTCAAGACACTCGACTAGCGGATCAGCAAAAGTAGCTGTATGGCCAGAAGCAACCCAAGTTTTTGGATTCATAATAATTGCGGCGTCGATACCATAAATGTCTTCGTGTCCATCAACCCAGAACTTCCACCATTCGTTCATCATTTTCTTTTTCAGCATGACACCAAGCGGACCATAGTCCCAAGTACCGGCAAAACCACCGTAAACGTCTGAGCCTGGAAAAATAAAACCACGCCGTTTACATAAACTAACGATGTCTTCGAGTTTTGCTACCATAAAAATCTCCTATCTTTTTTCATATTCTAGCATATTTAGGCAGTTTTGGCGAATGTTTTCGCGAGATAGAGGATTTCAGGCATGAATTTCTGAGCGGACTGAACCTTTAAAACTGTTTTTAATGGTGAAGTCAACATCAAACGCATCAGTTTAATGTGGTCAGCGGCAATTTGCCCATTTAAATCCGACTTCAGGACACTTTCATAGGAATCCCAGGCATAAGTAAGTTCCGCACTTAATTTTTGACCGTCACTATCGCGATGCAAGTTTAGCTCTTCGCCCGCAATACGCATACTATTGAGTAGAAAAAAACTTTCAATAAGATCTTTATTAAAATTTTGGTGGAGCGCCCAGAAACACTGCTCAACTAAATAAAATAATTCTGGCGAATCGACGTGTTCGGATTGATGATTAGCAATTTTAATAATTTTTGAACCTAGTTCGAATGAATCTAGGTCAGAAATAATGCCAAGATAATTTTTCAACATTTTTGCGCTAGTTAAAATGCCAAGATCAGTTTTCTCAGACTCGTGAATTACCACATCGGACACGGTAAAAATTTCAATACCACCAGCCAGCTTAGATTTTTCCTTGCGAACTCCCCTGGCAATACAGGACTTACGTCCCTCTGGTGTTAATAGATTCAAGATACGATCAGTTTCACCATATTTTGTCCGCCGAAGCACAATCGCTTGCGTCCTTAGATCGTTGCGCCGACGATTACTACTGGCCATTTTTAGCCTTCAGCGCTAAAATTTCCTGAGAGACAGCCCTCAGATCGTTTGGCAATAACGTGTCTTTATTCAAAATCTTCACTACGTTATAATTTTTGAGTGATTCAAGCTGAAAGTCTAAACTAGAAATAATCACGACTGGAATCTTGCCAGTATCTTCGTAGCTAACAATTTCATTCAAAAAAGTAAAGCCGTCTGGCCCAGTCAAAAGAATATCTAAAAAAATTAAATCAGGCTGATCATCTGAGATTTCAGAAATTGCCGAAATAGCATCATGAAAAATCTTAGTTTCGGTAATCCCGCTTAAATAACGTGCGAATAATTCGCTCATGATTTCGTTGTCTTCAATGATATAAGCGAGTGCCATTTTAATCTCCAAATAAACTAGTTTGGGTGGAAACTGGCAAAATTAAAGTAAAGCTGGTGCCGTCACGATGGCGAATAGCCGAGACTTCACCATGCATATAACGACTAAATTTTGAGGCGATATAGAGGCCGAGTCCAGAGGAATCTGGTCGCATAGCAATTGAGGTGGGTTCATTGATAAAGCCGCGCTTCAATTCTCGCCAGATCTTAAGTGGTAAAGCGGGACCAAAATCCCGCACAACAATCTCAATCTTTCCCTTTTTGTCACGAACAGCGATTTCGGCCTTAGTGTGTGCATCAGAATAATACATTGCATTCGAACAAAAATTATAAATAACTGAGCGCAGGAGTTCGCGGTTAGCAATCACCAACTTCGAGCGATTAGTATATTTCCCAGAAATGTCACGGTGATTTTGGCGATACAGATAGCGTAATTCACTTGTCACCTCATCGCAAATAGCACGAACAGAAACCGGCTCTAATGTAAATAGGCCGTCGTCGAGACGATGAACTTTTGTTAAATCATTAACTTGACGAAGCGCACGCTCGGAAACTTGAATCATTTTAGTTTGAACATCTTTTAGTGAGGCTTGATCAGTATAGTCAATCGACAAAGCGAGTTGACGCAAAATAGAAAGCGGGCTCTTCAGTTCATGCGCAGCGACAAAAATTCCATTAACCTCCGTTGTCATACCAAAATTATAGCACGGACAAAATAGTTTTGCTATTAAAGTTTAGCTAGGAAATTAGCTATTGAATGAAATTAACTATTGAAGCGAACAGTCTCAAGGATGCGGTTAAAATCTGGCTCGAAGAGATAGGCGTCAGTTTGAATTACCACAGTCTTATCGCGTATTTTAAATATACAGACAATACCATTATAATTAGAGTCAAGTTGCCCCTTATAAACATCGACATTAACCTTATTGACAACTTTAGACGAAACGGTCATTTTGCCGGTTTTAATTTTATTACTATAACGTTCTTTGACTTGATCGGTTAAAGTATTTAAAATACTAACACGGAGTGCCATGACAGTTTTATTTTCAACCACATTAACTAGCCCTGGATTAAAGTAAGCGTGAAAATCCTGGGCCTTAGAAGCATCATTTGGAACATAGACACTCCAGGTCTTAGGGTATTCAAAAGTTAAGGCACCAAAATCAGACGGCCCGGCAAAAGTACGATAAGGATATTTTTCACGATTGTTAAAATCGGTCTCTAGTTCAGTACGTAATTTATTTTCTGCTTCGGATACAGCCAAAGAAACTTGACCCTTAACATCGGTTTTAGCGTTATTCCATTGGATGTAAGTGTAGATAAACAGGCCCAAAAAAGTAATCGCAGCCAACGAAGTAAAAACAAGGCAGGCAGTTTTAATAATACCAGAGTGATCTTTTTTCTGAGCTGAAGTGCCAGGTTGAATTGAAGTACTGGAGACGCCAGGTTGAGCTGGAGTATTAGAGATACCAGATTGAACTGGGGCAGCTGATGAGTTTAATGGTGTTGACATACTAGGTGAATTCAACTGATTCGGATAGGATGGAGCCGGATAATTCGGATAAGAAAAACTGGTCGGCGCAGCGGCTGCTGGTCCGCCCGAAGAATTGGCATTTTGATTGAATTGTTCCCCGTTATGATCCATATGGTTATATTCTACTTATGTTTAAGATTTTTTACAAGAGCTATTCTTTTGAAAAATCCACCTCAATCTGTTTGATTTCGTTTTTTAGATTCATTAAGTCCGATTCAATTTCTTTCGCGAGTTTTGCAGCAGCGCGATAATTAGCACTAGCAGATTCGAGCTTAAAGTCATCGCCGTAAAACCATTCGACTTTAGTATTCAACTCATCAATTTTAGTATTGATCGATTTAGTTGCCATATTATTTCTCCTTTATTTCTAAAACTTTTGCAACGATCTTCTGATGGAAGGTTTCAATTTTAATTTCACCATCTACCTGTGGTTTTCCCGTCAGAATTGCGTAGCCATTTTTTAAGATATTGTCTGGATTAAGACTCTCAATAATTTTCTGATAATTTTTTGTCTCATTGATTTTTGAGTCAATTTCGAGGTAGATTTTTGAAACAACTCCCGCAATTTGTGATTTTAAGTTATCGCTCACCAGGTCAAAACGGGAGGTAATTTGTTGATGAATTCTAGAGATTGTCGCATGAAGATTTCGTAGTTCTGCTTGTTTATCCTTCGTTAACATCTGCGCCACATTGCTAGGAGTGCTAGCACGTACATCGGCAGCGAGGTCGGAAAGAGACTCGTCAATTTCATGACCAATACCAGTAATGACGGGAATTTTTGAAGCAGCGATGGCGCGCACCAAAGCTTCATCATTAAAGCAGGCCAGGTCGTCTGCCGAACCGCCACCACGAATAATTGCAATAACCTCGACTTCGCCATGTTCATTCAGGTAATTTAGTGCGCGAATGATTTGGTCTGGCGCAACCAGGCCTTGAACCTGGGTGTGACAAACTTTAAGCTCAAGTCCGCCCCAACGTTCGTTAATAATCTTAACAAAGTCGGCATAACCAGCAGCTTGAGTACTAGAAATCACGCCAATTTTAGAAAGATTGGTGGGCAGAATTCGTTTTTTTGCGGGGTCAAACAACCCCTCTTTCTCAAGTTTCTGTTTCAACAATTCAAAACTCTTCTTAATACTACCCTGCCCAACCGGCATAATTGCCTGCACGGTAAGACTAAACTTACCCCAGTTTGTAAGCTTTGGTGTACCACGCACCAAGACTTTCATGCCATCTTCAATCGGAATGCGCAACTGCCAAATTGGAATAAAACAATCGATGCTCCCCTCTTCGTCCTTCAGAGAGAAGAACACCCATTTATTTTGAGAAGTTTTAACATTTAAAACTTCACCTTCAATAGTACAACCGGTATACGCGTATTCTAAAGTTTGGTTACAATACGCGATGAATTCAGAGACGGAAAATTTATTTTCCATTCATCTCCATAATTTTCTTGCGATCGGATTTGCCAATTTTTGAAATGGCATCTTGATAGAAACCGTAGCCTGAGACAATGGTATTCATGAGAACGATGACGCGAGTGACGATAACTACAGTGGAAGCAATCGGAAGCGGAGTGCCGAGTTTAGTGATAATAAAAATCATCGCACCTTCGTAACCACCAACACCACCTGGCAAAGGTACAACGGCACCAATCACACTAGCGAGCGCTTCTGCAACCATGATTTGAGGAAAGATTTCAGGATGTCCGAGCGAAATTGCGACAATTTCATAGGTTGCAATTTCAAGGAAATTATAGAGGACACCCCAAAGAACTGGACCGACCAATAACTTTTTGTCTTTTCTCGCAAAAAGCAAATCTTCGTGAAGATCGAGGAAGAATTTATGTACTTTTTGGTATGGTAAGATATTTTGTTTTTTGTTAAAGGTAATTTTTCGAACAATAAAATTACAGAAGGCAGCAGATTGCTTCGAGACCAAGTCAATCAATTTGCGCTTTGAGGCGATAGTTATAACTAATGCGATACCGAGAATGATACCGACAGACATTAACCCGACTAAGCCGATCATCCAAATTGCATCACCTGGAATGGCATGGCAAAGCAGTAAAACAATGATGGCAAAAATGGTTTGGGTCTGGTTGGCGAGAATAGTAATCGTATAGCGCAAGAGGTACATGAATGAGACTTGACCGGCGGTAGCACCAAATTCGCGTAAACGCCAAGCAATATAGCCAAGCCCAGAAACACCGCCAGAAGGTACAGCGTGATTTACAAAGTTAAGTTCAAACGAGATGCGAGCTAGCGCCCAAGAGCTCATGCTGTCGGTCGTCTTTTTGGCTTTCATATAGGAGAAGAAAATTTGTCCAGCAGAAAAATACATGAAGAGCTGTTCTGGAATTAGTAGCAACACGACTAGTAGGTTAATAGAGAAGTGACCGCCCTCAGGACAGGCGCCACCAACGACACAGCCAATAGTTTCAGTGAGCTGTGGCCAAGCTTGCCAAACGACAAAAGCGACCAAAAGAAGTGTTACGACAGATAAAATTTTTCTAAACATATACATATTATACACTATTTTTGATATAATATAGACAAGATGAAATACTTAGCAGTTTTAGGCCGCTTATCCGACATTTCTTTGGCGGAGCTAGCAGCACAATTTGGGCCATCGGTGAAAAAAATTGCACCGAACTTAGCCGTATTTGAAAGTGATAACACAGTCAACATCAATCGCTTTGGTGGGACTTTAAAATTTGGGCGATTATTAACGGAAAATCCGATTGATTTTTTAATGCAGCTTAAAAATGGCGGTGAAAAATTTACTGGTAAATTTACGATTGGTGTATCGGATTATTCACGTAATGCGAGCTCAAGAAAATCACAATCCGAGGCTATGCGTTTAAAAAAGATTGTAGCAAGACAAGGGCGCTCAGCGCGCGTGCTGGCTAACACAGAGGCAGCCCATTCGACTGCAACTTCGCACCATAATCAAATGGGCGAAAAAACAGGACATGTTGAATTTTTAGTCGTTGGAAAAGAATGGTATGTCTTAACTGGCGTACAGAACATTACGGCTTACAAAAATCGTGATCAGGTGCGTCCGGCGCGAGATGCAAAGGTAGGGATGCTGCCGCCTAAGTTAGCGCAGATTTTAATCAATTTGTGTGGTCCACTAAAAACTGGTTCAAGATTGCTTGATCCATTTTGTGGAACTGGCGTGGTACTACAAGAAGCATTTTTAATGGATTTTCAGCCATACGGGACGGATTTATCAGAGCGAATGATCGAGTATTCAGAAAAAAATCTGAAGTGGATTGCTGGACAAAATCAACAAAAACACTTAGCAAAAACTTCAGAAAGTTCAGAAGAATTTAAACTAGCTGCAGGCGATGCAACGACCTTAACTTGGACTGAAAAAATTGACGCGGTAGCTTGTGAAACTTATCTAGGCGCACCAATGTCTCTGCCGCCAGTGGAAGTAAAATTGAAGGAGCAAAAAATAGAGTGTAAGCGCATTGTTTTGGGTTTTTTAAGAAACATTTTACCTCAAATTGAAGCAGGCACACCACTAGTCCTAGCAGTGCCGGCCTGGAAGAGACCGGAGGGTCATTATGAACGCATGAACATTATTGACGAAATCCAAGATCTGGGGTATAATGTTTGTAAGTTAAATCACTTGAGTCAAGAGGATATGCTCTACTTTAGAGATGGTCAGATTGTGGCTCGAGAAATAATAGTATTAAGGAAAAAATAGGATATGTCACACGTTAAAGCTGGCGGTACCGCCAAGAACATCCACAATAACGCTGGTCAACGCCTTGGTGTTAAACGCTTTGGCGGACAAAAAGTAAAGAACGGCGAAGTACTTGTACGTCAAACTGGTTCAACCAAAATTGCTGGCGCAGGAACTTATATGTCACGTAACTTTACAATTCACGCAGCAAAAGATGGCGTCGTTACTTTCGTAAAAACGAAGAAGACACATTTCTCAGGTAAATCATTACCGCGCGTTCGCGTTGAAGTTCGATAACTTTATAATTAAAATCCCCGAAAGGGGATTTTTTGATGGGTAAGCAATGAGTTAAATGATTACGCTTATGATATAATGGAGTTAATATGCGTATTTTGATTGTTGGAAATGTAATAAAAGATGTTTATCTCGGCCTCGATGAGAGAAAAGATAATTTTGAACTGGATGGCGAAGGTACGCCATGGATGAATCTCGCTTTTGATGGTGAGGATCACGCATTCTTTTCAAGAACTTCTGTGTTCGGTGGGGCGGCGGTGACGCTTGACGTGTTAAAGAAGTTAGGGCAGGATGCAACAATTTCTGACGCCGAGATTGAAGTTAATAAAGACGCAAAAGTTTATCGCTACATTTTTTCAGTAGGAGAGAAAATTGCTTATTTTGTACCGGCAGAGCGCGTTAAGACTAATTTTATAGCACCAAATGAACCGGTGGACTGGGTTTTTGTTGATCGTTCAGCTGAATTCTCAAGAGAAATGGTTGATAAAATTAAGAGCTATATCGGTCTAACTCGAGCGAAATTAGCCGTTTTTGCATACACGAAAAATTGCTTTGAAAACGTAAAAATTGATATGCGTTCAAGGCTAAGTGGCAAAAAGACTTTTTGTGAGGGCGAAAAAGAATTGGTGAGATTAGCGAACGTAGTGTTTACTGACGGAGAGCTAACTGAGCCGACAAGAGGAGTAATTTGTTCAATTTCAGATCGCGAGATTCGTTGCGGAAGCATTATTAGGAGATATAAGGTGTCACGCAATGATTTAATGACACATCTAACTTCATACTCAATTATTGCGGCAACAATTTTTGGAGCAATGTTAAACAAAGCAAATACAAGAGAAGCCTTAGAAATGGCAGCCATAAACGTCGAAAATGCAACGCTAACTGATAGTCTATCACTCAATAAATTGACTCAATTGCTCGAGGAGCGCCAAAAGGCAGACGGAAATTTACGCTTGATCGCGAAAACGCTAGTGACACCTGGGCGAGGAATTTTGGCCGCGGATGAAAGCGGTGGCTCGATTCACAAAAAATTCGAGGAAGCCGGAATTTTGGACGATGCAAAACATCGAAGAGATTATCGCAACCTATTCTTCACTACGCGCAATTTAAATAAATATGTGAACGGCGTAATTTTGTTTGACGAGACTGCGCGCCAAAAAGCAGATGACGGACGAGATTTCGTGTCATATTTAACTGCACTGGGAATTGTACCTGGTATAAAAGTCGATCTTGGATTAGAAAACTTCGCTGAACCAGAATATGCAGCAGAAAAATGGACAAAAGGACTAGAAGATTTACCAGAACGCCTAGCCGAATACTATGAAATGGGTGCCAGATTTGCGAAGTGGCGAGCGGCATTTGAGGTGACACTAGATGGAGTGGGTAGCGACAATGTAACGGTGCGCACTCCTTCAGATTATGCAATTTTAAAAAACTGCGAAATACTAGCAGAATATGCAAAAGATTGTCAAAACGCAGGCATTGTGCCGATCGTCGAACCAGAGGTGGTGCATGACGGATACTACTCGATTGAAACTTGTGCGGAAATTACAACCCGGATTCTAAATTGCCTGTTTGAGCAGCTGAAGAAAAATAACGTAAATCTAGAAGGCTGTATTCTAAAAACCAATATGGTCTTAGCGGGTAAAAAATTTGAAGTTAAATCAACGCCAGCAGAAGTAGGTGAATGGACCGCAAAGGTATTGAAGGCTTGTTGTCCAAAAGAGTTGGCGGGCGTAGTATTCCTATCGGGTGGACAAAGCGTCGAGCAGGCAACCGAAAATTTACAAGCTGTAACCAACCACGGACCATTCCCTTTCAACGTGACTTTCTCATATGCACGTGCTTTGCAAGAACCAGCTCTCAACGCATGGGGTGGTAACAACGAAAAAGCGGAAGCAGCAAAGGAAGCGTTTCTCTCAAGGCTGGTCGCAAATTGTAAAGCGCTAGTGAAAAATAGATTGTAGGCTTTTCTATAATTATAAGGCTCACTGGAAGAGCTATGAGTTAGCGAGCGATACAACGGACAGAGAGCCCGGTATACTTGGAATCGTATTGTGTAGGGTAGACATTCGAGGAATTTAAGCCCAGGTAGTAAGCGTAGTAAATTGCGTTTACCGTAGAGGACCAATAGAAGCCGAACGAGCCCTGCATGTTACGCGAATTATTGTTTACGTGGCCAGAAAGAGTGAGGTTTACCGGATTAGATCTTAATATCGACGATGAATTATAGTTATCATAGAGAGCCTTAAATTCGCCGTTATCTCCACTGGTCGGCAGTCTCCAGCCTTTCGGACAAATAGAGACAGTAGTATTTTGGTTTCTGGTGGTAAGTGCGGTAGTACCCGTACCAGCAGTAGCAGCATACCAGTTATAGAAACCGCCGTCACTATCTACATAGGCGTTTGAGATTCCAAAGGAGCTGGCGCTAAAACCGGAAGTCGAGGAGACTGGGATGGTGTAGTTAGCTGTAACGTCGGAGTCGGCTGGGGTGATGGTTTTATCGATAATTCTTAAGTTTTGTGTCATCCAGCATTTGCCATCAGCGAGTTTGGAGACAGTGTAAGTATTACTATCTCGGGTGTCAGTGAGAGTTTTAGTTGGGGCGTAATTTGGGTCGCCATAATGGGAACCATCAGTGTCGAGTGCCGTAGCGGTTTTATTTGGAGTGGTAGTGGCAGCACAGATTTCGGGAGTCATCTGCTGCATTTTTGAGATACTATGTAAAGTTTTTGCTGGGTTAGCGTGCGCAACGGCAGTGAAGAGTACACTTTTTTCATAATTCCCTGCCTTTAGGTTCGTACTGATTTTAGTGCCGAAGTGAACTGTGGTTTTTAGTTCATCCGTGGTTGGTTTTGTGGTGAGATTTCTCAGTTGTCTTTGGCCAGATTTTTTCGGGATAGCGGTAAAATCAGTATTGTTTAATGAGTAGCCCCAGTTATTTTTGCCCATAGTGGTATTTGTCACAGTACCAGTAAAGCTTGAGGTGATTTTATCTGAGATGGCGGTGTTAGTGTTTAGCATATCGGTAGCTTCATCTTTTGAGGAGAAGTAGAGTTCATAACCTTTAGTGGCGTTAGTGGCAACCAGTGCATCGACTGATTTTGAGGTGAAGGTACCGGCATTGGTTGGAGTGATGTTACCAAAATCTAGTTCCGGTGGAGCGGCGAGAGCAAGGACTGGTTTTATTTCAACTTCAAATTTAGTAGTGGAGTCGGCAGCATTAGAAGAAATAATTGGAGCAAAGAGTGAAAAAATAATGAAGCTAAAAAGGAGAAAAGCTGGGAAGATGAGGAGGGTATTTTTAGTTTTAGAATTACCGATAAAATGATGGTTAACTTGATTTAGCTGCATGGTTTTTTGAATTCAAATAATCGTTATACTTATTATAATAACATAAGTAGAATAGAAACGGGAGAGAAACATCAAAAAATTATCAAAAAATCTCCCAGTATCTACTGGGAGATTTAGAATCTCAGCTTTAAGCAGCTTCAGGTTTTTGACCGTTATCGCTTGGAACGTTAGCAGCATCAGTATTTACATCAGCACTATCCTCTGCTTCACGTGCAGCAACCTCAGCAGCTGGGTCGTTCAAAATTGCAATAGCCTGCTCGAGGTCGATTTCTTTATCAGCGAATTCAACACTTTTTGGTAATGTGATGTTGGAAATTGTGATTTTGTCTTCAAGGCTAGCCATTTTTGTAGCATCAAGGACGATTTCCTTTGGTAGATCGCCTGGCTTAGCTTTTACCTCAATCTCCTCCATAACTTGGAGCAATGTGAGGTGAGCTTTAGCAGCATCAGAAGTTTCAAAACCTTCAATCACGATTGGCGTAGTGGCCTCAATTGCTTGGTCTTTTGAAACAGCTTGGAACTCAACGTTAATAATTTTACGAGAAACTGGATCGATGTTAACATCTTTCACGATCACGAGTTTCTTTTTACCATCAAGACTAAGATCGATGGTTGAGTGATAGCCAGCAGCAAGCAGAGCCTTTTCAGTCTCATTGTAAGCGCTCTGGGTGAGAATTGGTTCGCCTTCACCATAAACAACGGAAGGAATGAAACCCTGAGCACGGAGACCAGCAAGTTTTTTGCCAACTAGCGTACGAGCATTTAAACTTAACTTAATTTCAGACATATTTTTCCTTTATTTTTACAATTATCTTAAATTATACACTATAAAGCCAGATTTTTCAAGAAGCGACCAGTTGGCGTATCTGTTCTTTTCGCCAAATCTTCCGGCGTACCTTCAGCAACTACCTGTCCGCCATTTTGTCCACCACCAACACCCATATCGATTAACCAGTCAGCAGACTTAATTACATGGAGGTTGTGTTCAATAATAATCATTGAGTTCCCGCCATCAACTAATCGATTCAAAATTGCAAGCAGACGTTTCACATCATCCGTATGCAAACCAGTGGTCGGCTCATCTAGAATATAGAGCGTTTTACCGGTTGAACGACGTGAAAGCTCGGTGGCAAGTTTAATACGCTGCGCTTCCCCTCCCGAGAAAGTAGTAGCTGGCTGGCCAAGTCGGATATAGCCTAGACCAACTTCTTGGATGGTCTTAAGTTTTGGTGCGATGGTCGGGATGTTTTCAAAAAATTCAACAGCTTCATCGATAGTCATTTCGAGAACCTCAGAAATATCCTTACCTTTATATTTAATTTCTAGAGCCTCGCGGTTATATCTGCGACCATGACAGGCTGGACAAGTAACGTAAACATCTGGCAAAAAATGCATTTCAATTTTATTCATACCATCGCCTTGACAATGCTCACAGCGACCACCACGGATATTGAAACTAAACCGACCAGCTTTATAGCCTCGGATTTCGGCATCTGGCTGTTTCGCAAAGAGCTCGCGAATTTGGTTAAACACGCCAGTGTAAGTTGCTGGATTAGAGCGCGGCGTGCGACCGATCGGACTTTGATCGATCACAATGCATTTATCAAGGTTTTCAGTGCCATCAATAGCGTCGTGTTCGCCTGGCACAGTTTGAGCGTGATGATAGCGAGCAAGTAAATCGTTGGCAAGAATCTCGTTGACGAGTGTCGACTTACCAGAACCAGAAACACCAGAGACCACAGTCATCACACCGAGTGGGAATTTGACATCGATATTTTTTAAATTATTCTCACGCGCGCCACGAACAGTCAAAGCTTTTCCGTCTTTAATTTTACGGCGCTTAGTTGGGACGGCAATTTTCTGAGCACCAGAAAGATATTGGCCAGTAATTGAAGCTGGATTTTGCATCACTTCTTCTGG
This sequence comes from uncultured Candidatus Saccharibacteria bacterium, assembly GCA_938043965.1. Classification (GTDB taxonomy): domain Bacteria; phylum Patescibacteriota; class Saccharimonadia; order Saccharimonadales; family Saccharimonadaceae; genus Nanosyncoccus. The sequence continues at coordinate 9,743 of CALIQQ010000018.1, read as the reverse complement.
AGTACCAACCGCGACTACTTCGCCACCCAGTGCACCCGCACGCGGACCAATATCAATCAAGTAATCAGAACTCATCATCGTATCCTCATCGTGCTCAACCACCAATACGGTATTTTTTAAGTCACGTAAATGTTTTAGAGTCGCAATTAATTTATCGTTATCGCATTGGTGGAGGCCAATTGACGGCTCATCAAGTACATAAAGCACACCTTGCAAGCCAGAACCAATTTGAGTTGCCAATCGAATACGCTGGGCCTCGCCACCTGAAAGAGTATTCGCGGCACGCCCTAGCTCGAGATAGCCAAGCCCGACATCTTGCATAAATTTTACGCGTTCAGTAATTTCCTTTAAAATTGGTTTGGCAATCACAGCTTCAGATTCACTAAACTCAAGGTCTTGTTTTAGGACTTCTAGGGTTTGGTCGACGTCAAGGTTACACATATCAACAATGTTAAGTCCATGAATGGTAACCGCAAGCACTGCTGGTTTCAATCTTGCACCATGACAGGTTTGACATTCACGCACACGCATAAAACGCTCAATATCTTTCCGCATAAAGTCGGAATCAGTTTCTTTATGACGACGTTCAAGTGTTGGAATGACACCTTCGTAGGTCGACTCATACACTGCACCGTCCTGAAACTTACCAGAACCAGAAAGTTTAACTTGATATTTTTCATCACCAGTGCCATATAAAACTAATTGCAGTTGTTCTTTAGTGAGGTCTTTAATTGGAGTGTGAATACTAAAATTATGTCGTGCAGCAACCGCATTTAAGCGCTTCATCCACCAAGAATCATCCCGAATACGATTAAATGGACGGATACCGCCTTCAGCAATGGTAAGATTTTTATTAAAGACAAGATTTGGATCAATTTCAAGCCGGCTACCAAGTCCAGTACAGGTTGGACAAGCACCCTGCGGAGCATTAAAACTAAATAAACGTGGTTCAAGTTCAGGAATCAATTCGTCCGGGTGATACTCACAAGCGTAGCGTTGCGAAAATGTAAAAACTTCCGTATCAGACGATAGGTTTTTCTTTTCAATCGTCGATGAATTATCGTTGATTTTTAGAAGCTTAATGAGACCCTGCCCAAGTTCAAGAGCTTGTTCGATTGAGCTAGAAATTCGAGAAAGCAGATCAGGCGAAAGAATAAAACGGTCGACTACAATTTCGATGTCATGTTTCAAATTCTTCTCCAGTAGCGGAAATTCATCCAGCGCATAGACAATACCATCCACGCGCACTCTAGAAAAACCTTTTTGGGTGTATTGTTCGGAAATATGTTGAAACTCACCCTTTTTCTGTTGAATGATGGGAGCTAAAAGCATCAACTTTGAGCCGAGTTGAAGTTTCATAACTTCATTAACGATATCTTCTACGCTGCGGCGCGAAACTTCGCGATGGCAAATTGGACAATGTGGCACGCCAACTCGCGCAAAAAGTAAACGAAGATAATCATAGACTTCGGTCACGGTAGCAACTGTTGAACGAGGGTTTCTTGAAGTAGATTTTTGGTCAATAGAAATGGCCGGTGACAAACCAGTAATCGTATCAACGTCCGGCTTATCCATCACGCCAAGGAACATGCGTGCGTAACTTGATAAGCTTTCAACATAGCGGCGCTGACCTTCAGCATAAATCGTATCAAAAGCAAGACTAGATTTACCTGAACCAGAAAGTCCGGTAATAACAACTAGTTTTTCGCGTGGAATATCGAGATCGATATTTTTTAAATTGTGTTGCCTAGCGCCACGAATTTTAATACAATTTTCTTCCCCGCCTTGCATTTTAACTCCAGCAGGACTGAGTAGCCCGTTTGACATGAATCATCTCCGTTTAAACGCATATATTTTATCATTTTTTTTAAGAAAAGTCCAGATTGCCGTTAAGGCCCAGGACCTTTGCAACAAAAAGGCAATAAGTATTGCCAATAAAAATAGGTAGATCCATACTTAAGAATAACAACAAACGTAAATAGGAGATGATTATATTTCCGCTAACTTTCCTGCGGCGTATTTTTCGATACCAGTGATATCGGTGCAATCCTTCAAGTGCTCCTTAAAATCATCTTGAAAACTTTCAAACAATTTTTTATCCGAAAATTCAATTTCCAATACATTTAAACCAACGTGGCGCCCCTTATATATATCAACTTCAACATCAATACCATTCCAACTCGTTTTATAACGATCCTTTGCTACTGATGTCTGAATACCCTTTGCCAAATGCTCAAATTCTACATCGTTTAATTCAAGAGTTTGCTCAGACATGATTCCAGCTTCAAGTTGAACCTTGCGTGTAATATAGTATTCATCACCTTTCTTACGGAGACGCAACTGCATGTGTGGTTTTCCATTCGGGACGTAATAATCTATCATATCTATTGGGGCTACATCGGCGGTTAGTATACGAGCCTGTTCTGGCGTTATTAAAAACTTTTTTTCGATTTCGATTTCGATTTCTTTCATATTGTCCCTTCATTAGTTAGTGGGAGGGGTGGAAATCCCCTCCCGGTTTGCATTAAAATTGGGTAAAAACTAAATTGAATTCATGAACCTCTTTCATATTTTTCACCGCCTAAGTAACCTTGGACTTAAAAGATGATAAGATCTAACACTTTTATTGTAACACGCAAGGATAAAAATTATGGCAAGAGTACTGAATGTTTGTATCTTAGTATAAAAAAATTGGACTCTCGTCCAATATGGCTCCCCCTCGCTGACACATTACTAACAAAGACTCCTGGGCATGGCTCATCCAATATGATACGAATGATGAGCGTTTCTCGCCTCTATAACCGTATGGGGAAACTTTCCACTGGTGATTTTAAGAAAATCCAAGCAGGATTTAAGATACTAATCAAATAAAAAATACCTCCCGACCTTTCGGTTGGGAGAACGACTGGTTGTCGAATATACTTCTATTATAGCACGAAAAACGAAATAATACAATAACTAAAATGTAGAACTTATATCAGAGAGCGTTTGATTATAATTAGTTTCACTCTTCGGCTGCTCTGTTGGCGTATTACTGCGAATACATACGACAAAATTACGAAAGACTCATTTTCTGAACCTTTTACTTTCTAACCTCAAAATCAAACAAAAAAAGGGTGTCTCCATCTCTGTTAACACCATTCTTTGGTCTTTATCAAACATCTAAAAGTGCAGCTTGGCTCCTGGGGCCGGGCTCGAACCGGCAACCTCGAAGTTAACAGCTTCTTGCTCCACCATTGAGCTACCCAGGATTACTCTTTGATTATAGTCTAATTGTTTGACTTTTTCAAGAGTTTTTGCCTAATTTGTTTTATTTCTTCTCCATACTGTCAATCAGCTTTTTGGAAAGCTCGATAGCTTCAATATAGGCTGGGTGATTTTGACCACCAATCTCGCAGCCATTGCCGTAGTTTGGATTAACAAAATACTCAATACCCTCTACCTTGAGCGATAAAATCGCACCGGCCGAGAGTGGACTAACTTCCCATTCTTCATGCTTCTCTTTTGGATTCCAGCGCGAGACCGAGCCAAGGAAAAATGGATAATGCTTATATGCTTCTTTACCGCCGCAGATATTAACATCATAGATTTTCTCTTTTGTAACAATACTTAGAATTTGAAGCTGGCCATCATAATTTGCCTGCTGCAAATCATATTTAACATCGACTACACCTTCTGGATATTTAAATTTCACACCCCAACCTTCAGGAGTGAGATATTTCGCTTTGTCTTTTTCCGAAGTTTCGGTATCTTTTTCAGCAGTCGATGCATTCACTTCATCTTCAGTCTTAACTTCAGTTTGTACTTTTGTTTTGCCATATTTTTTCTTTGTAAGCTCGCCCTCATTCTCAACCACCACCTCGCTAGAACGTTTTTCGCGTTCCTCGGCTTTCATTTTTTCACCGATAAATAATGCAACGATAGCGCCGCCAACGGCAACTATAGTGCAGATGATAATCGCAATAATTAAAACGGTGCCGTCATTTTTATGTATTTTTTTATGATCAACAAAATTATCGACTAAGTTTTCGTTGGGATTTTTGATGGAGCTTTCGATTGGGTCCTTGATTGAGCTTTCGATGGGGTCCTTGATTGAGCTTTCGACTGAGTCCTTAATTGAGCTTTCGATTGGGTTTTCGTTCATGCTTTAATTATACATTGAAAAATGTTATAATTATAGCGAAAATAGGAATAATATGAAGACTTATATCACTACCGCAATCCCTTATGTTAATGGCGCACCACATCTTGGACACGCCGAAGATTACTTACTTGCTGACATTTATGCAAAATATCGCCTAATGCAAGGTGACACGGTGCGATTTCAGGTCGGGACCGACGAACACGGCAATAAAATTGAGAAAAAAGCTGCCGAATTGAACAAAAAAACTAGCGATTATGTTGACGAAAACTCGGCTAAATTTCAGACATTCATTCATAAGCTAGGCGTTCATTACACCGATTTTATTCGTACTACAAACGCAGATCATGTAAGACGAGTGCAAGCGATTTGGGAAAAATTAAAAGATCATATTTATTCGAGCGAATATGAAGGTTGGTACTGTGACGGCTGCGAAAGATTTATTACTGATACGGAATATAAGGAAAATAATGGAATTTGCCCGGACCACCAAAAGCCTTACGAGCATTTAGTGGAGTCGAATTATTACTATCGCATTGCCGATTTTAAAGCTGAAATTTTAGCAAAAATTGAAAGTGATGAATTAAAAATTTTGCCCGAGTTTCGGAAGCAAGAAATCATTAAGTTGCTCGAAAGTGCGCCAGACGTGTCGATTTCGCGCCCATCGGCTCATTTGAAATGGGGTGTTCCGGTGCCGAATGATGCTGACCAAGTAATGTACGTTTGGATGGATGCTCTTTCAAATTACATTACAGTTTTAGGTTATCCAGACCAGGACATCAGCGATTTTTGGCCAGCAAATGTGCAAGTGGTTGGAAAAGATATTTTGAGATTTCATGCGATTCTGTGGCCAGCAATGCTACTGGGACTCGGCTTACCACTACCAAAAACTCTGCTTTGCCATGGTTTTATTCTTAGTAATGGCCAAAAAATGAGCAAAAGTATCGGCAACGTAGTCGATCCAAATGAAGTAATTGAGCGACATGGACTTGACGCGTTCCGCTATTATTTCACGCGTCACATTGACACTTTTAATGACAGTGATTTTACTTGGGAAAAATATGATAACGCCTACAGTAATGAACTTGCGAACGATTACGGTAATCTTGTGCAACGCCTAGCCACCCTCTGTCAAAAAAATCAACTGACAGTGACAGAGCTTAACGAAGCCGGCGTGCTCAAGGACGGGTGTTTTGAAAATCAGTTTGACGAAAGCTACACTGACTTGATGAATCGATTTGAATTTACGAATGGAATTGAACATGCTTGGTCGAAAATCCAGGCTGTCAACAAGAAAATTGAAGAAACAAAACCTTGGGCGGTTGCAAAAGAAGACCCAGTAGCAGCTAAAAAATTACTGGCAGAACTAGTGGCTGACCTACTAGCAGCCAATCACCTATTAAAGCCATTTTTGCCAATTACAAAAACTGTGGAAGAAATTTTTACAGCAGAAAAAATAGCAGCGCCAGAAACGCCACTATTTCCAAAAGAAAAATAATTTAGTTTTTATTGATTTTATCAAAATAAATATCGGTCTTTTTATCTTTAGCCTGAAGTATGGCTTCTAGTAGTTTTTCACCATCAGAAAAACCATTAAATTTTTGGTCGCCAATAATTGTGTACGGCACAGATTGTATTTCAGTATCCCCGACCGCTTTAGCGAATTTATTGCCGAGTTTTAGATTATTTTTGTTATGCCAAACCTCGAAGCCGTAAACTTGAAACTCGTTTGGATATTGTTTACGAATTGACTCAAGATATTCCCACTGCGCCTTACAATGCGGGCATCCCTCACCCCAAAACATATAGACGTTAACTGAACCGGCTTTAGCTGGCGCAATGGTGCGCTCACTTGCAGTCTTATTAACTGGCGCAATAGTACGCTTTTCAGCACTTGCTAGTGATTCGGTGTTATCTTTTCGTTCTTTTTTATCGCTCGACTTTAGTGAATTAAATATGACAAACATCAGGCCACAAACAGCCATCAATACGATCAGCAACGTGATGATTTTTTTTATTTTTTCAGATTTCATTTAGTTCTCCTTAGCCTTATTTTTGGTAGAGAAAAGTTGATTGCGTTTTTCTGAAAACTTTTAGCCGCAAGAAAGATTGATAGAACGGCAAACAGCCCGATTTCGATGAGACCTAACGCAAATTCATACCATGGCAAAAGTCCAAAGGCGTTACGTAACATCATGGCGATTGGTGCAGATAACGGAAAGTAGGAAAGGCCATACGTGAGCATAGTAGCATTAGTTGAAGTAACCTCCGAGAGGAAGAAAAAGGGTAACATCAAGCTAATCATTACCACTGCCATATACTGCGAAGCGTCGCGGGCAGTCGGCATCATTGAGCCGACGAGAACTGAAACACCGGTGAATAAAATATATGAAAAAACAAGTAGGGTTAGATTGGCGATAATTGAAATTGGTTCAAACTCAATTAGGCTAAATATGTTTGAGATCATTGGATTTTCGCGATTAAGGAATACTAGGCAAAGTACAGGGAGGACAAAGACGGTAATTTGCAAAAGGCCAAGTAGAATTAGTGCAATAATTTTGCCAATCATTAACTCTTTTGCAGAAACGGCCGTTAAAATCATTTCCGAAATGCGATTCTCTTTTTCCTCCACAACTGCCATCGGCATGCGATTACCAAACACACAAATTAAAATATAGAAAATCGCTAGAATTGCGATTGGCGCAATCGCTTTACCGAGCAGGTTGGTTTGTTCGCCGGTCTTAGAAAAAGTAGTATTTTCAACTTTAATTTGATTTGTTAAAATTGCAACGTCATTCGGATTCACCCGAGTCATAGCGGACGACATGAGCAAGGCGGTAATGTTACCAGAAGATTGTGTGAAGAGAGTTTTTTCTTCGGCTTCGAGAGTGTAGCTTTCGACTTTTTTAGTTTCAGAAAAATTTTCTGGAATATAATAATACTCTGAAATCTCACCGTTTTTAAGACGAGAAATACCCTCTTCCTTTGAAGTGATTTTTAAGATTTTTTCAGTCAGAACTGCGTCACTGATAATGTTAGATTGGTCGGTAAAACCGATGATATTATCATTTGTTTTACGACTGTTCATCGCAAGTTCGCGGCCGAATGAGCCACTAGAAAACGACGATAAGCCAGCAAAACCAATGATCATTAACGGTAAAAATAGAAGTGCAATCCAAAATGTTGGTTTTTTAAGTTGTCTTAGAGTTTCAAATTTAGTAACTAGCCAGATTTTATGCATTGTCGGTTTCTCCATAAATTTCTACGAAAATTTGATCGAAATTTTTACCATGAAATTCTTGTTTAATTTTTTCAATCGAGCCGGAAGCGCGTACGACACCGTCTTTTAGAAGGACTGCTGAATCACAGAGTCGCTCAACTTCATCCATGTAGTGCGTAATCAAAATGATGGTAGTGCCTTTTTCGTGTAGCTCATCGATAATATCCATCAAAAGCTTACGGTTAACTGGGTCAAAGCCTTTGGTTGGCTCATCTAAAATTAGTAGTTCAGGCTGGTTCATGATAGTAATACCAAGCTGGACTTTCTGTTGCTGTCCAGTAGAAAGTTTTTCGATTCTCTCATCAGCTTTATCGAAAATGCCAACACGTTTTAGGAATTTCAGTGACCAGGCCTTTGGGTTTTTAAGACCTTTGAGCTCACCGAAATAAACCATAGTGTCGATGACGGTTTCTTTTTTATAGAGTCCGCGCTCTTCAGGCAGATAGCCGACCTTAACTTTTGTTGGGTCATATTTTTCACCGTTAATCAGTAGCTCGCCTCCCGTCGGTTGATAGAGGCCGAGCAAAGTGCGGATAGTGGTGGTTTTACCAGAACCATTCGAACCAAGCAGACCAAAAATCTCACCGCGTTTTACTACGAAAGACATGTCTTTAATGACTATTTTGCCATTAAAAGCCATTTTGAAGTTATTTACCGAAACGATGTTTTCTAGTTCTTTTGTCATATATTTATTATAGCACTAGTTGAGCTTTGTAGTGAGTTGACGGGTTATATAATAATCAATTAGGCTAGACCCGTTAGAGTTGAGACGTTTAGAGGTTGGTAAGTTTTAGCGAGCGATACAACGTACGGAAAAACCAGCATATTTGCTAGAGAACATATCTGGGCGCACATTCCCTCCAATAACCAGCTGCATAGAATATGCAGTATCGGAATTATTCGAATTTGATGCCCAATAATATCCATTCTGGCCATAGAAACTGTAGGAGCTATCAAGAACAAAACCAGAAAAAGTGAGGTTGACTGGATTGGATGTTAGAGCGGATAAGTAACCGCCATAGCTATTAGAAAGAGCATGAAACTCACCACCATACGAACCATATGGTAGGCGCCAGCCTTTCGGACAGATCGAATATCCTGAGCTAGTACTAGCAATAGCAACATACCAGGTATAGAAACCACCCTCGGCGTTAACATAGGCATTTGAAATGTTATTTGTATAGAAACCGGAAACAGAAGAAGCTGGGATGGTGTAATTTGAAACAACGTCAGAATCGGCAGGGGTGAGGGTTTTATTGACAATACGAAGGTTTTGGGTCATCCAGCATTTGCCATCTCTTAACTTAGCTACGGTGTAAGTATTACCGTCACGAATATCTCTTAGAGTTGTAGTTTGATGAGTTTGAGCTTTTGCACAGATTTCGGGAGTCACATCCTGCATGTTGGCGATATCATCAAAAGTAAGCTTGTCGTCAGCGACACAACGTACGGAGTACCCGTAGTGTTTATTATTGATGTTCGTGGGGTAGGCATCCGAGGTAGTCAGATTCAGATAGTAAGCATAGTTACCTGAGTCTACCGTAGAGGACCAATAGTAGCCGTAGATGCCCTGAAAGAAGCGCGAGCCACTATTCAAGTTGCCGGCAAGAGTGAGATTTACTGGACTAGATGCTAGAGCAGATGAGGAATTGTAGTTATTATAGAGAGTTTGAAATTCACCGTTATTTCCACCAGTTGGGAGCCTCCAACCTTTTGGACAAATAGAGACGGTAGTGTTCTGACCATTAGTAGAAAGAGATCTAGTGCCGGTGCCAGCAGTAGCGGCATACCAGCTATAATAGCTACCATAAGCATTATCTATATACGCGTATGAGGTATCGTAGGAATCAAAGCCAGAGACGAAGGAGGCTGGAACAGTGTAGTTAGCTGTGACATTGGAGTCGGCTGGGGTGAGAGTTTTATCGATAATCCTGAGATTCTGGGTCATCCAGCATTTGCCATCAGCGAGCTTTGAGACGGTGTAGGTATTGTTATCTCGAGTGTCAGTGAGAGTTACGGTTGGGACGTAGTTTGGGTCGCCAGCATGCGATCCGTCCGTGTCGAGTGTTGTGGCGGTTCGGTTTGGGGTAGTGGATTCTTTGCAGACTTTAGCGGTCATTTGTTGCATATTAGCGATGGAGTGAATGCCCTTGGTATATTTCCATTTAGCAGTGAGGGTTACTTCAGTTTCGTTAGCTGGGTTAACATCAAGGTTGGCGGTAGGGTTATAGATAGTTGAGGAGATAGCAGGATTGTTCGTTGTGGCAATCCAACCCATAAACTCGTAGTCGGTGCGGGTTGGAGTGAAGTCGGAGAGGTTAA
>CALIQQ010000017.1 GCA_938043965.1 uncultured Candidatus Saccharibacteria bacterium | reverse complement strand
GAAATTTAGTAGTAAAACTCAAATCGCTCGGGTTATCCAAATCGATCACGTGGTTGCTCTGTCCGACACTTGGCAAAAAGGCGCCCAAAATCTCACCCCAGAGCGCCGTTTTCAGCTCGCCACCGATCCCCTCAATTTAATCGCCGCCGACGGCCCCGCCAATATGCAAAAAGGCGACGGTGACGCCGCCACTTGGCTGCCAAAAAACAAAAAATTTCGCTGCCAATACGTGGCACGGCAAATTTCCGTCAAATTTAAGTATCAGCTTTGGGTTACTCAAGCCGAGCACGATGCTATGGTTAGAATCTTGCAAGTTTGCCCCAAAGAACCAGTGCTCGGAATTTAAGCTCTGCGTTTCGCCACAGATTGCGCATTTTCATCCTGATCAAAATCGTCAACCGATATTTCACCAACTAAGTTTTCAATCAACATTCTCAGGGTAATTAGCCCTACCACTGCCGCTGTTCCATCAACTACCAGAGCAAAGCTACTATCGGTTCGCAAAAACATCGAAAAAGCTTCGCCCAAACCATGGCTATAATACAACATCGATGTTACACCATCGAAGCGAAAGCCATCGAACTGAAATTCTTCGAGCCAGTATTTACAATTCGATAAGAGAAAGTGTAACACTTCGTTCTTCCCATAATCGAAACAAAGTGAATCCCAAGCAGGATGTTCGTGGCGCTCTCCTGGATAGAAATATTGATTAGGGTCGCCTGCAAGATTTCCTAATCCTTCTATTTCATTCTTCACAGCGTGTGAATGAACAATATCCATAATAACTGCTAATCCGTTAGAATGCGCTTCGTCAATGAGTTCCTTGAGCTCTTCAGGAGTACCAAAACGAGAACTTGGAGCAAAGAATGAACTTACATGATAGCCAAAGCTACCATAATATGGGTGCTCTTGTATTGCCATAATTTGAATTGCATTGTATCCTTCGTCTACAATGCGTGGTAATACATTATTTTTAAATTCGAGATAAGAACCAACTTTTTCAGCATCTTGTGCC
>CALIQQ010000016.1 GCA_938043965.1 uncultured Candidatus Saccharibacteria bacterium | reverse complement strand
CCAGGTTTCCCCAGACTAACGATTTAGCAAACCGTCCCCTTCAGCCACTTGGGTATCCCTCCAGTAAAGTTATTTTAGCATAATTCAGCGGAGATTGCCACCCTGAAAATAAGGGATGATTGAAAAAGCCCGCGGGTGCGGGCTAAATAGGTGGTTATTTTTTGACGGCTCTGCTCTGGATTTCTTTTAGGCGGCCGAGGATGTCACTGTTCGTGACGATTGGAATAGTGGTGGAGGGAGATAAATTGAAGCATTTTACTACCCCCAGCACTTTAAAATGATTAATTACTCTGAGCTGACTGATTGCTTGAGCGATATCATCATCAGTGACGGAGCTATCGGCAACAATTACAGCCCTGTCGTGATGCTTTGGCACCTCGCCGGTAACTAGTGAAGTTCTGGCTTGGTGCTCGACAAAGCGAACATCGTGATTAAATAGAACGTCGAGTTGCATGGCAGTAGCTCCGGCGATCGACAGATCGGAATCTTTAATTCCAATAATTAAATCGAAGTCGTTACCGAATTTTTGGTTGATGGCTTCGGCATAGGCATTTCCGATGTTGACCAGGTTTTTCCCTGTTGAACTTAGGTTGCCTAGTTGAAAGTAGAAACTTTCGGGGTTATCAATCTTCAATAAACCGCTTTTTAGTACAAAATCTACGAAAATTTTTTCATATTTTTTCATAGTTCCCTCCTTATGTATGTATGTATGGTTAATGTGCTACTTTGCCCGAGTTACGGGACCACCTATGAATATGATTTTAACATATTTTCCAAAAAATGCAACTAAGAAAAGATAATTGGGGTTGAAATATCTTAGGAATTTGGTATAATGAAAAAAGAATTAACTGGTCTCGTAGTATAACGGTTAGTACATCGGGTTTTCATCCCGACAACGCGGGTTCGACTCCCGCCGAGATCACCATATTATCAGAATCAGAGCCATTTGGCTCATTTTTGTTGCAAATAACAGAGTAGAGAGGGCTTAAATCTTCCGTTCTACACTTTTTTGCCTTGAGGTCGAAGTGTAAACCATTTGGAAATAGAATAAATATAAGACAGTAGTCAAAAAAACACAACAACAAGTGGAGTATAATATAAGTAATGAAACGACTTTGCCTAAATTGCGGACGTGAGATGGACGACTTTGAGCTTGGCTGTGGACCAGGCAGTATGGGCTGCTGGTATTGCACAAAGCATTGTCCGAATTGTAACAGAGTAGTTTTCGACCAAGATATTATCTACGGGGATTTAAGAAAATATTGCAGATATTGTCGAGTAGAAGTCGAGGAAGAAGAGCGACAAATACTCGAAGATGACCTAGACGATGATGAAGACGATATTGAAGATGAGTACGAAGAAGATGATGACAGCTTATTCGGCAAGTCCCAAGTTTTAGAACTTTCTCAAGAAGATATTGACGATGAGTACGAAGAAGATGATATTATTAGCATTTTAAAATCCATCGTTAAAATCGCTTTTTATTTAGCACTGCTGATGGGGGTACTTATTGCCGTAATTGCAATAATGATGCGACGAAAGTAATGGAAACCCCAAGGCCCAGCCTCATTTTTAAACCCCTCGAATTCGATGGGTTTAAAATTCGGGTTATGAAGTTTTTCCCAAAGTCCAAGAAAAGCAATAGTCTATTTTGACCTCATACAGTTGCGGATAGTGTTATTCGGGTCATCACTTCTAAATTTTGCGATGTCTGTAAGCGATATAAATTCATTTTTGAAATCAATTACCCCAGTAATCCGCTTTATGCGGAATATGTCTGCTACGAGGTCGTTCCACGCTGAATCGTTTAGGTTCACCACAGTAGTATTTTAGAGCCTTCGGGCTCTTTTTTGTGTGCTTAATAAACTATATCGATTAGTTTAACCAACTCGTTTGTGCTTGGATTCAAAGAATAAAGGCCAGTTCCAAGGGAAAGCTCCTTATTTCCGCTATTGGCAATGCAAGACATGTGAATTGTAAGAGGCACAAGATTGCTCCAGTCTGTTGCTACCGTCCAGTCAGTACGGGCACCTGGAATATAGGCTGGGTCGCCAACGTTTACCTTGTAGGACTGGCAGCTTGATTTAGGGGTTGCATTTACAGTTCCGGCTGCTAGCGTATTTGGTAGACTGGCGACTTTGGTAGAGACTGCTTTATCTAATACTGTCTTTAGATCATACTTCTTAACACCATCTTTGGAACCAAGCTGTGTAATATCTATGATGTAGGTATCTTTTTCTCTAGTATCTTTTCCTGGGTCTAGATCCGTGACGCCGATATAATACTTTCGCTTTGTGGAGGTGTCGCCTACCGTATGCAAACCACTTATGGTTGATGCTGTATCGGAAATGGTAACGGTCGTACCGTTTTTATCGGTAGTTTCTATTTTTTCTGTCTCCAATGCAGTGATTTTGCCACTAGAGTCTTTTTTCTGGACATTCAAATTGGAAATCTGGCTATTTTTTTGTGCACTTTGAACCATGCCATAAATACCAAGTCCAATACCCCAAACGGCTGCGAGAGAAGTTAGTATGACGGTAATCTTTAAACCTTTTTCATTGCTTTGCTTGCCACTGTTCATTACAGGCATTACGGGAGGTATGTTTTGTTCCATAAAATCCTTTACTAAAATGTTTATGCTTCTATAATAACATATCGGGATACTAGTGAGCTGTTTGATAATTATTGTGATATAATGAAAGGTACGGAGCCGTCGTTCAACGGATAGGACTTATCCCCTCTAAGGATACAATGCTGGTTCGATTCCAGCCGGCTCTACCAAAAATTATTGAGTGGCCATTGGGCCTTTTTTGTGGCGGTTTTGAATGTTTTTCTTTACTAGAGTATAATGATGGTAATGGGAAGAATATGCTTGAATTGCGGGCGGCAGCTAGACGAATGGGATAACGATGCGTGTTGCGACGAAATGGGGTGTAATAATTGCACGGTGTTTTGCTTGAATTGCGGGCGGCCGATTCTTGATAGTGAGGTGGTGTTTGTGGGCGATAAAGAATGTTGTGTGTTTTGTGAAGACGAGTTGTCTGAGTAGCTGATTTGCGCAAAATAGTGGAGTTGGGGTATAATACAGAGGTAATTCCCTTTTGCGGTGCGTTCTTTAGAATGTATCGTTTAGACGAATGTAGATTTGGCTCGGTAGCTCAATTGGATAGAGCAGCTCCGTCCTAAGGAGAAGGTTGTGGGTTCAACTCCCGCCCGGGTCACCAATAGGATAACCTGTGGAAAACTCAGGTTCGAAGATGAAATTAAATGGTAATTTATATCTGTAAATCACCCTTTTTTGTGCATCAATTTCAAGGTTCGAAACCATATTTCTGACCAAAATGTCCTTTTCGACGAGATTGCCTTTTTCTAACCTGTTAATTAGCGAATTTAGCGAGTTCGAAAACTTTTCGATAGCCATGCGTATTTTTCAGGATTCTTGATTTTGGCTTCAATTTGTTTGATTCTTTCGTCGATATTTACAACATCATTTTGCAAATCCGTCATGTCCTTTTTGAGTTTATCTTTGACGGCTTCCTTTCGGTTTTCTACGACCGGTTGTTCCTTTTGCATTTAAGGTACAACTTTTCTTTCTCCACCCGAGGTGTTGTCGATTTTATGACGGTAAGTATCACTTGTAGTGTAGAATCTGCGCATAAAATATGAGGGGTTACCCCCTCTTACTGGAGAAAGGCGCAGAGCTCTGCGCCGCAATTAACATAAGTATATTACATAAGTTCGAAAACACCAAGCATAAGCGTTTTGTAAGTATGGGGAGATATATGAACAAACGTTTCTTTGTTATTCCTACCTCTGTTTTTACAGAGTTCGAAAACTTGTAATTCTTGCGAAAGTAAGTTTAAATACGAACACTCTGCGAGGATAGCCGCAATTGATTATTATATTTGTCCTCGCAGTGGACCAGAATATTATTATTTACTATATTTTTGTATAAGCATATATCTGGCGTTTAGTGTAAGTTGCTGTGCTTTTTTGTTGCTTTTATTGAAACGTCTGTATGTATTCTTTGAAATGTCAAATTCATATAAATCTCCGCCAAAGCAATAAATAAAAATCTTTCTAAATAATATAGTCCCAGTAGAGCTTTCTGCTATATGCTTAAGAATTCAAGGAAGCTCTTGGTCTAGAATAAAAATCGAATTAAAAATAAAAAAATCGTTTTCGTCAAATATTTCGTAATTCTTATTTAATTTTTTTGTTTTATTACTTACTACTGTATAGATTTCTCCAAGATCGCGGCTCCTAGTTGGATGCATTAGAAAGTATTCTTTTATCTTACCGCCAAGATTCTATATACGTTTTAACGCCTTTCTTCTTTGTTCGTTTTTGCCGTATGTATATTGTTGAGCATATAAACTATCAATTTCTCTAGATTCTTTGTTTTTTCAGAACTAGTGACTTCTACCCCCACCCCGATAGAAGCATTGCGCAAATCTGGCTTTTCATTATCCACTGAAAGATCATAGAACTCTTTTGGATAGAACTCCTCAAGAATTAGTTTAGCAAAAGTTTCCCAATATTCCGTATCTAGATTTGGCGGAAGCGGCCTACTTGGATCTATTTCATATATTTTACGCATCGGATTTATGTTAACACATAGCGAGAAAAGATATTGTTTAGCTGTTCAGTATAATTCGGTATCGTCCTTATATTTGCATATATATCTTTAATTTTAATTAAATCATTATCGCTAAGTACTTTAAAATCTAGGATGCTAGCATGATTTATGTCGTTCGGTTCAAATTTATCTAAACCCTCACCGTATTCCCGTTTATTGTCTTTTATGATATCTTGGGCTAAAGGGGTAAGAAGATAGCAGAATAGTATATCTACATAATCTGCGTACTTATCTATGCAGAAAACGCCATGGAATGTCGTAAGGTTTTTTATCATTTTTTGGTTCCTGACAACTTTTAAGCTTCCTCTGCTGAAGACCGATATTAGAATAGGAGCTACGTCTTTCTTTTCGACCGAATACCACGGAGTTCTGTGGCTGGTCAGATAGCTCTTATCGTAGTTGTTCTCCTCGCCATATTTTATATATCTGTAATCGGCATCCGTACAAGCTCTCTCTCCATCAAATATGTACACTTTTTTATCTGATTCCAAGAGTTTTTCATATGCACTATCGTCGAATATAATGTTTTTTACATCTGGAGATTTTGTAATACACGGAACGCATACATTATCACTCAGATTTAGTTTTCTTTTCTGTGATTTAGAAATAGTAAAGAATGAGTTATTTCCGGTCGCTATACCACGTTTTACTTTAGCAACGTCGCTAAATGGAATTAAATTACTGTATTTCCGGATTCTTTTATTGCTATTAAAGTAGTTAATCCATTTTTCCGAACTGTTTAAATCGGAATATTTTCGTTCTACTACTTCATTCTCGTATAGACGCTCATTGCTCAGTTTGTTTATGTCGCTTACGCTTATAAAATCAATTGATTCATGCTTTTTCCCGTCTATTAGAATAATGCATGAAGTGGTAATAGCATCCAAAAATACTTTTAGTGTATTATCAATTTTTATTATAGCCTGAACTCGTCTAGAGTTAATCAAATAATCTTTTATGGTTTCTCCGTAGCCAGCATTCAAGAACTCATAAGGGATGATATAACAACAGCGGCCGTTTTCAGATAGTTCGTTCATAGATTTTATTAAGAAATAAACACAATAATTTGAGTATCTACTCATCTTTATGTTGTATTTATTCCTAAAAGTATCAATTAGTTCGTAGCGATTGTCAATTTGCTGGAACTTATTGTATGGGGGATTGCAGACTATTGCATCATATTTTTTACCTAAATCATCTAATAAATAATCCTTTAATAGGATTTCTGTTGTTTTACTTTGACCGCTTTTTTCTAGCTTATCAAGCATCAACGGATCAACATCATAAGCTTTCTTTGCGAGCCTACTGTTGACATGGTCTGCACAATCTAAGAATACACCAGGACCGACCGCTGGATCTAAAAAAGTTCTAGTACTGCCTGTTATGGCCCAAGACGTCATGAAGCGAGCTATGTCTGGTGGTGTAAAGAACTGCCCTAACTTTTTCTTATTGCTCATGCTAGTTCAAATCCGAAAAGCTCCTCAAAGCCTTCCTTATTAATTACCGAGATGCTGTTTTTAAATTTTACATAGAATAGAAGTCTGCCTCTTCCGAGTTCTCTCATTTCGCTATAATGTTCCGGTAAATGTATCTTACTTAGGATTTCAGATTCAGAATTGGCTCTGATTTTTATTGTTGTCTTATTTTGATTTTTAATATCTTTTTCAATGAAGTAATCAATGTTTTCTTTATCTGGCATTGTCAAATTTTCAAGAATTTTCTTAAATGAAATACCGTAAGCTCGATCGAAAAATACCTGGACGTAATAATGTGGAATATTATAACGTTTTATCCAAGTACGAACCACCTTTAGATCTTCAACCTTAGGTGTGATACTCAAAAAATTCCTTTTTGCTATCTTTTGAAGATTTTCCTTGAGCTCCTTGACAGCTGCTGACATTTGAGCTAATTCATCTGTACTACTCCAACTTTTAGCCCTAAAGGAAATAGCATGAAGATTGTTGGAATTTATTGTTTCTATGACATTAAAAAGAGCAGAGTCTTTTTTCTTTAGTAATTCACCGTAGTCTCGAAGTATAGTGTCGCGTAGGTTTAGCGCATTTACTGAAAATATCCCTTCTTGCTCATTCATAGAATCTTCGTACTGACCAATTAAGAAGGCACTAGATCTAACTTCAATTCCACATTTTGCTTTAGGCACGATCTTATCCAACTCTTCAAGACTCCAATGGCTAATATTTCGTTCTTCTGACGGGAAGTCTTCTTTAGCAAAAATTAAAATATCAGGTCTTTTTCCTACGGTATCCAATTCGTCCTGATATTCTTCATAAAATTCTTTAAAACCTGGCTCTCCGGCAATAATATCGTCGTCTCGTCCATATTTAACAGCTATATATTTTGACGAATTGTTATTTATGCCATCGAGTAATGTTTTTTCTGCCCAGTCCCCTTGTTCTTTGTTTGTTAAAAATTCAGAAGACACTTGGGTGGGAGCGCTATTGCGGATTCTTTCTTCATCAAAATTTATAACGTTAGTGTTAATGAGTGGCAAAAGTTTCTCGATTTCATCATAATAACTCATAGTAGCCTCCGCAATTGGTTGATAAAAGTCTTATTTTCTATTATACCACAAAAACACCGTAAAACCCGGTCGCTACCGCGAGGAAAGGACGCATATAGCGCTACGTTTTCCACAACTATTACATTCTGGCATTTCTACTAAAACTCTCGCCACTCAGTACATTCTTTACTCGGCTTCGTTATAGCTATTTGCCTAAACTGGCATTCGCCTGGATCTAGGACGAATTCGCCGGACTTATATTTTCGCTCCGCTATTTCGTAGGCTTCGTCGGCACTACTGGCTTCGATCTCGAAGTCTTTCGCAACGGCTTCTTCTATTGTGATCGTATATTTCATTATCGGATCTTATGATCATTTTTAATAAAAGTCCACAACATTTTACCGTTTCGTGTCAAGAAAAAATTTCACCCCTATTTTCTGCACAATAACTTTCAAAACCCGATTGTGTCCAAGTGGACGCTATCTATTGACTAAATGATAGAATGTTTCGTTAGAATCGTTGCCGTAGTGGTTAATGTCTTCCGGTCCGGCCCAGAACGAAAGCTTGTGGATGCGCCACTTGCCAATGAAGAACATTTGAACTGTCGCGTCATTCACGCCGCGGTTATTTAGCGCGCGTGGAATGTATGCGAGAGAAAAGTAGTACCAATTGTCTCTTCGGCGTCTAATCTCGCAAAAACGCGCTTACCGCGCCCAAAAAGGTGCACATCAAAGCGTTGTGCTAGTGTTTCTAGGGAATAAGTCTTTAATTCATGAATCGCGTCACGAACGGGCGATTCCATTAGCTCCATGCGCTCGAACTTATCGTAATCGCGCGATTTAAATCTGCCGTTATGTTCAAGCATGAAACTTTCAAGTTGTCGAGCATTAACTGGTATTGGTTCACCTGGCTTTACTTTCTTGGATGTGTGGCGTTTTGCCATAATAACCTCGTTTATTTAGGGGTTGCGCCTCATATGGCGGTTTTAGTGAGTCTTCTTCCAGTAGTTCGGAAATTCTTCTTTTATGATACCCTCTATAGAAGTTGTCTCGGTTTTATTTTTTGGAAGGCAACCCTTATCGTAGATTGTTAGTATCTCTATGAAGTTATTTGATGAGTCTAAAAAGGCAACCACCCTATTTACGGATGCTTTTGTAGAAGTTTTAGTGCCAGCAACTCGGAAATCGTATTTAAAAATCCAACAATCCTCGCCATGCCAGAGCTCATCTACCTGCATAGATTTTTGCATATCGGAGGCAGACGTTCTTATGCGAGAGAGATCTTGAACAATGGATTCTACTGTGTAGTCCCATGCTTTTTTAGGGTACTTTTTTTCAAAATATTTCAGATAATTACGCTTTGAGAATACGCTAAAATCAATGCGAAAGAGAACAGTATCATTATGCGGTAGTAGGTGCGTAAACATGGTCTGGTTCTTCCTGAATAATTAGGCTATATGGTATTTCTTCGCCATCGCGACACTCTTTCCATGGCTTTTGGGAATGTGTAAAATTGACAATTTCTTGCGTCCTTTTGTCTTTCCAGTATGTGCAAATTTTTCCTATTAACTCTTTGTCTTCATCGGTCAATAGAGAATAAGATTCATCTTTCGTAGGAGCCGGCTTTACCATCTGGGCATATTCAAGGGGTTCTATATTAATTGTGCCGTCCGTATACATTTTGTCAGTTAAGGAGAAAAATGCATCGGCTACTGGACCGTACTCTCGACGAATGTATTTGATGTTGCTCATTGATTCGAGCTTTTCATAGAAATTAGTAAAATCTATCAAGTAAAGGATCTTTGCTAATTTTGTTTTTGGAATACCGTGGTCACTAAAGAAATTATTAATGACGTACAAATACATTTGTTTAAATTTTTCTTCTGAATTATTTTTCTTTAAAAATGATGGATCGATTATATCTGAGAAACCTATGTTTAATGATTCGCATATCTTATTTAGTTCGTTAACGGTTAAATCTCGTTTACCAGCTTCAATATTAATATAAGTGGCACGATTAACACCCAAAATAGATGACATATCATTTTGAGTTAGGCCTTTTATTGCGCGAATCTCTTTTATACCGTCTATTATTTGTTGGTTCATTTTCTCGCCCTCTTTCTATTCAAACTACTTTATCATATGTAATCTGTTATGTCAATATCATTATACCATTCATAGTGCTTATGATAAAGTATTTTATACTTTTTTTCATAAAATATGTCGTAAAGCATTGACTATCTGTGGAAAACTTTATACAATGACAGGAGTATTGCCGGAGGTAATGCTAAAAAAGAGAAACGCCCGAAAGGCGCCCTCTAGTTCATTAAGACCGTGAACTCTCTTTATTATATCACTAAATGCAAAATTAGAGGGATAAGCGATAAAAAGGAAGAACCTTATGTTCTCTAACGACAAGTCTTTCTCCGAGTCTGAAATTGACTCAATATGGCTTAAAGGTCGAATTGTCCCGGGTTATGACTCGGGTAAATACAGGAAAGATGTTGCAGGAGCATGGATGATTAAATCATCGTATGGCGTTCTCTCGGAATATGGTTGGCAAATTGACCACATTAAGCCATCTTCGAAGGGCGGAAGTGATGCGTTATCAAATCTTCAGCCATTGCAACACGATAACAATCTGAGTAAAAGTGACGATTATCCTATGTGGGTTTCGGCTAGAACAGCGAATGGCAACCATAATGTTACATATCGCCAAAATATAACTCAACAATAATCAAAAGGCCACCTTCTTCTGGGTGGCTTTTTCATTGTCATTGTAGAAATAGGTTATTCCTTTACATTGGTTCAATGTTCATTTCCTTGTGATTCCTAATCAGAACATAACATCTACTAAAACAGGGTAGTCCTTTCTTGGTATAACTTTTGTTTTATGGTTGTATTCCGGATGCTCAAACATCCAGTCAATCACGTTGTAGAGGCGGCGCGTCATCTCGCCTGCTGCATTAATAAGTTCTCTGCAACGTTCACCAGCAGGCGATTTGGCCTGTTTTTGTTGTTAATGAAAGAAAAACAGACCTTTATATTTTTTGAAATAGTGCAAGACTCGCTTTTTTGACGAGCTTGCAGTAGATGCTATGTTATTTTTTGACGAGCTTGTAGTAAATGCTAGGAGCGAAGCGAATTTTTGCGAGAGGTTTTTGGGCGAGCTTCTCGAATTTAATGAGAGTTTTGGTGCCAAAAAGCTTTTTTAGTTTAGCGGAACGGAAGTTTGAGACAGAAAGAATCTCTTTAATTTCAAAGCCAGTTTTAATGAAGAGAGATTCGATCCATTTTGGATGGTAGTTGAAAAAGCCATCTTTATCAACATCGGTGAGATTGGACGGTTTTTGATCGAACGGATTAACGGTAGATTTTTTAAACCAGTAGCGGAACATTTTTGGTAAAGTTTTCTTATTGGCCACTTCAATCACGAGGACGCCCCCTGGTTTTAAAATGCGATGCAATTCTTTCATCACCTTATCCATGTGTTTAAAATGATGAGTGGCGCGAATCATAATCATGCCATCAAAAGTGTTATCGGAAAAAGGAATATCGTAGATATCACCCTGCTTAGTGCTAATTTTTTTGCCAAATTCTTTTTCGGCATCAGCGAGTTCAGTGGCGGAATAATCAAAAATCCAAACTTTTTTAGCGCGATCAAGATACTCTTTGGCGAGGCGACCATAGCCACCAGCGATATCAACGAATTCGTCTAAGTTGGTTGGCAAAAGGCGGCGGATAGCAAGACGATCGGCTAAATCTTCATATTCGCGATCGGCATCTTCCCAAAAGATTTTTTTATAATCGTAACCGTTATAATCTGAAACTACATTCTCAACTTTTTTCATAGAGTTATTATAGCATATAACAGATAGAATAATGGAAAATCTTAAAATAAAGTTTATGGTTATATGATATAATAAGGCCATGGATGGGCAGTCGCAACTGAAAAACTCGCAGAGTGATTTTCTGAATAGGATGGATGCTTTGCATAATCCGGATATAAAAAATCAGAAGAAAAAAGCACCAAGCAAGATGGTGTTGGGGTTTTTGGTTGGCGGTAGCTTAATGATTGGTGGAGCGGCAGTGTTAGTGATGACATTGGCACCAAAGCAAACGCAAAAACCGGGCTCAAATATACAGTCTTTGCCGACTAAAGAAATGGAAGCTAATTCAGAAGTGGAAGCACGCAATAAATATCGCCAAACAGATTTGTTGGGGTTGGCAGAGGCGGTGAGAAAATACCAAAATGAACCGAACATGGATGGTCAATTACCGGGAATTATATTGGAAGAATGGCGAACATTGATTAAGCGGTACATCCCGGCTGGAGTGCGGGACGGAGCAGATGATACGCCGTACGCAGTGGGTGGGGTGTGTAAATTTGGAGGAGATTGCTTTGATATTAAGAAGTTAAATTGGACGGAAAATCAGCACCAAATTTTTGTAGTTTATAATGCCGAATGCAAGGGCGATACGCGGGACGATGTGATTGTTTCGAGTACGAGGAAGCGACGGCTATCGATGTTTGCAGTAGTTGAAGGCGATAAGTTTATTTGCACAAGTAACTAATGCAGAACGCTTAATATAGTGCGGATGACTTTTAGTGAAACATAATAGTGATTGCGATAAAATAAATCAGCGAATTAGTGAAGCTTTGACTGGAGAGATTGAATTTGTTTAAGAATTTTACTGGTTTTTTCATCGTCGTTTTCGAGCGTTTTTAGAGTTTCGGTTAAATTAGCGATTTCGGCTTTAATAACCTCATCTTCGTAGCGGCGGAGTAATGAGCGGGCCGTTTTTTTCAGTTCATCTTCAGACAAGCTTGAATACTGATTCTCGAAGATGAGTTCAAGTTCGCTAATTCTGGTTTCATCTTCAGGAAAGTCAAACTTAATTTCACCTCCAGCAGCACCACCAAACACTAAAATGGCTTCTAGCGAATCGATGAGGGCTTGCTTTTCAGAGTTAGTGAGTTTAGGTTTTTTAACTTTAACTTCTTTTAAGTTGAGCACTTTTTCAGCAATTTTTTTACTCGTTAAATCTTCAACTGAAACTTCAAGTTTTTCAGCAACGGTATTTAGGTAGTGCTTTTGTTCGACGGGGTCAGGAATAGAGTTAATGAGAGGCATAGCAATATCGGAATAGGCTTTCTTCCCTGGTCCAGAAAAGATATCGATGCGCTCTTCATATTTTTTCAGAAGCCAGTCGATGGCCGGTTCGCAAGATTCAACACATTCCTGCCAAAGGACGGGATCTTTTTGAATGAGTTCGTCGGGGTCTTTTGCGCCGTTGTAGCCAGAAATAATTTTTAGATTTATCCCAAGTTTGTTGGCGAGGCCGATGGCACGTTCAGCTGCGGCAACACCAGCAGCGTCACCGTCATAAGCTAGACGAATGTCATTGGTGAGACGACTGAGAATTTTCAAATGTTGCTCGGTCATAGCGGTGCCAGAGGTTGCGACGGCTTCACGAACACCGGCTTGGTGAGAGGAGATGACATCCATGTTTCCCTCAACGATGACGACAAAACCGGATTGGCGAATGAATTCTTTGGCTTGGGTGAGACCGAAGATAAAGCGACTTTTATTAAAGAGGAGGGTTTCTGGAGTATTAAGGTATTTAGGCTCGCCGTCACCAATAATGCGTCCGGTGAAGCCGATAATGTCGCCGGTGTTATCAAAAAATGGTACCATCATGCGACTGCGGAAGAGGTCGCCATCGAATTGATTGAGGAGACCGGCATCGCGGAGTTCGGAAGTGGTGTAGCCTTTAGATTTGAGGGCGCGAACGAGATGATCCTTGCCGTTAGGGGCGTAGCCGATGCGAAAATCAACAACGGTTTTTTTATTAAGATTACGCTTATAGAAAACATATTCACAGACAGAAGAATTTTTAGCGAGACAAATTTGATAGTATTTTGTGGCAAGTTCGAGAGCGGATTTTATACGACGTTTTTTAGCAGCAAGTTTACCGTCGTTTGCGCTAAATTGCTTTAATTCAACGCCGGCTTGGCTGGCGAGTTTTTCAAGCGCTTCACGAAAAGAAATGCCTTCAACTTCCATGATGAATGTGAAGATGTCGCCGCCTTTGTTCGCAGAAAAATCATGCCAGATTCCCTTGTCTGGAGAAACCATAAAGCTAGGGGTTTTATCAACTCCCCAAGGCGAACGCCCCTTAAAAGTGCGTCCGGCACGCTTCAACTCAATATATTGGCCAACGACATCTTCGATGGACAGACGAGCTTTAATTTCCTCCTTAGCATCTTGCATATCTAATGGATATTATAGCATAGTGTATCTGTTGATTTTATGGGAAAAAACTGTGAAATATGATAAAATGAGCTTATGGATAAAATGGCTTATCTTCAACAAATTGCCGGAGATGGTAATAATGCAAACCACAAGACGGGGGGTGGTAATAATTTTCTCTCAAAAATTTTTAATGTGGTGACATTGGCGATTGTGGGGGTGGCGATTTTGCTAATAATTGGGGTCTCTGCACTGACGAAAGAATTTAATAAGGTTGATACGAGAGATCGTGATTTGATGGAACAAAGTTATTGGCAGGCAGAATATCTTTCTAAACAGACCTTTCAGAAGTATGCGAATGAAGTGAAGAATTCGGATTTAAGAAATTTGACGGCATCACTGAAAAGTACGTTGAATGAGATTTTAGGTAGTGGAAAAAAATTGCTGGAAAGTGAGTACAAAGTAAAATTAAGTGGTTCAGAGAAGACGGGTATCGCGGCGACCGAAAAAACAACCAATGAAAAAATAAACGCAAAACTAGAAGATGGTAGATTGAGTGGAACGCTGGACCGAGTGTTTCTAAGGGAAATTACGTTACAGATTGCATACCTGAGGGCATATAATTCAGGGGTGGTGGAGCGCACAAAAAATGTAAAAGTGCAACAATTTGCGAAAAAAATAACCGAAAATCTGGAAAATATCTATCAGCAATTCCATGATTTTAAGAGTCCAACAATGTAAGGGAGTAAAAATGGTAGAACCGAAGAAAAATACGATTAAGTGGGAAGCGGAAGAATATATCACGCATGATAAAAATGCAGGATGGTATATCGGGCTAGCGACTGCGGGGCTAGCACTGGTGGCGCTATCGGTCTGGTTGAAATGGTGGACTTTTACGGCAGTAATTATACTCTGTGTGATTTCCCTGCTGATTTACGTGCTGCGTCCGCCGAGAAAAATTCGCTATTCGGTTAACTCGAAAGGGTTGGTTGAGGGCGAAAAACAATATTTGTTTGAGAATTATCGAACGTTTGGGATCTTGCAAGATGATACTAATTTTGCAATTGTGTTGATGCCACGAAAAAGGTTTTCGCCGGCGGTAACGGTGTATTTTCCGAAAGAGCAGGGCGAGGAAATAGTGGACGTGTTCGGAGCAAGGTTGCCAATGGAAGAAGTAAAATTGGATGTGTTAGATAAAATTGTACGCAAGTTAAGAATTTAATTGTAGTTTTAACGTGTTTATGTTATGATTGATGGGATTATAGGTCATAATAATTTAAAAAAGGTGGGAAAATGAACAACAATAACGACGATTTGCAGAATGCAATCAACGGAATAGTGGGTGAAGAGACGGCTATGCCAGATTTAGGGATGCCGCCAGCGCCTGCGCTAGATCCAGCAGCTGGACTAATGAATGCGGAGCCGGAAGCGATTGAAGACCAAACGATGGCGTCTTTGTCGCCAGCGAAAGTCAGGCCAGAGTCAATTTCAGCAGAACCAACAGGGCTTAGGGCGGCAACGCCAAAAACTGAGCTATCAAACATGAAAAAGAATATGATTCATGACTTGATTCCATTGATGGATAAGGTGGCGCTAGAAGCTGATAAAAAATTTGATTTCTATAAAGAAATTATTGATGAAACACATGATCAAAAGATGGTAGCTGAAGCATATGCAGTAGCGAAAGAAATCACGGATGATGTGAAAAAAGCAGAAGCACTGCTATACTTAATTAACGAAGCAGAATAAAACAAAGAAAATAGCGCAAGTTTTACTTGGGCTATTTTTTATGGGTAAACGTCGGATGAGTGAGTAACAGATGGATGAGGGCTGGATGAATGAGCGCTGAATGAATGAGCAACGAATGGATGAAGACTGAAGAGAAAAGTGCTGGATGAGCCAGCACTCCTGAAATTAGTACATCATATCTTCAGCTGGTGTTGAAGCTTTTGGCTCGGGCACATTGACGATGAGTGCGCCCATAGTGATGGCAGTAGCAGCGATGCTGATAGCGTTTTGGACGGCCTCACGGGTGACACGAGTAGGATCAATTACGCCAGCTTGTTTGAGATTAGTAATTCCCTGTTCTGGATGCATAACGTCGACGCCAAAGCCAGCCTCTGCTTTTTCGATTTCAGCAAGTAGAGCTTGGCTGTTCAGGCCAGCATTTTCGAGAATGTGAATGAGTGGTGCCTTCAAAGCATTTTTAACAATGACGGTGCCATTGTCGGAGCCTTTGAGAGTTTTGGTGAGATTGACCAAAGTGACGCCACCACCAGCAACGATGCCTTCGGAGAGAGCAGCGCGAGTAGCAGAAACGGCGTCGTCAACGCGATATTTTTTCTCGTCAATTTCAGGTTCGGTGGCGCCACCGACTTTAATGACGGCAACTTTGCCAGAAAGAGCAGCTTTGCGTTTTTCAAATTCGCCCCTCTCGTAGTCGGAGTTGGAACGTGCGGCCTGGGCTTCGATTAGTTCGATACGATCTTTGATGGCGGCGGAGCTACCGGCACCCTTGATGATAGTGGAGTCGTCTTTGGTGGCGATGACTTTTTTGGCGGAGCCGAGTACTTCAAGTCCGGCTTCTTCAAGTTTCATGCCTTTTTCTTCAGATACAACGGTAGCATCAGTGAGAACGGCTAAGTCTTCCATGATAGCTTTGCGTTTGTCGCCAAATGCAGGAGCTTTTAGGACAATGGTATTAAAAACGCCTTTTAGTTTATTTAATACGAGCAAACTGAGGGCTTCGCCACTAACCTCTTCCGCAATAATGACAAGATCTTTTTTACCGGAAGCGGCAACTTTTTCGAGGAGGGGTAGGATATTGCCACTGGAGGTAATTTTTTTGTCAGTTAAAAGAATGAGCGGTTTATCCATGATGGCTTCTTGGCGATTTACATCGGTGACGAAGAAAGCGGAAGCGTAGCCTTTATCATAATTAAAACCTTCGACAATTTCCTGTTCCATATCGAGGCCTTGTCCAGCTTCAACGGTAACTACTCCATCTTTGCCAATTTTACTAATTACGTTAGCGATTAGTTTACCAATTGTGGCATCGCCAGCGGAAATGGTGGCAACTTCAGCGACTTTTTGATCGTCGCCATCAATTTTTTCGGAAAGTTGATCAATTTTTTTGACGATATCGGCTCCGGCTTTTTCGATCTCTTTGCGAAGCTCCATTGGATTAACACCGGCAGCGATTAGTTTATTGGCTTCAGCTAAGATGTTATAGGTAAGGACTGTGACCGTGGTGGTACCGTCACCGGCAACTTTATTGAGTTTTTGAGCAGCAGTCTTAATAAGGTTAGCACCGACTTTTTCACCAAGAGTCTCTTTAGATGAGCCAAGATCGACGGCTTCAGCGACAGTGACGCCATCATGAGTAATGACGGGAGCACCATATTCTTTTTCGATGATAACATTTTTCCCTTTTGGACCGTAAGTGACTTTGACGGCGTCGTAAAGTTTTTTAGCGCCGCTTAGGACTTTAGCGCGAGCATCTTGTTCGTAATAGATTTCTTTCATAATTTCCTTTCTTAAAGTGTAGCTAGAATGTCTTTTTCTTCAACAATAATATAGTCTTCGTTTTCAAGTTTAACGTTAGTGGTTGAATACTCTTTATAGATAATTTTGTCGCCAACTTTGATGTCTTTCACGTCTTGGCCGATACTCTCGACGACGGCGTAGGTGGTGGATTCTTTGCTGGTATCAGGTAGCAGTAGTCCGGAAGCAGTTTGGCTTTTGGCTTGTTCTTTTTTAGCAACAACGTGACTTTTGAGTGGTTTTAATTTCATCTTAGTTTCCTCCTTTTAACTGACGGATGGCCGGTAAATATGGCGGCCTCTAAAGTAATTGTAGCACAAAAATTAGCACTTGCAAGGCTTGAGTGCTAATTAACCGAAGTGAGGATGGCATTTGATGGAGCGAACGATGAACATGATATAATTTAAATATGAATTTAAAGACTGAGTTGATGGACCGAGTGCCGTTTTATAACAAAATAGTATTGCCATATCATTTTCTAAAGGCGGGGTTGGCTGGAGTAAGATATGGCTTCCCTGGCAAGAAAATGACAGTGATTGGAATTACGGGGACGAACGGAAAAACTTCGACGGCGTTTTTGGTATGGAAGATGTTAAGCCGGGCGGGATATAAGACTGGACTAATGACGACAGTGGCTTGGGGTGGGTTGCCTGAAATGGTGGGGACTGAAGGCGATGACGGTTCCCTGAAGGCTGGTGAAGATGGCCTGCACCAGCAAACAAAGCATATGACAACAGTGGATTCGATGACTTTGAATCGCCGAATGAAAACAATTTATGAGGCGGGAGCGGAATTTTTGGTGCTAGAAGTGACTTCGCACGCAATGACGCAATTTAGAACTTTGGGTATCCCAATTGAAGTAGCTGGGATGACAAATTTAACGCACGAACACTTAGATTACCATAAAACTTTTGAAAAATATCGTGCAGCAAAATGTAAATTGTTTAAAAAAGCAAAATTTGGAATTGCGAATGCGGACGATGCGAGTGCAGTATTCTTTATGCATGAAGTGAAAAAAGGCTTAACTTATGGAGTGAAAAAAGGGAGCCTACGGGCACGCAATATTGAACTAAGCGCAGAGGGGGTGTCATACGAAGTTAAAGGTATAGAAATTGAACGAGCGGAAAAAGCGGTGGGTGTAACGGATGACACAAAATATAAGGTGTCGGATTTTACAATTCAAACGCAAATTCCTGGAGCGTTTACGGTTTATAATACGTTGCTTGCGGCAGGAATTGGGCTAAGGCTAGGGCTAAATGAAACACAAATCCGAGAAGGTATCTATGCATTAAAATCGGTGGAGGGCAGAATGAATAGAATTGACCTAGGCCAGAATTTTACTGCGATTGTGGATTATGCGCATACGCCGGATGCCTTTTTGAAGGTATTTGAATCGGTGGCGCCAAATGAACGTGGCCGAATTATCGCGGTATTTGGCGGTGCGGGTCGTCGAGATGAAACGACACGGGACGAACGAGGTGAGATTGCGGCAAAATATGCAGACATTTGTATTATTACAGAGGATGATTCACGAGACGAAGATCCGATAGCGATTGCAAAAATGTTTTTGGTGGGCTGTGAAAGGCAGGGTAAAACGCTAGATAAGGAAGTGTTATTTGAACTTGATCGCAGAAGGGCGATTGAAAGGGCTTGCGCGATGGCGAAAAAGGGCGACATTGTGTTGATTTTGGGTAAGGGGCATGAAAAAACTATTTTACGCAAAAATGGGGCTGAGCCGTTTGAAGATTTAAAAGAAACTGAGTGCGCGATTAAGCGAATACTCGGAAAGTAGTAGTTAGCTAGCGTTAAAATTAAATAATGATTTTAGCTGGTCTTGATTTTAGGTTTTTTAGGTCTTTAGCGCTCTGTCTTTTAGGTCTATGATGATTTATTCTTTGTGCTTTATGGCGAACTTCAACTATTTTTTAGCTTCGGATTCAGGTGTAGCGAGAAGGTGGTTCGGGTCGTAGGCAGCGATACCATTTTCGATGGCTTTTGAATCGAGACCGAGAGCGGAGGCTAGTGCAGCGGCGCAAGCCATATAAGAAACAGTTGGCTTTTCTGGAAGGAAGCTGGCTACGGTAAAGAGACGACCGTCAAAACGCAGACTGGCTTCGGAGCCAAGTTTGTAGAGTCTTGAGGCCTCGATGCGAACGGTTGAATCGCGATCTTCCCCGTAAGTGAAAGTGGCAGTGGCGCCGGTGAAAGATTTTTCAAAATCAGGATAGTGAATGTCGTCACGGTTTAGAACGACATAGCTTGGTTTTAGATCAAAGAGTGTGTCATCAGCAGCTTCATAATCAGTAGCGGACTGGTCGTTAATGCGAGAAGGAATGTAATCGGTCAGAACGGCGGCAAAAATATCTAATTCGGCGAAAAGGTCGTCTTCAAGTGACTCGGCAGGAGCGGTAGTGACAACGTAGTTGACGCCGGCTTTCCAGGCGTCAGCGAGAAATTTGTGAAGCATACCGGTTTTAATCGCGCCTTCGGAGGCAAGTACGGCAGCATGTTCACCAGCTTCAGTGAGGATGTGATAGATGAAGTTTGCGACAGTAGTTTTGCCAGTGGTGCCGGTGACTACGATAAGTTTCATGTCATGAGCAGGGTGCCCATAGTAAGCGCCTAAAATCTTAGCCTTTAAGCGATTTTTAGTGAGTTTTCGCTTTGGGGCGTTAGTAGTCTTTTTCGTTTTTTTTGGGCTTTCAGAAATAGCTTGATGATCATAAATGTTGGCGATATCAGATTTTTCTACTGGCATGTTTTTCTCCTCACTTTGTTACTTTAAATATAACATATAAATAGGGGTTTTCGCAAAAATTATGTTGAAACTGGTTTTTGTGATAAGATAGGATGTGGAAGCGTGGCCGAGTGGTTGAAGGCGCACGACTCGAAATCGTGTGGGCCGAAAGGTCTCGGAGGTTCGAATCCTCTCGCTTCCGCCAATCAGTTTTAGAAATTTCTCTTGAAATAAAGAGGAAAATATGATAGAGTAGAAGTGTCGTAGCAATACGATGCTCATTTAATTTCTAGGTGGAATCGCTGCAGAATTATTTTTTAAGACTGTAGCGGTATCCACACCAAATTAGATAAGTATGGGCACCCGTAGCTCAGCTGGATAGAGCGTTTGCTTGCGGAGCAAAAGGTCGTAGGTTCGAATCCTGTCGGGTGTACCATTTTTTTATGGAAAAATTGAAAATAGATGTTAATTTTTACAAAAATTGTAAAAATGAATGAAAATATGAAAAAGAGAGGTAAAAAATGAAAAAAATTGTAGTAGCGGGTGGAGGCGTACTGGGGAGTCAAATTGCATTTCAGGCAGCTTATACTGGACATGAAGTGACGATTTGGCTACGTAGCGAAGGTAGTATTGAGCGGGCGAAAAAGAAACTGGCAAGTATAAAAGAAAGTTACCTGAAAATGATCGAAAAAATGGCAGATAAAGCCACGAAGGAGTGGGCAAATGGCATTGCGAAAAAAGGTGATTTTAAGGCGCAGATTTGTCGTGAAAAAGTCGAGCAGGCGGAAAAAAGATTGAAATTCGAGTTAGACCTTGGGGCGGCGGTGAAGAAGGCGGATCTAGTGATTGAGTCGGTGCCAGAAGTGAAGGCGGATAAGATTAAGTTTTACCAAATGTTGGCGCCACTGATGGATGAAAAGACGGTGCTAGCGACTAATTCATCAACGATGTTGCCATCAACTTTTGTGAATTACACTGGACGACCGGATCGCTATTTGTCAATGCATTTTGCAAATATGATTTTCAAAAATAACATTACGGAGGTGATGTCGCAGCCACAAACGAGCGACGAAGCATTTGAAACTGTAATGAAAATCGCAGAGTCGATGAATATGGTACCGCTGCCAATTCGCAAAGAAAAATCAGGATATCTTTTAAACTCGATGTTGGTACCGTTACTGCTGAATGGACTAGATTTATATGTGAATGGAATTTCAGACCCGGAGAGTATCGATAAGGCCTGGACGATTAGCACGGGCGCACCGAAAGGCCCATTTCAAATTATGGATGTGGTGGGGCTAAATACGGTTTATAACGTGGTGGAACAATATCAAAAAGTGCCACGCCCAATTAGTCCGCTGCTAAAGAAAATGATGATGCCATACAATTTTAGGGGTATGAAAAAGGTTTTGAAAGAATATATTGAAGCTGGAAAACTGGGTTGTAGCACTGGCGAAGGTTTTTATAAATACTAAAAACTAAGAACTAAAAAACTAAAAGTCAAAAGTTGAAATTCAAAAACTTAGGAGCGACACAGTTTGTGTTGATGCGACTTAGGAGTTAAAAGAAAATGGGTTAGCCTTCCGGGTTAACCATTTTTAATTTGGCTTGCAGGGCGATAAAATCGTCCTCGGATGGCTCAAGGGTTTTGCCGTGCTGCCAATTGGGGTCAACTGGCATGAGGTGGACATGGGTGTGCGGAACATCGGTGCCAATAATTTTAGCAATGATGCGGGCGCCTAATTTTTGCTCGAGATGTAGACTGAGTTTTTTAACAACGGCAAAAAGATGTTGGTAGATATCGTCTGGCAAATCATAAAATTTATCAACTTCGAGTTTTGGAATGACGAGAATGTGACCGGTGGTTTCGGGATGAATATCGAGAAAGGCGAGAACACTGTCGTCTTCGTAAATTTTGTAACACGGAATTTCGCCCGCAACGATTTTTGAAAAGATACTTGCCATAAAACCTCTCTGTTAATTTTTCTACATTATAGCACGGGTTCTTCTCTGCTGTGATATAATAAGGAAAATGTTTAAGAGAAAATTAGGGACATTTGTTACGAATGTAATCGCGATTGGCGTGGCCTTTTTGATTGCCTATACATTTCGGTTTGGCTGGGAGGCAGAAGATACCTTTCGAAACATTAACGATGCGTTGGTCTTCTCATACTTAATCTTTTGCTATATTGCGGTGTTCGCTTTTTATCGCAGCTCAAATGTGACGGGCCGAAGAGGAGCATTAAGGCTACTAAAAGAAGCATTTTTGAACACAATATTGGTGGCAGGTTTGTTTGCTTCGATTGTTTATATGGCGCACATTTCAGAGTCAATTCCCCGTTTGTTCTTTGGGTATTTCTTCTCGATTTATTTTGCGTTATCGTATGTGTTTGCAATTATAGTGCAAACGATTTTTCGGGCGATTCAAGCACGGCACAAGAAGCAAACGGTGGTGTTTACTGATCGTGAAGATAAAGAGCGAGTGATTAAGAATTTACTGAGGAATGGAGCAGATGATTTTGAGATTATCGGGTTAGCAGAGTTGGCGGCAAAGGACAAATCGACATTTTATCGAGTAACGACAAAAACGAAAAGTGGACTAGCGGCTAAGGTGGTGAATGCAGGGTTAATTCGAATTGATCCAGAGCTGGTAAAATATGGTTTCAAAAAGGAACAAGATGATGCGACGACATTTCTGAAGCGACATAATGTTGATATGGTGATTATATCGGTAAACCAGTTGAATCGCGAGCGAATCAACGCGATTATTGAGATGGTTTGCGAAATGGGGATTGATGTGATGGTAACAATAGACTCGTTTGCGTCAGAGACTTTTGAGTCAAAATTGGAAGATTTTGGTACACTGAAGGTAGTGCGATTTGCGCCACGGATTTTTTCGGAAATTGCGCTACTTATTAAGCGAATTTTGGATATTATTGGAGCGACATTTGGCTGCGTGTTGGCAATTTTGATTGGAATTTTTGTAGCACCAGCAATTTGGCTGGAAGATGGCGGGCCAATTTTATTTAAACAAAAACGAGTGGGGCGAAACGGAAAATACTTTTATATGTATAAGTTCCGTTCGATGTATAAGGATGCGGAAGAACGACGCCAGAAGCTGTTAAAGGAGGGCGGAAACGAGATGAATGGGGCAATGTTTAAAATGAAAAATGACCCGAGAATTACAAGGGTCGGTAAGTTTATTCGAAAAACTTCATTAGATGAATTTCCGCAATTTTTCAATGTGCTAAAAGGTGATATGTCATTAGTGGGGACGCGGCCACCGATGATTGATGAATATAATCAATATGCGGGACATCATAAGCGTAGGTTAAGTTTAAAGCCAGGGATTACTGGGTTATGGCAGACCTCGGGACGATCACAAATTACGGATTTCGAGGAAGTGGTACGGCTAGATTGCTACTACATTGACCATTGGTCGGTATTGTTTGATCTGAAGATTTTATTGATGACGGTGGTGGCGGTGTTGACGGGAAAAGGATCGGAATAAAAGTTAGCTGAAGAGAGGGGACAGCGTTAAAAAATGAGAAAAGAAAGGGAGAGAAAATGAAATTTGCAAGTAGTTATGAACCACAAAACTTTGAAACGGATATTTATGCTGCGTGGGAGGCTACGGGCAAGTTTTTGCCAGTAATTCCCGACTCAGAATATGCCCTGGAAGGCGCTGAGGCTAAGCGTAAGCGCTTTTCGATTGTAATGCCGCCTCCGAATGCGAATGGTAATTTACACATCGGACACGGGCTGACAGTGGCCTTAGAGGACAGCTTAACGAGATATTATCGCTTGCGGGGTGAAAAGGCTTGGTATATTCCCGGGGCGGATCATGCTGGATTTGAGACTTGGGTGGTGTATGAACGCAATCTTGAAAAAGACGGACATACGCGATTTGAATTTTCAAGAGATGAGCTATATGCGAGAGTATGGAATTTTGTGCAACAACAGCGTGGCAATATGGAGTTGCAATTAAGAGCGCTGGGGGCTTCCTGTGCTTGGCAAGATTTGACCTTTACATTAGATGAAAACGTGGTGCGCCGAGTGTATGCGACATTTGAAAAAATGTGGCGGGACGGAATGGTGTATAGGGGTGAAAAACTGGTGAATTTTTGTACGAAACACCAGACAGCGTTTGCAGATATTGAGGTGGAGCATGAGGATGAAGATGGTTATCTTTGGGATATTGCCTATCCACTAGTAGATGATAGTGCGGAAATTAAAGAGATTATCGTTTCGACCACGCGACCAGAGACGCTGTTTGGAGATACGGCGGTGGCAGTGAATCCAACAGATGAGCGTTATAAGGCGGTGGCGGGAAAAATGGTGAAGTTGCCACTTTCGAAGCGAGAAATCCCAATTATCTTTGATGAGCATGCGGATCCAAGCTATGGAACAGGAGCGGTAAAGATTACGCCAGCACATGATCCGGATGACTTTGAGGTTGGAAATCGACATGATTTGCCGCGAGTAACGGTGATTGGATTTGATGGCAAGATGTTGGCGACGGCTGGAGCGGAATATGAGGGCTTGACAACTGCTGAATGTCGAAAAAAGGTGCTAAAAGAGCTGAAAGAAGCAGGATTTTTAAGGGGAGAAAAGAAAATTCGCCACGCGGTCTCACATTGTTATAAATGTGGAACGGTGATTGAACCGCTACTAAAAGAGCAGTGGTTTATTGATACGGAAAAATTGGCGAAGGTGGCGATTTCGCATCTAGAAAATAATGAAATTAAGTTTCATCCGGAAAATAAACAGAAGGTACTAACCAATTACCTTAAGGAGCTGAAAGACTGGAATATCTCAAGGCAGATTCCTTGGGGGATCGCAATCCCGATGTTTAAGAAGGTGGACTCGAATGCAGATGGCGATGAGTGGGTGTTTGATACAAGGGTGAATTTGATGGAAATTGAAATTGGGGGCGTAAAATATCGTCGAGATGAGGATACCTTTGATACTTGGTTCTCGTCGTCGCATTGGCCGATTGTGTGTACGAATTGGGAAGAAAATAATCCATCCGATTTCTATCCGCTAAATGTGATGGAAACAGGGGCGGACATTCTGTTTGCATGGGTGGCTCGCATGATTATGATGGGACTATATGTGACAAATGAAGTGCCGTTTAAAGAGGTGTATTTGCACGGATTGGTGCTGGATGCGAACGGCAAAAAGATGTCAAAATCAAAGGGCAATGTGATTAACCCGATGGATTTGGTGTCAAAGTATGGCTCAGATGCGTTTAGGTTAGGCATCTTAAGGGGTCGTTCGGCAGGAATGAATCAAGCGTTTTCGGAAAATTCAGTAGTTTCGGGACAAAAATTATGCAATAAATTATGGAACATTTCACGGTTTATTCAGGGGGTGATTGAGGAGGAGACGGAAAAGAAGGGTTTCTCGTATGCGAATATTGATGTGGTGCTAGAGAATGAACAAGTTGGGTTAACTGATAGAGGTGGTTCGGCAATCCACGAATCGGAATCGGACAAAATTAACCCTGAACAATATCAATATACGACCAATAACATGGGTGAGGACTGGATTTGTCGAGAACTGAATCGCTGCCGAGCGCAGGTGGAGCAATGTATAGCGGAGTACCGATTTGCTGAGGCGATAGAAGTGCTTTATGCGACGATTTGGGATAAATATGCGGACTGGTTTGTTGAAAGTCAGAAGATTTATAAGAATACTTCCCTGTTAAAGGCGACACTGGAGACGATTTTGACG
Source organism: uncultured Candidatus Saccharibacteria bacterium (assembly GCA_938043965.1). Classification (GTDB taxonomy): domain Bacteria; phylum Patescibacteriota; class Saccharimonadia; order Saccharimonadales; family Saccharimonadaceae; genus Nanosyncoccus. The sequence goes on along the minus strand of CALIQQ010000016.1, from coordinate 61,347 downwards.
ATGTTGCATCCGTTTGCGCCATTCGTGACGGAAGCGATTTGGCAGAATTTGTCCTGGACGAGCGGGATGATTATTGATGCGAAATGGCCATCAAAATTGGGCTATGACGAAATTTCGGCAGAAAACTTTGAGCGACTAAAACTGGTGGTGGCGGAAATTCGCGCAACGAATACTTCCCTGTCCAATGTGGCGAAGGGTAAGAAATTTGGAGTGCTGTTTGGCGAAGATATTTTAGTAGATGATAATACTTTGCTGGTGAAGTTTTTGGCGAGAGTGCCGTTTGTGATGCCAACGAATGGGGCGCCGAGAGGGCTACATTTAGCGCTGGCCAACCATGAGTTATATCTGGATGTGCCGGAAGCAGTGGTGGCAGACTATCGAACTGAGCTGGAGGAAAGAATTTTGGCGATTGGACGAGAATTGGATGGCTTGAACGCGCGCATGATGAACCCAGCTTATGTGGAACGAGCACCAGCGGCCTTAGTGAAAGAAACGCGCGACGCAATTTCTGAAAAAGAGGGGCTGATTAAGCGGCTAAAAAATCAAATCGAGGCGATTTAAGTTAAGAAGGTTTTAGGTCGGAGTTAGGTCGGAGTTAAAAAAAGCTTAAAGCTACGAAGACACTAGGCTAAAAACGAGAAAATAAAGTCGCGAAGATGTTAGGTTAGAGTCGAGAAAATAAGTGCTATTGACAGCACTTATTTTTTATGTTCTAATAATAAAATTATAGGGTGCGATTAGCGCTGATTGATAATTCTAGTGTTGACTAATAATTCCCTTTTAGCTGTCAACTTTCTCAAAGCGATAGCGCTGTTTGACGTTGGGGTACTTTTGGTGATCGACGGGCGAAAGAAAAAATTCAACTGGACGGGCGTAGAGTTTATAGTTCCCTGCTCGATCTTTGCTATAGAGGGATTCATAAATAACCAACTCGGCGCGGGTTTCGGAGTGCGTAGCGAGACCGACGATGCGATAGCGGTAAAGGTTCGGAATACGGTTCAAATCGGTTTTATACTGAAGTTCGCGCTTGAAATGTTGGACATGATCCCCTGGTTTGAAGAAGTCGTAAAAGTAGTTATTCATAAAATGGGGTTTAGCTCCAAAGTAAATTTTTACTGATTAAATAAAATTAGTTCTAAAGTAAAATCTTTGCTGATTAAATAAAGTTGGTTCTAAAGTAAATCTTTGCTGATTAAGTAGAGTTGGCTCTAGGAGGAGGCTTTTCTCCAAAAGCTAGTTTTTAGTTCAAAAACCATAGTTGAATGGCTTTAAATTCAATAATTCTTGTGAAAATGCTTGCGTTTTAAATTAGAAGATGGTCTTACATTAAAAATCTAAATGCTAGGAAAACTTAAGCACTTTCTTGTGAAATTAGTTGTGTGAAATAAGTATAAGTTTTATCGTGATTGACAAAACAAGCATAAGATGTTATGCCTTGTAACTTACCTCTGTTATTTTGGTAATTTTTGTTCCCCAATTATGCGAGTTTTGTGTCATGAGAGCGATCAGATTCTCTCAACCTTGCTGTATCATTTCCCAAATGCACAATTGTTATGGTTATTGTATAGCAAAGCGGGTTGCTAAGTCAAGTGCTTGCTAACATGATAGGGAAGAAGGGCAGGGAAAAGGCTGTGAATTTGTGGATAATGCTTGTGGTTTTTCGAATTTGGGTAGAAAATAAGGATTTTTAGAGGTAAAAATAGGTATTTTACCCCTTGGGCGCCTGCGGCGCCCAAATGAGAACCGAAGCTAAAATAGGGATTTTACCCCCTGGGCGCCTGCGGCGCCCAGGGGCACATTAAAGCTAAAAAGGTGATAGCGTGGAATGTGTTATAATTTTGATATGGCATATATTCGTAAATTCAAGACTGGATCGGATGCAACTGGGGTGCAAGTGTGTTATAAAGAGCGGGGCAAGGTGGTGAAAACGGTGCATGTGGGGTCGGCAAAAACAGAGAAGGGAATTACGAAACTTTTGAAAAAGGCGCAGGCGATTATTGATGAGGAGAAAACGCCAATGTTTAATTTAGATAAGTTTAATGGCTAAAACGTTGGATTAAAACTAATACATTTTAGCGATTGAGGTGACTAGGCTTTTAGCTTACGGATAAAACGATTGAGGCGACGGGCGAAATTATAGAGATGGTATTTTGGATAATTTAAGATGAGGTCATAGGTGCCAGCATAGGTGCGAGCAAAGCCACCGAAAGACTTTTTAAAGGCGGTGAAACCAGCCCAAGGGTGGTCTTTTGGTGCGTCATCAGGTGCGATGCCCCAGAAGTCAAAAGCTTTAAGGCCCTTTTCCTTAGCGTCAAAAATGGCGGAAACCAAAATAGCGACGGCACTGGGAAGCTTACGATAATCGTAATCGGAGGCGGACTGCATATAATAACGGACGCCATCGTAGTCAAAAAACAAGGAAGCAGCGATAATTTTATCGGTACCTTCGACTTGATAGTGCGCGAGATAGAGAGAGGCAAAAGGTTGTGCGAGCTCGGTGCGAAGATAATCTTCAGAGAAGGTATTGATGCCTTTTTCGCGGGCTAGCTTGTGTTGTAGCTGGACGAGAGGGTGAATATCATCGGGATTGTCGGAGACGGTGATGGTAATACCTTTTTTTTCACTCTGATTATAGCGAGTGCGAGTGCCTTGTGCGAAGTCAGAGATGATCTGCTCCTTTGGCTTCTCGAGGTCAAGTAGCCAGGTGTGAGCCGGGTTTAGGTCGGTAGATTTACGCAAATTGGGTAGTTTAAGCAAATAAGAGGCGTTTTTAAGGTCTTGCGGCTCAATCCTGATAAAGCTTACGTTATTTTCCTTGGCGAGGGCTAGAAGAGCCTTGTAAGCGGTTTTAGCGGCAGTTTTAGTGTTTAAAACTGGGCCATATGGCAAGTAGAGGTAATTTAAGAAACGAGTTTTTTTAAGAATGGCAAGAAAAGTAAAGTCGGCGGTTTGTTGAAAAAAAGTAGTTTCACCGAGTTGATTCTGGAGTTGCTCCCATTCTCTCGTTTGCTGAAGAGGAATACTCATGAGGATTATTATAGCATAAATGATGAAACGGGGAGAGATGTTAGTTGATGGCAGAGCGGGGAAGGATGTTGAGTTTGTAGGGGTCAGTAGGGGCGACACCAGATTGGATTTCAAAAAAGGCAGCAGCGGCAACCATGGCGCCGTTGTCGCCGGAGAATTTTGGGGCAGGGAAATAAATTGAGCTAAAGCGAGCAGTAGCGGCTTCGCGGAGGAGGGAATTGGCGGAAACGCCACCAGCAATGACGAAGGATTTGGTGTCGGGATGGAGTTTTTGGGCGGCTTGAAGTTTATCTAATAGATAATCGACGGCGGTTTGTTCAAAACTGGCAGCAAAATCGGCAATTTGAGCTGGGGTGAGGTGATTTTTTAAATCATAACTAGGGTGACTGATGGGGAGATCAAGCTCAGATTGGACGGTTCTTAGAACGGCAGTTTTAAGGCCAGAAAAGCTAAAATCTAGACCATCGACTTTAGGACGGGGAAAGCGGTATTTAGTGCGATCGCCGGTGAGGGCGGCATGGGCGATAGCTGGTCCACCTGGATAAGGGAGACCGAGAATCTTGGCGACTTTATCAAAGCATTCACCAACGGCGTCGTCTCTTGTGGTGCCAATGATTTCAAAATGATTATGCGCGTCCATTTTAAGAATTTGAGTATGGCCACCGGAAATGACGAGAGAGAGAAGAGGGAAAGTCGGTAGGCTTGACCTGGGCTGTGAGGTGGATGAATTAGAGTCGAGCCAGTTAGCGTAGATGTGGGATTTTAGGTGATGAACGGCGTAAAGTGGTTTTTGATGTAGAATGGCGAGAGTGCGAGCAGTTAAGGTGCCGATGAGAAGTGAGCCAAGTAGTCCTGGCGTATGAGTGACAGCAATAGCGTCAATGTCAGACCAGGTTTTGTTGGCATCGGTGAGGGCTTTTTTGATGACTGGCATTATAACTTCAAGATGATTGCGAGCGGCGACCTCAGGAATCACGCCGCCGTATTCGGCAAAAATATCGATTTGGGAGACAACGACGTTGCTCAAAATATGACTGCCATTTTCGACGACAGCAGCAGCGGTTTCGTCACACGAAGTTTCAATTCCCAAGATTAACATAGAGATATTATAACATAATCTGAGCGGTTCAGGTCGACGTTGGAATAGCTATGGCTATGGCTATGAATAGGATGTTATGCATATGTTATGCGAGGTGGGGCTAGTATGACTTAGTTAGATTTTAGAGAGTCAATTGGGTTGCGGCGGGCAGCTTTGATGGCTGGGTAGAGACCGAAAATGGTACCAACGGTAATGGAAATGACGAGCGAGATAAGACAGATGCGAAAATCGAGGTAGGGGCTAAATGGAGTAATAGTGCTGATAAGAAAGGCAAAAATATAGCCGAGAATGAGGCCAAAGCAGCCGCCAAGAAGACAGAGAATGAGGCTTTCAAACAGAAATTGCAAGAAAATGTTAAGGTTTGAAGCGCCAATGGCTTTTCGGATGCCGATTTCATGGGTGCGTTCGGCGATGGAAACGAGCATGATGTTCATAACCCCGATACCGCCGACGATGAGTGAAATGCCAGAGACGAGTGCGAGCATACCGGAGATGATATCGAAAAGGGAGCCGGCTGGATGTGAAATTTGGTCGCCATAGGCTACCGTGTAATTTTTTTCGCCGTGCTTTAAGTCGCGGAGGAGGCTGTCGATTTTAGCGGCAGTAGCTGGAGTTTTAGACTCACTGGCGACTTTAACATTGATTTGTTGGATTTGAAGATTTTGCTCAAGAGTTTTTAGGTGATTGATATTTACAATCATGGTGTCATCGAAATCAACGTTATTAAAATTGATGGGATCTTTGGACTCAGAAAGAATGCCGGCGATGATGAATTTTTCGCCAAGTAAGGTAAAGGTTTTGCCGACTGGCTCCATGGTGCCGAAAAGTTTAAGGCTAAGATTTTTGCCGACGACGGCAGTTTTTAGAGCCTGGTCACTTAAGAAAGTGCCAGTGCGGAGTTTTAGGTCGATAAGCGACTGAAGCTCCTTTGTGGTGCCAAGTACACTGGCGGATTCGACGGTGCGATCACCGATGAGAGTGTTGATACTGGTAGCTAGAGGGGCGACGGAGATGACTGGGAAGTCAGCGGTGGTAGATTGAGTGGGGTTAAGAGTTTGAATTTTTTGGGCATCAGTAATTGTGAGGTTGGATTTATTGAAATGGTTAGTTGAGGTGAGCTCGGTCAGAATGTTGTTGATGCGATCTTTTTTGTCACTTGGGCGAATAATAATAAGATTGCCACCGATGGCATTGACCTGAGTTTTAATAAGGTGGTTGATGCTGCCCATGAGACTGAGAATTAAGATGATGCTGGCTACACCGATGGCGATACCAAGACAGGTTAAAAAAGTGCGGCCACGACGTTCTTTGAGGGAGGTTTTTGCGAGGTCAAAATGAGTTTTTAGAAGTAGCGACATTATTTTTTCTCCTTTGAAACTAAGTCTTCAATTGAAGGGCGCTCTTTAATACGGAAGCCTGGATCGCCAGAAGCATAAAGTCCAGTGCGAACGGTTTTAGTGGCTGGGGTTTTCGAGGCTGGGATTTTCGAGGTTGAGGTCTTCGAGGCTGGGGTTTTTGAATCTGGAACAGTTGTTGGAGTCTTCGGGGCCGGAGTGTTTGAATCTGGAGTAGTTGTTGAAACTTTTGGGGCTGGAGTGTTTGATGAGGAAATTATATCATGGGATGAATAAATAATTTCAGAAGTTTTTATATCACCAGATGAATTTTTTTCAGATTTTTTCGGAATTTTAGTAGTTTTTGCGCTAGATTTATGCTTAGGATGAATATCTTCGTCTAAAATAACGCCGAGTTCAGTGCGATCGTGGATCGAAACAGGAAGTTCTTCGTCCGAAACGGTTTTAATGTCTTCGTCGATGCCACCGTCAAGCATATGAATGACGCGAGTGGCGTAAGTGGTGAGATTTGGATTATGGGTAACCATAATAATAGTATTGCCTTCACTGTGGATACGGCGGAGCTCTTCCATGACGATATGAGAGGAGCGTGAATCGAGATTGCCAGTCGGCTCATCAGCTAAAATAATTTCAGGCTTGGAAACGAGTGAGCGGGCAATGGCGACGCGCTGTTTTTGGCCGCCAGAAAGTTGATGGGGTAAAAAGTATTCACGCTCCTTTAAGTGGAAACGAGAAAGAGTATCGGAAGCTTGAATGAGGCGATGAGTTTTAGAAGCACCAGCATAAACGAGTGGTAGTGCAACGTTTTCGATGACGGTTAAATTAGGAATGAGACAAAAATCTTGAAAAATAAAACCAATGCTTTTAGCGCGGAGGCGAGCTTTGCCGCGGCCGCTAAAACGACTGACTTTTTTACCATTCAAATAATAAGTGCCGGTAGTAGGTTTATCAAGCAGGCCAAGTACATTGAGTAGAGTAGTTTTACCACAACCGGATGGTCCCATAATCATAATAAATTCGCCGCGTTTGACGGTGAGGGAGAAATTTTTGAGAGCGAAAGATTCAGCGTCGCCATAACCGTAACTGCGACAAACGTCAACCAATTCAATGAGTTCAAAATCTGAACCGTTTTTTTCCTCGCCTCTCATTAAGATATATTATATAGTAGTAAAACTGGAAAAAGCAAGATTTGAACTAGGGTTTTTTCTGTGTTATTATGGTTATAATTAATTTATGTTGGAGCTCGATTAAATGATCAAAAAACAAACTGATGATGCGCGTAATTTTGCAAGAAAATCAGTGGGGGCTACAAGAAGGCGAATGGTGCCGGAAGGTGGTGTGATTGATCCGATGATGGTGGCGCCAGTGAGAGGTGGGGCGAGTGGCGGACGAAGCGTAACTAGGTATGATCGCCGAGCAATAACAGATGATGACTTTTTGAGCGAAGAAGCTGCTTATAATCTCGATGATTTATATGATGAAAATGGGGCGCTAATTATGGGGGAAGCGGACGAAGTGTTGGGGGCATATAACGACCGCAATGATCGTAGTAATCGTAGCAATCTTAATAATCATGCTGATCGTAGAAATTATGGTAGTCGCAGTAATCGCAGAATGAATAGTGCTGATGACTTTGATTTGACGGAAGAAGAATTGGAGACGGAAGCTGCACGGAGGAATCGTAGGGGTGAACGAATTGGGGCAGGAAATCGTGCGAACGAAAGAGTCAAGGCGACAAGCCAGCAAGTTGAGCGGATGCGTAGAGCGGAGGCGCGAAGGGTGCGTCGTCGTTTGCCGATTTGGGTAAAAATTTTGATAACATTTTTAACGTTGATTGTGGTAGCGATTGCGTTTGGAGTGTATTATTTTTTGAATATTTATTCAGCAGCGTCGGGAGCGTTGAATGGAAACCCGATGGATGCGTTCTTTAATAAGAAGCCGTTGGCGAAGGATGAAAATGGGCGAACGAACATTTTGATTTTTGGTACAGCAGAGGATGATGAGGGGCACGGAGGGGCGATGCTAACTGACTCAATTTTAGTAATCTCACTTGATCAAGAAAAAAAGATCGCTTCAACTTTTTCGGTGCCACGAGATCTTTGGGTGAATTATACAATTGCGGGCGAAAAGGCACTAATGTGCTCAGTTGGATTTAAAGGTAAAATTAATGCGACCTATTATTGCAAGCAAGAAGCGTCGGATGGTGACAAAGATGCGGCGGCGAGATATTTTGCAAGGAAATTGACGGAAGTGACGGATGTGCAGTTGCAATACTATGTGGCGGTAGATTTTAGAGTTCTAAGGGATGTGGTGAATGTGTTAGGGGGAATTGACGTAGACGTACATGCAACTGACGAAAGAGGAATTTATGATATCTGCATGCATAACATTAAGTTGAATAAGGGGCTTAACCAGAATTTGAATGGCGACATGGTGCTGGATTTAGCGAGGGCGCGAAATGCTAAGGGTGGCTATGGTTTAGCGAATTCAAACTTTGACCGTGAAATCAATCAACAGAGAATTATTAACGGCATTAAAAACAAGGCGCTAAACGTGGGTATTTTAACAAATCCAAATAAGGTGAAGGAGATCTTGGAATCATTTGGGAATAATGTAAAAACAAATTTGACTTGGGCAGAGATGGGGACTGCGATGGACGTGGTGATAGGTCTGAAAGGTGATGTAAAGTCGATCGATACGAGGTCGCTATACGGAACTGGTATGGTTGGCGCACAGAGCGTGGTGATTCCGAGTGGAGCAAGAGTTGAGTCGGAGCAATCGCTATATAATTACAATAGGATTCACTTGTATTTAAAGAAAGCGTTAGACAAAAATGGGTCGGAAGCTGAGGAGGCTGAGGCTGGGGCTGAAAATGATTCAGGCAAAAATGAAAAGAGTGGCAAAAAAACGACTAATTAAAATAAGTGCGACGAGAGTGAGGAGGTGAAAATGAGTGGACTAGGTAAAATTAAAAATAGTGAACGACTAATTTCGATAATAGTGCCGATTATTGCAGGGTTAATACTTTTAGTATGCGCAATAATGAACCTTAATTCTTCAATTTGGTTTGATGAGGCGTATTCGGCGTATTTAGTGCGAGGAGATTTCAAACAAATTTGGGAAATGACGGCGGTTGATGTGCATCCGCCACTTTTCTACTTTTTACTAAAAATTTGGTCAATCATGTTTGGTACGAGCGCCGTCGCCATGCGATTTATGTCGGTCTTTTTTGGGCTGATAGCGATTGTATTTATTTTCCACTTGGTGAAAAAATGGTTTGGGGTGAAAGTAGCTAGTGTGGCGACGCTGACGGCAGCAGTTTCACCAATGTTAGTGCGATATAGCCAGGAAATGCGAATGTACACCTTAGTGCTGCTGATTGTAGTGATGGCAACTTACTATTTGACGTTGGCACTGGAGAAGGGGACGGAAAGGTCTGGTCGAAAATACTGGGTGATATATGCTGTCTTAATGGTGATCGGGATGTGGACGCACTATTTTTCAGCATTTATGTGGATTGCGCAATTAGTTTTGATTGTGAAAAAGATGGGTGGGGTAAAAACGATTATAAAGGAAACGGCGAAGCGAAGAACGATTTTATTGGTATATTCGTTAGCAGCAATTTTATACTTGCCATGGCTACCATCATTTTATAGCCAGGTGAAGACGGTACAGGCTGGATTTTGGATTCCGCCAGTGTCATTCGAAACGATGGGTGATTTTACAGCAAGTTTGTTATTCTTTAATAAGGCGCAGGAAGTAACTGGTTGGGGATTGATGTTTGGGCTGCTACTTTTGGTTGGTTTTGGAGTGGGGCTAAACCAGACATTTAAAACAGTAAAAGCGGAAGAACGACAGAAGCTGAAGGATGTGATTTGGTTAATAGTGGCACCGTTTTTAGTGATGACGGTGCTGTCTTTGCCGCCGCTAACGAGTTCGTTTGTGGATCGCTATATATTATATAGTATCGTGCTGTTTTGGGCATTGCTTGGAATTATAGTTGGACTGCTAAAAAATAAGCGCTTAAAAATTATTTTGGCGAGCTTAATAATAATAGTGGCTGGTCTAGGAGTTTCGTTTGTTGAGAATCGTAAACCAAGAGGACATATTAAGGAAATTATGGCTGAAACTTTTGCGGTGGCAAAGGAGGGTGAACCAATTATTGCAGATGGGGTATGGACATATTATGATGGGATATTTTATTCGAGCGAAAAGCATCCGATTTACTTGTTTGAGAATGAGGTGGATTATAAATATGGTTCGTTAGAGCCAATTCGAAAATATCGAGTAAATGTAGTCGGTTCGGGCGAAGAATTTTTAAAAGATAAGGCGAGCGTGTGGTTTGTCGCTGATCGAAATGGAGAAGAGAGAGGTTATCGAGTGCCGGAGTGGGCAAAAGAGATGAGAATTGAGACGGAGATTTTACTTGACCATAACGCGGCAGTACATTTTGTAAAAGATTAGGCGTAATGAGAGTTTTATGTTAAAATATAGGGCGATATGAGTAGATTATTTAAAAGAACAAAGATCTTGGCTACGATTGGCCCGAGCGTATTTGCGCCAGAAAAAATCGAAGAACTAATCATGGCTGGAGTTAACGGTTGCCGTTTGAACTTCTCCCATGGAAATTACGAAGAACGCGATGAGCAAATTAGAGCAGTGCGTGCAGCAGCGGCAAAGAAGGGTCGCTCAGTGGCAATTTTGCAAGATTTGCAAGGTCCAAAAATTCGTTTGGGCGAAATTGCTGGCAATCATTTTGACGTGAAGCATGGTGATGAGGTGATCCTTGATTCAAGCGTTACGAAACATGATGGCTCAAACATTTTGCCAGTGCAATATAACTTGGCTGAGCGCATGAAAGTTGGTGAGCCACTTTATATGTTCGACGGAAAAATTAAATCAGAAGTAACAGAAATTATTTCAAAGACCGCAATTAAAGTTAAAATTTTGAATGACGGCTTTGTGATGTCGAAAAAAGGTTTGAACTTGCCGGAGACTGATTTTGGTGGCGATGTGATTACCGAGAAAGACATGGCTGACATTGAGTTCGGTGCGTCAAGAGATTTTGATTACGTGGCAATGAGTTTTGTGCAGAGCGCAGAAGATATTGAGAAATTACGCCAAATTATGCTTTCACATGGTTCGACTGCGCAAATTATTGCAAAGATTGAAACGAAGAAGGCGATTGAATCTGACGAAAAAATGAAAGCAATCGTAAAGGCGACTGACGGAATTATGGTGGCACGTGGTGATATGGCGGTTGAAGCTGGAAACGAAGTAGTGCCAATCGTGCAGAAAAAATTGATTGCACTTTGCCGTCAGTATGGCAAAATCGTGATTGTTGCAACACAGATGATGGGTTCGATGGTAGATAATCCAGAACCATCACGCGCAGAAGTTTCAGATGTGGCGAATGCGGTAATGCAGGGTGCTGATGCAGTGATGTTGTCAGACGAAACTGCAAACGGCAAATATCCGATTGAGGCGGTGCGCCAAATGAAGAAAGTAATTCTTTATACGCAAAATAATTCAAAGGTTGCGCCAATTTCACAAGAGATAACTGGTGAAATTAAAAATTACGATGCAGTTTCAAGTGCAGCGGCAAGATTAGCTGAAAAGATTAAAGCTGACGTGATTGTGTGTCAGACTTCAACTGGTGCAACGGCAGCAGCGATTGCAACTCAAAGACCAAACTTGCCAATAATCACAGTGACTTCAAATCCTCGAGTTGCAGGTCAGCTAGCTTTGACTTATGCAAACTCAGCTTTTGTGCGTCCATTTTCAGATACTTATGGGCTAGATTTAGCACAAGAATTGAAAGAATCAGGTTATCTTAAGAAAGAAGATGGCGATGATGCGCTCTTGGCAGTGATTATTTCGGGCCAGCCAAACGTGGCAGGTGGAACTGATACGATTCAAATTCGTAAAATCTAAATTGATTAAGTGGGTGGATAAATGTTTAGCAAAAAGACAATCAAAGATATTGAGGTTTTTAATAAAGTAGTGTTGGTGCGGGTGGATTACAATGTGCCAATGGAGGGGGGCGAAATTGAAAATGACCTTAGAATTAAAGCGAGTTTGCCGACGATTGACTTTTTGCTATCCCACGGTGCGAAGAAAATAATTTTGATTTCGCACTTAGGCCGACCGGAGGGTGAGCGTCGAACGGAACTATCGCTAAAGCCGGTGGCGGAACGACTGAGAGAGATTTTAAGGGGTTCGGTAATTCGAACTCAGACTGGCAAAATGCCTGTAGTAAAATTTGTGCCAGAAGTGCAAGGCGAGATGGTGTCGGAAGCAGCGGCTGAGCTGCCTGGCGGTGGGATTTTAGTACTAGAGAATTTGCGATTTTTTAAGGGGGAAGAAGAGAATTCGGAAGAGTTTATGCGTGCGATTGTTGAAGCGACGGGCGCAGAACTTTTTGTGCAAGATGGATTCGCGGTAATTCACCGTGCACATGCTAGTACGGTGGCGGTGACAAAAATGTTACCTGCAGTGGCGGGGCTATTGGTTGAAAAAGAAGTGACGATTTTAGAATCGACAATGAAGGAGCCGGAAAAGCCGGTGCTAGTGATTATTGGTGGTGCGAAAGTGGAAGATAAGGAACCACTAATTGAGAAATTTTTGCCAGTAGCAGACAAGATTGCGGTGGGGGGAAAAATTGCAGCTGATGGATACAAATCGGAAGATCCGAAAATCTATGTGGCAGAAGATTTTGCGATAGATGATGAAGTGGATGGCTTAGCGAATGGTTCAATGGATAGGGCAGGAAAAAAGTTGGATATCGGTCGAAGGGCAACTAAAGAAATTTTAGAAATGATACATGACGCAAAAACGGTGGTGTGGAACGGCACAGTGGGTTTAACGGAAAAACATCCGTTTGAAATGGCGTCAAAAACTATTGCGAGAGCGATTGGAAATAGAAGAGACATAACGTCGGTGATTTGCGGTGGTGATACGACTGGGTTTGTTGAGAATTTGCAAAAAGTGGAACCGGAGCTAGAATACTCCTTGGTTTCGACTGGCGGAGGAGCGAGCCTAGAACTCCTTTCGGGACTTGAATTACCTGGACTAGAATGTCTGGAAGACAAGTAAGGGCGTGTGAGTGAGCTTGAAGATTTAGCTGATATCGGCTAAAATAGTAAAGATATATGTTTAAGATGTTGAGATACATTAAGCCTTACTATAAGCAGGCAATAATTCTGATTTTGTCGATTGCGATGCAAGCTTGGGGAGTGCTAAGGCTGCCAACTTTGATGTCGGAAATTGTGAATAAGGGAATTATTGACAAAGATACCGATTTGATTTTGATGGTTGGAGTGCAGATGTTTTTATGGACGGTGTTGTCGTCGATTGGAGCATTGTCGTCCTCTTATTTTTCGGCAAAAATTGGGGCAGCGATTGGTCGCGATATGCGAGACGATGTGTTTAAAAAGATCTTGTCATTTTCGATTGCAGAAATTGATAAGTTTTCAACGGCATCGTTGATTACGAGAACAACGAATGATATTTCAACGGTACAAAATACGCTCGTAATGATGCTGTCGATGATGTTAAGAGCGCCACTAATGGCGGTTTTGGCAATTATTGAAGCGGTGAGATTGGCGCCAGATATGACTTGGATTATTGCGGTGTCCGTTGGGGTGCTGTTATTTTGTGTGATTTCAATTATGATGACGGTGATGCCAAAGTTTGTGCTATACCAAAAATTATTCGACAAAATTAACTTACTGACGCGAGAAAACTTAACCGGACGAAGAGTGATTCGGGCGTTTAATAACGAAAAATATGAAGCGCGTAAGTTTGATAAAACGAATATGAAGCTGATGAAGACAGATATTTTTATTGGAACTTTGATGAGTCTGGAAGGTCCACTGATGACGCTGATTTTTAACGGTACAACGGTACTTTGTATTTGGATTGGAATTTCACACCTTGAATTTGATGCAAGCTATCTTGGAAAAATGATGGCATTTATGCAGTATGCGGTCAGAGTGATTATGTCGTTCCTGTTTTTGACAATGCTGTTCGTGATGGTCCCGCGAGCGGCGGTGTCGGCGAAACGAATCAATGAAGTTTTAAAAGCCAAACCAAAAATTATTTGGAAGGAAACTGGTGAAGAAGTGAGGGAAAACCAGCCGACGGTGGAGTTCAAGAAAGTAAGCTTTAAATATGATGGGGCGGAGGGGGAAGTATTGACGAATGTATCATTTTTGGCGAAAGCTGGTGAAACGACGGCATTTATTGGCTCAACTGGCTCGGGAAAATCAACCCTGATTAATTTAGTGCCAAGGTTTTATGATTGTACGAGTGGTGAAGTTTTAGTGAATGGAATAAATGTAAAAGATTATTCAAAAAAAGGTTTGATGAAAAAGATTGGTCTGGTGCCACAGAAGGGGTTTTTGTTTTCGGGAACGGTAAAAACCAACATTTTGTTTGGAGTAGAGAGCGAAAATGCTGAGCACAAAATGGAAGAAGCGGCGGAAATTGCTCAAGCGAAAGAATTTATTTCAAAATTACCAGAACAATATCAGGCACCGATTACGGAATCGGGTAGTAACGTTTCAGGTGGGCAAAGACAGCGTTTAGCGATTGCAAGGGTAGTGGCAAAAAATCCAGAAATCTATATTTTCGATGATGCATTTTCGGCGCTCGACATGAAAACAGATAAAGTTTTACGGGAAGCATTAAAGCCAGTGACGAAAAATGCAGTGGTACTAGTGGTAGCGCAAAGAGTTTCAACCATTCGCGAAGCGGAACAAATTGTGGTGCTAGATGAAGGAAAAGTGGTCGGTAGAGGAAAACACTCAGAGCTAATTAGAAACTGTAAAGTGTATCAAGAAATTTGTAAATCGCAGTTGTCAGACGAAGAGTATGCGGAGGAAGTGGGGAATGCCTAGAATGGAAGAACAAATAAATAAACCGAAAAACATGAAGCAGACGGTACGTCGGTTGCTAACGGAAATTAAGCCGTGGCGAAAGCAGCTAATTTTAGCGGTGATAATGGCGACCTTATCAGTGGTTTTGACGGTATTTGGTCCGATGGTGCTCGGAATGATGACGACCAGTGCGACGACTTCGATTGCAAAAGGTGAGGGGATTTTGTGGAATGAAATAAATCAGCTGCTTTTGATTTTAGTTTTACTTTACGTTTTTTCCAGTGCAGTGGGATATATTCAGGGAATTATGCTGGTAAGAATTGCAGCAAAAATGACAAAGGAAATACGAACGAGAATTTTAGATAAAATCACAAAACTGCCGATGAGTTATTTTGATAAAGTGAAAAATGGCGACGTGATGTCAAGAATGACGAATGACGTAGATGCGATGGCGGGAGAGCTTGCAAATACAATCAATGAGATCGTAACTTCAACAGTAACGATAGTGGGTATTTTAGTGATGATGTTGTTTATTTCGGTGCCACTATCAATTATTGCGATTATTTCGGTGCCGATTTCAACGATTTTTGTGAAAAAAGTGGCGGAAGGGGCGCAAAAATACTTTAGAAATCAGCGAAAAATTATTGGAAATTTGAATTCAAAAATTGAGGAAGATTATACTGGCCAGTTAATTATTAAAGCGAATACGCATGAAGAAAAAACGCTGTCGGAGTTCAGGAAGATTAACGAAGAGCTGTATGAAACTTCGCGAAGGGCGCAGTTTCTTGGTGATTTACCATTTCCAATTACGCATATTTTTACGAATTTTGCATATGTTCTAATTTGTATGCTTGGTGGATATTTTGCAATTATTGGT
Source organism: uncultured Candidatus Saccharibacteria bacterium (assembly GCA_938043965.1). Taxonomy (GTDB): domain Bacteria; phylum Patescibacteriota; class Saccharimonadia; order Saccharimonadales; family Saccharimonadaceae; genus Nanosyncoccus. Next base: position 46,110 of record CALIQQ010000016.1, on the reverse strand, counting down.
CGAATTACGATTGGTAATGTGCAGGCTTTTCTACAATACGTAAATCAGTTTAACCGTCCGGTGACGGAAATAGCACAACTTTCAGCAACGATACAGAAAATTGTAGCAGCGGCGGAGCGGGTGTATGAATTTCTGGATGCGGAAGAGGAGTCGGAGGAACCAAAAGAAATAAGTGCAGTGGCGATAGAAGAGGTGATGGGCGAGGTTGAATTTCACGATGTGACATTTTCCTACGACAAAAAGAAGCAACCGATTGTGCGAAACTTTTCTTGCAAGATTAAGCCGGGAATGCAAGTGGCGATTGTTGGTCCAACTGGAGCAGGTAAGACGACGATTGTGAGTTTACTAATGCGATTTTATGATCCGGATTCGGGATATATTACGATTGACGGAAAGCCAATTCGTGAGATGCGTCGAGCGGATGTGCGAAAAATGTTTGGTATGGTGCTGCAAGATACTTGGCTATTTTCGGGAACGATTATGAATAATTTAAAATATGGAGCGGGCCGAAACATTCCGGACAGTGAAGTGCGAGCGGCAGTTAAGGCGGCTTCAGTTGAACATTTTATCTATTCGTTACCAGATGGGCTAAAGACGATGGTGGACGAAGATTCGGATAACATTTCGGCTGGCGAAAAACAACTGCTAACGATTGCACGAGCGATGGTGGCAGATCCGCCAATGATGATTTTAGATGAAGCAACATCAAATGTGGATACGCGAACGGAGCAAATGATTCAGAATGCGTTTACGAAATTAACGAAAGGGCACACTTCGTTTGTGATTGCACACCGACTGTCGACTATTAGGAATGCAGATTTGATTTTGGTGATGAAGGAGGGGAACATTGTTGAGCAGGGTGGACACGAAGATTTATTGAAGCTGAATGGATTTTACGCGGAACTTTATAACTCACAATTTGCGGAAGAAGAATAATTTTTTGCGTTAATGAGAGAACTCGATACAGTTAGATTTTAGATGCTATAATAGAGTTATGTCAAAGTTATATTTTAGGTACGGAGCAATGGGGTGTGGCAAAACAATGCAACTGTTACAAGTAGCATTTAATTATGAAGAACGTGGGCATAAAGTTTGTGTAATGAAGCCAAAAACGGATACAAAAAATGGAGAAAAATTGTTAACACGAATTGGGCCAGAAAGAGAAGTGAACTTCTGTTTTGATAAAGAGGCTAATTTGTTTGAAAAAGTAAAAAAAGAATTCGCAAAGGGCGAGAAAAAAGTTGCTTGCGTGCTGATTGACGAAGCGCAATTTTTAACGAAAGAGCAAGTTGATCAGTTGATGGAAATAGTGACGGAGCTAGATATTCCAGTGATGGCGTATGGACTGAGATTAAACTTTAGGCTGACGGACGGTGGATTTGAGGGGGCGACGAGATTACTGCAAATTGCGCAGGACATTGATGAAATTAAAACGATTTGTGAATGTGGCCGGAAGGCAACTTATAACGCAAGATTTTTAGGCAATAAATTTGTAGCGGACGGACCGGACGTGTTGATTGATGACGGAAAAACGGAAATTGAATACCGCGCGATTTGTCCAAAATGTTATGCGGATTATAAAGCTGGGAGAAAATAATGCATATTGTGATCGAGGGGCAGGACGCAACTGGAAAAGATACGCAAGCGAAAATGTTGGCGAAGTATTTGCGGGAGAAGGGGCTGAAAGTTACGCATTACTCGGAGTCGGGGACGGCAAGTGAAGATGAGTTTGTAAAAACAATTGCGAAATTAACTTATGGCTCAAAGCAAGACATTGATCATAAAACGAGAGTGATGCTGTACCTAGTAAATCGTTATGAACAGTGGCGAAAGTTGGCGGAGCCAGCGCTAAGAAATGGTGAAGTGGTGATTACGACAAGAAGTTGGTTTTCGACCTTAATTTATGAAGGGTATGCGGCGGGAGTGTCGAAAAAATATATTGCAAGATTACATAAGCTAACGATGCCTGAACCATATTTTCATCCAGATAGGCAGATAATTTTAACACTGTCGGATGAAGCTCGTGCGAAACGGTTGGCACAACAAGCAGCCGAACAGGGCAGAGTAGGGGAAGTATGGAAATCGCAGCCAGATGAGTTCCAAAGGAAAGTGAATGCGGGATATCTTAAAGTGGCGAAAGAGTATACAGTACCAACATTAGACGCTTCGGGGACGGTGGAAGAGGTATTTGCTATGCTAAAACAAAAATTTGAATTATAAAAGCGAGTGGTAGAAAAAATACCAGAAGAGTAATTAAGGTAGTTTAGATGGATGAAAGTTGGAAACCTTTCTTAGAAGCCGAATTTAATAAAGACTATTTTAGGGAGCTAGCGGATTTTTTGCATGCGGAATATGAAACGAAGACAATTTTTCCGCCAAAAGCGGCAGTATTTAGGGCATTTCAAGCGAATTTAGACGAAGTGAAAGTAGTAATTTTAGGGCAGGATCCCTATCATACACTAAAAGTAGCAGACGGTTTAGCGTTTTCAATTTCGAATGAATCGAATTATATGCCACCAAGTTTAATGAATATCTATAAAGAAATTGATGCTGATTTAGGCGCGCATGCAAATAAAAATGGAAATTTAGCAGCATGGCAAAAACAGGGGGTGATGCTGCTAAATAATGTATTGACAGTGGAAGCGCATAAGGCCGGATCGCATAGGGGCAGGGGTTGGGAAAAATTTACCGAGGCGGTAATAAAATTTTTGAACGATGAAAAGGAAAATCTAGTGTTTATTTTGTGGGGGAGAGATGCAAGGGCAAAAAAGAAGCTAATTGATGAGCAAAAGCATCTAGTGATTGAGTCAGCGCATCCGTCACCATTGTCGGCGTATAATGGGTTTTTTGGGTCAAAACCATTCTCGAAATGCAACGCATATTTAGTGGAGCATGGACGAGCACCGATTAAATGGTGAAATGAATAAAAGTAAGGAGCGGACTGAAGAAGGAGGCCGCTTGGTCGGTAAAAGAGTTGACAAAATAAGGAAGACTTGATTTTTAAATAATATCGGGTATAATTTTTCTAATGGATAATAGTGACGATGAGATTTTGAATGGCTCAGTAGAGCTGCAGGAGCCGGATTTTTCAGAGATCGCTGAGGAAGATTTTTCTGATGAGGATCTAGAAATTACGGTTGATAACGTTGACCAATTTGCGGACGACTCCGTGAAAATGTATTTGCGTGAGATTGGTAAAATTCCACTACTGACGATTGAAGAAGAGCAGAAGTTGGCGCATAAGGCAGCGAATGGCAATAAAAAAGCTAAAGATAAAATGGTTGAAGCCAATATGCGTTTAGTGGTTTCAATTGCAAAGAGGTATTCGGGCCGAGGTCTAGACCTTTTGGACTTAATTCAAGAGGGAAACACAGGGCTTTTGAGAGCAGTAGAGAAGTTTGATCCGGAAAAAGGGTTTAAATTTTCAACTTATGCAACATGGTGGGTACGCCAGGCAATTACACGTGCAATTGCGGACCAGGCTAGAACAATTCGTATTCCGGTACACATGCACGAGACGATCAATAAGCTACTAAGAATTACCCGAAAATTAACCACTGAGTTGAATCGAGAGCCGACCACGGAAGAAATTGCAGAAGAGATGGATATGGATGTCGATAAAATCGACTACATTATGCGCATTAAACAAGACATCACATCATTAGACCAGTCGGTCGGAAAAGATGGTGATGATGAGGATTCTGTGCTTGGTGATTTCGTGGAAGATGAAGAGCGAATTTCGCCGGAAGATTCGGCTGCAAACCAAATGCTAAAAGAGCAGTTGGCGGAAATTATTGCGTCACTATCAGAGCGTGAGCAGAAAATTATTAAGCTGCGCTTTGGCGTTGGTGGAGGACGACCACATACTTTGGAAGAAGTTGGAGCGGAGTTTTCAGTGACAAGAGAGCGAATTCGTCAAATTGAGGCGAAAGCGTTGTCGAAATTGCGCAAGAATAAAGATACGAAAAAATTGCAAGAATATCTTCATTAAAGATTAAAAGGAAGGTTATGAAAAAAGAAACTTCGAGAAAATATGTAACACTGGCGATTGGCTTGCAGGTAGCGCTAGCAGCAATGAAGGCGGTGCCGGTATTTGCAAAAGGCGATTGTCCGAAAACGGCGATTTTAAAAATTACTTCGGGCTGCAATGATGGTTCGGCGATGTTTGATATTCTCGGAATGGTGCTTTCAGTAGTGACCTACGGTGTGGGTGCGGCGGCAATCATTGGCGTTTTAATTACGGGCTACCAATATATTACGGCGCGAGACAATTCAGCTCAAGTGATGAAGGCGAAAAACCGATTGTTTCAGATTGTGATTGGTCTAGTGGTTTGGGTAATGATTTGGGGAATTCTACAATTCTTGTTGCCTGGTGGTCTGTTTGCGGACGGTTCATAGCTAGGAAAAATTGGTGGAAATCTCGGAGGTAAAGCGCAAGATTATTGATTTAGTCTATTCAAGAAATAGACCGGTTTTTGATGGAGTGGAAAATGAGTGGTGGAAAAAAGACGGTACGCCGCGAATGCGACGAATAATTATCGTATATAACCCAAGATCTTCAAAAGCAATGTTTGTAAAAGACAAAGTATTTGGGCCGCTCAGGGAAATCAAGGGGGTGATGATCGGTAAATATGAAATCCAACCGACAGACGTGGACGATAATGCGAAACGACTGGCGGAGTTTTTGCTTGATGGAGATATCGTGGTAACAGCAGGGGGAGATGGAACGGCAACGATTGGGCTAAATGGGGTGATATTGTCGGAAAAGATCGTGCGGTTTATGGCGCTGCCATACGGCAATTTTAATGACATGGCAAGGACATTGGCGAAAATATCGGGCGGAGAATTATATCCGCTGGAAGCGAAAATTGATGGGGAGCACTACCGATATGCAGCTTGCTATTTTACACTCGGAATGTTTGCGGAATCGACGGAAATTTTTGATGGAGAAAAAACGCGGAAGAAATTACGCAAGGGAAATAAGGGGATGATGTTTTCGATTATGACGCTAATGAGCTGGTATTTTAAAAATAAGCGCAGAAAATTCATGCCGAAATTTCAATTGACGATGGAAGTGAAAAAGGAGCGGGGGAATGTGCGAAATAATGAGGGGGGCGAAAATAATTTTACTAGAATAGTGGAACTGGAGACAAAGACAAGGAAAGTCTCGGATTATTTGGCGGTGAATGGGGCGACAGTGGCGAAGATGATGAAGGGGGATGGAAAATATAGTCTAAGCCGGACGGAGTTTTTATCGGCGACAGGTAGGTTGACGAGCTTTTTTAGACTAATAGTATTTATGATGCGGAGTGTATTATTTAAGGTGCCGGCACGGGTAGCAAGAGAAGCGATTTTGGATTTTTCAGAAGAAGGCGAAATAGAAATTCAGGCGGAGGGTGAATATAAAAAGGTGAATGGGGTGAAACAAATTGTGATTTCTAAGAGTGAACAAGCAGTAAAAATTTTGTAATAGGATAGAGTAAAGTCTAGAGGGGGTAGAACGGGGTAAAAAAGTTGCTTAAAGAGAAGGCGAAAAATTCTTAAAATGCTTGTGTTTTAAAACGAAAAACGATAAAATGGAGGTAATTATGGTTAAAAAATGGGTTTTTCGTGAGGGAAAAATGGGGCGTGCGAACTTTTTAGGCACTAAATCTTATATATATATATATAATTCTATTGTTGGGCTATCATTTTTAATTTTAACGTTTTTGACGGTGAGTTTACTCGCGCCACAAGTAAAAACGAATGCAGAAACTCAGTCGAATAATCAGGTGATTGGTCCATATACAATGTCGATGGCGACGGAAGAAACGGTGGCGGTGGAGATTACGCCGACGGCAACGCAGAAAGTTTATGAGAAGACGAGTAATGTGACGGCGAAAAATACTTGTGAGGCAGGAGCGAGAATTACGATGAATATGAGCTCGGCAACGACAAATGCGTTGACGCGAGCGGCGGTTGATGGCGATCTGTTAACGAAAGAAATTGCAGCGACAACGACGAATGCGCTAGACGATAATTCTTGGGGATACAGTTTAAATAATGCAGCGACTTATGCGGCGGTGCCAAAGGCGGGTGTGACACCGGCGGTGGTTTACGATGCGAATGCGGCGCAGGTGGCGAATTTGACAATCCCGGTGAAATTTGGAGTGAAAGCGAATGATCAAATTCCGTCGGGGACCTATGTGAATGAGGTGGTTTACACGATGACGCCAAAGGCGGGTTGCTTAGGTTATGGAATTAACTGGAATTTGAATGGAGGGGTGGCAAAAGCGGGGGCAACTTATGCGACAACAAAAAACTGGGGCGAAACCATCAATTTAAATGAGTTGACGCCGACGAGGGATGGTTATACTTTTGCGGGGTGGAATGACGGAACAACGACTTATACAGCAGGAACGGTGAACGTGAATTCGAGTAATAGTAAAACGGTTAATCTGAAGGCGATATGGAATTTAATTAGCTATACTGGAAACTTTGACTATACTGGGACTGAGCAGCGATTGAAAGTTCCTGGAACTGGATATTATAAGCTTGAGGTCTGGGGTGCACAGGGCGGTGGTGACGACGTAGTGTCTGGTGGCGGTTATACGAAAACAACGGGACGAGGTGGCTTTGGAGCTTATTCTGTCGGTGTAGCTAGACTTATTGAAGACTCCACGATATATATTATGGTTGGCGGAAAAGGAAAACTATGTAATAGAGCGGGAGCATGCGCCGACTCTGCTGGATATAATGGGGGCGGTCTTGCGTTTTCGGATAATCAAGAAACATCTGGTGGCGGTGGAGCAACCCATATTGCAACTTCAACTGGGCTATTGGCTGGACTAGAGAATAATAAATCTGCGGTATTGATCGTCGGAGCTGGCGGAGGGGGAGGAGGAGAATCTTCGGACGTATCTGATTTACACCGTGGAACTGGCGGAGATGCTGGAGGCATTATTGGCGTGGGTGGATTTGACGATACTCCGGTTGGACAATGGAGCTGGATCATTGGTAGGAACGGCTCATTTTGTGGCTTAGGGGCAACGCAATCTAGCGGTGGTGCGAATGGTGGAGGAAATCAGAACCTTCACGGTAGGTCTAATGGTTATTTTGGTCATGGAGGAGAATCTGCTACGGCAATCCAATGTTGCGGGAACAGTGGCGGTGGCAGTGGTTGGTATGGAGGTGGCGCTTCGCTGCGTGGACATGGCGGTGGCGGTGGCGGATCGAGCTATATTGGTGCGACAAGTCTAGTTTCTGGAGCGGGAGTAGTGAAACATATGACCTGTTTTGAGTGTACAACCTCAAGTGATAACAATACAAGGACAAACTCAAATTCGAATGCTTCAGAGACGGCAACGGCGGACTATGCTAAAAAGGGTAATGGCTACGCAAAAATTACTTATCTTGGTACGAGCTTATAAAAAATAGTTGTTTTTAAAGTGTTTATGCTATAATAGGAAGTGATATGAGTTTACTATATGGTGTGGGCGATTTCTTCGCGCTGGATATTGGGACAAATTCAATTCGACTAATTCAGCTATCTGGTGATGTTGAACGAGGTTGGGCATTGGAGAAATATGCCTACGTGCCGATTGATCCGAAAATTGCGCAAGATAATTCGGAAGTAGGAAAGCGTAAGTTGGCGGAAACTATTTTGGGTGCAAAGGAACAGGCGGGAATTACGACAAAAAATGTGGCACTGGGCTTACCGGCACGAAAAACTTACACTTCGATTATTGAGGTGCCGAATGCACCAAAAAGTGAGGTTGGTAAAACGATTAAGTATGAGGCGGATCAATATATTCCGATGGCAGTGGAAGAAGCGAAAGTTGACTATGCGGTGCTTGGGGTTTCGCCGAATGATGCGCTCAAGGCGGAGATTTTGATTTCTTCGACGGCAAAAGAATATGCAGAACAGAGAATGGAAGATGTTGAAGCGCTGGGGTTGAATGTGATTGCACAGGAGCCAGAACCGATTGCAATGACAAGGGCATTGGCACCGATTGGGGCGACTGATGCGAGGATGTTGATTGATCTTGGTGAAAAATCGACTGATATTGTGGTAGTTTATCAGGGTGCGCCGAGACTGGTGCGCTCAATTCCTGGCGGACTTTCAATGTTCGTAGAAACGGTGGCGGATGCACTGAATGTGCGGCCAGAGCAAGCGAAGCAATTTATTTTGAAATTCGGACTAGCGCAGGATAAGTTGGAAGGTCAGGTCTTTAAGGCACTGGATGCTTCACTGGAGACTTTTGCGATGGAACTTTCTAAGTCAGGGCGATTCTTCCAGAATAAATACATTGGGGCGCAAGTAGGCGGGATTATTTTGTCGGGCTTTGCGGGAATTATTCCATTCATCGCAGAGTATATGGAAGTAAAAACGAACATTCCGACAATTCAAGGCAACCCATGGCAATTTGTGCGAGTAACACCAGAACAGCAACAGGCGTTGTTGCCAGTAGCGTCTGAATTTGCAGTGGCGATTGGATTAGCAGAAAGGAGCAATAGATAATGGCCGGAAAAAAACAACAATTTAGTTTTTCGACGATGCACCTTTCGGACATTCCGAGATTCATAATCGCACTCTTTAAGGGTCAAGTGGGTCCGGAAGAAGAGGTGATGAAAGAGCAGACGGGATTTTATGAAATCAATCTTGTGCCAGACGTGAAGACGGAAATGATCAGGATGCAAAAAATTCGCAATCTAGTATTTTTCATTTGTCTAGTCGTGGTGATTGGCTCGGGGGCGGTGACGGCAATTCTAGGTTCAATTAAAGTAGCGCAAGATCTCACGATGTCGGGGCAGGACGCGCATCTGAAGAATTTGTCGAAAAAGATCACTTCATATGAAGAGTTGCCAGAATTTTTGACTGTGCAAAATCAGTTAAGGGGGATTGCGGAGATTGAGGACAAACAGAAAGTTTTATCGAGAGCGTTGATTTTCTTTGCGGCACTACAAGATGTAGGAATTGACAAAGTGCAGGCTTCGGAACTATCAGTTGATTTGACTTCGACAACTTTGACTTTTGACGCGCAGGCGGATGCAGTGAAAGATGATATCGATTACCGAGTTTTGGAAGCATTCATTAAGCGAACGAATTTAATGTCGTTTGACTACGGTCGCTACGTGGATGCAGAGGGGAAAGAAATTCCATCCCGTTGTTTGCAGGAGTACGATTTGAATAATAAAATGTATGAAGAAAATGGCAGTATTTATGCGATTTGGAATCGTGGCAAAAAAGGCTGTGACCCATCACGAGACGACTATGTTGTGAATGAAGACGGTACAGTGACAATTCCGCAGACGAATGCGGATCTAGAGTCGACAAAAATAACTAATGGAGTGTCTGAAGTGGCACAGGTTGGTAATGGCCAAAAGAGTGCAGATAAACAGAATGTAGAAAAAGAGCAGACTGAGAAAAAGAAAATTAATTATGTGCCAAGCGAAAAAATTTACCGCACACCACAATTTACGGATTGGTATAACAAAAAAGCTGTGCGAACGAGCGAGGATGGTATCGACGATAAAGCGCCAACGCCACCAAATAGCAACACGGTTTATAATGTGACGAACTATAAATACACACCAACAATGGATACCGGTGGAGTGGTGAGTGGAGTACCTCATTTTGAGAGTAAATGTATCACCTACACGGGTGAAGTGACGACGGATGAGAAGAGCGGTAAGGAAGTAGTGAAATGGTCTTCGGACAATAAGTGCAAAATGGTGCCAAATGGGATTGAAATCACACAGTCGGCGAACGGTCGTGATAAAAATGATCGACTAGTTCTCAGCTTTTCAGCGGCAGTGAAGTTCAATGCGGATGCGTTCGCCTTTAAAAATAAGCACGTGATGGCGGTTGGTCCAAATGGTCAAAACGTAACAGATTCTTACGTGCAGCTTCAAAAAATCTTTACGGCACCAGCAACAAAATGTTCAACTGGTGATACGGAATGCAACGTAAAAAATAAAAATAAGACGGGAGAATGAGATGGTCGAGGTCGCAGTAGGAAAGAGAATTAGAATTACGAAAATCCAACAGCAAATGATGTTGGCGGTACTCGGTACTTCATTAGTGCTTGGTGCGGCATTGGTATTTTCAATTTTCTTCATGAAATACATCATATTTAATACGATGGTGATTAAAGAAAAAGATACGGCAATTGGAAATTATTATAAAGCGATTAAAAATGTTGGTATTTGTAAAACGAAAAATAAGGACGGTAAATTTTCGGATGCAGACTTAAATAAATGTAATCCGGAAGCAATTGATGCCGAGGAAATTCCTGGTACGCTGCGCTACAATGTATTAGTTAATATGACGAAGAATAATAACCTTGAATCAGTGGCGCGTGATAATCAGTTGGAAAGCTGCTATGACAAAGACGGCGCGAAACGGGATTTCAGGAAATTGTATGAAGAGGCAGAATCGGAAGAAGAGCGATCAGCTAATTTAAAAATGATTAAATTATGTTCGTCGTTAAGGGTGATTCCGGATGCATTGCCTGCGACTCAGAACCGCGAAGCGTTATTGTCTTCGGTGAACCATATTTTTAATATGTCTGGTGTAACGCCAAAAGCGTTGGCGCCAAACCGTTCAAGTGAGGCGTCACCGATTAACGGAATTGAAGTGATTCCAGTCTCGGTGTCGTATGAGGGCGATGTCTTCCAGACGACAAAATTATTGCAGAATTTTGAGAAATCAATTCGAGCTTTCAGTTTTAGGAATGCAACGATTACTTATAAATCAGCAGATAAAAGTGGATATAGTTTAATGGCGAAGCCGACGGATAAATTGCAATTGTCGGCGCAGGCGCAAGCATTCTACACGAACGAAATTAGAGCATCGGAAACTACGAACACGATTTATGCTTCAAAAGAAGCGAAAACGGCAACTGGTAAGACGAATACGAAGAGTGAAAAAAAGACGGAGAAAAAATAAATGAAGCAGTCAGATATCTTTTCAATTATTATTATCGCGACAGTTGGAACGCTGGCTACTTATTTTGCGGTGAATTCTCTATTAGGGGACCCGAACTTGCAATCAGTTAAAATTAAAACAATCAATCCGATTTCGGCTGAATTAAAAGAGCCGGATCCAGAGCTTTTTAACCCAGATGCAATTAACCCAACCGTGGAAGTTTATATCGGCGACTGTAATGAAAATGTTTTGAACTTATTGACGCCAGAAGAGCGCAAGAAGTGCGAAAATGCAGACGGAAAAGTTAAAACTGAAAGTGTAACTTGTTCAGATGGTACGGTTGTTGATGATGAAAGTAAGTGTCCGACGAGCAAAAAAGAAAAAACAGAGAGTCAATAATGGCATTACTGACAAAAGAATTACAAGAGCAAGTAGTAAAGTTGCTAGTTTCGGAAGGGCTAGTGTCAGCTACTCAGGTGAAGGCGGCGCAAGAAGAAGTTCTGAAAACGCGCCAGCCGATTTTGGCACTTTTGACAGCGAAACATATTACAGACGATGAGACGGTTTCGCATGCGATGGCAGAAATTCTGAGAGTGCCATATGTGAATTTGAATAATACTCGAATGGATAGTGAGATTTTGACGCTCATTCCGTACGAGGTGGCAGAACGTACAATGGTGGTGCCGCTAGGGGAAAAGAACGGTGCGATTTATGTGGCAATGCTAGATGCACAAAATGTGCAGGCGACAGATTATCTTTCAACGCTGGTGCAAAAACCAGTACGAACGGTGATGGCGAGTGAGGTGGGACTCAGGGCAGCGCTAGCACAATACACGGGCGATTTCTCGGCGGTGAAGAATGCGGTGAAGTCGACGACAATGGAAGATGCGCAGAGTAGACTGAGTTCGGACGTAAAAACGATCACGCAGGATTCGCCAATCTCAAAGGCGCTGGCGACAATTTTGGATTATGCAACTCGGTCAAAAGCATCGGATATTCATATCGAACCACTAGAGCAAGCACTGGTGATTCGTTGCCGGGTAGATGGCGTGCTAAGGAAAGTAATGGAACTGCCGAAAACGATTGAACCAGCATTGGTATCAAGAATTAAAATTTTATCAAATCTAAAAATTGATGAACACCGAATTCCGCAGGATGGCCAATTTACTTTGGCGGTGGCAGGAAAAGAAGTGGACTTGCGCGTGGCGATTTCGCCAGTAGTGTGGGGTGAGCAAGTGGTGATTCGTATTTTAGACAAAACTGGTACTACGCTGGATATTGAAAAAATGGGAATGACTGGGCATGCGTTGGCGATGGTGGAGCGGGGAATTGCGAAGCCGAACGGGATGATTCTGACTTCTGGACCGACTGGCTCTGGTAAGTCGACTACTTTATATGCGTTGGTGCGAAAAATTTTTGATGAAAAAATCAACATCGTGACATTGGAAGATCCAGTGGAATACAAAATGGATGGAGTAAACCAAATTCAGGTGAATGTGGATGCTGGTTTGACTTTTGCTGCGGGGCTACGTTCAATTTTGCGTCAGGACCCAGACGTGGTGATGGTGGGTGAAATTCGTGACTCAGAAACGGCAAATTTAGCGGTGCAGGCAGCTTTGACGGGACATTTAGTGTTTTCGACTTTGCATACAAACTCGGCAGCGGGTATTTTGCCGCGTCTTTTAGATATGGGAATTGAGCCATTTTTGTTAGCTTCAACGCTAAATACGGTGATTGGGCAAAGGTTGGTGCGACGAGTGGCAGATAAACGAGAAGCTTATGCTTCGACAGAAATGGAAACAAAGCAAATCAATGAACTGATGGGAGAGTTGTTGCCACAAAACCAACAGCAGGTGGCAATGGTATCGGAAGACCTTGGCTATCCTGGACTACCAGTTTATAATCCGAACGGGTATACTTTAGTGAAGGGAATTGAAGACCGAGAAACGCCAGGTGGTTATAAAGGTCGAGCAGGACTTTATGAAACGATTGAGGTGGATGATGATATCCAGAAACTAGTGGTGACAAGTGCGACTTCGTCGGAAATTATGAAAGTGGCACGGGCGAAGGGGACTTTGACGATGCGCCAAGATGGAATGTTGAAGGCGTTGTCGGGAATTACGACAGTGGCAGAGGTGAACCGAGTGGCCTCTGACCTTGCTTAGGGAAAGTGATTATGTTAAAATTGAAAAAAATGAGGGTAGGTAAATGCAAAACGAAAATCCAGTGAATTTAGGTGCAAATGCAGGTGTGAATACGGCAGTAAATCCAGCAATGGCGGGAGCGGTTGTGCAGCCAGCGACGGGGGTGGTGCCAGCGGGTGAAGTGATGACACAGCCAGGCGGTCCAGTGTTAAATGAGCAGGTGATGGATAATTCGACAGCAGTACCAACGACATCTTCGATTGCAGCTGCAGCAGCGGCAGCAGCAACTCCAACTGCAGTGCCATCAAGTGTGAGAATTGAAGTTTTACTCGAGGAGTGTATTAAGAAAAGTGCATCAGACTTGCATATTCAAGTTGGTTTGCCACCAGTACTAAGAATTAGTGGCGCGTTACAACCAATTCCAAATACGCCAATTTTGACGGAAGATATGGTGGAGAAGTTAATTTTTTCAACGCTGGATTCGATGCAACGTGAAATTTTGTCAAAAGACAAAGAATTTGATTATTCATTTTCGTTTGGCGAAATTGCGCGTTTTCGTGTGAATGCCTTTAATGAAAAAGGGAACTTGGCGGCGGCGTTTCGCTTAATTCCGACAAAAATGCCAACGATCGAAGAGCTAGGTATGCCGCAAATCGTATCAACTTTCGCAGATTTTCCGAGAGGGTTGGTGTTGGTGACTGGGCCGACTGGTTCTGGTAAGTCAACTACTTTGGCGGCACTGATCAATAAAATTAATCATGAAAAAGCGGTGCATATTGTGACAATTGAAGACCCGATTGAGTTCACGCATAAGTCGAAAAGATCGGTGATTGTACAGCGTGAAGTGCACTATGACACATTTTCGTTTTCAAGAGCATTGAAATCGGTACTGCGTCAAGACCCGGATGTGGTGTTACTTGGTGAGATGCGTGATCTTGAAACTATTTCTTCAGCAATTACGATTGCGGAAACTGGGCACTTGGTGTTCGCAACTCTGCATACAAACTCGGCAGCACAGTCGGTTGACCGTATGGTGGACGTGTTCCCGGCAGAGCAGCAACCACAAATTCGCTCCCAATTGTCGGCAGTTTTGATGGCAGTCTGTTCACAACGTTTGGTACCAGCAATTGGTGGAGGACGAGTTGTGGCAGCGGAAATTATGGTGGCGAACTCGGCAGTGCGCTCGATTATTCGAGAGGGCAAGACGCATCAACTTGATACGACAATCCAGACTGGTGCAAATGAGGGGATGCAGACAATGGATCGCACTTTGGCAAAATTGGTTCAACAGGGTACGGTAACCTATGATAATGCACGAGAATGTGCGGTCGATATGCATGAATTTGAAAGACTAGTAAAAGGAGTCTAATAAATGAGGCGGTTTGAATACAAAGCAAGAGACTCAAAGACAGGTAGAATTGTTAAGGGTGCGATTCAAGCGGAGAATGAACGAACCGCTGGTAAGTTGTTGATTGAACAAGGATATACTCCAGACACAATCAAAGAAGAGGATGACGGAAGTAGCGGATTTTTTGCGCGATTTAAAAATAAGATTTCGAACAAAGATAAAAACGTGTTTACGAGGCAGTTTGCAACATTGATTGGTGCCGGCTTGCCACTATCTAACTCATTGAGAGTAGTGGCAGATCAGACCGAGAGTAAACCAATGAAAAAATTGATTGAAACAATTTTGGCAGATGTTGAGGCTGGGCGAACTTTGACGCAAGCGTGTGAAAAATATCCGGATATTTTTAATAATTTATATATTGCGCTTTTGAAAGCAGGTGAAACTTCAGGTACGTTGGATTTGTCGTTGGTGCGGTTGGCGGACCAAAATGAAAAAGATGAGAAAATGATGTCGGATATTCGAGGCGCATTGACTTACCCGGCAATTATTTTGTTGGTGATTATTGCGGTGATTGTATTTATGGTGTTAGTGGTGGTGCCGCAGGTGGAAAGTTTATATCGAGACCTAGGCAAGCAGCTGCCATGGGCGACGGCGTTTTTGGTTGGCGTTTCCAATTTTATTACGAATATGTGGTATGTGGTGTTGGTTTCGATTGCGGTGGCGATTTGGTTCTTGGCGCAATTCTTAAAAACTGATACGGGAAAAAGGTGGAGTGCAGTGATGAAGCTGAATGTACCACTATTCAAGGGACTCTTTTTAAGATTATATAACTCGCGTTTTGCGAGAACGGCACAAAACTTATTGTCGACTGGCGTGTCCATTCAGGACTCGTTGCAAATTTCGAGTGAAGCAATTGGGAACATTATTGTGCAAGAGCAGATCGAAATTGTAATGGAAAAAGTGAAGCAAGGTAAACCACTGTCTGAGTCGATGAAGAGTCGAAGTTATATTATGCCGTTAATTCCGCAGATGGCTTCGATCGGTGAGCAGTCAGGTAAGATTGACGAGATGTTGGGAAAGGCGGCGACGGTTTATGAAAATGAATTGGACGAGCAAATTAGAACGATTTCAACTTTGATTGAGCCAATTTTAATGGTGGTGATGGCGCTTCTAGTCGGTTTTATTGTGATTGCGGTGTTGATGCCGATTTATGCTATCGTTTCTGACGTACAAAGGTAAAATACGTAAGTTAAGAAAAAGTATCGACTCAGAAGGTTAGTCGGCTTAGCTGGTTGCTGATTTGTTGCTGACGGGTTTGTTTGAAAAAAATGCTAAAAGTTATATAATAAAGGCATGATTTTAAGAACAGAACAGGAGATGGTAGGGTTTGGCGAAGAGCTGGCTAGGACATTGAAGGCGCCGGAAGTAATCGAGTTAACTGGGGATGTTGGCGTGGGCAAAACTACAATTACGAAAGGAATTGCGAAAGGACTGGGCGTGGCTGATGAAGTGACAAGTCCGAGTTTTACGTTGTCAAAACAGTATAATTTTCCTGATGGAAAATTGGTGCACTATGATTTTTATCGACTGCAAGAAGTAGGAATTATGAGTGAAGATTTGATGGAAAATGTGGAGGATGAGAAGACTATAACGGTGATAGAATGGGCGGATTCGGTAAAAGATTTGTTGCCGGAAGGCCACAAAAGATTTTTGATTAAATTATTGGATGACGGAACGAGAGAGGTGACTTCGCTATGAAGATGTTTTTAGATACATCGACGCCGGTGACGTTGCTGAAGCTGGATGATAAAGAATACCATTGGGAGTCAGGACGAGATTTGGCAGAGAATTTACACGCATTTTTAAGAGATAAGTTAGCGGAAAATGGGGCCACTTTTTCGGATATTTCAGAAATTAGCTTTATGAGTGGTCCAGGCTCATTTACGGGTCTGAGGATTGGTGCGGCGGTAGTGAATGCGTTGGCAGAAGAACTCGGAGTACCATTATTTAATCATCGTGGTGAAAAAGTGCCGATTATTTTGCCAGAATATGGTGGAGCGGCAAACATTTCAGCGCCTAAAAAATAATTTTAAGAGCTACCTTATTTTATGCAAGATTTTGTTGCAAAGGTTGTGAGCTATTACGTTGGCTTGTGATTGAATAATGCTTATGTTATAATACAGGAAGTATAAAGGGCATAAAATGAATCCAGAAGAATTAAATAAACAAACGAATGCAACAACGGTTGGTGGGGTAAAATTTGGCAGGGGGAATGTCGCAACGAATAATCCTGGTCAGCCGATTAACTTAGCTACGCAAGTAAACACGCAGGCTGTAAAAAATGAATTAGATGAAGTAATTAAAACGACTGGAGCGGAATTTGATGCAGTAATGACTGGAACTTCGGCATCACAACAAAATTACAACCAAGCGCCAATGGCGAGCCGACTGAATGTGCCGGTAGCTTCGCCGACGCATTTTGATATACAAAATACGGTAAATCCAGCAGTAGCAGATCCAAGAGAGCTAGGGGTAAGCACGCA
Organism: uncultured Candidatus Saccharibacteria bacterium; assembly: GCA_938043965.1. Classification (GTDB taxonomy): domain Bacteria; phylum Patescibacteriota; class Saccharimonadia; order Saccharimonadales; family Saccharimonadaceae; genus Nanosyncoccus. The sequence goes on along the minus strand of CALIQQ010000016.1, from coordinate 29,166 downwards.
AAAAGATCAGAATGGTGATGAGCAAAAAACGGTTGAGAAGTTAGGTAAAAAAGTACGAAAGCTCTCAGTTTTAACGGTCATGTTCGGTGTATTGACGATGGCGGCATCGATTGCGGCAGTGGTTTGCGTAATGCTATACGCGAATGAAAATGAAGCTCATTCAAAAACGAAGAGCGCGCTAAAGGATGCGACTAATGTGGTACGAGCGGTTGAAGAAGCAACTGGGGTAAAAATATCCAAGCCGGAAGACGTGCCAATTTATAAAGCAACGACTGGATACATTTATTTATCAACTTGGGGAATTAAAATTAAGATCCCGGATAGTCTGGAAAAAGTATCATACATTTTAAACGAAAATTATCGCCAAAGTATTTGCTTTAATGCGGTAGGAAAGGGGGTGCAATACTTCCCGGATTTTGCGAATATTGCACTAAACCCTGGAAGAATGGGTTGTCTAACTCGAATTCCAACGGCGGAAGGTGAATTTGACGCAGCGACGGGCATTTCGTTTGGTAAAAAAGTCTTTACGCATAAAAATTACAGCTACTTCTATACAGATTTTATCCCATTTTCAAAGGATCAGGCGAACTTGGGGCTTGAAACGACAGCAGCGCAATATATTAAAAACATGTTGACGGATAACATTTCACAATACGAATAGAGTTTGACTTAAAATTAGCTAAATCGTGCTATAATATGGGTAAATGGGGGATTTTAGTTAATTATTAAAATTTTGAAATTTCTGAAAAACCGTTGGTATAAGGAAAATACCGACAAGCAAAAGGAAATAGAAAGAGGGATATGGAGATAATTGGGTCAATTATCGCCGCTGCCGTTGGTATAGCCGGTGGTGCAGGTGCTGTTTTTGTATATAATAAGAAAAACGAAAATGGCGGTAAAAACAAGGCAGAGGATTTAGTCCGAAGGGCTAAGAATGAAGCGTCTGATATTGTGTCGAAAGCGCGAAAAGAAGCGGCTGACGTGGCAGAAAAATCAAAAAATGAAGAGGACGAACGTCGTCGAGAATGGCGTAAAACTGAAAATAGATTATCGGAACGTGAAACTTTACTGGACGGCAAATTAGACCAGCTGGAGAAAAAATCGGAACGATTGGTGCGCCAGGAAAAAGAAATTGAAGATCTAAAGACGGAAATTAGAGATATTCGCACAAAACAACAGGAAAAACTGGAAAAAATTGCAGGGCTGACTAAGGCGGAAGCAAAAGATAAGCTGATGATGATGACCGAGCACGATGTGCGAGGTGATTTGGTAGCCTTGGTGAACAAGGAACAGGAAGCGATTAAGCGTGATATTGATGAAACGGCACAGGCAATTTTAGTGACGGCGATGGAGCGTATGTCGTCAGAGGTGACGGCAGACCGTACGATTACCGCTTTGAAGCTACCAGATGATGAAATGAAAGGGCGTATTATTGGTAAGGAGGGGCGTAATATCCAAGCTTTGCAACGCGCAACTGGCGTAGATATTATGGTGGATGATACTCCTGGGATGGTGGTGCTTTCAAGCTTCGATCCAATCCGCCGTCAGGTGGCAAGGTATGCACTTGAGCGATTGATGAAAGATGGGCGAATTAACCCAACTTCAATCGAAGAGGCGGTGAATAAGGCGGAGCGCGAAATCGACAAAGAAGTGATGCGAGCAGGCGAAGACGCGGCACGCGAGGTTGGTATTGTCGGGATTCCACACGAAATGTTACATCTCTTAGGTGAGCTTAAATTCCGTACTTCATACGGGCAGAATGTATTGCTACATTCAATTGAGATGGCACATATTGCAGGCATGATTGCGGAAGAAATTGGTGCAGACAAAAGGGTGGCGAAAACAGCAACGCTACTGCATGATATTGGTAAGGCGGTGACGCATAAAATTGAAGGAAAACACGCAGAGATTGGCGCGGAGCTAGCGAAAAAATATGGTTTACCAGACGAAGTAGTGAAAGCGATTGCAGCGCATCATGACGATATCGAAGCGACAACACCAGAAGCAATTATTGTAAAAATTTGTGATGCATTGTCGGCGGCGCGTCCTGGCGCAAGAAATATCTCAGCGGAAAACTTTGCAGAACGGATGAAAGATCTTGAAAATATCGCAACTTCTTTCCAAGGTATTGATAAGGCCTACGCAATTTCGGCAGGACGAGAAATTCGTGTGATAGTTGAGCCAAAGCAAATTGATGATTTAACAGCACTAAAATTGGCGCGAGATATTGCAAATAAAATTGAAGCAACGATGAGTTATCCTGGGGTAATTAAGGTGAATGTAATCCGTGAAACACGGGCAATCGAATATGCGAAATAGGAGATAAAAAATGGATGGGCGAGGCGACGAGCTGATAATTGAAATATCGCAAGATGAAATGTCTGGTGGGCGAAAAAGAAAATGCGGTAAGAAAAGGATTGTGTTAGTAGCCTCGCTCTTTTTAGTGATTGGGGCAGTGGTGGCGGCGGCGAAACTAGGGGAAGATTTGAAGAAAAAAGAGTCTAATGAAAACAGCACGAATTTAACAGCAACTACCGAACAGGCTCTTAAAAATGGGCAGAAAATTCGAAGAACTTTAGTGGATGGAAAAGTTATTGAAGAGATTTTAACGGGTGGCGACAAGAAGGAGCAGACGGAAACTAAAACAGCTGGTGAGACTGACGGAAAAAAAGAGGAGAGCGAAAGCTCTAAAAAGAATGAAGCCGTGAATGAGGGAGCGATAGATGCGGATAAAAAAGAAGTGGGCGAAAAAACGGAAACTACCCAGACTTACTATCCGCCGAATGGAGCTAAAATTGTCTATTTGACGTTTGATGATGGCCCGAGCTATAACACGCCGAAAGTGCTGGATATTTTAAAGAAATATCAAATTAAAGCAACCTTTTTTGTGATGTGTGGCGGAGACGACGCGATGATTAAACGAGCATATGACGAAGGGCACACGATTGGGCTACATACTTGTACACATAATTATGCGGAGATTTACCAGAATGAAAAAGTGTTTTTTGAGGATTTAGCAAAAATTGAAAAACGAGTGGAGCGGATTACGGGAGAGAAGATGAAATTGATTCGTTTTCCTGGTGGATCATCGAACACAGTAAGCAGGTTGTATAATAAGGGGATTATGTCGAGACTGGTTCAGCAGGTGGAGGAACGAGGCTATCGTTATGTGGATTGGAATGTGACGAGCGGAGATGCTGGGAATACGACAAATACAAATGTGGTGTATAATAATGTGGTGAGTGGATTAAGAGGGGACTACTCGATTGTGTTGCAGCATGACGGAAAGGGAAAAGATTTTTCAGTTAACGCTGTGGAGCGAATTATCCAGTTTGGAAAACAGTACGGATTTACATTTAAACGATTAGAGCTGAATTCACCGACAGCACCACACCGAATTTTAAATTAGATTTAGATTTTAATAATAAAGGAGAAAAATGAAAATTATTCAAGGTAATCAAGAAAATTTTACGAAGGAAGTTTTAGAAGCGAAGACAAAAGTGATTGTAGATTTTAATGCGCAGTGGTGTGGCCCTTGTCGAATGTTAGCGCCAATTTTAGAAGAAGTGGCGGAAACGACTGAGCATAAAATTGTAGCAGTGGATGTTGATGCGGAAATGGAGTTGGCAAAAAAATATGAAATTTCTTCAATCCCATGTTTAATTGTGTTCGAAAATGGAGAGGAAATTAAGCGAACGGTTGGCCTAAAAACTAGGTCGGAGATTTTAGGATTGGTAGAAGAATAGAATGTACGATATTGTCATTATTGGAGCTGGTCCAGCCGGAATGACGGCGGCAATTTATGCAAGGAGAGCAAATAAAACGGTATTGATAATTGAAGCAAAGACTTATGGTGGGCAAATTGTCAATGCGCTCGATATTGAAAATTATCCAACGGCGGAGCATATTTCGGGATTTGATTTTGCGACGAAAATGTACGAGCAAGTGAAGAAGATGGATGCGGAGGTGGTGTTTACGACGGCAAAAAAGATCAATAATCTTGGTGTGGTGAAAGAGATTGTGACGAATGACGGAACGTACACGGCGAAGACGGTGATTATTGCGACTGGGCTAGAAAATCGACCACTTGGTCTAGGCGAAGAGAAGATGATTGGTCGTGGAATTTCGTATTGCGCAACCTGCGACGGAGCATTTTATAAAGGTAAAACTGTGGCGGTGGTTGGTGGCGGAAATACTGCACTTTCGGACGTGTTAGTGCTGGCTGATTTAGCGGAAAAAGTATATCTCATTCATCGCCGAACTGAGTTTAGGGGGGAAGCAAGGTTAGTCGAGCAGGTAAAAAATCGTGCTAATGTTGAACTAGTGTTAGATAGCGAAGTTGAAAAGCTGGAAGGGGAGAAGAGACTCGAGGCAGTTGAGGTGAAAAATAAAAATGGTGAAGTTAGAAGGATTTTAGTGGACGGACTGTTTGTGGCGGTGGGACAAATGCCGAAAAATGAAAACTTTGCGGATGTAATAGAAGTGAACGAGGCGGGATATATTTTGGCAGACGAAAGTTGTGAGACGAATGTGGCAGGAATTTTTGTGGCGGGCGATAATAGAAAAAAGGAAGTACGACAGCTAGTGACGGCGACGAGTGACGGAGCGGTGGCGGCACTAAAAGCGGTGCAGTATTTAAGCGAATAAGACTAGTAAAAAAGATTATTAAAATAATAAGCCATAAAAAATGGAGCCATTGGCAGGGATCGAACCTGTGACCTGCTCGTTACGAATGAGCTGCTCTACCGACTGAGCTACAATGGCACTGAAGCTATTCTAGCACATTTTAGAGATTAAGGGAACTAACGCGAAAAGTCCGATAAAGAAAGTGATTGTTTGGCTAAAAATGATAAAAATATACCTAGAATAAGGTTATAACTAGCATTAAAGGCTTAGTTAGTGTAAAAACTTATGCTTGCAAAAATAAAGTAGAAGGTTTATAAAAAGATTAGGAAAACAAGAGCAGAGGGAAAAACTCTGTTTTGTTTTTATATGTGTGATATATCTAGTAAAATTGCAGTAGCAAAAGAGTCGATTATTTTAATTGATGATTACATTGATGAACAAACTTTAGCGATATTAGACAATAAACCGGTAGATGTGCCGGTTTTAATTTGTTCGAAAAATAAATTATTTACAAAGCCAAGTATAATTAGGCGGCGACATGATTTTAGCGTGGGGTTTGATTTTGTGGAAACGAATATATTTAAGGATCGATTTTTGCTGATTGACGATACTCATTTATATATGATGGCGCGCTCGCTAAGATATAACCAGAAGAGATGTTTTTCGTTTATTAAGGTCTACGATATTGAAATTATCCAGAAAATTCGGAATGATCTAGAGAGGTGTAAAGGAAGGGCGAGAAAAGAATATCGACATTTTTAGTGTATAATAGGAGTATGGATGAAAAACAGATTAAAGATAAAGATGTAAAAATTTTAGCGATTGTCGGGATGTCAGGTTCGGGAAAATCGGTGGTAGTGGACCATCTAACAAATCTAGGTTTGCCAAAAATATATTTTGGGGGAATGATTTATAAGGAAATGGAAAAACGGGGGATTGAGCGAACGGCGGACGGTGAAAGTGAAAAACATTTTCGAGAGATGATTCGGGAGACAGAAGGTAAGGATTGGGTAGTCCGCCAAGTGATCGAATCGACTAAGAATTTAATTGCAGCAGGGCAGAAGCGAATTGTGCTGGATGGACTCTACACTTGGACAGAATATAAGATCTTGAAAAAAGAATTTCCAGGTCAGATGACAGTGCTGGCGGTAGTGGTTGATAAATCAATTCGTTATAAACGAGTAGCAAAGCGACCGGAGCGACCGTTTAACGCGGAAGAAATTCAGGAACGCGATCGTTCGGAGATTGAGAATTTGGAAAAAGGTGGGCCAATTGCGATGGCGGATTATTATTTATTGAATAATGGTTCAGTCGAAGAATTGGAAAAAGATGTCGATGAAGTGCTGAAGAAGATCGATTTTTAAAATAGAAAAGCTAATTTTTGGAGAGCGAGATGAATAGACTGGTGATTATTGATGGAAAAAGTGTGTTCTATCGTGGATACTATGCAATGGGAAATCTAGCTCGAAAAGATGGCACGCCGACCTCTGGAGTATATGGTTTTGCGGTGATTGCAATGGAAATTGTAAAAAAACTGGCGCCAACAAAGGTGGTAGTAGCATGGGACAAGGCGCACACTTCGACGAAGAAACGCTTGGAAATATATCCAGAATATAAGGCCGGGAGAATAAAACCGCCGGAAGATTTTTATGCCCAAATTCCACTTTTAGTAGATTTGATTAAAGCACTGGGTTGGGGATTTTTAGAATGTGACGAATATGAGGCAGATGATATTATTGGTACGCTAGCGAAGCAGGCAGATGAAGAATTAGGTGAGGACGGCAAATATAAGTGGGAGACTTATATTGTGTCTTCGGATTTAGATATGCTGCAAATTGTGGACGAAAATACAAAAATGTACCGACTGTTAAAGGGGTTTTCGGAGCTGGAGGAGTTGGATGTAGCGGCAGTAGAGGCGAAATATGGGATTTTAAAAGAACAATTCTTAGAGCTAAAAGCATTAAAGGGTGATAATTCAGACAACATTCCTGGTGTGCCTGGCATTGGCGAAAAAGGAGCCGTGAAATTACTGAATGAGTATAAAACGCTAGACGGTATTTATGAACACATCAACGAAATTAAGGGTGCAACACAAAAGAAATTGATCGCCGGTAGAGAGTCAGCATACATGTCATATCAGCTGGCGGAGATTAGATTTGATGCACCAGTAAAACTAGCTGAAGTGCCGGAACTAAAAGTTAATAAAGAAGAAATTATTGCAGAACTAAAAAAGCTAGAATTTTTTTCGTTGGTAAGAAAATATCAAGCAGAATTTGAGAAAAATGACCCAGTGGTGGCGGGAAAAGTGCATGAAAAAGTGGTTGAAAGAATCAATAATGAAGTAGTGAGCGAAGAATCGGAAGGCTCGGAAGGCTCGGCAAATGAAGTGCCGAAAGGCTTGCTAATTTTAAAAGATGTGAAAACTGAAATGCATGCAAATGAAGAAGTTGCGGAGAAAATTTTAGCGGGAGCGCAGTTTTGGGATGTCTCGCAAGCAGAGTTTTTGTTGGATCCATTGGCAAGAAAAAATGAAACGGAACAGTTGGGCTTTTCATTTGAAGAGAATTTAGTGGAGGAATATAAAAAGGAAAAACTGGAATTTAAAACGAATGCAAAATTAGAAAAAATCTATATGGAATTTGATTTGCCGTTAATTCCGGTGCTATATAAAATGGAAAAAACGGGGATTAAGATCGACCCGGCTCATTTTGCGAAATTGAAAAAAGATTTTGAGCAAAAAGTGGGAGAGATTGAACAAAAAATCTTTAAAGCTGCTGGAATGGAATTTAATGTAAACTCGCCAATTCAACTAGCGGAAGTGTTGTTTTCTAAATTGCAGCTGCCAACTAAGGGGATCAAGAAAACAAAAAAAGGCTTTTCGACAGGAATTAAGGAATTAGAAAAATTAAACGACGAGCATGAGATTATTGGTTTAATTATGGAATATCGAGAGAGCGCAAAACTGCTTTCGACTTATATTTTGCCGTTGCCGCTATTAGCGGACAAAGAGCAGTCGATTCATACGACATTTACGCAAAATGTGACGGCAACAGGAAGACTGTCGAGTCTTAATCCGAACTTGCAAAATATACCGGTGAGGACTGAAGTAGGCAAAGAAATCAGAAAAGGCTTTGTGGCGCGCGAAGGAAAAATTTTTGTGTCGGCAGATTATGCGCAATTTGAATTGAGGTTGGCGGCGGCGCTAGCAAAAGATGAAAAATTGATTGAGATTTTTAATTCTGGAGTTGATGTGCATACGAAAACGGCGAGCGAAGTATTTGAAGTGCCGATGGAACAGGTGACGAAAAATCAAAGACGAGCGGCGAAAGTAATTAATTTTGGTGTGATGTACGGTATGAGTCCCAAGGGCTTGGCAGATGCTGCGGGGATGAGTTTTTATGAAGCAAAAGAATTTATTGACGATTATTTTAGGGTGAGAAGTCCGATTAAAAACTACCTGGAAGAGGTATTAAATCAGGCAAAAACTTTAGGTTATGTTGAAACATTCTTTGGGCGACGACGACCGACGCCGGATGTGAAATCAGCTAATTTTGTAGTTAGGATGGCAGCTGAAAGAGCGGCGCAGAATATGCCGATCCAGGGGACTGAGGCAGATTTGATGAAGCGAGCGATGATCCAAATTGACAAGAAATTGCTGGAAGGAGCGAAGCAGATTTTGCAAATTCATGATTCGATTATTGTTGAATGTGATGAAAATATGGCGGAGGAAATTTCGGCAATGTTAGTAAAAACAATGGAGGAAGTGGCACCGGAATTGCCAATTAAATTAGTGGCGGAAGTGACGACGGGTAGGAATTGGGGTGAACTCTAGTCGAATATGATATAATTAAAATAACGTTTATGAAAAAGATTACGGAAAATTTTAAGAAAATTTTTGAAGAGCATAAAATGTTGTTCGGAATGCAAACTGTTTTGTTTGTGATGGCCTTGGCGCTGTTAATTTTTTCACTGCTGAATGTGGGGTCTAACGCTTCGGTGGTAAAAACAGCGTATGGGGATATTGGGCGCTATCAGGGCGGGGAATGGTCATCGATGTCAAACTCTGGTGGGTATTATGACGATGTCTGGACGGAGTATTTTGCATATGCGGTATTTGCGATTATTTTCGGGGTGTTGCACAATTTGATGGCAGTTAAAATTTTTGAGAAAAAAGGTAGCGGAATGGCAATGTTTTTCGTGCTATTCTCGATTGGATTAGTAATGACAACTTTCTTAGTCTTTGGGAGACTACTAGGTGAAGCATAGAGAGAGCTTCTATAATGATGAAAAAACTCAAAAAGAAAACACTAAGATTTAAACCACACACGAAAAGTGATTGGGCGGATAATGAAATTCCACAAGGTTTAAGAACGAGAAAATATCGGTTTTTTGAAATTTTACCTGGTTTTTTGGCATATTCGATGGTGGGGGTTTTGGTGCTACTGTCGGTGTTATGGCCAGTAGCTGGCTCAGTTTATCTATTGATAATTATCACGATCACATTAGTAAAGGCAGTAGGGGTAGCGTTTCGAACAGTGCAGGGATATGACACGGTAAAAAAAGCGGAACGAGTAAACTGGCATCAGCGAGTGGCGGATTTGGAGAATCCACATGATAATTACGAAAAGCATTATTCGGCGGAAGTGAAGCGCTTGAAATTGCTGGATGTAGCGGGGGCGATACATAATAAAAGTGAAGCGGACCGATTAAATAATGGCACGTTTGGGATTTTAGAGCATATTGCAAATCTAAAAATGTTGGCAGCAACTGATGAAAAAGATTTGATTAAGCCGACAGAGGTTTATCATGCAATTTTGTTGATGGCTTACAATGAGGGGGAAGACGTGCTGGGTCCGTCGATTGAGGCAATAAAAAAGTCGACATTTGATTGTAAGAAAATCATTGTAGTACTGGGCTATGAAGAGCGGGGCGGTCCAGAAATGGAAAATACTGCTAAAAAATTGCAGGCAAAATTTAAAAAAGATTTCTATGAGTTTTTGGCGGTAAAACATCCAGATGGATTGCCAAATGAAATTAAAGGCAAAGGGCCGAATCTGTGTTATGCCGGTAGAGCGCTCAAAGAGTTTGTGACGGCGGAAAAAATTCCGATGGAAAAAGTGATTGTCACTTCGCTTGATTCAGATAATCGAATGAGCGAAAAGTATTTAGATTATGTAGCATACGAATTCATCACGAGGCCAAATCGACAAAGGCTGTCGTATCAGCCGGTGTCGCTGTTTATGAATAACATTTGGGAAGCGACGGCACCGATGCGGGTGATTGCAATTTCAAATTCGTTCTTTAATATCATTTCAACGATGAGACCGCATACTTTAAGGAACTTTGCTTCACACTCACAGCCATTGGCGGCGCTGGTTGAGATGGATTTTTGGTCGAAGCGAACAATCGTTGAGGATGGGCATCAATACTGGCGGTCATTATTTCATTTTCATGGTGACTATGACGTGGTGCCGATTCATGTGGCGATTTATCAAGATGCAGTGATGGAGGAAACATTTTTAAAAACTCTAAAGGCGCAGTTTATCCAGCTGAGGCGCTGGGACTATGGTGCGAGTGATGTTGCGTTCGTAGGGGTAAGGCTATTCTCGCGAGAGCGAAAAAAAATTGGACAGATGAAATTCATGCCACTTTTTGCGAAGTTTTGGCGACTACTGGATGGGCATGTGATGTTGGCGGCGATGAGTCCGATTGTGGCGTTTGGCGGATGGGTGCCGAGACTAATGAATTATGATTCAAAAAATTTGTTGACATATAACCTACCAGAAACGGTTGGGATAGTGCAGTTTTTTGCCTCAATTGGTTTAATGGCAACAATTATTGTGTCATTAAAAATGTTGCCGCCAAGGCCGCCTGAATCAAAGAAAATTTCAAGAATTACGATGATATTGCAATGGCTGATGATGCCGGTGATCGCGATTGTATACCAAAGTTTTTGTGCATTTTATTCTCAAACTAGACTGATGTTGGGGCTATATATGGAAAAATTTGATGTGACAAAGAAAGTGGTTAAAAAAGGGAATAAATCTTGATTTCATAGGGGTCATCTAAAAAGTAAGCCTTTAGTAAACAAAAGCAGTTTGTGTTATAATTGAGGCAGATGAAATAGCCGGTGGGGTGCCTATTAGTACTTTGATAGGAGGTGATTCTAATATGAGTAACGATACTTGGTTGCATCCAATGGGGCCGACGGAATATCATGGACTATGTAGCTGCTGTTGCGGGAGAAGTAATCCGGTAATGATGAGTGAAGCACGGCATACTGGTATCCTAAATGGGGTTCGGATGGGCGAAGTCAAGGCGTATGCTTACTGCCAGTCTTGTGGCCGAAGAACGATGAATGTAGAATATGTCGCAGACATAACATTCGAAGACTATTGCATGGTAACAAGTCGTGCAGCTAAAATTTGGAATGAGTGTACCTCCAAAAATTAATCCCCGAAAGAAGTTTAATTCGGGGATTTTTTAGGTGAAACTGTAGGCCGGGGGTTGGTGACTAAGGGATGGATTGTAAGCTGCGATTTTCAAAAACTGTGATCTGTGATCTGAGATTTGAGGTCTTGTGGAAAGATTTATTCGGTACGATTTTGCTCTAAAGAGGTAACCTGCTTTAGGATTGGCAGAGTGCAGAAAATGAGAAGAATGGAGACGAAGAGGGAGGCGGTAACTAGCCAGAGGTAATGCCAATTTGGAAGGGCAAAAAGAATTTGACCACCTCCAATAATGAGCAGGATGTATTTAGCGAAGAGAATACCACAAGCGACGGCGATAACAGAAGATAAAATAATCGGGATGGCAGACTCGAGCAGAACCACCAAGAATAATTGATGATTATAAATGCCCATTAGTTTTAAATTGCTGAAGGATTTTTTACGCTCAAAGACGCCGCCAATAGCTGAAACGGTGACGCTGAAGCCAGCAACGATAATGGTGAGAATTGTGCCGAGTTCAACTAGGGAAAGCAGTCCACTGATGGATTCGAAGATATTAACGACTGGGGTGGATGGTTGATAAACATAAAGTTCGACCCCGGAATTACGAGAAAATGAGTAAGCTAAATTGCGAAGTTGCTCGCGGGCAATGGCCGCATCATCGGCATTACTAAATTTAATTAAAATTGAACCAGACGGACCAATGTGATGGAGAGATGGGTGATAGGGTTCAATATAGTATTTTCGATCAGTATAGTTTTTAACGAGAATAACTTTAGAATCTGGTTTACTATCATTTTTGCATTTAGTGACTGTGAATTGAGCTAATTCGGCGCAAGTATATAGCTCTTTGATACTGCTATTATGCTCATCTTCGTTGCTAAAAACATTCTGTTTAATGATTTTATTTAAAATGCGTGGGGAGATTTTTTGATTATGGTCGATTTGACTGAAAAAGGTAGTTAAATCAGTTTCTTCTCCGCTAATCTCAATAACGTCGTTTTGGTAAGCAGCGCGATTTAAATCGTAATAAGTAGTGGTGGTATCGTAACGACTGGTGAAAGTATGTTCGATGCTGGCAATAAGAGTAAAGAAGAAACTGCCAACAAAGAGTGCGAGAACTACACCACTAACGCTAGAGAAAATGGTTTTGGCGAAGATTTTAAGCCGCTTTGACGCAAGTGTACCAATCACGCCGCGACTAAGTTTATTGAAAAGTTTCGCGAATAGTAGAGTAATGTAAGAGCCAGATAGTAGGAGACTAATCATGGAAAGTAAGAAGAGTCCAGCGAGATAGAAAACTGCGTTCTCGGCATGGCCTTTGAACCAATCCCCGCCAAGATTAGTAATTTTTAAGGTGGCGAAAACAGCGATTAGCGCCGGGATGAATCTTAAGAACGACGGTTTTTTAGGCAGCTTTTGAATTTTAGCGACACCGAGCGGTGAAGATTTGACTTTGCGTAGGGCGATGAAATTAACTAGAACGGTGATGGCAAAAATGAGTAGAGTGAGGTAGAGAACACCAAGTGGAGAGACGGAAATGTCTTTAGTGAAGAATCGATCGCCACCAAAACGAAGATTACTGAGAATGGTGAAGCGAAGAAGCTCGTAAAGGCCAATACCGGAAAGTACACCAATGAATGTGCTAGATAAAGCTTCAAGTAAGATGATTTGGTTGACTTGACGCTTACTGGTACCGATAAGGCTGAGTGCAGCATAGCGCTGCTCGCGCTGGACCATGCCGATGCGCATAGCAGAAATGAGGAGGATAAGCATTGGGAAACAAACGCCAAGACCACAAATCAACATGAAGGCGGTAATAATTTTATGACGAAGAGAGTCAGGTTTAGCGGAGAATTTGGATAAGTCCTCGTGGCCAAAAGTAGTGAGATTGTTGTAATGATTAAAGGAATGGTTGATTTTTTCATCAGATATGCGATAAATCAGGAGATTGTTATCTGGAGAGGTGAGAAGATCATCGGGAACGCCAAGTGAAATTTTATAATCAGCGTAACGTTCCTTCAGGGTTGGATGAGAGTTGATGAGATTTAAGAGTGATTGTGAGACGAAGATTTCATCAGCCTCGGGCTGCCTAGCGAGATTTGGTGGAAGTGGAGAATCGGAACTAATCTGTCGAATTCCGAGTTCTTGGATACTGTACTGTTTAAAATCTTGATTAAAATAGGTATGACTCAGCTCTAGGATGGTTTTTTGATTGGCTGGATCCAAGGCGTCGGGAACTCCATCTCGATCAGAATAAGAAAAGATATTTTGGTGCCAAGCGTTGCGATCGATTTGCTTCGAAGCCGCGTTGCCGATGGCAACACTACTTAAGAGCATAGCCATGGAAAGCATAATGGCAACGATCATGACGATATATCTAAACCAAGCTTGCTTATCGCTGCGCTTAAGAAAAAGTAAGCCGAGGAACATTATGCGTTCTCCGAGTCAATAACGCCATCGCGAACGATGATTTTGCGGTCGGCGTAGGCGGCAATGGTTGGTTCGTGAGTGACCATGATGACAGTGGTGTGATTTTCTTTAGCAGTTTCAATAAAAAGTTCCATAACCTTAGTGGAGTTGGAGGAATCGAGAGAGCCGGTCGGTTCGTCGGCAAAAAGAATTTTTGGTTTAATGATCATGGCACGAGCAATGGCTACGCGTTGATTTTGTCCACCAGATAATTCGCCCGGAATTTGATTGGCGCAACTTTCGACCCCAACTCTTTTGAGCCAAGCCTTAGCTTCAAGATAAGCTTGTTTTTTGTTAACACCATTAACTAAGAGCGGTAATGCGACATTGTCAAGAGCGGTTAGCTCAGGTACAAGTTGGCTGAATTGAAAAACGAAGCCAAAATGTTCGCGCCTTAATTTACTGCGTTTTTTATCGGAGTACTTGCCGATATCTTGGCTATTAAAAATAACTTTGCCAAAGCTGACTGGTAAGATGCCTGCGAGACAGTGAAGTAAAGTTGATTTACCGGAACCGCTAGGCCCCATAATGGCGACAACTTCACCTTCCTGTACGGAAAGATTAGCGCCACGAAGAGCCTGGGTCTTTTTCCCAAAAGACTTTTTAATATCTTTGGCCTCAATTAAACTCATCCAATACTCCTTTCTAGAGTTTAAATTTAAGTTTCGAGTTCTAGTTTATGGTTAGACTGAGAATTAGTTCAAAACGAAAATTTTAATAAATTCTTTATTTTATTATAGCGCAGAATTGTAAAAAGCCAGGACTATTTAAAAGTTAAGGTACTTTTAAGGTGAATTTTTCGGGAACACATAAAATGGCTAAGTGAGCAAAATTTGGTGAAGAATTATGGCAAGGTTAAGTGGCTAAAAAAATGATATAATCAAAGAATGAAAACAAGAAGTGAACGCGAAAAAATAGTTGTTAGAACTAGTGTAATAAGTATTATTACGAACCTAGTATTAGTGATTTTTAAGGCGACGGTTGGCCTAATTTCGAACTCGATCGCGATTATTTCGGATGCGGTAAATAACTTGAGTGATGCAATGTCGAGTATTATTACGATTATCGGTACGAAGTTGGCGAATAAAGCGCCGGATAAAGAGCATCCTTATGGACACGGCCGAATTGAATATGTGACGGAAATGATTGTATCAGCAATTGTGCTTTATGCTGGTATGGCGGCATTTGTTGAATCAGCAAAAAAAGTTTTTATGCCGGAAGAAGTTGAGTATAGTGTGCCGACTTTGGTAATTGTAATGGCTGGTATTATAGTGAAGTTTGGATTGGGGCTATATGTGAAAAAGAAGGGGCGTGATATTAGCTCAAATTCATTAGTGGCGAGTGGGGCTGATGCATTTAATGATGCAATTTTGTCAATTTCAGTATTAGCTTCAGCGATAATCTATATGATGTTTCAAGTTAATTTGGAAGCGTATGTGGGTGTATTACTATCGATATTTATCATGAAGGCTGGCTTAGAGTTAATTAAGGGAGCAATTGATAATGTGCTGGGGATGCGAATTGATGGTAATTTGGCGAAGGCAATTAAAAGAGAAGTGATGCAGGAAGAAGATGTTAAGGGGGCGTTTGATTTGGTTTTGAACGACTATGGCCCGGATAAGTACTTAGGATCAATTCACGTTGAAGTACCGGACACGATGAACGCGGTTGAGATAGATAAAATGTCGCGTAGTATTATGAAACGAGTTTCGGAAAAATATGGAGTAGTTTTGCATACGATTGGGATTTATTCGGTTAGTACGAAGGATAAAGCGAATATCGAGGCGAAGAAAAAAGTTGAGCAAATTGTGTCTTCTTATAAAGAAGTTTTGCAGATGCACGGATTTTATTTAGATAAGGATGACAAAACGATTAGATTTGACATTATTATTGATTTTAAGACGAAGAAGCGCGATCAAATTTATCGAGAAATTCGCGATAAGGTGAGGTCAGAGTTTGAGGGGTATGCGGTGATGGTGACGCTTGATGTGGATATGAGCGACTAAACAGGTTTAATGATGAAGCGTGGGGAAGGTGTGAGTAGTTTTGGGGGTGAAAACAGATCCTAGCTTAATAGAAATAATAAATTTCTAAGATTCTTGAACCTTGAAATTGGCTAACAAAAAAACGATCCTTTATATTTATAAAGAATCGTTTCAAAGTCTAATTTCAGGGCCAAAATTAGGCCAAAATTCATGTGGTGATCCGGGTGGGACTTGAACCCACGACACCAAGCTTAAGAGGCTCGTGCTCTAACCAGCTGAGCTACCGGACCATACTGGTTACATTCTTTATTATACCACGGATGGGCGATTTTGAAAAGAGCGGAGGCGAGGAATGAAAAAGTGGGGAAGAAAGTGATAAGAGATTTTGTGATTTTAAGAGAGTGGAGTATAATGAAACTAATGGAAATTGAGAAGTTGAAAGATGAGCTGAAAAAGCTCAATCAGGAATATGCCAAAATCAAAACGTTATCGCCGGAAGAGAAGCGAATTTTTGGCGTAGAAATGAATAAAAAGAAGCAGGCAATTTTAGAAAAAATTAGACTGGCGGAAGAGGCAGCGGAAGACAGTGCGGTGACGGCACTTGATATTACAGCCCCGGCTGATTTAAATGCAAAGATTTTAAACCTTAAAAAAGGTTCGAAGCATCCACTGATGACAGAGCTTGATTATGTCGTGGATATTTACCAAGCAATGGGGTTTGAGGTAATGGAGCCACGTCAGCTGGACGACGAATTTCATATGTTTGACTCGCTTAACTTTTCAAAAGGGCATCCGGCGCGAGATGGTTATGATACTTTTAGGACCAAGGAAGGCTTTATTCCGATTGCGCACACTTCGGCGATGCAGAACCGAGTATTGACGACGCATCGAGACCAGTTAGAAAAGGGTGAGCAAATTGCGGTGGTAATTCCTGGCCGAGTTTTTCGCAATGAGGATGTCGATGCGACACACGAACACACATTCTATCAATGCGAAGGTATTTATGTGGCGGAAAAGGCAACAATGGGGGAATTACTCGGCATTTTTAAGAATTTCTTTGAAACATATTATGGTGAAACTTTGAGAGTAAAAACTCAGCCTGGATACTTTCCATTTACGGAGCCATCGTTTGAGCTGCTAGTAGAAAAACCAAAAACATTGGGTGGAAAAGGTGACGGCTGGCTGGAGCTTTTGGGTTGCGGTATGATTCATCCAAATGTACTGAAGAGTGCGGGAATTGACCCGGAAAAATATAAAGGTTTTGCATGGGGCGGTGGAATTGATAGGCTTGTGATGATGAAATACTTGCTGGATGATGTGAGATATTTTGAGAGTGGTAAATTAGATTTTCTAAAGGAGTTTTAATGTTAGTATCTTTAAATGAGATTAAAAAATTAGTTGAAATTCCGGCAGAAGTTTCGACTGAAGAATTAGTGAAATTGATCGGCTCAAGATTGGTTGAAGTTGAGGGAACGATTGATTTAGCAAAAAAATATAAAGGCATCAAAATTGTCAAAGTTGTGACGTGTGAGGATATTCCAGAAACGCACTTACACCTGTGTATGATTGATGCTGGAGCGGGCGAACTGGTGCAGGTGGTTTGTGGGGCACCAAATGTGTATGCAGGAATGTTGGCAGTTTGGTTTGCGCCGGGCTGTATTGTGCCGCAAACTTATGGTACGGAAAATTTTGAGTTATCGGTGCGCAAATTAAGGGGCTATGAATCAAACGGCATGCTGGCTGGGTTAGACGAAATTGATCTTGGTGATGACCATTCTGGTATTGTAGAAATTGACCCGGCTTTTGCTAAGGCGGGCGATGATTTTGCGGAAAAGTTCGGATTGAACGACGTAATTTTAGATATTGAAAATAAATCTTTGACACATCGCCCGGATACGTTTGGTCTGATTGGTTTTGCGAGAGAAGTAGCGGGAATTCTAGGAGTTCGCTTTAAAGAGCCAGAAAATAAAACGACAGTAGAACTTACGGAATTAAACGCTAAAGAGCGAATTGAAGTTTTAGTGGAAGATAAAAAACTTTGTCCACGCTACTCGGCAGCGATTTTTGAGACTAATAAAACGAATTTAAATTCGGCTACGGAAACGGAAAAATATCTTACGCTAGATGATGTATTTTTAGCAAAAGCAGGCATGAAGAAAATTTCAAAAATTGTTGATGCAACAAATATAACGATGCTTTTAACGGGTCAGCCACTACATGCGTTTGATTACGATAAATTTGTAAAAGTGGGTGGAGTAGAAACTTGTAAAATTAGTGTGCGTGCGGCAAAGTTGGGCGAAAAATTAGAATTGATTGGCGGAAAAGAAATTGATTTAATTGAGTCGGACATTGTGATTTGTTCGAATGGTGTACCGGTGGCGTTGGCTGGAGCAATGGGTGGCGCGGCGACGGAAATTGATGCGAATACTACAAAAATTATTTTGGAGTCGGCAACTTTTAGTCTTTATAATGAACGTAAAATGCAAATGGCGCACGGCATTTTTTCGGAAGCAATTACGCGCTTTACAAAAGGTCAGCCAGCGGCGGGTACGGTGTCAGCGTTAATTAAATGTATGGAAAAATTGTCAGTTGAAGCGAAAGAGGTTAGTGGCTTTGCCGATGAATATGAGGGCACTGAGTCGATCGAAATTGAACTAGAAAGTTCAGATGTAGATAATTTGCTTGGAACGAAATATACTCCAGAAGAAATGGCGACAACGCTTAGAAACGTTGGATTTTTAGTGGAAGTAGTAGATGAACAGCTTAGGGTGACGGTGCCGGAATGGCGGACTGATGTGAAAATTAAAGAAGATGTGATTGAAGAAATTGGGCGACTAAGAGGGTATGACAACATTCCAAAAAGTTTACCGCTGAGACCGTTTGTTGGTGTGAGGAAAAATCCAATGTTTGAGTTGAAACGCGAACTGAGAGCAATTTTGTCAGATAATTTGAGCTGTAACGAAGTTCTGACTTATTCGTTCGTGTCGAAAGATTTGCAGGAAAAAGTGGGGGAAAATTATGATGATTCGTACGAAATTGTGAACTCAATTTCGCCAGAGCTGCAATGTTTCCGCCAATCGATTACGCCATCTTTGATGGATAAAATGTATGAAAATATACGAGCAGGGCACAAAGAATTTACACTATATGAATTCAATCAAGTGACGCGAAAAAGTTTAGGTTTGACGGATGAGCGGGTGCCGGAAATGCAAAATCATTTAGCGGTGTTATCGACAGAAGATTTTTACTTTGCCAAAATGATGTTGATGGAGCTAGGCAGGAAATTGAAAATTGATTTTCGTTTGGAGGAAAATACACTAGAAGAGCTGCCATACTTTGAAAAAGTTCGTTCAGCTAAAGTGACTTTAGCTGGGGAAACGATTGGTGTAGTTGGTGAAATTAAGGCAAGAGTGCTGAAGAAATTCAAAATTAAACAAGCGGCGGGGTTAGAACTAAACTTAGATAAAATTGTAAAAGTGAAACGAGCCGTGGCTTTGAAGCTGAAAATTTCAAAATTTCCATATGTGGAACGAGACCTGACTGTAAAAGTGAGGGAGGAACTTGAATATGGGCTGTTGGAGGCAAAAATCACTGAAGTGTTTGAGATGATGGACAAGATTATTTTTGAGGTAATGCCGGTCTCAATTTATCAAGGAGAAGATAAGACTTCGAAAAACGTAAGTTTTCATTTATCATTTGCGAACACGGAAAAAACGCTGGAGGCAGAGGAAATTTCTGCTATAATGAATAGAATAGAACAGAAAATGTCTGAGCTTGGCGCGGAAATCGTTTAGGACAGATTCAAGGAGGTAAAATGGAGCAAAAACAACTTAAGACCACTTGGCAGACTAGACTTGTGGTGGGAATTATCGCATTTTTGATGTTATTTTCAACGGTTGCGGTGTATGCCTTGATTGTACTTTCAAATGAAAAGCAAAAGAAGACTAATGCAAGCGCAACAGCAGAGCTGACAAAAGTGGAAAAAGAGTTGAGTGCGGCAAAAGAAGAGCTTACAAAAGATTCGGAAGAATTGTCGAAAAAACACTACGAAACGTTAAGCAAATATCGTTCAAAGGCAAAAGCTTATAATGCCAAGGCGGTGGATGATGCCGGGTTAAAGACAGAGGATCTTGTGGTTGGTAATGGGCCGGAAATTACGAAAGATTCGAGCTACTACGGTTATTACATTGGTTGGTGTACAGACGAGTCGGTGTTTGATTCATCATTTGACAATTTTGAAAATCCAAAAAGCTTGAAGAGCCCACTAGAATATGAGGCAGGAAAAACAAACTTGATTGCTGGCTGGTCGGAAGGTGTGATCGGAATGAAAGTTGGCGGCGTAAGGGAAATTAGTATTCCTGGCGCTTTAGCTTACGGTGAGACGAGGGAGATTTGTGGCGGGAAAAATTCACCACTGAAATTTGTAGTCTACACAATTGACCCAGGAGAAGATTTTAAGAATAAAATCAAAAAATACAATGAGCTTTATCAGCAATATACAGTTTTATATTATTCGCAGCGACAAGATTTAATTAACTCAAAATAGATAAACTGGCTTTATTTTGTCGTGGTTATGATAAAATAAGGTTAAACATAAGAGGTTTTATATTAACGTAAAAGTGCGTGGGCGAAAGGAGAGAGGTAGCCCGATGGTTAATGCTAGTAAAAATAAAAAATGCAAATATATCTTTGTAACCGGAGGGGTTTTATCTGGAGTTGGCAAAGGTATTACCGCGGCTTCGATGGGGGCAATTTTGAAGGCGAAGGGTTACAAGGTGACGATGCAAAAATGCGATCCATATCTAAACGTGGACGCTGGACTGCTAAATCCAGTTGAGCACGGTGAATGCTATGTGACGCATGACGGGGTGGAGACGGATTTGGACCTTGGGCATTATGAGAGGTTTTTGGATTTTGAGACCTCAAAGTATTCGATTACTTTATCTGGTTCAATTTTTAAAGAGTTGATTGAGCGGGAGCGCGCAGGCGGATTTGGCGGAAAAACGGTGCAATTAGTACCGCACTTTACGAATTTGGTGCAAGAAAAAATTGAGATGGCATCAAAGGATTCAGATATCCATATCGTAGAAATTGGTGGAACCGTGGGTGATTATGAGGGCTTGTCATTCATCGAGGCAATTAGGTTGTTTGCGAATCGAGTGGGACGAAGGAATTGTCTATATATTGACGTGGTGTATGTGCCGTGGATTAACACTTCAAAAGAATTAAAAACGAAGCCAGCGCAAAATGCGTTGAAAGATTTGCGAGGATTTGGAATTATTCCAGATATCGTATGTGTGCGAACAGAAAAGCCAGCGGAGCGGGAGATTTGTGAGAAGATTGCACGATTCGCAGGTATTTCGGAAGATGCAGTGGTGAATTTACCAGATATTGATTCGGTGTATGACGTGCCATTTAATGTCTTGAAGTCGGGCGTCCTGACGATTTTGAATGATTTTGTGAATGATGACTCTGAGCCGGATTTGTCACGCTGGGAAGATTTTTCGAAACGACGAGCGAAAAAATATGACGAGACAGTGAAAGTCGGTTTAGTGGCGAAATACGTAGGAAATGAAGATACCTATATTTGTGTGACGGAGTCCTTGAAAGCAGCGGCAGCATGGAATGAAGTTAATCTAGAGATTGAGTGGATTAACGCTGAAAAATTAGCAGAAAAAGACGAGAAAGCACTGAAAGCTTTGAAAGCGGTGGATGGAATTGTGGTACCTGGCGGTTTTGGTGCGCGAGGAGCAGAAGGTAAAATTGCAGCAGCAACTTTTGCGCTGAAAGAAGATAAACCATACCTTGGGTTATGCCTGGGGCTTCAGATGGCTTGTGTGGCGGCAGCGCGCAGGGCTGGTCTAGAAGAAGCTAACTCGGAGGAATTTGATCAGAAAACTCAAGAAAATGTAGTTTATATTATGGATGATCAAAAGGGGAAAGAGTCAACTGGTGGCACGATGCGACTAGGTGACTACGTGGCAACTTTGAAGGCAAAAACTAAAACGGCAGAAATTTATCGTAGGGCGATTGATGATTTGAAATCTGGCAAAGTGGCTGGATCAAAAGATTGGTGGGGAACTTATCATAAAGACGGCACAGTAAAAACGACTGAGCGCCATCGTCACCGTTATGAAGTGAACCAAAAGTTTTTGGCGGACATTGAGAAAGGCGGGCTAATTGTTTCTGGTACTTCGCCAGACGGAAAGTTGGTGGAATTCGTGGAAGCGCTGGATAAGAAATTCTTTATTGCAACGCAGGCACACCCAGAATTTAAATCGCGTCCAATTACAGTACACCCGCTATTTAATGAATTTGTAAAAAGCTTGAAAAAATGATATAATTTCTCCAAGTTATGGACGAAATTAAAGATAGATTAAAGAAAATAATTTTAGAACTATACGGCATTGAAGTTGAGCCGAATGTAACGGAGGCGCCAAAGGATTTTGATGCAGACTACTCAACTAATTTGGCAATGGCAATTTGCAAGAGAGTAGGGAAAAATCCACGCGAAGTGGCAACGGAAGTTATTAAAAAGTTTAGTGGCAGTGAATATGAGATTGAAATTGCTGGCCCTGGGTTTCTAAATTTTAAATCTTCGGGCGAATACTTTAAGGCAAAAATCGCAGATTTTAGCGATAACTTTCTAGAAAATATATCACAGGATGAATATAAAAATCAGATGGTGATTTGTGAGTTTTCTGATCCAAATCCATTTAAAGTACTACATGTGGGCCATCTTTATACTTCAATTGTTGGTGATTCAATTTCGAGAATGATAGAGTTTGCGGGTGGAAACGTTGTAAGAGCAAACTTTGGTGGCGATGTGGGATTACACGTGGCGAAGACTTTGTATGCAATTTTGAAAAATGGACTGAAAACCGACGATATTGAAGTGATTGCAAAAAATTACGTCGAAGGTACGCGAGCATACGAAGAAGATGAGCAGGCACATGCAGAAATTACGCGACTAAACAAAATGATTTTTGAAATCGCGGTGGCTGGCCCAGAAGCGAAATTTGATGACGAAGAAAAAGCGAGAGTGGCAGAATTATACTGGACCGGTCGAGCAGCTTCCTATAAATACTTCGAAGATTTTTATGCAAAAATTGGGGTGAAATTCGATAGATACTACCCGGAATCGACAGTGGCGGAGCGAGGATTGAAAGAAGTTAAGGCACACATTGGTTCGGTTTATGAAGAGTCAGATGGAGCGATTGTTTATAAAGGTGAAAAAGATGGCTTGCATACACGAGTTTTTATCAATAAAAATGGTTTGCCAACTTATGAAGCAAAAGACGTGGGACTGATATTTACGAAGAATGACGATTATCATTTTGATAAATCCGTGATCATTACTGGCAATGACATTATTGAATATATGAAGGTGTTGCTTGCTTCAATTGAAAAATACGCGCCGGAGCTAGCTGAAAGGACTTTGCACTTAACGCACGGTAATGTGCGGTTGCCGGGCAATGAGAAGATGGCATCGAGAAAAGGAAACTTTTTAAAGGCCGTAGATGTGCTTCAGTCGGTGTCAAATGCTATGTCAAAAGAGCATGAAAAAGCAGACGAAAATATATCACTGGGTGCATTAAAATATGCGTTTTTGAAATATAAAATTGGCGGTAATATCATTTTTGATGTGAACGAATCGGTTTCGATGACGGGAAATTCTGGACCATACCTGCAGTATGCTGCAGTGAGAGCGAAGAAGATTATGGGTATGCTGTTAAAAAATGGCGTAAAAGAAAAAGCTGATGAATGGCAGCTATCTAAACGCGAAAAGGAACTAATTAAGAAAATTATTGCATATAAAGGTGAACTTAAGACTGCGATCAATGAATTAGCACCGAATAAATTATGTAATTATTTATATGAGTTAGCACAGGAGTTTTCGAGATTCTACGAAACGACAAAAGTGGCAGGCAGTGAACACGAGTTTGAGCGAGGCCAAATTGTGCTGGCGTACTTAAAAGTTTTGACGCACGGTTTAGGGCTACTTGGAATTGAAGTACCGGAAAAAATGTAATGAAAAAGGCAAAACTACTCTGGGTTGATTTAGAAATGACGGGACTGGAGCCGAAAAAGGATCGCATCCTTGAGGTAGCCGCGATTGCAACGGATTGGGATTTTCAAGAAGTTGCGCGAATGACGGCAGTGGTGAAAGTTCCAAAGAATATAATGAAAAAACGGATGGTGGGAGAGTTTTGGGCGAAAAATAAAGAATCGTACGAGCAACTGATGAAACAAAATGAAACTGGATTGAAAAGCCCGGCGGTTGAGAAAAAATTGCTTGAATTTATTGAGAAATACTTCGGCGAAGAAGTGATTTTAGCAGGAAATTCAATTCACCAGGACCGAAGATTTATTCGGAAAGAATGGAAAAAATTAGACAAAAGATTGCATTATCGAATGTTTGATGTGTCGGCTTGGAAAGTTTATTTTGAGAATGCGATGAAAATAAAATTCACGAAGCGAGATATGCATCGAGCATTAGATGACATCGAGGGGTCGATTGAAGAGATAAAATACTACTTAGAGCGCGTAAAGGGAAGTAAGTTTGAGAAGCGCAAAAGATAATGTATAAAAATAGCGCATGTAAAAGATGGTGCGCGTAAGAAAAATAAAATCGAAGAGTATAAGGGCGATGCGCAGAGTGACACGCAAAAAGGAGAAGAAATGAATTTTGAAATAAAATCAGTAAGTGGAATTGGCGAATATAATGTCGAAGATTTAATGAAAAGGGAAGAGAAGATAAAAATCTTTTCAGCAATAAACGGTAGGGCTTTTTGCGTATTAAATGACGACAAGACGATTGAAGTGCGAACAGATAAAAACTTATCAAAATTTTTAAGGGAAAAATACGAAAGCGTGATGCAATCGAGATATTTTGGCCGAGGGGGAATTGAGGTTGTGCTGTCGGGGCAGTTGCCACGGGACGAACTAGAGGATTTAGTTAGATTATCTTATAATCTAACAATTAAAGAGCAAGAATAAAAGGCGTTAAGAAAAATTATTTTAATTTCTTTTCGATTTTTTCGAGTAGGGCGATAATTTTTTCTTGGTCGGAAGGTTCGTCTTTTTTGCCGTCTTTTTCGTCGGTTTTTACTTTAGATTTTAATTTATTGATTAGCTTGACAAAGAGGAAGACGCAGAATGCGACAATGAGAAAGTCGATGACGGATTGGATGAAGCTGCCATAGCTGATAACGACGCCAGCACCGTTGCCGAGCCAGTTTGGGATGGTAATATTGAGATAGGAAAGATTAACTCCACCGATAATGACACCGATGACTGGTGTAATGATGTTGTTAACTAGGGCAGTAACGATTTTACTGAAAGCGCCACCGACGATAACACCGACAGCGAGATCGACGACGTTGCCACGATTAATGAACTCGCCAAATTCCTGGACGAGAGCAGAGTGCTTTTTGAGTTTTTTCTCAAGCTTAGCTGTAACATTTTTTTCAATAGAGTTCTTTTTCATGAGATATATTATAACAGAGAAGATGATTTTATGATATAGGGGTAAAAAAGAAAGAGATTAGGAGAGGGCGAAAAAGTGTAGGAGGGTAGACTTAAAACAGAGGATGAGAAGTAGAGCGAGAATGAGGAAGGGGCCGAAAGGAATGGGGGTGCGAGATTTTCGGAGAACCTGTGGGAGACTGAAAAGTGAAGCGAGAAAATTGCTGAGAAAAAGTTCAAAAAGAGCAAACTCGAGGCGACCAAGAAAAATAGCAATAGAAATACAAAGCAACCAATCGCCACCACCAACTAATTTTTCGTGACTGAAAAAATATAATAAATAGTAGAGGCCAGCAAGAAGCCCGATAGCTAAAATTGGCTGGAGAAGGTCGAGTTTTTCGGTAGTGGTGAGATGAAAAGCGAGGGCGAGAGGAATTAGTAGTAGCATAGGGAGGACGGTCAGTTCGCCCCACTTTGCATCGTAAATGAATAAAATCCAGAAAAGCACGAACGAAACGAGGAGGATGAGGAAGGGGATAAGAATGGCTGGTTGGGAGGTTGCGGCGGTGAGAAAAACGAGAGGAGAGGAGATGGAAGAGATTGAATTGAAGAGAAAATGATGAGCGATAAGGACGAAAGTGAAGCCGAGGCCAAACTCGGATAGGATCTCAGCGAAGCCGATTGGGTGGTGGCAGTAGCGGCAACGACCACGGAGGGCAAGCCAAGAAAAAATGGGGAGATTGTCATACCAGGCTAGACGATGATGGCAGCTGAGGCAGATGGAACGAGCGCCGAGCGAGCGTTGGTTTAAGCGTTCGTGAATACGCCAGGCTTGGCAGCAAGCAAAAGAGCCGAAAATGGCACCTAAAATAAAGAAAAAACCGTAAAAGAGGGCGAAATCGAAAAATGGGATGTTGGTCATTGGTCTTTTGTCTCCGTATGAAAGCGTTCATGAATTTCGCGAAGATGGGGGTCGGTGACGTGGGTGTAAATTTGGGTGGTGGAAATGTTGGCGTGACCGAGGAGAGATTGGACAGAGCGCAAGTCGGCGCCGTTCATAAGGAGGTCGGTGGCAAAGCTGTGACGTAGAGTATGTGGAGTGACATGTTTAGTGATGCCGGCGTTGCGAGCATGTCCTTGGACGATGCGCTCAATGCTGCGAGGGGTAAGACGGCGATAGTCGCCAGAGGTGGAAGGGACTTGGAGATTTTTGGAATTATTGAGAAAGAGGGCGGGGAGGCTGTCGTTGCGAAAATCGAGATAATCTTTAATGCGATCAGCAGTGGATTGGTCGATGAAAATCGGACGATCCTTTTTACCCTTGCCGCGTACGACAAATTCGCGACGTTCAAGATTGATGGAATCGCGATTTAATTTGCAAAGTTCAGAAACGCGCAGGCCGCCGGAAAAAAGTAGCTCAATGATGGCACGATCTCTCAGTCCAGCTTCGGTATCAGATGGAATCTCGTTGAGTAGGCGTTCAATTTCGTCGTAGTGAAGGAAGGTGACTTGCTTTTTGGTGGCGCGAGGCAGTTCGATGAGACTGGGGTCGAGGGAATTGATGCCGCGCTTAGCGAGGTATTTTAAAAAGCCACGCAAGGCGATAAGGTGATAGCTTTGAGTGAGAGTAGTGAGGCGCTCATGGTTTTGATTGTCCTCGAAGCGGTTAAGACGTAAGCGGTATTTGCGTAAAAGTTCAGGCGTGATGTCCTTTGGCTTAAAATCATTTTCGGGCTCAAAATCTTCAAGGCAGAGTTCAAAAAAACGGTTAAGATAGAGTCGATAATTTTCGATAGTACGAGTAGAGCGGCCTTTTTCAATTTCAAGGGACTCGAGGAAATCGGGAATGAGCTCAGAAATATACATATATTATATTATAGCACATCTCGGTTATGCTATAATAGGGGTATGGAAAAAGAAGGGCAGGGAAGCTTTACGCAGGAAAATGTTTCGTATGATCAAGCGGTGAGAAATTCGCAGATTGATATGAATCCGCCACAGGTAGTGGAGCCGCTGACTGGTAGTTCGGTGATTATTGAGTCGGCGAGGAAGGTTGTACCGGATAATGGATTCCCGGCAGGATATG
The DNA here is from genome assembly GCA_938043965.1 of uncultured Candidatus Saccharibacteria bacterium. GTDB lineage: Bacteria > Patescibacteriota > Saccharimonadia > Saccharimonadales > Saccharimonadaceae > Nanosyncoccus. Next base: position 2,080 of record CALIQQ010000016.1, on the reverse strand, counting down.
GGCCGAATGCTCACATGGAGAAACTTGAAAAACCAAAAGCGCCTTCGGTGTTGGAACGAATGAAACATGCGAGGAAAAAAATGTCGAAAAAGCAGAGGGTGCTAGCGGTGACGATTCCGGCGGTGCTGGTGATTGTGACTGCAGGCTTTATGGTCTACGGTTCGATTACGGGAATGTTTAAGACTGATTATGCGGAAACTTATCTGGCGGCGCGAGAGCTGAAGAATGAGATGCAGAAAATGCGTTCGGATGCGAGCTGTGATAAGGTGGTTGAATACGTCTCAAACCAATACACTACGAATGAAGTTTACAATGAGTATATCAATGCTTGTCGAAAAGTGGCGGAAGGGGTAAATGATGCAGTGGTAGTGAAAATTGGTGATACGGCCGGGGTGCTTAAGGATGAGGATGTGCGCTTAAGGTACGAAACGATGAAAAATGCTTTGATGGCGGCGAAGGGGGAAAATGAGAGCGTAAATAGCGTGTTAAAAAAATACTCAACTTGGCATGAATGGGTGAAAGCTGAGGCGGCAGGGGATAACGCTTACCAGGAAAGTTGGCCGGATACAGATATGCGAAAAGCGACGGAAATTTTGACGGGCTCTGGGGTAAAAGAGTTTGTAAAATATGGGCAGGATTGGTATAAGTTCAAGAAGATTGCGGCGGATGCATCAAACGCTTATTATCATAAAAATCCAGATGAGCTGTCAGCGGCGCTACATAGTGACATGAAAACGAAGCAGGATGAGTTTAATAAGTGGAAAAAGGAAAATAAAATTGAAATTACGGTGATGTTTCCGCTAGAATTGGTGGATACGGCGAAGTTGTATGCGAAGTTTGAGGAGTTTTATGGCTATGTGCGAAAAACTTACGAGAAAAACTATAACGCAGTTAAAGGTGGTTGCAAGGAACTAGTGACGAGCGTATCCTGCGAGTAGGGCGGCTGGAAGGAGCTAGTGACGAGCGTATCCTGCGAGTAGAGTGGCTAGAAGGAATTCGTGGTAAATGTATCTTTTAAGTAATGATAAAAACGCTCCGGATTGAAGCGTTTTTATGTGTTTAGTGACTGGACTAGAAATTGCCGCGAGTGTATTTTTCGTTAAGATCCTCGTAGTCGTAGGTTTCAACGTCGGTGAACCAGAGAGAAACTTCTTGTTTAGCTTCTTCAACGGAGCCGGAAGCGTGAACGAGGTTAGGCACGCCGATGCCTTTAGCGTCGGAATAACCGAAGCTCATGTGGCTGTAATCGCCGCGAATGGTGCCCATTGGTGCGGATTTTGGCTCGGTTGGGCCGACGATTTTGCGAACGAGCTCAACGGCTTCGATACCTTCAAGACAGATGGCGATGACAGGACCAGTTAACATATAGTTAAGGTTATAGCGGAAAGTTTGTTCACCACGGCGAGTGATGAGTTTGCCAATTTCTTCGTAATGTTTTTCGTAGAGTTCGGCATCAGGCGCAACCATTTTAATACCAACAATTTTAAGACCGACGCGCTCGAAGCGTTGAATAATTTCGCCAACAATACCACGTTGGATAGCGTCAGGTTTGCAAAGGACGAGAGTTCTTTGGACGAGATTTTGTAAGTTTGATGTTTCTGCCATTTTTTCTCCTTTAATTTTTTCTATTATAACATAAGGCAGGTGGTTTTTAGAGGGGAAAGAGTAATTTTAAGTGAAGGACGAACGAGGTGAAGGTATGATAGTTTTTAGCTTGACGAGCGGAAGATGCTTATGCTAAGATTAAAATAAGTTATGAAAATGGTAGGTCGGACGTATCGGTTAAGGAATTTGGCGATTTTTTCAACTTCACTGATTTTTGGCTTTGCAGTACTTTCGATGTTCGCGCCGATTATTATTTCGAACGCTTCGGATTCGGTGACGCAGTTTTCGCTAGAGGTAAAACCAGTCCTCGCTCTCGCCGCTCCACCGGAATTAGATTTCGGCAACATCACCCCAACCAACGTCGGCACTTTCACCTCAAAGTCAGTCGATGCGCTGGTTGCCACTAATGCCATTAAAGGCTATGAACTCTACTTCTCCTCAAAAGATGAAGCTACCGATATGCTAAACACTAACA
>CALIQQ010000015.1 GCA_938043965.1 uncultured Candidatus Saccharibacteria bacterium | reverse complement strand
GTGCTAAAAAGATTAAAGACATCACCACTCTCCCTACCGCTCCAGAGTTAAAAACTACCGTTCACTTTGGTGCTAAGGTTGATACCACCCTCGATTCTGGTCGCTACAAAGCTGATATTCTCTTCACTGCGGTTGCGCATCCGAACCCACCAAAAGCCCAAGGTATCTTCCTTATTTCTAGCATGCAAGATATGCGCCCAGAAATCTGCGCCATCAATACCACTCCAAATAAGACTGCCACCCAGCTCGATACGAACGGATCTCATCATGGCGACCCTAACTACGTCCCAACCGTTACTCTTACCGATACCCGTGACAACAATACTTATACCGTCTCAAAACTAGCCGATGGCAAATGCTGGATGACACAAAACTTAAGAATTGCCGGAAAAACTCTCACTCCAGCCGACTCCGACGTCAGGAATAACTATGTCTTGCCAGCCTCTAGCCTTGGTGCAACCTCTATGGATTGGGATGGTGTTTATATCGACACTCAGTACGGTGGACACTATAGTGTAGAAGCTATGATTGCTGGAGACCACGATGTTTCTAGTGAAAATTTCACTCACTCTATCTGTCCAAAAAACTGGCGTCTCCCCTCAACCAATGCTAGCGACAGTCATTTTCAGGCCCTTTACAATAATTATAATTCCTCAACTGCTCTTTCCTCCAGCCCCATCAACCTTGCACTTGCCGGTTTTATTTATGGCAACGACTTAGATAATACGAACCGTGGCGAAGCGGGGTATTATTGGTCCTCTACACCAGCTTATTATCTGTCTTTTTCTAGATTTTCTGAAACTTCTGTTGATGTAGCAGATAATGCCAATAGTTATGATGTTGATGGTGATTATTATGGTCGCTCCATCCGCTGCGTTGCTCGCTAATTGCAGGCCTTAGTGTCTCGACTAAACTATGTTCTCATAGTAAAATATAATTATGCATATTGGATTTATTGTTGACGGGAATCGTCGTTGGGCTCGGGAACGTAATCTCCCAACCTTAGAGGGACACCGTAAAGGTTTCGCCCAGGTTGAAAAAATTGCCATCCACGCCATTGAAAATGGTGTCAAATTCGTTTCATTTTATCTTTTTTCGACCGAAAACTGGAATCGTTCTGAAGCAGAAGTTAGTTACTTAATGGACTTACTCCGCCATAACATTAAGCGTCTCTCGAAAAAGTTTCAAAAGGAGAACATTCGCTGTGTAGTGATGGGGCGTCGCGAGCCAGCTCCTGCCGATCTTCTCGCTTCGCTTGATCAGCTCGAATCCGATACGAAAAATAACGAAAAAGGCACGGTCTGTATCTGTTTTAATTATGGTGGACACTGGGAAATCGCTGACGCCATGACTAAAATTTTAAAACAGTATCATGACTCCGGTGAGCTATCAAATGAACAAAAACTAGAAATCACCCCTGAAATTGTGGCAAAAAATCTTTACCATCCTGAAATTCCGGCCTGTGACCTAATTATTCGCACCTCTGGTGAGGAACGCATCTCTGGGTTTCAGCTTTGGCGGGCTAGCTATTCCGAATTCCTCTTTCTCGACAAAAAATTCCCAGATTTTACGGAAAAAGATCTTGACGATTGTCTTGCTGAATATGAAAAACGCGGTCGTCGATTTGGGGTCTAATCCAAAATGACTAAAACTAAGCTCTCCGCTAACCTCCAATCTACTCTTTCTGAGTTTGAATCCTATTTACTTGAGCATTCTAATCGCCCCGCTGTTATGTCTGATCGTCTCAGTAATATCATCGGCGTCCTAATTGATGTTAAGCCGACCGCCATTATTGATTTTAGCCCTCAGTCCGAGCGCATCAATCTTGCTGATTTTGAAAAATATCTTAGCCGACTGGGCCTTAGTTTTATTTATGATCGCACAATTATTGGCAGTGGAGTCACCCCTGATTTTATCCATACTTATTTTATCTCGAAACAACCAGCCCTGATAAGACAACTCTTGAATGCTGAACATGAGCTATATGAGCTATTTCAAACTAATGCTCCAAACGCTCCCGTCATTAAAGCTACACACCGCTTAATCGGTCGCTTGCTCGGTTATCCTGAGACTGCTATTGATTATTTTTTGCTCCGCCAAGAGAAAATGGAGCTCGCCGAAATCCCACAATCTGAATGGTCAAAAGATATAGAATCTTACTTCCACTTTATTCATAGTCAGCTGAATGGCGTTGATGAGTTTGAGGTGTATGACCGCCCCATTCACGAAGCTATGGCTGAATACCTGCCTACCTCTGCTGAAATCATGCAAAAAACTTACCCTAAAAAACGCTGGCTCTAGCTACATCGTTATTGAAAAATAAAGTCTTGACAATGCATAATAAAATATGTATAATATATAAAATTGTTCTTTATTAAGTAAGCCGATTAACTGGGGCGGGTTTGAAAAACCTCCATGTGCGAAAAAAAGAAAAATGTGCGACATTTTAAAAACCACCACCTAACTAATTTTAGGGGCTAATCGCCCATTCGAAAGTCCAAAAAAAGGACGTTGCACTCGGCAGCGTTCTTCGCTAAAATAGCGAAAACTTTCGAATCCACCCAGTTTTTCTATAAAACCCCATTTTGGGGAACACCCTCGGATGCCATTGTCTGAGGGTTTTTACTTTTATAACACAGTCTCATCTTTAACCTAAAAGACATCATCTCTAGGCTATTTTTTTGTTTTTAAGCTAAAAAGTATCGTCCTTGGTCCACAAAAAATCGCCTTTAGGCGATTTTAGAAGCGATGTTGGTGAGCTGGGTGGGACTTGAACCCACGACACCGGGCTTAAAAGGCCCGTGCTCTAACCAGCTGAGCTACCAGCCCAACACTATTAAATTATACCGCATTTTTTCAAAAAATACAACCCCCTTCCTAGAGCCCTAGACCTCGCCTTCATCTCATGCCGCTAATCCGCTTATGCTCGACTAGAATAGGGATAAGTGGTATAATTTTTCAAAAGGGCATTTATTTTTATGGACGATAAAAATTTCCATCGGATTTTTCGAGAAATCACGAAAGAGAGCGGCTACATCGCCACTCGGATTATTGATGGAGTCTATGAACTAAAAAAAGGTAGCCGCAGAGTCTATATTAGAGGGAAGAATTTCGGACTCAATCGCTCGCTAGCTACTGCTTTTGCGACCAATAAGGCGCAAACCTTTGAATTATTGCATCGCAATCAGATTAAGGTCGTTCCGCACTATGAACTTTATCAACCTCTGGAATATGCCATCTTCGGCGACCAATATCGCCGCAATCTAGCACGGATAGATGCAGTAATTCGGCGTGAAAAATTTCCCCTAGTACTAAAACCCGCCGAAGGCAGTAAGGCTAAAAACGTTTCGCTCGTTTATCGTAAAATGCAACTTAAAAAACTCGTGAAGAATCTCTTTCTCTTTGAGAAAACGCTCGTTCTTTCGCCATTTCGCAAAATAAAACACGAGTATCGTTGTGTTGTTTTAAGTGGCCGAGTTGAACTGATCTTCGATAAAATTAAACCAGTTCGTGTGCGAAAAAGACGGTTGGTCTTCGGTGTGCTTGATTACGAGTTAATCCCACCCGACACTAAAGTTTATAAAAAACTTTCAACCATCGCTAAACGCGCTACAAAGCTTCTTGGACTTGAATTCGCCGTCGTCGACATTATTGAAACCGAAGAATTCGGCCTTGAAGTTCTTGAAATTAACTCCAGTGTCTGCCTCGGTCATTTCGCCGGCAGAAACCCAGAAAACTACAATCTAGTCAAACTAATTTATAAAAAAGCATTCAGAAAGGCAATTAAATGAACCAATCTAACATCCGTAACGTCGCCATCATCGCCCACGTTGATCACGGCAAAACTACTCTCGTCGATGCGCTACTTAAACAGTCGCACACCTTCCGCGACAATCAAGCGGAAATGAGTCAAACTCTCATCATGGACTCTATGGACCAGGAACATGAACGTGGTATTACCATTACCGCGAAGCAAACCTCGATTTATTATGATGGTTATAAAATTAACATTATTGATACCCCAGGTCACGCCGATTTTTCTGGTGAAGTTGAACGCACCCTTAATATGGCGGACGGTGTGATTTTGGTAGTTGATGCTCAAGAAGGCCCAATGCCTCAAACTAAATTTGTCCTTCAAAAGGCACTTAGTCTGCACCTTCGCCCAGTAGTCGTGATTAATAAAATTGACAAACCAGCTGCCCGTATTGACGAGGTTGAATCTGAAATTGCTGACCTGTTTTTGGAATTAGCTAGTGATGAGTCTCAACTCAATTACCCAATCTACTACGCTGTTGCTCGCGATGGCAAGGCGGGTAAAACTACTGACCTCGATGCGGATTTACACGTCATTTTCGATTCCATTATTAAAGACATTCCTGCTCCAAAAATCGACGAAAATGAAGGTAAGGGCGCCCAACTCCTCGTGGCGGCCCTCGCTGCTGATAGCTACCTTGGTAAATACGCAATCGGTAAAATTTACCGCGGTAAACTGAAGCGTGGTGAAACGGTTCGCGTCCTTAAAACCGTTTTTGAAAATGGCGAACCAGTTATTTTTAGTAAACAAGCTAAAATTGATAAAATTTTCACTTATCGCGGCCTCCTTAAAGAGGAAGCAACCGAAGCCTTTGCTGGTGATATTATTGCCGTGACTGGAATCTCTGATGCTAACATCGGCGATACAATCGCTACTGGCGATGCGCCAGAGGCTCTCCCGACTATCGAGCTTGAGCCACCTACGCTCTCAATTTACATCGGTCCAAACACTTCACCACTCAAAGGTAAAGAGGGTGAGTTTACTACTTCTCGTCAAATCGCTGAGCGTCTCGAAAAAGAACTTGAAACCAACATTGCACTCAGAATTAAGCCTGATGGACTTGGTTATAAAGTTTCTGGCCGTGGTGAATTACACCTTTCAGTCTTGATTGAGACTATGCGTCGCGAAGGCTATGAACTTGAGGCTGGCCGTCCGGAGGTCGTCTATAAGGAGATTGACGGCGTCAAATGCGAACCAGTAGAGGAACTCACTATTGAAGTTGGTCCAGAATACGTCGGTGCAGTTTCTCAAGAGATGGGCATTCGTAAAGCTGACCTTAAAAACCAAGAACTTACTACAACTGGCGCTACTCGTTTTACTTATGAAATTACCACTGCCGCCCTCATTGGACTAAGAAACAACCTCTTGACTGCTACTAAAGGCACCGTCATTATGTCTTCCATCCCGAAAGGCTACAAGCCAGCTGATAGCAAATATAAGCCAGAGCGTAACGGTGCGCTGATCAGCTTCGAATCCGGCACTTCTACTTCTTATGCTCTCGATGCTGCTCAAGCTCGTGGTACACTTTTCATTCCGCCTCAAGCTGCCGTCTATCAGGGTATGATTGTCGGCCTTTCTAATAAAAAAGACGACATCGATCTAAACATTTGTCGTGAAAAGCAGCTTACAAATATGCGCACCCATGCTTCAGACGGCGCAATTCAGCTCACTCCACATACTCAACTCAGTCTTGAGCAATGTCTAGATTTCTTACTTGATGATGAATTACTTGAGGTTACGCCAAAAACTTTAAGGTTGCGCAAGCGTCAGCTTGACCCAATCAAGCGCAAGCGTGAAAACCGAGGCTAAAATGGCTTTCAGCTACTTCATCGATTCTCATTGTCATCTTCATGATCAGCAATTTTTTGAAGCCAAGGCACAACCAGAACTACTAAAGCGGGCTGTCGATCAGAACGTAAAAAAGCTGATTGTAATTGGCACTGACCCCGAAGATTCGCTTAATGCTCGCGATTTTGCCTCAAAAAACAGTAGCCTAGACCAACAAATTTATTGGAGCTATGGTGTACATCCGGATGAAGTATCGAAATTTCATACTGCCCCAGTTTTTAAGGATCAGTTGCCACTTGCTATCGGCGAGGTCGGCCTCGATTACCACCATAATACAGACAATAAAGCCGAGCAATTCGCTCTGCTTGAAGCTATGATCAAACTGGCTGAAACTTACGATCTACCTCTAATTTTCCATGTACGCGAAGCCTTTGATGATTTTTTTGAAATCGTTGATCGTCATCCAAATCTGCGCGGTGTCGTACATAGCTTTACTGACAATAAAAAGAATTTAAAACGTGCACTAGACCGTGGTTTTTATATTGGCGTCAATGGTTTAGCTACCTATTCTACTCTGCCACTCCCACCCCTCGACCGCATTTTACTGGAGACTGACGCGCCATTTTTGGCCCCAGTCCCGCATCGTGGCGAGCAAAATGAATCGTCTTATATCCCGTGCGTTGCCACCTGGTTAGCTGAAAAGCTTAATCTACCGGTCGAAGCCATTATGGAGGAAACTACTAAAAACTGCTATGATTTATTTAGGTTTAACGATTAAAAATTATGCAAACTAAAGATTTTATTTACCTCGACCATGCTGCGGCTACCCCAGTTTCGAAGCCGGCCCTTTTGGCGATGCAACCTTATCAAGCTGATCAGTTTTTTAATCCTTCCGCACCCTATCTTCCAGCCAAACATGTTCGTCTTGCTTATGAAAAAATGAAGGACGAGCTCGCCCACACTATCGGTGCAAAGGGGAATGACCTTGTGATTACTGCCGGTGCTACCGAGTCAATCAATCTCGCTTTTACTGTACTGAAGTCTTTTAGTGGCGGCAATGTTGTTATTTCTAGTATTGAACATGCCTCAGTGCGTGAAGCCGCTAAAAATTTCAGTGAAACTGTGCGCGAGGTGGCTGTCGATCAGACGGGATATTTAAACTTAAAGGACCTTGAGTCTAAAATTGACGACCAGACCATCCTCGTCTCAATTGCTCTTGCAAACAATGAGCTTGGCGTAATTGCGCCTCTGTCCGAAATCGCCACGATCATTAAAAAGGTGCGGCTTGACCGTCTGCGCCGCCAAATCGAAACACCCATCTATCTTCATTCAGACGCCTCTCAAGCCCTCAGTCTAATCGACTTGCGTGTCGCTCGCCTCGGCGTTGATTTGCTAACAATTAACTCGGCCAAAGTTTATGGCCCAAAGGGAATCGGCTCGCTCTATCTTGCGCATGGCATTAAGCTCTCGCCTATCACTTTTGGTGGCGGCCAAGAACTTGGTCTTCGTTCTGGCACCGAAAATGTTGCTAGTCTAGCTGGCTTTGCTGCTGCGGCCAAAATCGCTAAGGACCACCTAAACGGCAATCGTAAAAAATACGAAAAAATATCCCATCTTTTCCGCGAAACACTCATTAGTGAAGCGGCTAGAATGGAGCTAAAAACTCCACTCAAATTTCTTGGCAATAAAAAACATCAGCTCGCTAATTTTGTACCAATTTGCTTTGATGGAATTGATGCTGAGCGCCTAATTTATCTATTGGAAGCTGAAAAAATTTACCTCTCAACTGGCGCTGCCTGTGCCGCGAATAAAGGCGCAAAATCTCATGTTCTTACCGCCATCGGCCTTAAGGATTCTGAAATTGCCGGCTCTCTCCGCATTAGTTTTGGTAGCCTAAACGACGAGGAAAATGTTAAAATTGCTGCTAGAAAAATTATCCAGGCCGTCAAAACCGAGGAGGAGCGCATTTATGGCTAAAACTGTTTTTCTTGGCATGAGTGGCGGCGTAGATTCCAGTGTTTCCGCAGTTTTACTGAAAGAAGCTGGCTACAACGTAATTGGTGTTTATATGAAAAACTGGTCCAAGGATCTTCCGGGAATGAAATGTCCATGGGCCGAAGATCTGGCGGACGCTAAACGTGTCGCTGTTCGACTAGGGCTTGATTTTCGCGTATTCGATTTTGAAAATGAATACAAGCAGAAAGTTGTTGATTACATGTTGGCAGAATTCAAAAAAGGCCATACACCCAACCCAGATATTATGTGTAATCAAGAAATCAAGTTCAAGCTATTTTACGAAGTAGCTTTAGAGCAAGGCGCTGACTTTATTGCCACTGGCCACTACGCTAAAGCTGAACATGGCCAGCTTAAAATGGCCGCTGACGAAAACAAGGATCAAACTTATTTCCTTTATCGTATTTCTGAAGATGCGATAAAGCACACGCTTTTTCCAATCGGTGATATGCTAAAACCTGACGTCAAAAAGCTTGCGGCCGAAAAAGGCCTCGACAATGCCTATAAAAAGGAGTCGATGGGCGTCTGTTTTGTGGGTGACGTGGGAATGAAAGATTTTTTGAAGGAATATCTCACCTCCGAATCTGACCGTGCTGAATTTTTGCAAGTCGGACCCATTATTGAGCAGGAAACTGGTAAGGTTTTAGGTTATCACGATGGCGCTATCTTTTATACCATCGGCCAGCGCCATGGCTTAGATATTGGTGGCGGCCTCCCCTATTATGTTGTTGCAAAAAATATGACTAAAAATATCGTCTATGTCTCCAAAAATCTCCAAGACGCAGAATTATGGACAAAGACCCTGCGGTTGAATGAAGTGATTCTAAGGACTGAGACCGCTAAATCTGACAGCACTAAAATTGATGCGACTAAAAACGATATTATTAAAAATAACGACATTAAATTCGACACTGCCGAAAAAAAATTGATACCAGAACTTTTTGAGGGAAAATCAGTTAAAGTTCGGCTTCGTCATCGCGCCAAGCTCGAGCCCGCTGTAATTAGAGGCCTTTGCGGTGATTATAATCAAGGCACGGCCACTTTAACGCTTGAATTTGAGGATGAGATTAAAAAAATCGCCAGCGGCCAATCTGTCGTCCTTTATGACGGTCCAGTCTGCCTTGGCGGCGGTATTCTCTAATACCTTCCGGACACTCGCTCATTCAGTAGTTTTTTCAAAAAAAATAACCCACCACAAAGTGCGTGGTGGGCGTTTAGGAGATTGTAAAACATAACCAAAAAAAATTAAAATGCATGATATTGTATGTTTACGGGTTACTTAAAACAGATTGATTTTGATAATCACCCCCTTCCATGTTTCTTGAGCATGGACTTAACGCTATCCAAAGTATAGCTTTCTCCGTCCTTCTCGTAAGAAACTTTTAGTTTACCTTTTTTGCCGAACCTTACGACTTGCTTAAAATGGCAAGTCCAGCCTGTCTTGTTTAGGTCTACGTCGACATCCGACTCGTAGTCAGATGCCAGTGACTCCGTAAAACTTAGCTCCCAGCCATAAGTGCTGGCGTAGGCGCTAAGATTTTCGAGCTCTCGGATTGCCCTCTCCTTGAGCTTTTTTGCCTTTTTGGACAATGACGGTAAGGTTTTTTTCATCCCATCGATAGTATTACTACTACTATCAACGATAGTATTGGTATTAATGCTGCTGTTGCCGAACGGAACCCTAGGATTACCTGGGTTATAGAGATTCTCTGGTATTGAGAGTCTCTCAACAGCCTGAGTCTTTACCCCATTGGAGTCGGTAGACTCCATGGTTACCGTCTCGACAACATAGTTGTTGCCGACTTTTGTGATAATTTGGTCTCCTACTGCCGCCTTAGCGTCAGTGAAGTTTCCAAAAATCACTGCAATTACAGTGATGATCATTGCCGCAAAAACGGCAAGACTAGCATATAGTACTATCTTTAATGCAAAGTCATTCTTTCTCATACATAACCTCCTATTAACGTGCTCCGGCGTCCAGCCGGCTGATTTGGGCGGAATTGCCCTAGATGTCCTCATTATAGCATATTTTTCCTAAAAACGCAAGTACTTCGTAATAGCTCACAACCTTTGCAACATAGAATGGTAAAGTTATTGCCATCAA
>CALIQQ010000014.1 GCA_938043965.1 uncultured Candidatus Saccharibacteria bacterium | reverse complement strand
GTTTAGCAAAACTATTTTAGACGAAAAAAGTAAGGAAAATTACTATTGCTTGGTCGTCACCAACTCTTTCCACTCTTTGCGAGCAGGTATTTACATGCGAAAGCTCGGCATAAAGGGGCGAAGTATCGGCTCTAGAACAGCACTTTATTTTCTCCCGTCGGCTTGGATACGTGAAACAATCGGACTGATTGTACTCTATTGGAAATGGCACGCTATTTTTCTTGGATTGTATTTCATTGTTTGGCTTACTAACCTCTTTCGATAAGGCGTAATTTTACTTAACGGAATGAACAATTCGTAGAAAACGATTGAAGCTGTCGACCGAGGCGACAAAGTAAACTGAAACTGGTTCAGCCCGTCGACCAGGGAGACGGAGGAAACTAAAACTCATTCGCCTCGTCCGCTCGGCTGACACTATAAACCAAAACTCATTCACTTCGTCCGCCCAGCTGACACAATAAACCAAAACTAGTTCACTTCGTCCGCCGGGCTGACAGTATAAATCAAAACTAATCCACCCCATCCGCCCGGCTGACACTATAAACCAAAACTAGTTCACTTCGTCCGCTGGGCGGACGGAAGAAATGTCATGCAGTTTTGAAGATTTAGCAAAAAATAGTTGTGAGACAGAGCAATTGCATTTTAGCTTTATGTCACCAAAGATAAAAAAACACGAACTCGTCCAGATTAGCTAGCAACTAGTCAAAGACAGAGTTCGTGTTTTTATTGTTTAATTGGAGTTTTCTTTTGCTCCTTTATTCGTTAGGCTTCTTTCTTAGCAAACTGACTTGTATATAAGTCGTAATAGAAACCTTTATCCGCTAAAAGCGATTCGTGAGTTCCTTGCTCAATGATTTGTCCGTCTTTGAGAACCAAAATCTTGTCCGCCTCTTGAATCGTCGATAAGCGGTGAGCAATGACAAAGCTTGTTCGTCCTTGCATGAGGTTCTTCATCGCTTTTTGAATCAAGAGCTCTAGGCGTGTATCAACTGACGAGGTTGCTTCATCCAAAATCAAGATTTTTGGATCGGCTAATAATG
>CALIQQ010000013.1 GCA_938043965.1 uncultured Candidatus Saccharibacteria bacterium | reverse complement strand
TAGGATCCACAACCAGGACCATTAGGCTTACCTTCTCCACCAAAGTAGAGCGTGATTTCATGGCTCAACTGGCTAATTTCGACAAAAACCTAAAACTAAAAATCATTCATTTTTAAGCTCTTCTATAAGATTTTTTAATTCTCGCCACATATCTTGCAAATCCAGCTCATCATAGCCATTTGACCACTCTAGATCAATTGCAAGATCAGATATTCTTTGCACTCTTGAATCATTCTCTAGTAACTTCTCGTAAACATTGTCATATTCCCCTACAAGCTCACCAACTATGTAGGCAGCTAGGGTTTCTCTAGATTCAGTTTTCTCTGCTGGTAACACTTCTTCATCTAGGAATTTGATTAATCTTTGTTTCGGATCCATGGGTCGAATTATAGCATGGAATAACCCCCAATAAAAATTGGGGGTATTTGCTCCTTTCGCTAGGGTTTCTTTTTCTTAGTGGGGTTAGCACGCCACTCAGAGAAAAGTTCATTACCATGCTCATCAATGACGATATGATAATGTTCTTTCTTATTATATCGATCAATAATAACAATATCGCTTACAATAGCATCATGATCACGATCATAGCCTGATTTAACCTAGACTTTGAAATCAGAATCTTCAGACTGCAATACACGAGGAGTTGCAGCAGACCTTGCCCATTGGTTGATCGCTATTTGAGCCATCCGAAGAGTTACCTCCTCGCGGCGAGTCTCTTCAAAATTCTGTGCACCATGCGGGTCGAATGGCTCGCGCCTATACGTCACGGTTCCATTTCGATCCATGGCGTAGTGTCCATGCCCAGTACCATTAGGCTTGCCAATACCCCCGAAGTAGATGTTGGTGATTCCGTCTGGGTCTGTCGAGATCAAGACATTGTCTTGGTATTGAAGCGGAACGCCAGCCCTGGCGGCGATCGACTTTTTCTTTACGCCGTTTTCGGTGTGCCGACTTCAGTTTATCGAGCCTATCCTTGAACGCCTTGGCACAATCATCAAACTCAGCCTTAGCCTTCTTAAATTCAGCT
>CALIQQ010000012.1 GCA_938043965.1 uncultured Candidatus Saccharibacteria bacterium | reverse complement strand
TTGTCCGTCAATATTCACCGGCAAGCGCAGCCCTCGCCCGATCTCTTGGCGCTTTTTCATTTGGCTTGACGTTTCATTAAGCGTGCAGATCTGAAATACATTAGGATTATCCCAGCCCTCACGCAGTGCCGAGTGGCTAAAGATAAACCGCAGTGGCTCGCCGGTATCCAGTAGCCTTTCCTTATCTTTCATGATTAGGTTATACGCCGTATCATCATCCTTAGTACGGCCACCCTCACCCTTGGTATCACGAGAGTCCTTCCACTGACCGCTCTTATCCGCCGCAAAGTAGCCATCGTGCACCTCGCTCGCCGACAAACCATCCATCACACCGGCATATTTTGGTTTAGATGCCACCTTAGCGTAGGCTTCTTCAAACCACTTGGCGAATTTGCCTTTCCGGGCGCCATTCGCCGTATACTCACGATAATTTGCCACTTTATCAATGAAAAACAGGCTCAGCACTTTGACGCTACTCCCCAGTCGGCGCTGTTTATCAAAGTGATCGTCAATCGTCAGTTCAATCTGTCGCTTGATGATGTCATCATGCAGACTTTCATCACGTTGACCAACGTAGACTACTTTACCATTACTAAACTCGACACAATTATCACCGTGATTGATCGACTCGACATAGTAGCCGGCATAGACCGAACGCCCTGTCTTCGCCTCCAGGTCGTCGCCCGGAAAGGCCTTAATAATCTTGCGCTGCAAGCCATACTCATCACTCGCATCCACCTCTATCTTGGCGAATGAGCGAGTCTTCGACTGACGCTCCAACGACAACACATTGATATATGCATCATTATAATTATCCTCACTCTGGACGCTATGCACCTCGATCTTCTTGACCAAGCCCTTGTCATAGGCATCGACCGGAGTCAGTCGATAAAGTAAATTATATAGGTGCTTATGCGTGGCACTATAGCGCAACGTGCACAGCGGATTAAGACTGGCAATAGCATTCCGCCGTATGTCTGTCTCCATATTCTGCGGCTCGTCGAGAATAACCACCGGGTGAGTAGCCTTGATAAAGTCAAGCGGCCGCCCATAGTCACTCTGCCGATTCATCACATTCTGCGCCTTAGCGAAGCTATCAATGGTAATCACCATGATCTGCAAGGTATCGTTCGTCGCAAACTCACGAGCCTGACCTGTTTTCTTGCTGTCCCATACGTAGTAATCCATCTCCGGCTTGCTATAGAGATCGGCGAAGTGCTCCCTGGTGATCGCCAAGTTCTTCAGTACACCCTCACGGATCGCCACGCTCGGCACCACGATGATAAACTTCTTCCAACCATAATGCTGGTGTAGCTCATGAATCGTCCGTAAGTACACATAAGTTTTGCCCGTGCCGGTCTCCATCTCGATGGAGAAGTTCATGCCGTATTTAAGCGTTTTATAATTTGAATTAAACAGCCCGAACTTATTATCATATCCATAGCCGATAAGATTACTCGGCAATGATTTAGTTTCGGACTTTGCCAGACCATTGCGCTCTTGTACTTCATGCACCGCTTTTAATATATGGCCATTATCAAGAAATAGCTGATTCCCTTTTGCATATAACTGCTCAATGGTTTGCCACCTTAACTCATTCGCTAATGCAAAATCAGCAGTTCCGCAATATGCTGAGTTCTGTTGCTCTGCAAAAACATCCACCACTGCATCGATGGCATCGAGTTGATATTGCTGATTAGGGTCAAATTTTAGTTTCATAAAGCTAATCAAACGCCCTCTCCGCTACCACTTAAAGATCCGTCGTCTATCTCCCCGGCAACTTTTCCTCTTGTTAACATATCCAGCAGGCTTAGAAACGCTTGCTTCATATCGATCCAGTCAGATGATTCGATCTCTACTACATCACCTACTTCGTAGCTCTTTATATTTGCGTCCAAAACATTAGTACTATTAATAAACTTTTGATCGACCACACCACCCTTATGTACCAGCAAGTGTCTTGTCTCAAAATAAAAGCATAGCTTCTTCTCAAGATCGCTTTCTAGTTTAATTTCTTTATTAAAATAATTTTTAAAATTACTCCGTATGGATTTTAGGTCTTGAAAGTTAGGTTTGTCACGCTCAAGTATTAAACTTCCCAATTTATTGTCAAAATTAAGCTCATTATCAATAATATCTCTTATCGTTACTTTTATTTCATTTAGTTTCTTATTTTCCATATTGATGTCTGTTTTATCATTAAAACTATCCACAAAATAATCCTTCAGAATTGCCTCTACAGATGAGACAGCCAAAACACACATTTGAGAATATATTACACTGAACTGCTCCTTCATAGACTCTTCTTTTATGTTTTCAAGAGAATTAATGCTATTCTGAATTACTTTTTTGTCATTATATACAAGCTTTTTTGATTTATTTATTACTTTCTCAAGACATTGCACTGCTTGATCTCGCATTATCATAGGTGTAGATTCAAGCTTCTCTATTTTTTCAAACCTTGATTTTAGCTTTATTACATATTCATTATCTTCATCACCATTCATCATGCCACCTCCACAAAATTCGGAAATCCCGAATTTTCTAGATAACTA
>CALIQQ010000011.1 GCA_938043965.1 uncultured Candidatus Saccharibacteria bacterium | reverse complement strand
GAGCAAAAAGCGAGACGGCGGTGAAGCCAAAAAGGAGAAAGAGGGAGAAAATAGAGAGACTTGATAAGAGCCGATTTTGGTGGGCAGCGAGCCTAATTTTCATTATGTTTAATTCCCTAAATAATTAAAATGTTTTATATTGCAGTTATTTTTATGTTACCATAAACGGAATGAATTTTAAAGTAGGAAGTGGCCACGTTTTGACTAGATTTTCGCAGCTATTTGGGTTAAATGAATTTTAAAACCATTGATGGTTTTGTTGGTATAGACAAGAAGAAAAGTTCGTGGTATGATATTTTTAGGTCCTCGGGGCGTAGCACAGTTGGTAGCGCGCAACTTTTGGGAAGTTGAGGTCGCAGGTTCGAGTCCTGTCGCCCCGACCAGTCAGTAAAATTGCCTCTTTTGAGGCTTTTTTGTTGACTATGTTGCATTTTTAAGCTTCGGAAAAGTTTTTAGTGGTATACTAAAAATAACATTTATATTTTAGGATTTTCGCTGTGGATAAAATAAATTATTTAGTCAAAACACTATCTAGAACCAACCGAAAAGATTATGAAAATTATGTCATAAACCGCATTTGGAATATCCTAGATGACCCCGAAATTAAGCCTGTATCTCAACAATATGTAAGGCGACCGAATGGCAAATACGCCTTGATCGACTTATATTTTCCGCAGATTAATATCGGTATAGAATGCGATGAGTTGCAACATATTCAAGAGGCTGACAAAAAAGACAGAACCTCGGACGAAATGAGAACCGAAGATTTACTATCAGCAATAGAAAATTATCGTGAAATCAGAATACCAATTTACAAAATTGATCGGGATTCAAAAGAAGTAACATTACTAACACTAAATGAAATAAATAAATCCATAGATGAAGCCGTAGCCGCGATAAGGGTTGCCAAGAAAGAACGTAAAGATTTTACTCCTTGGTCGGACAAGACTGATCTAGAATTAGCAAAGAAGCGAGGGGTTATTCATAGTAGTGATAATTTCCATTTTCGTGTAAATGGAGAGGTCAGGAGCTTCTTCGGAAAAAGCGACGCGAATAGTCAAAAGTGTTTTTATAAAGTAAACGATAGCGAAGATCATTTATGGCTACCACATTCAGCAATCGAACTAGACGCTGGTAAAATTACAGCCGGTTCTGCGTCTGGATATATCAACCTATATTCACCAAAAGATGGCCTTATTTACGAACACTTAGTGCGTAATAAAAAAATAAAGAGCGACGTTGAACTATCTAAGCTAATGCACGAGTCGGAAAATTTCAACCGCATAACCTTCGCCAAGAGTCGCGACAATCTAGGAAGATCGAGCTACAAGTTCTTAGGTGTCTTCAAAAAAATTGGAAAGACAAAAACTTTAACGATTAACGGCAAAGAAATGGAATTCACTATACATAAGTTAGTCAGCGAAAAAGTAGATCTAAACGGAAGATTTTAAAGCTGCATAAACAGGAGGTCACAATCATGAAGGAGCAGATTATTAAACCAATCGCATTAACCAGAGAGGCGTTGCAAGAAATTAGACCAGAAAGCATTATTTATGCTGAGTTTGCGGATTTTGGAGCAATGGGAGCGAGTGGCACGGCTAGAATATTCGTTTTAGGAAACGATCAACTACTTTTTTATTTGACTGGTGATACCAGGAGTAAAGAAGAAGACCGAGATGTTTTATATGCGGCAGACAAATTCTTAGATGGGCTCAAAAAGGCGGGAGTACTCGATCAGGCCAATGGTGGAGCTGGCAATATCGCATTTAAAAAACATGGCGTATTTTTTGAATGCGATGACGACAATTACGGCTTTATCTACAAAGAGACTGGCAAAAAATATCTAATACCGGCTTCGGTGCCTGGAGTTTATCATGGTGCAATAAATAGTTTCACCTCGCGCAAAGATAAGATATCGGCGCTAAGCGATTACTATAGGAAGAGTCAGGCTGATTTTTCTAGCGCTGAGTCAGCTTTTTATGAATCATATCTAGAGCAGCTAAAGCGGATCAGTGGTGGCAAGGGGTGGTTTGATTTTTCACCGCGAGAATACTATGAGACCGTAAAATACATTAAATACAAAAATGGTGAAGAGTTAATCACGAGCTGGGAGAGACTGGAGACTGGCGAGAAATTACTTCAAAAATATCGGCTAAAGTACATAGTAGAAAAAATTGGCTGGAATGAGCTAAATAGTATTTTTATGGAATTAGTAAGGAATAATTCGTGCGGAATTTTTAAAGCAATCGAGGGGGCGCTAAATGAAAAGGTATCGGACATCTACCGAAGAATTGATGTGCGAGAATTTAGTGAATTTGAAGAAGCTGAATTAGATCAATCGTCGATAGATAATTTTAAGTATATTTTTAAAGAGATTTTATCAGAGCCGATATTGGTAAATTTCACAGCTAGTGAGCGTGAGCAAATTTCGGAAGATATTCTAAAACAGGGCGGCAGTGGTCTAAGAGCGAGCTCCTATGGATTTTATATTGCCAATTATATTTTGAACGAGGATAAATACCCGTATGCCGATTTACTGCCGGCGTTAGCGCATGTGATTAAAACTTTACCATTTGATGATTTCAATAGCACGCATACAGATGATTTATTCTGGCTTTGCGGAGAAGCGGTTAATAGAAGTTGGCAAGCGCTAACTGGGACGGGATTAGCTGAAGAAAAGTTGAGGGATTTTATCTATGCTAACTATTGGCCGAGGATTGGATCACTTTGGCCAATAATTCACCGCGACGAATACTCTTTTAGAGAAGAGGCTGGTAATAAAATGTTTGATGATGCGGCTGGCTTCATTATGAGCCTTGATGACATTGCGGAGCGCAATGTCGAAATTAAAGATTATCTAGAACAAGGAGTCCTAGAGTTAGAGAAAATAGGTATATTGGAAGAAAATGATAATAGCGATTTGCTAGCACGACGTATTTTTAGTTATTATTTTGACAAAATTGCAGATCCTAGACAAAAATTAGAGGAGATTTTAGAGAAAGTTGATAAATACGATTGGAGCTATTTTCTATGTAATCCCAAAACAGCAGCTGAAGCCGAAGTTTGGTTGAAGGAAATTTTCAATAATAGCGATGAGGCGAGAATGACCAATCAGATTCGGCTTTCCGCGCTTGAATGCTTACTAATGACTAGTCAGGGCAATAATATTGGAGAATATATTTTAACCTACATCTGTGATCGCCTTGAAAAGCTAGCGGAAATAATTGAGCTGGAAATCTACGAAGATGTTAAAGAAATCTTGATGAATTTATTTGTAGCAGCAAGCAAGGGTGTGATTAGAAAAACTGAATTAGTAGAGCTATCTCGATTAAAAAATGGCTTATTAGAGTATAGTTGCGAGAGAAAAAAACTGGAACTAGCGGAACAGTATGCGAAACACCAGCAAGAAACGACTGATTTTCAAAAAAATAGGTTAATTGGCTATAAATTTTCTTGATTTTAAGTCAGTAATAGATAGTATGTGCACAAATGGCGATGGGCACAAAAAATAAGTTAACACTCGGCTTCTTTATGATATAATAATTTTAGCGCGGGTATCGTATAACGGCTATTATGCATCCTTCCCAAGGATGAGACTGGAGTCCGACTCTCCATACCCGCACCATTTTAGAGCCAGTAGGCTCTTTTTTAGCCTTCAAAAATCTACGATCACTCGGCTTCATTTTTTTGTTAGATGCCTCAACTATTATTGAGCTTTGGGTTTCAGGGTCTTGTCGGTAGTGTTAGTTTTATCAAGTTGAACTGAGCTGTCTTGTTTTTGTTCAAGTGTAATTTTTTCCGTCACTTTCCCCTCTTTACGAATTTTTTCGATGCGAGTTTTCAATTCACTGAAAGGAATATGCAATGAAACATAATTAACACTCGATTCAGTTTTATCAATCAATGTAATAAAGTAGTAGCCGTTGCCAGAGTTAGAAACAAAGCGACGAGAAGTCTTCCCTTTTTCAAGGGTGAGAGCCATAGTTGAACGGCCACCATCAATATTCATCCTATCAACAAATCCACCAGTCTCTTCATAGATGACTTTATCGCCCATGAGAGTGGAAATTTCGGAAAGGGTTTTTCCTTCATCCAAATATCCCTGAACCTCATTTGAGACAATCTTTGCTAGTTCATCAATGTTTTCAGAAACCTTCTGGGATAGGAGTGAAAGATAGATAATACGACGGTATTCATCAAGAGAAACATCGAAGTTGTCGCGCAAAATACGTGAAAAAGCTTCTTCGCTGCGATCGACACCACCAGCTTTGCGGTGAAGCGCAACGGCCTGGTTAATTTCATCATTTGAAACCGTTAATTTTAGCTCATTAGCTAATTTAATAGCGTAGGTATAGTTTTCGGCGGTGGTAAGAGCCTCACGTTTGTAGTATTTTTTCATTTCAGAAAAGTCCTCATTGCCGTTCGACATGCCTTGTTTTTCAATTGGCGTGATGGAGGATTTATAAAGTAAGAGGTAGTCGGAATAGCGAACATTGGTGCCGTCAACTTTAGCGACAGTATAAGGAATTACCTGGGAAATGCGATAGATTAGGTCGCCGGTGCTTTGAAACTTAAATAGTAATAAATAGACGACACCGTTGGCGGCAAGTAAAGCTAGGGCCGAGATAATAATAGTAAGAGTCACGATTTTATGCTTCGCATATTGGAGCGGATATTTAAACTTGCGACCGCGCGCTAGGACCTCCTCGCGACGAGCCTCTAGCTTTTCGCGTTCAGTCTGTTTTTCTGTCTTATTGTGTCTTTTTAAAAGTCTCATTATTTATCACTTCCTTTCATCACATTTTGCAATTTATCATAGATTTTAGCTGGAGTCTTAACCTCAGAAATTACGAGGTCGCCAACTCCTGTTTGAATTAGAATTGTGCCGTAGCCAAAAATACCGGCGATTAAACCTGGAACACCATAGGAGATGCTCTGGATTTTATCAAGACCGAGGTCAACTACAGTTTTTTTGAAAAAACCTTTTTGCGAGATTTGGCGAATACGTTGATCGGTGACAATATAGACCGAAAAATACCAAAGGAGATAGGAGTAAAGGCAGCCAGCAATTCCGACGAATAACATGCCAATAAAGAACCAGAAGATTTGAGGGTTGCCACGCCAAATCAAAAGTGGCAAAAAACCAACAATAAACATAATAACAAGAAAGGTAAAACCTTTTTTTGCAGTCAACAGATGTCTTCGAAAAACGAACTGAACGACTTCCCCCTCGCGCTGTCCGTCAAAAACTAAATTTGGCATACTTACATTATAGCATAACCGCCGATTAGATAAGTGCGCGATTTGCTTCGAGATCTGGACGATAGAGCATTTCTTTTGTGGTTGGATCAAAGTTAAAGACGAAAGTTTTTAGGCTTGCATTCGTTTTTTCAGTATCAGCATATTCAATAGTATGTACATAATAGTATGTGATGCCGTCGATAACCTTCAGTTCAGTACTATAGACTTTTTTACCATTCAAGAAGACAGATGCAACAAGCGGAGCATTCGCTTTCAAATCTTTGGTTGAGTTTTTCGTGAAGACGATATGGAAGATGCCAGCTGGATCAGCAAAGAAATTGACAGCTGAGCGATCAAGTGCTAGACCAAAGCAGTTTTTACCACATTTAATCGCAGTTTGGTCGATCTTTACGAATGAGTAGTCACCCTTAGTTTCGACCGTAGTATTATCTTTAGTGAGTCGATCTTTGAAATTTGCAATAGCTGGAGTGGATTTAATATCTGAGATTACGTCTGATTTATCAGCATAGGAAAAGAGTAGGGTGATAGTTTTTGCATCATTGAGAAAATCAACAACTTTTTCCTCCGCATAGCTTTCAGGATAGTAGGTTTCATAAACGGCGGTCGCCTCAAGGAATTCAAGAGCGAGCGAATTAGTTAACTCTGCTACTGGGGTAGATGTGTTAATTGTTACAGTCTGAGCCGGAACGGTTGGCGGATTGTTAATTTTTGGTTTTGGCTGATTCATTAAGAGGATAGCCGTCACAACACCGCCAACAACAATGAGCGCGGCAATTGAAATTAGTGCAATGAGCTTTAAATTAGATTTTTTTGGCGCCAGTGAACTAGCTGCAATATTTTTCGCCTGATTAAAGTCGGTGTCAGAGAGACCGGTTGCAGCAGATTGAAAGTTTTGTGCAGCTGCAAGCTGTTCGATAGTTGGAGTGGATGAACTTAAATTAGATTCAGGCTGACCAGCGGCTGAGGCTGACTGATTTGTTAGATATTCCGGCTGAGCTTTAGTTGGTTCTGACTGATTTATGGAAGAGGTAGAATGGTTGACGGACGGGTCAATCGAAATGCCATCAAAATTAGGCTGATGCTCCGGAGCAATTGCAACTTCGCCAGAAGCTGGAGTTGGTAAGGAGCCAAAAAAATTCGAGAGATCGTCGGCGGAATCAGAATTTTCTGCAGTTTGAGGCTGCGTATTGACGGCCGCGTCCATTTCAGCTGGAGCTGGAGTGCCCGGCTGAGGCTGAGCAGGCTGGGATTGGGGTTGAGGTTGAGATTGGGATTGGGATTGTGGTTGAGCAGGCTGGGATTGATGTTGGGATTGAACCTGGTTAATGGTATCCGCCAGCTTCTGAAGGCCAAAATCCGGCATGGCCGAAGCTACTACTGGTTCCGGCTTAACGGTTGGAGCAGTAGCGAATTCTGGCATATTTGTACCCGGATTAGGAGTTGGCGCTGGCGAAGGCGTTAAGCTATTATCTTCCATGAAAAAATTTTCTCGTTTTTCTTGTTATATTACTTATGCTTATTTTAACAGAAGAAGACATTTTTTACAACGAGTATGCGCTCTATTTATAAACTTTTGTGGTATCATTATTAAAAATACAGGAGAAGTATGGGCAAAAATCTTTATATCGTTAGACACGGGCAGACCGACTGGAATGTAAGGCAGCTAAGGCAAGGGCGAACGGATATTGAATTAAATGAGACTGGCATTGAACAAGCGATGGAACTGCGAGATAAATTAAAATCCGTTAAGATCGATGTTTGCTATGCTTCCCCATTAAAGCGAGCGATGAAGACGGCGCAAATTATTTGCGAGGACCGGGTGCCGATCATCCGTGAAGAGCTTTTGACCGAAAAATGCTTCGGCAAGACGGAAGGAATGGAACAGGAATACTTACCATACGCCGAAGATTTTAGGTTCGGCAATACTTACGACGACAATACGGAAACCTGGGAGGAGCTACTCGCACGAGCAGAAAAAGTCTTAGCAAAATTACGCGCAACAGAAGAGCAGGACATCTTAGTGGTGAGCCATGGAGTCTTTTTAAAGGCGCTTTATTATACAGTGATTGGCTATGACGCTAATACGGATTTTATGAGCTGGGCGCCAAAAAATTGCGAGGTGAAAAAATTAGAAATTTAATTTGAAAATTTAAAAAATCTACCGGAGTAGATTGTTTTTGGTGCACCTGACTAGACTCGAACTAGCACACCCGAAGGCACTACCACCTCAAGGTAGCGTGTATACCAATTTCACCACAGGTGCATGCAATTATATTATAGTAAAATACTAGTTTTGTCAAATAAAAAATTTAGCATTAGTATTTTACGCAAGAATACTAGCGCTAAATAGATAAAGTTAACACTAAAAAGAACCCCTTGCGGGGCTCTTTTTAATTAAACTTAAGCTTTACTACTTACTATTAGTCGTTATTAGCTGCGATTGTGTAGACAATCGTGTCTTCGTAGGTACCAACTTCCTGGTTTGGAAGAGTTGCGAAGTTGTAAGTCATTTCGGTTTCTTTATCAGCTGCAGCAGTAGTCTTTAGAACAGATTGTGCGGTAGCTTTGATAGCTTTTGCGTTCTGGAAATCTTGGTCGCCACCTTTAATGCTCCAACCATAAGTACCAGCAGTTGCGTTAACGTCACCGTCGTGAGCTGCGATTTTTGCAGTAGCAGCAGTAGAACCGTTAGTGTTCACGAGATCAAGAACAGTATCTTTATCTTTAACCGAGATAGTGAAACCGTTCTTTGAGTTTGTACCACCGGCGATCAAGTGCTTACAGGAACCGTTTGATTTAACTACCATAGTCACATCGTCACCACAGACAGTTTTGTTAGTTGCGATTGCGATTGCTTCGCTAACTTTCAATTTAACTTTGACCTCTGCGCTAGTTTGAGCACCAGTGTAGTTTAGTGGGAGAAGCGTATCTGCAAAGATAGAACCCATTGGAAGTGCTGCGATACCTAAACCAGTTGCAACGCCAAGAGCAGCAATAATTTTTGTTGATTTTGTCATAGTAGTAGTCCTTTTTGTTTTAGTTTTTACTTTTGTTTAATGTTTTTGCTTTGTGTATATGACCTAAGCTACTTTCAATTATAGCCGTAAGTATTTTAAAGTCAATAGGATTTTTGTTAAATTTTTATGAAAAAAATATGTGACTTTTCCACAGACTTTTAATTGTGTTTTTGCTGAGCTTTAAGGGGTACGATTTTTAGTGGTTCTCTCAATTCCCCAGCGATAAACATCTTGAAAACGATCAGCTGGTGCCACGAGTCGGTTTTCTTGCGAGTAAGAGCGGACATTTTTACTTGTAAAATAATTTATACTAGAGCGATAGATACCAATAGATGGAACGTCATTGACGAAATGATTTAGAAAGCGTTCGTATTTTTTTGCTCTTAACTCTTGATTCATGGTGCTACGGGCTGAAAGGATTAAGTCCGAAACGACTGCATTCTTATAGTTGCTGAGGTTATGGCCATTTTGGGTGGCGTTCGAGGAGTGATAATAAGCGAAGACATCAGGATCTGCGCCTAAACCAATCTCATAGATTAAGATATCATAGCTTCTTGGGGCCAGCGTATTAAGCACGAAATCCTGACCTGGATCATAAACTGAAATCTCAATTTTTAGCCCAAGTTCACGTAATTCGCTAGCAATCTTTTCGGTAATTTTCGGAAGCGAACCAGAGTTCAAGGTTGCAATCGTTAGACCAGTTTTAGCAAAATCAGCATGTTGATCTAAGAACGTCTTTATGGTATTTTTAGCTGCGGTACGGTCGTAAGATGGCAATTCAGGATATGTGAGGCTGATTTGAGTATCAAGAATTGGATAATCTAGCGCTGTAGCCCCATTTAGATCCGCACGAATCTTGCTTAGGTCAATTCCCTGTCGAATAGCTTGACGCAGTTCGCGGTTAGACAGGCGGTCAGTATTCAAGAAGGCAAAGACCCCGTAGTTAATTAAAGTCTGTTTTTCATTCAAATTTACCTTGTCAACCTTATTAAGGTAGTCACCATCTAGCTCACCCGAAGCAGTGACGGTCCCGTTATTAAGTGCATTTACAATATCAGTTTTATTGACAAAGGCATGAACAACAAAGCTATTCATGAGCGGAGCACCCTTATAATAATTTTGGTTAGCCTGGAGGTAGACGATTTTTTCACCAGTAGTGCCAATGGTTTGAGTATGATTATAGGTGAATGCACCGGAGCCGACTGGTTTATTAGAAAAAGTGTGTTCAAGCAAGAGTTCCGGCGAGACACTGCCGAGGATATGCTTTGGTAAGATCGGGAAATCCAGTGCGCTCTTAAAATAAGCACTAGCACCAGAAAGCGTAAAAATTAAATTCTTATTTTCATCTTCTTTAACCGTAACGCCACGCAAATTAGAGCTGTAGTTTGAGTTGACGAGCGGATTTTTAATCAGACTGGCCGTAAAAATTACATCGTCGTTAGTGAGAGGATTACCATCAGACCATTTAAGACCGCTACGGAGCTTAACCGTCCAAATCTTACCCGTTTCATCAGATTGAATACTTTCAGCTAAATCATAGCCTGCATGTCCGGCATAGTCATAGGTGGAAAGACTGGAGAAAAGTAGCTTTGAGAGTGTTTTCTCAGAGCTAGTTGAAGCAAAAAGTGGGTTTAACGTTTTTACCTCGCCCATAGTAGCTTCAGTGTAAGTGCCACCAGAGCGATAAGCGTTAACCGAGTACGAATCGGTGTACCAGTAGGCTTGCGTAATACTTAAGAAAATAATGGCTGCGACGAGGAGCGCCCACTCAAGAATCAGCAAACGGACACGACGAATATGTGAAAGACGGTCAACGAGGTTTTCCTCAACGTGTTCAAGCGTAGCTACGCTTGCTTTTTTTGATAGACGCGTAAACTTTCTTGCGATTTTTTGCCCACTACTTAATTTTCGGCTCATTTTTTACCCCGGGATTAAGAGGAGGCCTAAAATAGATAGAACAAATAGCACGACGAAAAAGATGGTGGCATTAAATAATGATTTATCTAGACCTCGACGAGTTGTATATAATTCACCACTAGCACCGAAACCTGCGCCAAGCGATGCTCCACGCTGCTGTAATAGAATTAGAAGCGTACTCAAAACGGCGGAAATTAAGGTGACTGTTTCTAAAATGTTTCCCAAATTCATATATCAATTATACTGGACTTTTCTAAGAATGTCTAGTTGGAACCATAAAGTTTACTAGGCTGTTGAGTAGTGACATTGTAATAGTACCAAGCACAGCACCCCAGAAATCGATATGAACACCAGGTAAAATATAAATAGTTAACACCATCATAGCAATGTTAATCATAAGCGCAAAAATTCCCATACTCAAGATAATTAACGGGAGACTAAGTAAGGTAGTGAGTGGGCGCACAATGCTGTTTACTAAGGAAAAAACAAGGCCGGCGGTAGCATAAAGCCAAAAACCGTGCGTAACCCCAGCGTCAATTGAGCCAAAAAGATTAATGACTAGCCACATCCCGACTCCAGAGATCAGCCAGCGAAAAATAAATAAACTAAGTTGTTTTCTAATCATAAAGATTATTTTAGCATATTTTTGCGTTTTAATAAACGATGGTAAGTGATAGCAAAACGATGCGCCTCTTCATCAATGCGAGCAATAAGCTTAGCCATGTGTGAATTTGGATTAATTTCAAAGCTACCTTGGTCCGGAACTACGACTACTACTGCAGCATTGCGAGTATGGTCGCCGGATTTATTGCGGCCAATCACGGGAATTTTAGCTTCAGCTAGCAAATCTTTGACTGCGTTAAGTTGACCTTCGCCACCATCCAAAATAATTAGATCGGGATATTCCCATTTTTCATGTTTTAGACGGCGCTCGATAATCTCTCGCAAATTATTCGTATCGTCATTTTTCTGATGATGTAATTTAAATTTACGATACTCAGCGCGATCACTTACGCCGTTGATGAAGACCACCATTGAGCCAACGACATTTTCACCAGATTGGTGTGAAATATCGTAACCCTCAATGCGTTTTGGCGGCCGTTCCAGCCCAAGCAAATCTTTAAGTTGATTGAGAGCCTGGTCGCTCGAAATATCCATAAACTCTTTGTTGGAAAAGACGATTTTCTTTCTCAAATCTTGTAGGCCAAATAATTGATTACGGAGCAAAGCCGCCTCTTCGTAATCTCCTGCCTTAGCGGAAGCTTTCATTTGAACTTCAAGGTCCCTAAGTAGCGCTTTACGCTCTCCATTTAGATAGCGAATGAGATTTTTAAGCTGCTTTTTATAAGCTACTGGAGTGGATTTACCGACTTCAATGCCAGGGGTTAGACCCAGGTCGGTGTCTAAAGTTTTTTTACCGTCGTACGGCTTAATATAGTACGGAAAAACTTTACGCAAAATTCTGAGAGCATCCGCTACAGTGCGCTTGGCATAAAATGGACCAATGTACTCCGCATCATCACCTTCGGGATTACGGGTCAAGGTGACGTATGGTACCTCGGATTTCAGATCAATTCGAACATAAGAGACAGTTTTATCGTCGCGCAATAAGATGTTCCATTTTGGTAAATACCGCTTGATCATCTCCGACTCTAAAAATAGTGCGTCCATCTCAGTATCAACTACAATCCAATCAGTCATCGCAATTTCGCGCACTAAGGCCGCGGTCTTAGGGTCTTTTTCGGAATGCTGGAAGTACTGACGAACTCGATTTTTTAAAACAGCTGCCTTGCCAACATAAATAATCTCGCCGTCAGCATTTTTATGAAAATAAACGCCAGGCGAGCTCGGCAGAGTTTTTAATTTCGCGCTGAGAGCTTCATTCATGTCATATATTATATAATAATTTTCCGAAAAACCAAAAAGCCCCTTCTTTAAGGGGCTTTCACTGTTACAGATCAGATAATCGATTGATTTCTTCAGAAAATTTAGTAATTGATTGAGCATTAGCTGGTGCTTTGACTTCCTTCACCTGGTTAGAGAAGTTAAACTTAACTGCGCCAGTATAAGAATCACTGTCGGTTTTTAGGTCGGAATAGAGACCGGTAACTTCATGGCTGAAGAAATTATTTTTGACCGTAACGATGGTGGTTGGCCACTGTCTGATTATCTCATCTACATCGTTAGCCGAAAGTTTATCACCCCCATCAACATCATCATCCGACCCGTCATTTAATACATTTTCTGGGAGACACTCTTTAACTCCAAGCCCCTTAAAGCTACTAGCCAAAGCATTACCAAAATCAGCTATTTTATTTGAGCTAAACTGGATGATATAGGCCTTGCCTTCACTATCGAATTTCTGATCGCCCTCATACGGCTGAAGCGAAATGAAAGCATGTTTTTGATAGAGCTCAGCGTAATCAACTTTAGTTTTAGCGTCACTCAAAAAGTTCACTATACAGCCATAGGTTTTCTTTGCTTCAACTTTTTCCTTGGCGCTGAGTTTTTCATCGACATCAATCAACTCTGGTATAGAAATACGCCACCACTCGCCATCAATCTTACCAACCAACTGATTGATAATATCCTCGTAAGGAGGCGTACTCGTGTAATCATCCGAATCGCTATAGTCAACACTGAAGTCACCGCTCTTTATGGACTGATTGTATTGTTCAAGCACCGCTTTTGCGGCGGCTTTCAATTGGTTAATTTTAATATAAAC
This sequence comes from uncultured Candidatus Saccharibacteria bacterium, assembly GCA_938043965.1. Classification (GTDB taxonomy): domain Bacteria; phylum Patescibacteriota; class Saccharimonadia; order Saccharimonadales; family Saccharimonadaceae; genus Nanosyncoccus. Next base: position 46,926 of record CALIQQ010000011.1, on the reverse strand, counting down.
AGTATAGTCTTTAAGGATGACTGTATCGAGACTGAGTTTAATTTTAGTATCATAAAAATTCACAGCCAACTCAGCAGTGGTGCTCACTTCCTTATCCGTGTTAATGTCAGCATCAAGAGTTAGCTGAGCCGATTTAACACCTGCCACCTTACCGTCCTTAAGGTCCAAGTTAAAAGTGCTACTAACATGTTTTTGTTTGGCGGCAAAAACGCTAGCTACAGCCGAAAGCGCTATGTTTTCTGGGGTGTTGGCGATAGCATAAGCAGTACCTAGACCGCCTAGCCCAAGAACCGTAATTACCCCTCCCGCGATAAGCACAGCCTTAGTGTGATTCTTATTTTTCTTAGCCTTAGGCTCCGTGGAGGCAAGCGAATCACATTGCTCAGCAGCAAGATTTAATGCTCTTGCGGCATTAGCAAGATTTTGATCTTCCGTATTATCCATTTTGACCTTTCTTATTTATTGAATGGATTGGCTAGCCCTAGAGTTGAGTTGCCCTCAGCAATACGCATTAGTTCATTATATTTCGCAATGCGTTCGGAGCGAGAGAGCGAACCAGTTTTAATCTGGCCAGCGCCAAGCCCAACTGCAAGATGTGCAATGGAATTATCTTCAGACTCACCGGAGCGGTGTGAGATAATTGTATTAAAGCCATGTTTCTTCGCAAGCAGAACCGCATCGATAGTTTCGGTCAAGGTGCCGATCTGGTTAGGCTTAATCAATATGGCATTACCAGCTTTTTCGTCGATGCCTTTTTCAAGGAGCTTTGTATTTGTAACAAAGAGATCATCACCCACAAGCTGGAGACGGCTACCGAGTCGCTTAGTTAATTGTTGCCACCCCCGCCAATCATCCTCAGCCAGACCATCTTCAATCGAGACTACTGGATAATTATCCAGAATCCAGGTATACCAGTTAATGAGGTCATCGGAAGACTTCCAGTCACCATTGGTCCTCAAAACATAATGATCGCCATCATGGAACTCCGAAGAGGCGATATCCATAGCAATTTTAATATCTTCGTCTGGGCGATAATTAGCAGCCAGAATGGCTTGACGGATACATTCAAGAGGTTCATTATTCCCCTCACGCACATTTGGAGCATAACCACCTTCATCGCCAACAGTAGTAGCATAACCGCGCTCTTTCAAAATCCGCTTGAGGGCATGAAAAACTTCGGCTCCCATACGAATAGCATCATTAATGTTTTTAGCGCCGGTTGGCACTATCATATATTCCTGAAAATCAGTTGACCAGTCGGCATGCGCGCCGCCATTCATCACGTTCATCATTGGCATTGGCAAAGACATCTCTTCCTCTGTGCCAGCCAGTTCAGCAATATGTTCATAAAAGTGTAGGTTTTTAGCCTTTGCGACAGCCTTAGCGTTAGCAATTGAGACGGCGAGAATGGCATTTGCACCTAGGCTAGCCTTATTTTCAGTACCGTCTAGTTCACACATTAGACGATCGATATTAGTTTGGTCGGCGCTGTTATTGATGAGCACATCCCTAATTTTACTATTTACATTCCAGACAGCTTTTAATACGCCTTTACCGCCATAGTATTCAGGGTCACCATCCCTAAGTTCAAGGGCTTCGCCAGCACCAGTGGAGGCACCGCTAGGAACGATTGCCCGCCCGACGTGTCCGCTTGACAAAAAAACGTCAGCTTCCACGGTTGGATTACCTCGACTATCTAATACTTGTCGAGCTCTAATCCCATTAATCGTTAACTCTTTATCCATAAGCATATTATAGCATAAAGGTTTAATAAAAATTTAATAGAAATTTGATAGAAATTTCAAGGATAGATTCAATTAAGCGATGAGTTTCAAAAAATCGGCTTCAGTGATAATTTTAATACCTAATTTTTCTGCTTTTTCAAGCTTACTCTTCCCTGGCTTAGCACCAACAATGAGTGCCGTTGTTGTTTTTACAACACCACTGGTAATGGTAGCGCCTTTTTTGCGCAAGTTATCTTCAGCTTCTTCACGACCCATAGAATCCAGTGTACCAGATATAATGTAAGATTGACCATGCAAGGGTAATTGATTTGGATCTTCAAAATATGGTTTCAGCCCAAGCTCTTTTAATTCCGATAACTGTTTTAAATTATCTTCATCGGAAAAGTAAGCTAGGATTGACTCTGCGACAATTTGACCAATGTCAGGGATTTTCAGAAGATCATCCTCGGTAGCTTCGGCCAGTTTTTCAATACTGCCAAAAGCAGCAGCAAGAGCAGAGGCCGTCTGAATACCGACATGACGAATGCCGAGTGCAGCAATGAATTTAGCTAGCGGTGGCGTTTTGGATTTTTGAATCGCTTCAACCAAGTTATTGGCGGAAAGTTCAGCAAAGCGCTCGAGTTTAGCAACTGCTACTGGCGTGAGTCGATAGAGGTCAGAGAGCGATGAGACTAGTCCACTGTCGACTAGAGCTTCCACATTTTTTTCGCCTAAGCCTTCGATGTTAAGGGCCGGTTTTGAGGCATAATATTCAATGGCACGCTTCAAAATTAACTCCGAAGTGAGGCCTTTAACTCGATATACTACTTCCCCGTCTGGACGATAAAAATCTAGCTCGGGATATTGCTGCCTCAACGCTTTCTCATAATCAAATGGCTCAGTATGTTCTTCACGCAAAGACACTAGCACTTCTTTAACCTGCGGAATGATGTCGCCAGCCTTATAGACGATGACCGTATCACCAATACGAAGGTCGAGCCGTTTAATTTCATCGGCATTATGTAGGGTAGCATGGCGAACCGTACTACCGGCGACTTCAACTGGATCAAAAATTGCAACTGGAGTAGTGGCACCAGTGCGACCGATTTGAATCACAATATCCCGGACTTTAGTCGTGGATTCCTCGGCCGGATATTTAAAAGCGACTGCGGCGCGCGGAGTTTTACCAATAATGCCTAGTTGATGATAAATTGAGCGATCGTTGATTTTAATCACCATGCCATCAGTACCGAATGGCAAATTAGCTCGAGTTTCGCCCAGCCGTTTGATTTCAGCAAAAACTTCGTCGAGTGTAGAAAAAACTTGATCCTGGTTCGAGGTTTGAAAACCAAACATGCGCAGAGTTTCGTAGGCTAGCTGATGCGTCGCTAAATCTGGCGACACAAGATCGTAGGCCATAAAGCGTAGTGGTCGAGAAGCAGCAATTTTAGGGTCAAGTTGGCGAATTGAACCGGCAGCCAAATTCCTAGGATTAGCGTATGGTTTTTCACCTTTTTGCTTCTGAATTTCGTTAAGAGCCTCAAAGTCAGCTTTAAAAATTATCACCTCGCCACGCACCTCAACTTTAGCTGGAATATCAACGCCACGCAATTTAAGAGGGACGTTCTCAATCGTGCGAACATTCATTGTAACATCTTCACCAACTAGACCGTCGCCTCGAGTCACGGCCCTTTTTAGGACACCGTTTTCGTAGTGCAGAGACATGGCAAGGCCATCCATTTTAATGTCGGTAAAATAATCGAAATGCACAGTTTTTTCTACGAGTTTATAATTCCTAGCAACCCATTCGCGAATCTCGGACTCAGAAAAAACATCAGCCAAAGAAATCATGCGCTGAACATGCTCAACCTTAGTAAACTTATCGAGCGGACGCCCAGCCACGCGCTGAGTAGGAGAATCTGGGGTAATTAAATCTGGGTAGGTAGCCTCTAGCTGAGAAAGTTCGTGCTTCAGCGAGTCGGCTGCAGCCTCACTCATAGTTGACTGATCAAGCACATGATAATGGTAGCGGTAATCGTTAATTAACTCGCGCAGTTTCAAGATGCGCTTCGTGGCGTCTTCCTTATTCATGACTCTATTATAGCACGCGGAGGAGACTTAATTAGTCTAGATCAAGGAGTTTGCGATAGAAAAGATAGAGATAGGTAGCAATATAGATGGTTGAGAAAATAGTCATAAAGAGCAACGAGAGTGGCACAATTGGCAACATTTGCAACCATTCAACTTGAGACTTCAGCATGGTATCAATCAGAATAATTGGCATCATAATAAAAATCCAGCAGATGGCCAATACAAAAAACATAAAAATAAGGCGAATAATAAAACGAATACGACGCCCAGCAATGATGTCGGTGGCGGTATTTAAGGCGACCATCGGATAGAGGCCTGGAGCAGTAATAGAAACAAGCGCAATTAGACTACTTGAGAGTAGATAGACACTAAGCAGGGTGAGTAATGAGGCAAAAATAAAATAAACTAGAGCATAAAATGGGGTAGCGAGAAACTCGGTTGAGATGGCTGCAGAATAAGTGACGATGACAATAAAAATCGGGATTAGTTCAATAAAAATTACTGCTACGATACAGAAGGTAGAAATAAAAGGAGTAAGCGCATTATAAAAACTATCACGGAGCTTAATTTTATGTCCAGCCAAGAGATGTCGCACGAGATAGATTGTAACCAGCCAAGTGATAATTAAAATTAGGATCATAAATACTTGCTGAGTTTCGGTCATACCGCGGTTCAAGCCACCAGTCGTGATAGTACCGATTAGGAGTAGGCCAGCTTTTCCGAGATTACCAAGTTGGCCATGAGCAAGATTTTCATTAGTTTCATCAATTGCGTTCTGGAATACCTGATAAGATTCTTGACTCATGAGCCCAACCAAGATGACGTTTAAAAACAAGATAATAAGAATAAGGGGGAGAAAAAGTTTAGGGTGTTTGAAAATTAAATTAAAGGTAGTGTGCGCATGAGACATTAAGCCTGGAAGCGTAGTTTCGCGCAGATAATCTTCACGATAGGAACGCTTAAAACTTTTATGAAGCTTGACTTTTGTGGCAGCACGAAAAGCACGATGGTCTTTCCTTTTTGCAATTTTTAATTTTAAGTTGGCAAAAAAGCCCAGCTTTTCCGATGCTTTAGAATGAGGTTTTGGCATTTTCCAACCTTTCAATACGATCTTCGATTGGTGGATGAGTACTAAACAACTTCGAAATTGCACCCTTTTTAAGCGGATTATTGATGTACATAGCTGCAGTAGCAGAATTTTGACGCTTCATTGGACGAGTATGCTCATCGAGTTTTTTGAGTGCAGAGATCATGCCTTCGGGATACCTTGTAATTTTAACAGCAGACATATCCGCAAGATATTCACGTTCGCGCGAAATAGCAAATTGGGCTAGGCTAGCTGCAATTGGTGCTAGGATACTTGTAAGTAAAATAATAATAAAACCCACGGGCGAACGATTATCATCATCGCGGTCTTGATAATAAAACATGCGAAGGCCGAGGTCAGAGATAAAGCCAACTAGACAGACTAGCCCAAATACGATCATCGAAACACGGATATCATAATTTTTAACATGTGACATCTCATGAGCCATCACTGCAGTTAATTCATTGTCATCCATAATGTCAACTAGGCCAGTAGTGGCGGCAACAATTGCATGCTCGGGATCACGACCGGTCGCAAAGGCATTTGGGGCTGGATCGTCAATAATATAAACCTTAGGCATCGGTAGGCCGGTAGTGATTGCAAGATTTTCAACGGTGCGATAGAGCCTAGGGTTATCTCGTTTTTGAATCTCCTGTGCGCCAGTCATCGCAATTGCTAGGCTGAAAGCTAAAAAATACTGGACCAGAGCATAAGCAGCACTAATGACAAGGACGTAGGCTGAAACAGTCCAATCTCGATAAACATAGGCAAAAAAACAGCCAATGCAAGAAACGAAGGCGACAAACCCAATCATCAGTAAGACGGTGTTTCTTTTATTGGCTGCAATTTGTTTATACATAGATATTATTTATCGCTTGAGAATTTAACTTCTGGAGCCTCATCGATACGAGCTTTTTCAGCTTCATCAACTTCGTAGTATTCGCGAGTCTCAAAATGAAGGAAGATATTATTAATCAGAACTGTTGGGAAAAGTTTTACCTTAGTATTAAAGCTTTTAACGCCAGCATTATAGAAACGACGAGCAGCTTGGATTTTGTCCTCTGTGTCGGTCAATTCATCAGTTAGCTGGCGGAAATTTGCATCAGCCTTTAGCTCCGGATAAGATTCAGAGATGGCCATGATGCGAGAAAGTGCACCCATGAAACTTTGGTCAGCTTCGGCAGTTTCCTTAACGGAGCGAGCGCCCATCATCTTGGCGCGGGCTTCGGAAACTTGTTTGATAGCTTCGCTTTCATGCTTCGCATAACCTTTTACAGTCTCGACGAGGTTTGGAATCAAATCCGCACGACGTTTTAATTGAACTGTGATGTCAGACCAAGCTTCATTAACACGTTCGTTGAGTTTTATTAGTCCGTTATATGAGCCAAGAACAACCAGAGCAATTACTGCTACGATAGCGATGACTACGATTAACCAAATTGGCATTTAAGTCTCCTTATTTACCTATCTATATTAACACATTGGCCTGGCTTTAAGCAAACTTTAAATATCCAAAAAACCACTAACTCCTTGCTGAGGGGGGTCAGCAAGGAGTTAGTGGTACTACGTCTACGTAAGGCTTTACACAGTGTAGTGTCTTTATTTTAGCATGCTAATCCGGAGTATGTCAAGAATAATCGTGCATTAGAATATATATGGCCATTGTAGGATTAACATACATATGGGGATTTTTAATTTTTAGACGTTGTTTGCTTTTATTTTAAGAATATGAGAGAATGAAAGTGTCTAAAGCAATACAAACTGAACACCGCTATTCGTGCGGACGATTTTCCACTACTGGAAACGGCACCGCACAAGCAACTAGTGGAAACTCAGTTTGTGAATGGCTTTAGACACCTTGCGGTGTCGTTTTTTATTATCATTAAAGCCGCGGAAAGTAAAAGCAACCTTATGGGCGAAGAGTCAAAACTTCAAAAAACATCTAACAAAAAACCTTTTTATAAAAAATGGTGGTTTTGGGCAATCATAGTCTTAATTCTGATTGGTATTTACGGAGCAAAAGAAGAAACGCCAAAAAAGACAGGAGGAAACGCAGACTCGTCTCAGGTTTCTCAAGATCAGACAACTTTCAAGATTGGAGACGTAATATCGTATAAGAATAAAGAGATTACGGTGCAAAAAATTGAACGAAATTATAATACTGGCAACCAATTTTCTAAGCCCAAAGATGGTAAGGAATTTGTTCGAGTGCACATTCTTATTGAAAATAAATCGGATGATAAAATGTCATATAACGCTTTTAATTGGGAAATGCAAGATAGTACAGGAGATATCAAGAGCTATTCTTGGGTAACAGATGATACACATATTGGTAGCGGCGACCTAGCGAAAGGTGGCAAAAAGGTAGGCACTATAGTTTTTGAGGTTCCAAAAGATGACAAAGCACTAACATTGCATTACAAAGACTCTTTCTTCTCGAATAAAACTATAGAGATAAAACTATAGGCTGAAAAACTGCAGGTATAGGGAAATATGACACAGCAATCAGATTTAAAAGTTGCAGAGATGCTATCAAAAGCAAAAACATATGAAAATATGATGTGGATTGGGTTGATATTTTTTCCAGCCGCAATCCTTTTTTATAACATGTGCAGAAATCAACTTAGAGAAGTTAACGAACTCTATGAGTTAAGCGATCATGCTCAAGTTAGATATGATGAAATCAAGAAAAGCGCTAGGAACATTTTTATCACACTTACAGGTTTAGCAATTTTAGCTGCCATAATAGTCGCGATCACTTACAGCAACCAGATGAAAAAAGTCGAAAACCTCCAACAAAAAATATACAATAGTCTTCCGTCGAAATACGGGTATTAGACAAAAGACCACTCCTAAGTGGTCTTTTTTGATTTTTAAGCCCATTTTTTTATCATTTTTCTTATTAACTTCAGGTAGGTTTGAGACTGTTAGAAAAAAGAGTTTTTAAACGCACTTTGAAAAAAGTATTTACTGAGATGTACTACGAAATCTGACCTGCTCGTCCGAAGATTTTAACAGCCCCAAACTTACCCGAAGTTGTTTTAGTTTTGATATTCCGAATTGTTAAGTGTCTAAAACTGAGCAAAGTCCATAGCTGTTTTTTGTTCTATGGAGAGTTAAAAATTTGTGCATTTTTAATTCCCCAACAAAAGAAAAAACCAGAGTGGAAACACTCTGGTTTATATATAAAATCACCCATATTAGGGTGTATGGGTGGCTCGATTACATCTATGGTGCGAGCGAAGAGACTCTAACTCTCGACCTCTTCCTTGGCAAGGAAGCGCACTTTGAAAATGATACGAAATACTCATAACAGAACATTTCGTATCAGTATTTATCTTATTTTTTCGTCTAAGATAGATTTCAAAGTACGCTTTATTTAACTGTCTCTAGTGTAGCATCATTAGCATTATTTTTCAAGTGCTTTTTCGTAGATTTTTTTAAGTTTTGGGTTGGAAAAGTGGGTATACAACTTGGTTGTATCTAGGCTTTCGTGGCCCATAAGTTCTGCGATATATCTGATATCTACCTCTTTATCTAGAAGCCTTGTAGCGAAGGAATGGCGAATGGTGTGCGGGTGGATATTGATAAATTCGGAGCGATTACAAGCGTTTTTAAAGACCTTTCTAATGTTATCTGGAGTAATTCGCCTTCCACTCTGCAGAGAGACGAATAAAGCCCTCTCAGTGTCTTTACGTGTAGATAAGTACTTGGCTATATGTTCTTCAGTGTCTTTAGTAATAAAGCAGATTCTTGGGCTTTTACTCTTCCCTATTACCGTAAACTGCCGGTTTTTTATGCTATTTCTATTAAGGCTGCATAGCTCGCTAATCCTAAGACCGGAATCATAAAGAAGGCTTACTATAGCAACGTTTCTTAACCTATTCGTGCTTGAGTAGCCTCTGCATTTCTCTCCCACAATAGAGATAAACCTGTCTACTTCTGGTTCAGTCAAATAGGTGATAATTCTCTTCTCACGCTTAGGAATCTTAATATCTTCGATATCCATATCAAGCCATCCTTTTCTTACACACCTCTTTAATACTGATCTTAAACAAATAATGTTGCCTCTAGCGGTATCGGGCTTCTGATGATTACAGAGATACTGATAGAATTTAGATACGTCTAGGGTTGTGATGTTTTTAATATCAGTATCTGAAAAATACTCGATAATTAGTTTCTCTGCGTAGACGTATGATTCTAGGGTTTTGGGAGATAATCCACGTGCGATAATCTCCATTTCTTTATAATTTGCGAATGCTTCGCTGATTTTCATCTTATTTCATCTTTCTTACCTCCATTAAAATTGATATTTGGTTCTATATAGATCTTCTTTATATAGATATTTATTAAATATCTTCTATATAAGCTTCTATATAGAGCTTAGTTTAGTTATTTTGGGGTTTTTGGTGCGGATTTTAGCTAATTTTAGACAATTATGTCCTGTATATCGTGAAGCGCTATAACCACGTTATACAGGAATTTAGGTTCTTGAAATGGTTATTGTCAGTTTTTATGTAAAAAGCTCATAAAAATATAGAAAACTCTATTTTTAAAGAGTTTTAGACAAACAAAAAGCAAGCTATTTAAGTTTTAGATTGTTATTTTTTTAGTTACAGACTGAATATCTTACTGTAATCCATACCTTTCGCAGCAAATAGCTTAGCTAATTTAGCTCGACCTCCTGGATTATAGCTATTTTTTATGTCTTCTTCTGCCTTTAGTTTCTCTATACTGGCCTGGTATTCACGAGCTTTTTCGATAGCACGCTGAATAATTGAGCGGATCATCTTAAGTGTTTTTTCAACGTTTTTACAAGCCCAAATAGATGCGAAAAAGTGCTCTGGATTATTCTTTTTCTTAGCTAATTTAACTGATTCTTCAAATTCTTTCTTAAAGTGAATCTGACGATTTCTAAACATAGGTAGAAAATCATCCTTAACAATTAGTTCAGATGCCTTGCCAAGTCGATTACGTAAAGTTTCAATTCTTTTATCGCACATGATGTACATTTCCTCAAATTACTAAATAAATCTTTTGGGGAATAGAAAACCCTATCAGTATTTCTCTGATAGGGGATTCATAAAAATGCACAAATTTAATTAAATGTTATCACGTTTTTTAATTTTTGTATATAGTTTTTCGTAAGATTTTAAAAAAAATAGTTCCGACATCGATGTCTTAGCCAACGGAGTTTAAATATGTTATAATTGAGCCATATCTACGACTTCAAGGAAACCCTTGGGTCTTTTTTTATGGAGTAAATAATGGAACTACAGACTAAGATAGCTGAATTAGAAATAATTATCACCACGAAACTACTAATAGAGCGCACTTTTGATGCTAATAAGCGAATAATCCGCGAAGAGTTTAGCTATAGCGAGTTGATGGGATTAGTAACTCAAACTATCAACTCTCTAATCTTTTCAGCAAAATTATCAGAGCTTAGGGCTGTAATTCGAAAGGACCAGATATTTTTGGTTTATAGGCCATTAGGTAGGGTTTTGGCGGAAATCGGCATTATTGGTGAAGCCACCAGCCATGAGATGCTACGCAGACCTAAAGTAATTATCTTTGGGAAGGGTGGTAGAAGCTTTGGATCGAAAAATCTCGCTGACTTAATAAGCGATTTAACCCAACGGTCTGCGACAAGGAAGAATAGGAGACAATATGAAAAACATTGTAATCACAATTGCAACTGAATCTAATAAAACTATTGCTAGCGGATATGACCCTGGTTTCTACGAAACGGAAGAGTCTCAGTTTGAAGACATAGTTAATGACTTGACGGCGCTAAAAACTAACCTTGAAGACGAAAGTTTGATGATTTTTGTCGTGACTTGGGCTAATGGTGATAAAACCGATTCGGAAAGCTCAACCTATGTCGACCTGGATAACTTAATCGAAGTGTACAGGTCAAAGATTAAGGCCATTAAGGCTCGCGGAAAAACCAACAAGGAGAAATGATGCCGATTGCACGACAGAAGAATTCGAGCCCCGAAAAAGAGATTAAGAAGTTAGTTAAAAAGAAAAAGACTGACAAGGCTTCTTGTGAGCAAAAAACGGCAAAAAAGACTGTTAGGCAAAAAACTACAAAAACAGGGGTGAAAGTTAAAAAGAAGACCGTAAAAGTCGGTAGAAAGTCGGATGGTACTTTTTCGGAAGGAAATAGCTTTGGTAAAAACAGTGGCGGTCGTCCAAAGAATGATTTTTCTTATCGTGCAATGGCTAAGAAAATGGCAGCAGAAAATCCTGAACGTATTGCAAAAGATCTTAAGATCCTAAGCAACATCATAGACAGTGAGACCTCAAGCCCAATGGAAAAGATGAAAGCTCTAGAGCTTCTCATTAAGCTCAATGGCAACTTTGACCCTCAAGAAACTAAAGATGTTTCAGAAAAAGAAATAGTTAATCCATTCGAGAATTTAACCGAGGCTGAACTGAGGAAACTGGCAAAATGACAAATAAGACTGAAATAATTAGATTGGGAGCGAAACTAGAGCTATCTAGGCGTCATCTTTATGATTTTTGCCAGGTTCTGTTCCCCACTTTTTATAAAGATGAGCGTTCATACCTTAAAGAATTCTGTGAATTTGTGGAAAACTTTATCAATAATAGAGATAAGCGCTTTCTTATCATTAACGCTCCACCACGCCACGGCAAGTCTTTAACAGCCCAATGCCTCACAGCATGGCTTCTAGGGCGTAATCCAGCTAGTCGAGTCATGACGGCTTCTTATAACGAAGATGTCGCTAGTGTTTTCTCTAAGAATGTCAGAAATACTATTCAAACAGAAAAGATGGGAGAACGTGTCGTTTTTTCCGACATGTTTCCTAAGACGAAAGTTAAATATGGTGATGCAAGCGCTAAAAAGTGGACCATAGACGGACAGAGCCAGATTTCATATCTAGCCACTTCGCCGAACGGTACAGCCACGGGTTTTGGTTGCGACTACCTAATCTGCGACGACCTTATCAAATCGGCTGAGGAAGCATACAACGAGACGGCGCTAGACAATACTTATCAATGGTTCGTAAATACCATGCTCTCACGTCTTGAGGGTCAGAAGAAGTGCATTATCATTATGACCCGTTGGTCTTCAAGAGATCTAGCTGGACGTATTATGGAAGCTTTCTTAGATGAATGCGAGATTATTAAGTACCAAGTCCAAGACGAAAACGGGAAAATGCTCTGTTCAGACATTTTAAGTGAAGATGATATGGATCTCATCAAGCGTGAGATGAATGTTGACATTTTTGAAGCTAACTATAACCAGACGCCGATAGATATTAAGGGGCGGCTTTATTCAGAGTTCAAGGAATGGGAGAAAGCTCCAGAAGGCCGAGTTCTTAACTACACAGACACCGCAGATACTGGCACAGATTTTTTGTGTTCGATTAACTATGTAATTTATGAAAAAGAGGCTTATATTTTAGACCTATATTTTTCAGATGAAGCCATGGAAGTGACAGAGCCAAAGGTCGCCGAATTACTACATACTGGCGCAGCCCAAGAATGCTCGATCGAGTCTAATAATGGCGGTAGGGGCTTCGCTAGGAATGTCGAAAGAATACTACTAGACAAGTTTGGCTCAAACCGAACCATTATAAATTCTGTCGCACAGACCAAGAATAAGGAGTCTCGCATTCTGGCAAGCTCGGCATGGGTCCAAAATCATGTGTATATGCCACCTAATTGGAGAACTCGATTTCCTGACTTCTATAAGCAGGTGATGAGCTATCAGCGCAAGGGTAAAAATGCTCATGACGATGCCGTGGATGTTTTAGCTTCAATCTATGAGCAGACTACTAGTGGTATGGAAGTTCAGATTTTGAGCGATTCGGAGCTTTATGGCTCTAGATACAACCGAAGTTCGGTTTTTGAAAGGTAAAGGAGGACGAAATGTCTATAACTAAACAATGTATCCTTGCAAGAGGAACTCAACCAACGGATGAAATTATCAATGATTTATTAACTTCATTAAACCGTAAAGAACAGGTCAGATATTACAATACCCTGAAAGATTACTTCTCTTCGATAAACGTAACATCAAGGCCAGCACCACATGAAGTTAAAGTTGTGGCTAATAACGCTAGATATATCACAAAGACCAATGTGGGCTATCTTCTAGGTAATCCGGTTCAATATCTAGTCTCTGAGGGGCTTAATATAGATCTAATCACGGATAATTATAAGAGGCAGACCATTTCTAACCTCGATGTGGAACTTGCAACGGATGTGTCAGTTTATGGCCATGCTTTTGAGCGCGTCTATACTAATGAGCTGGCTGAGCCATGGTCTACTCGCATCAATCCAAGCAACATTATTTTGGCTTACGATAACAGCGTTCAGCACAATAAACTTTTTGCTGTGATTTATGACCCAGTCTTTGACGAGAAAGGCAAACAGCTAAAGAACGAGTTTGATGTAACTATCTTAACTCCAGAGCTTTGTATGGAGAGGCGCCTTAAAGACGGTCATTTATTCCAAATTCCAGAGATTGAGGACTTCATGCATGGCTATGGTGAAGTGCCGGTCATTGAGTATATGAATAGCTCAGACCGCATGGGTGATTTTGAGCCTGTCATTTCCCTGCTCGACGCTTATAACATCTTGCAATCCGACCGCGTAATCGATCGTGAGCGCTTAGTTGACGCTATTCTTGCATTTTATGGCATGAATCTCAATAAAGAACAGCGAATTGCCCTCAAAGAATCCAGAACACTTGCGGGCATCCCTGCTGACGCTAAGGTCGAATATATCGTCAAAAATATCAATGAAGCTGATGCCGATGTTTTAAGGTCCTCTCTCCTCTCTGATATTCATAAAATCTCGATGACTCCAGATATGAGCGACCAGAACTTTGCTGGAAATAGTTCCGGAGTGGCATTGCTCTATAAACTCCTAGCATTCGAGCAGCATATTAAAGATAAGGAACGTTACTTCGAGAATGCTCTAATTGATAGGTTTAGGATTTATAACCGATTTTTCAATCTCAATAATAATATGAGTTTAATTAACCCTGCCGATGTTGATATTGTGTTTAAGCGTGCATTGCCACAGAACGATTATGAACAGTCTCAAATGATTAATAACCTTGTTGGTCTGGTCGATAAGGAGACTCTTGTGGCTCAATTGTCATTCGTAAATGATGCTAAGGAGACCGTGGAGCTTGCTAAAGAGGAAGCTAAACCTGAATTTAACGATAATTATGCAACTGGGTTGCCTAATGTAGATAAGAACAATGCAGATGATAACGACGAGGATTAAGCATGAAGAACCGTCGTGGACTGCCTTCTGACGAGTATTGGCGAAAACGTGCCGAAGATAGGCTAGATGAGGCTGAAAGACTTTCTGTTCCCTATTTAGAGGATATTCACGCAGTTTACGATGATGCAAGGATTAAAATCGTTGAAGATATTAAAAATCTCTATAAAAATTACTACAAAGATAACGAAGGTTTTAACCAAGAGAAACTAAGAGTTATTATCCCCAATGGCGACCTAGAACGTTTTCATCGTGAGATGAGGAAAGCTGGGCTATCTGAATATCTTACAGATAGTTATAAAGCCCGTATGACAAGACTTGAATATCTCTACGCTAGTTGCTGGGCAGAGAGTAAGAAAGCTAGCCTTAAGCACCTGCAAATCGAAACTAAGTCCCACAGAGAGACAATAAAGAATGCTTACTATAAAACCATCTATGACACTGGCGTAGGGCTTAAAATCAACCCTGCCTTCTCTAAGTTAGATAATAGGGTAGTCAACCAAGTTCTTAATACTAAATTCTTAAGTGGTAATTATTCAGAGAGGATTTGGAAGAATACAGATAAACTAGCTAATACGCTGAAAGAGGTCATAGGCTCTGCTATTGCGCGAGGTGAAAGCTATTCTAAGACTGCTAGAGGAATCAGGAAGAGATTTAATGTTACGCAGTATGAAGCTACAAGATTAGTTCAGACTGAAACTTGTTATTTCCAAAACCAGGCTGAGATTGAAGCCTTAAAAGAGATGGGGATTAAAAAGTATAAATTCATCGCAACACTGGATTTGAGGACTTCTGATATCTGTCGAGAACATGATAAAAAAGTCTATAATGTTGAGGATGCTAAGGCGGGAGAGAACCTCCCTCCGCTTCATCCAAACTGTCGGTCTACGATATCTGCGTATCTTGGTGAAGAATACGAGTCTGCAATTAGAATCGCTAGAAACGAGAATGGCGTTAGTGAGTATGTAGAGAACGTACCTTATAATGAATGGTTAAAACGCAATGCTATAAATATCTCGAACACTCCCACCCCGAGACAAGCTAAAGGAATTCAGGATGGCTTATCATTATATAGCCCAAATCTACTTGAAGAGTATTCTTCTATTCTCCCAGAAAAAGCTCCAGATGATATATTTGAAAAGATTGAACCAAACCAAGGTGTTAACCAGCATGAATATATTTTAACTAGAGCAGAAATAGATTTCTTTAATCGACTTGATAGCTTAAACATAAATTATAAGCTCATAGAAGCAACATGGGAAGCTAGAAATGACTTCGTTATGTTTGGTAGGAATTGGGAACTCAAAACTCCTATTGCTGAAAATGATAGTACTATTAAATATCTCTTTTGGCGAATCACAGACCAAGGTAAGAGGAATGCAGTACTCGATGTTACCTATTTTAATAAAGACCTACCTTGGATATTTAACAAGATAAAGGAACATCTAGAAACTATTAGAAAAGGTGAATACGATAAAAACGGTAAGCTAATCACTAATAATGACCTAATTGATTCAGTTTTGGTTGTTAGAGGAAAGAAAATTATAAGATACAAGTAAAAACCTCCCTAGTCCCGTAACAATAACGGGGGGGAGGTTTTTATGTTTTAATGTTATCATAAAATAAATTAAAAATCAAGAAAATCCCCCATGAATGACAACTATAGGGTTAAGCAGATAGGGAGTTTACAGTTCGATACTAGCACAGATTGGATTGAAAATCAGGCGTAAAAGCGGAGCCTACACAATCGTAGGCTCCTATTAAGTCGAGGATAGAGTGTACAAGCCCTCAGTCTAACGTCCGAAACCGGTCGACTTACCTAGCTTCATACTAGCATACAATATACTTTTTGTCAATTTAATGTTTATCTCTATAATTTTATATGTTATAATGACTTCAGATCATCTACGACTCAACATGAGTGTTAGCTGGTCTTTTTTATTAGCGACCACTTATGCTGGTCGTTTTTTAATCTCAAGTTAATCCTTAAGAACGTAAAAGAAAGGAAGACGATGGACCCAAACGGTACTGAATCTAATAGCCAAGCCAATCAGACTGCAGGAGAGGCTAACAACGGCGAAAAGCAGGTTACCTTTACACAAGACCAAGTTAATGAGTTAATCCAAAAACGGGTTAATGAACTTAACAAGAAGTCTGAAGAGAAGACTAAACAGGCAGTTACTGATGCTATCTCAGAGTATGAGCGTAAAGCTAAACTCACAGAAGAAGAGCGTGTGACTGAAGCCCAGAAAGAAAAGCTTAAAGAGATTGAAGAGCGCGAACATAGTATTACTATGCGAGAGCGCAAATCAGATTGCCTCTTGGCGCTGTCTAAAAAGAACATTCCAGCGGATTTCGCAGATTATCTAATCGATAATGATGCGGAAAAAATGGCTGCGAATATCGAGAGTTTCTCTACCCTTTGGGAAGAAAAACTCATGGAAGGCGTACAGGCTAAGCTTAAAGCTTCTGGGGCTACCCCAACTGATAAGTCTTCGACTCCATCACACTCTGGAAACGATTCCAATGTTGTGATTATTTAAAACAAGGAATTATTACAATGGCACAAGATGCCCTTTCAATCCTAACTACTGGCACTACTAAAGATAAATTAGCTGAAATCCGTGGTGCTATTATTGACGCTATTCGCGCAAAATGTGTATCTACACTCATTAAAAACAACAACTACTCTGGTGACCCCGCAAGTGGTTCAGTCGTCTTCGACCGATTCAAAGATGCAGAACTTAATAATTACGGTACTGCTCGTGGCGATAATAAGGGTACTGCTCTTAAAAACAGCGGTAAAGTTATTCTTAATATCGACACCGATAAGGAAATTGTCGAAGAAATCGAAATTAAAGATGTCACCCTCAGTGGTATCAATGGTCTGTTAGACCGTCGTACTGCTTCTCACGCTGGTCGTATCGCAGCCTTCCTCGATAAAGAATTCTTCCGCATCACCGAAGCTGCTGCTACTGCAGTTACTATCACCCCAACTATTACTGCTATTGAAGACAAGGTTGAAGAACTTATTGCTAAAGCAGAAACTGTTTCCAACGACTGGGTTGACGGAGTGGATCGCTCTGAGCTCGCAATTACTTGTAGTCCTAAGGGTTATGGTAAGCTCCGTAATCTTATTGACAAGATTCCAGGCAATGACGGCTCTAAGGCTGAAGCAATTGAGCTCTTCCACGGTGTTCGTGTTCTCAATACCGTCCGTCAAACCGCAGACATCGTGGTCCAGCATGTCGGTTCTGTTGGCCAGTTAGCTCTTGTTAATAACTATAATGCAGAGAAGATTCCTCTTTCCAACGCCTATGCACTGTCACTATTCGTGAATACTGGTGCTAAAGCTGTCACTCCAGATTTAATCTTCAAAGTAGCAACCCTTTAATTTAGGAGAAAAACATGGAAAAAATGTTTAGAATGGCAGACGGCACAATCTTAACCACTTCAAATGAAGTAGTGATTGAACAATTCGAGTCTCACCCAGAGATTTACGAACCAATCACGGAAGCCGACTTAAAGGCTGAGGTTAAGCCAAAGAAAGCCAAGAAAGAAAACGAAGTAAAACCAGAAGCTCCTGTCGAAGAAGTAGCTGAGATTAAAGACGAAACTAAGCAAGAAAACCAAGGAAAATAAGATGTTAGATAAGAATCAGTTCATCTCAGGGCTAAAAGAAAAACTTAAACTCGTTAATCCGAGTATCGAAAATGGCGAGTTGGTGGATTTTATGGCACTCGAGATGGCTGATCGTCTATCTTTATATCTAAACCTTGATACTGATAACCCTAGCTATGATGAAAGATTAGTCTCGATCGCAACTAGGGTTTCTAATAATCTCATTCAAGAGGTGAAAGATAAGGTGATCGGTGCAGATGTTATGGCTAAGGTTCAGAGCGTGTCAGACAACGGACAAACTGTGAATTTTACCAATATCACCAAGAACTACGTCACTACCGCCTTAGATAGTGAATTATTCGAAGGAGTAGCAAATATCTTGAAGCCGTATAGGAGATGCAATGTTGTTTCCTAAAGAGGCAGAAGATATTGTCGCTAACACTTTTTACGATAAAGACATCTCTATTTTAAATAAAGATGAAACTGTCGACGAAGAGGGCGGAATAATTAAGCAAGCTAATATAGGCTCAGAAGTTAAGGCTAGCTTTAAGGGCAACGTTAAATATAACGAGCTTGGAGCAACCCAAAACGAGATGGGGCTAATTGAGAAGATTGACGTTAGTATTACTTGTAGAGTTTCCGTAGAGGTTAAATTAGACAATTTAATCAAGATAGGAGAAGTGGTCTATCAAGTGACTAAAGTCCTTCCCTTCGATTCCCACAAGCTTATTACGGGGGTAAAATGGCGAGCATAACTGTCAAAGTTTCGGGCATTTCCGATATTCAGAAGAAACTATATCGAGCAGCCTCGTTAGATAGCTTAATCAGAGGGATGAATCGGGCTTCGGCGATACTAGAGCAGAAAACTAAACATTTAATTCCAACTAACAGGTACGCTAATGGGGGCAAGTTGAGAGGTTCCCTAACCGTAATTCCGGCAGAGGTTAAGGGTTCAGAAGTCGTTGGAGGCATTAAGAACCCCACCGAATACGCAATGTATGTTGAATATGGAGTCGGCGCTAAAGGCGCTGGCACGCATCCGAAAGCTGAAGGGTTTACTTATCGTATGACCCCTTGGATCTACCCACTCGAGACTAGTGAAGGGCTAAGGTTTATTAAGACCAATGGCTATCCTGCTCGAGCACCGATGTATCGAGGATTAAAAATGTCTAAAGCAGACATCAGAAAACAGATTGAAGAAGCTATCTCGGCAAGTCTAGGAGGTAAATAATGTTCCAACCGAAAGAAGAGATTTATCGGACACTTAAAAGCTTAGGGTATGCTTGTATGCAGAGCTCTCAAGCAACGTTTAATGAGGTTCCGGCAATTACCTTTTGGATTGGTGAGAATACGCCTGAATATGGCTTAGACAATGAAATAACAAAGCAAGACGTTGAAGTTGTTATAGATATTTTTACCAACAAAAGCACAGACCTATCCCGCATTCTTAGCGAAGTCGAGGCTAAGATGAGAACGATCAATTATCGACTTGTACATTCAGTGGATGTTCCGAATCCAGAAGGAACGCTTTTCCACTCTAACTGCAGATTTAGTGCAGTAAAGTTCAAATAAGGAATATAAGTTATGGCTAAAAGCTTAACTATGGGTACTTCCCTCACCCTTAAAAAAGTAGGCGCAGAAGCAGCTGATCTCGTTATTAAAGGTTTAACCTCTATCGGGGAAATCACTGGTGAAAAAGAAGAAATTGATGTGACTACTCTTGATAGTCCAGATGGTGCTAAAGAGTTCCTCTCTGGTGCTGCTGACTGGGGTTCGCAAGATCTTGAAGGCTACATGGACGATGATACACAGATCGAGAAAATGCGTGCATTGTTTGATAGTGGCATGGTGCGTGACTGGGAAATCTTAACTCCAGGTAAACGTAAAATTGCCTACAAGGCATTTGTTAAGAACTTCACTTACGGTGAAAAGACTGTTGATGGTGTTGATGGCTTTAAATTAACTCTTCGACTTTCCGGCAAACCAGTATTTAGCAAGATTGCTTAATTAAAACCTAGTGGGAGGGTAAAATCCCACACAGAAATTATTTAATCGAGGTTATAAAATCATGGTTCAACTAAATTACAAAGCTTCCAATATCGCTAAAGCTGAAAAAGAGATGGGTGAAAGTTTTTTCGATGCTCTCTCTAAACTCAGCTCTACGCCTTCCGTTTCTGCTTTGCTTTTCTTATTTATCGCTGGTGGTGGTACACAAGACGAATTCGACGAGTTATTTAAGCAAGGGGTCGATAAGGCCATGGTTGAAGTCATGTCCGGAATCGCAGGCGCGGGTTTTTTAGGAAAGACAGTGACTTCGAAGACAATCAGGACGGAGATGACGAAGGCTATGGCCGAAGCCTTCAAGGAGTCGGTAGAATCTATCGCAGCTTCCGAGAATTCTGGCAAGATAAAGAACGTCTAGCTTTTCAGATAGGTCTTCATCCTAACGAATTCTGGGAACTAACTATCGGACAATTTCAAAACTGTCTGGCTGGTTATAAAGACAGAATTGTAGAGCAGGACAAAATGAACCACGCCCTCGGATTATACGTAAGGGCGGCATTCCACTCTAAAACTTACCCTAAATCACCCTTTATGGCGAAAGAGGAATCAAGCAGAGTATTTACCAGGTCTGAAGACCTTGATGCGTACATTAATGCGCATATTGAACAGGAGAAATAATAATGGCACATACAGTAGATGAGGTTAACGTCTTAATCAAGGCCCAGACCGAGCAATTTCAGAAAGAAATTGATAAGGTTAATAAGAAGCTAGATTCTATTTCAAGTCAGGCGGCGAAAGCTTCTGCTGGCGTTTCTGGTGGAACTAAACTCATGGGACTTAAAATGGCTGCCATGGGGGCTGTCGTTGGCGTTGCTTCTGCCGTTACTCAAAAAGCTATGGCAGCAATCGCTGCAGGCACTGGCGACGCCGTAAAACGCCTTGATACACTTAAGAACTTCCCTCGCGTCATGCAGAATCTCGGGATTGGAGCTAAAGATTCGCAACCTGCTATTGATTACCTCTCTAAGAAGCTTGAGGGTATTCCTACCACTCTTGATGAGGCTACTACTGCCGTACAACGCTTTACTGCAACTAACGGCAATTTGAGGGCTTCCACTGCTATCTATTTAGCACTCAATAACGCTATCTTAGCTGGCGGTGCAGACGCTCAATTGCAAGCTTCTGCCATGGAGCAATTACAGCAAGCTTATGCCAAGGGTAAACCAGAAATGCAAGACTGGAAGACCCTCATGCAGGCGATGCCAGCCCAACTCAAGCAGATTGCAAATGCAATGGGCTATGCTGACGCTACACAACTCTATAACGCTCTTCAGAACGGCAGAGCCTCTATGGACGACTTCATGCAAGCCGTGGTGAGATTGAATAAGGAAGGTATTAACGGGTTAGGTTCATTCGAACAACAGGCGGCCGGTGCAACAGGTGGAGTAGCGACCTCTTTTGCAAACATGAAAAATGCGATTGTGAGAAGACTTGCAGCCTGCATGGATGCGATCGGACAAAGCAATATCGCTAGATTCTTCAATGTAGTAAAAGATATTATTTTGACCGCTTCAAATTATGTAGCGGCGTTTATTAAGCTGGTGGTGTCTGCGATAAATGCGATTAGAGCACTATTTGGACAGGGCTCGATTGGAGCAAAGAATGTAGAATCTAGTGGAGCTAAAGCTTCTGATTCGATGGCTAATGTGGGGAAAGCTGCACAGGGCTCGACTAAAGACATCGGAAATACTGCTAAAGCCGCTAAAAAGCTCGCAAAACAGCTTGCAGGCTTCGATGAGATGAATGTACTACATAAGCAGGAACAAGGCGGTTCTGGAGGCTCTGGTGGAGGTGGAGGCGGTAGTGCTTCACAGAGCTATAACGTATCCGGGATTGATTTTGATGATTCGGGTATTTCTAAGGGAGCTGATAAAGTTAATGCGATATTCAATAAGCTAAAAGATAGTCTCAAAGGCTTTAATTTCGACAAGATTGGAAAAGCTTTCAAGCGATTTGGTGATGATATTGATAAGTTCATTAGCCCTGCCAAGAAGATTCTCTCTGATGTATGGGAGAGGCTAAGGCCATTTATTCACTGGGCTGGAAATGAATTATTGCCCGCGTTTATGAATGCATTGGGTGGAGCTATTAGATTAGTGGGGAGAGTATTAGCGACAGTATGGGATGCCTATCTTAAGCCTTTTATCGACTTCTTCTTGATTCCGCTTGCAAAATTAGCGGATGGGTCTATTGTCTTTTTCTTAAATGGTATAGGCGATGCATTGAGGTACATTGCGGACAATAAGGGTCTTGCTGAGTTTATTACAAGTGTCGCTATTGCGATTGGTGGTTTAACCGTCGCGATCAAAGCTAAAAATGCGATTGATGACCTTAGTGCTGGCGTACGCACTCTTCGCTCTGTAATGCTATCTTCCCCTGAGGCTATGGTTGCTATATCTGCAAAATTAGGCGCACTAAAAACGGCCTTCGTACTGGCAGGAGGTGGTTTTGCAGGGTTTAAGGCTGCTGCAATTGCGTCTGCCGTTGGAGTTAAAACGGCTGTTCTCGGCGCATTTACTGCAATTATGGCGCACCCACTTATTTTGGCTGGAGCAGGCATTATTGCGGGCATAGCATTCGTCGGTGGTAGTATTAAGTCCGCTATGGAGCAAGGGGAATCTTCTACTTGGAAAGCGCAAGCTGCCGCTAAAGCGCTTAAGATAACACAGAATGAGCTTAAAAACTCTACGAACGAAGTAAGAGAAGCCGAAAACATACTAGACAATGCAAGAAGAGCACGGGCAGATGCGGACCTGCAATACATACAATCCATCAAGAACCAAAAACAAGCCCAAGAAGAGCTTCTCGCAGTGGAAAAAGAAAAGGGGGTTAACTATGAATCCTTAAGGACGTTAGTTGACAGCGGGACTTTATCGTATCAAAACATGTCGATAGCCCAACAATCTGTGTATGAAGCTGGACTAAAAGTTGATTCTGCTAACGCTCAAGTCAAAATCTCACAAGAGAATTTGGCAAAAGCTACAAAAGATACTGCGGCTGCGACAGATGAACTCAAGAAAAAGAATGACGAGAAGATAGCATCATTGGCAGCAGATACTATTATGCAAGATTTAATTTCTGGTAAATACAAAAATACAAAGCAGGCTATTGATGATCTTAAAAAAGGCACGTTGGAGTATAAGGACGAAAACGGGAATATGGTTAAAGTCAATAGTGCCGATATAACTAGGCTAGAAGGAAATATCCAAGATAAAACCAAAAAAGCGACAAAAGCATATAACGACAGCATGACTGGAGTTGATCAAGGATTTTTTGGTCCTATGGGTAGAAGCTTGGCAAAGACTGGAGAGGATATAGGTGCATTTGCCGGAAATGCAAAAGTGGAATTCGGGAAGTTCGCTAATCATGCTAAAACCAAAGCAAGCGAAGCATGGAATGGTTTAACTTCTGCGTTTAGTGGTGTTGCCAACTGGGCGGGTGAGCGTTGGAATGATATAGTGAACGCATTCAGTGGGGCGTGGCAGGCGTTTAATGATATTGGTCGTAATATTTGGAATGGGCTAAAGAACGGCATCGGCAATATCGCAAAAGGTATGGGAGATATATTCTCTGGTGCAGTGGACGGCGTTAAAAAGTTCCTCGGCATTCACTCACCTTCCCGTCTTTTTATGGGTATCGGTGATTATATGAGCCAAGGTATGAACATTGGCTTCGAATCTAACTTAGGTGGCATGGTGAAGTCCGCTAGTGAGTTAAGTAAGGAAATTGACAGAAAACTTGATTTTGGTCATAGCTTTGGTTCTGACTTTGATTTTGACATCAAGCACTCCGTGATAAATGAGCCTGCTGAAAAAATGCAGAAATTGCCACTAATTATTAACATCGACGGAGAAGAGTACTTTAATGGTATGGTCGACCGCTTAAATACTCAATCATTCCTAAAAAATGCGAGCGTCCTAGATATCTAGAGCGCCCGCAACTAAAATAATTTATATTATAATCCAACTTTATTTACGCCATACTCGGCTTGCTCTTGCGTGAACTTCTCATATTTCAATTGTTTAATTAAACCGTCACGACTAAAGGAAGTTGTGTCGAGATAAGTTTTAGCCTTTTTTGCCGCTTGCTCATTCCAGTCGACAGAGATGTGATCAACTGCATAAACTGCATCAGCTTCTGGGAATTTTTCATATTTTAATTGGTGGATGAGTCCATCTCTAGAAAATGCAGTGAAAGACAAGTAGCTTTCAGCTTTTTTAATAGCGTTCTGTTGGCTAACAGTAGGAGCCACTCCCTTAGAATAAACTACATTAATTGTGCTGCCTTCATTCGTTGACTCATTAGCGGTTACTGATTGCTTGATAAAACCACCTGCGGCCACGGTGTCTGAATATTCTTTAACTTCAATGCAGCTAACCTTATTCTGTTCACACCAGGTTGCGATATCGTTATATTTCATGTCTTTAAAGTCAATAACAGTGACCTGCTTGGAGCTGTGCATTGGGGTAGAAGTGCTATTATCTTTATTTTGGTTACCAATAGCAATCAACACAAATACTACGATAACCCAGAACCACCACTTCTTATAGACTGGTTTTTTATTTGACTCTTTTTCTTCCGCCATGCGAAAATCTCTCCTAAAGATTAAAGTTTATTACTTCAAATATACAACAAACACTATGGTTTGCAAGCATAAACCCGATATTTTTCCCAGCCAATTAGAAAACGCCCGGGGGGCGTTTCTGTAGCTAATCATGCACTTGGCATGTCAGTGACTTCATTATATCACACTTACAGGTTTAGTAATTTTAGCTGCCATAATAGTCACGATCAATTACAGTAACCAGATGAAAGAAGTCAAAAACCTCCAATAAAAGATATACAATAGTCTTCCGCCGAGATACAGGCATTAGAAAAAGGCCACTTCTAAGTGGTCTTTTTTGATTTTTAAGCCCATTTTTTATCATTTTCTACTAAAACTATTGCCTTATAAATAAGTCAAACATAGGCAATATATATACAACATGAAATCTGCACCATTTATCCTAGAGATCGACGGTGAAAAAGTCTTTGAGGGTGTAGTAGAGCGTGCTAACACTCAGACATTTCTAAGGAGTATGGGGATTAGTCTTTTAAATTATTTTTAATGTATGGTTCTACAAGTGAACTAGCTATAATAGCTTGCTTAATTTTTGCAAAGTCTTCCTCAAGCATTTTTCCATCTCTGACATATTCAAAATTATCAATCTTTATTTCATTTGGACTAAGAACGTTCACCGAGTTACAATCAATAAGAGTTTCTTTCGGGAAAAAGTTATATTTTTTGGACGAGATACGCACAGTTGTTCTGTCTACATCTATGCCCATTGTCTCGAGCCTAGACAATCTCTCATCCACTTTAGACGTTCCATTAACTAAAATGAGGTCGCCACTATTCACCATTCTAGCCATAATTATGAAAATATGATGGGTCGAGCTATGGAATGGTGGGTTTCCTTTATACCTAAAGACTAGGTTATTCGAGCTAGTTTTTAAAAGAATATCTAATAGATTTTGCTTGGAGAAAAAAGCCATATATTACCCCCTAAGCATTTGAGAGATTTTTTGTTGTTCTTTGAAAATTTCTTCAGAAGACATTAAAGTTTCTTTGTCACTAGCAAAGTATTGGTCGTCATCTGGATTATTGAAAAAATCTAAAATATCAATAATATAAGATTTTTTAGGATCGCTGGTTATCTTTTTCCCATACTTAGCCCACTCAGGATACTTATGACTAATCACGTTAGCTAATTCAAAAGTTTTTTCGTCGCCAAAACTATCTATTGCAAAATCCAATGCCTCTTTATCGGTGTCAGATAAATACTCGTAGTCATCATTAGCTACGCCGTTGCCGCTTAATTCAACACCGTTGTCGATAACATGAATAAAACACGCTATATCCTGCTTTTTTGGGTCTGACAAGTAATCACTGAACTTAGCAATGTCTTCAGCCAAAGAGTTAACTGGCCCATGTCTCATAGCACAATACTTACTAGGCAAAATTAAACGCCCATACTTACGAATATGGTACCTGTCTGCAGCCCAAAGCAACTTTATTAGCTTAACTCTATCTAGAGCTAATGTACCTTTAGCCCTAAAAAAAGACAAGATATACATTATCGCTTGGAGAGTTTTAATCTCTTCATGGGTTAAAGCCTTGACATCCATATACAATCCTCGTTGAAATAATTAAAACATATTTTTTTATTTTTGTAAATAATCAGTTTTTATTATTGATTATTTTTGTCTTAATATAAGAATAGCATAAGAACCATAGCTAACGCAATATCACGACACCTAGTTTTTATGTACCCATATTAAGAGAATGCTACTCTAAAACCATTAACTTTATCAAACGCACTTGATATAACATAAATAAACCTGATGATGTCAAATCTGCTATAATATAAATAGATCTACGGCCACACAAATATCTTGTGGTCGTTTTTTATTGGAGAAAATATGGAAGTAGTTTCGGGCAGTTTGTTAAAAATAAATAATCGCGCAATAGCTGGGCTTAAGACATACAAGGTAATCCGAGCCAAGCTTTATTCTGAGGCAGGAAGGAATTTGAATGGTGGGCTAACGGCTAGCTTTATTGGTGTGTTTTTAAAATTAGAGCTAACTTTTGGTGGCATACTTGATTCCGATAGAGTAGCGGAAATTTGTAGGCTACTAGACCAAGGCTTTTTTAATGTTGAGTTTTACGATCCTAAAACAAAAAGTACACTGAATGGAGTTTATTATGCTTCAGATTATGCGGTGGAGTTAATCGAGAGAGAAAGAAGCTTATATGCACCGTTTAACGTGAATCTAATCCCAATGGAGAAAACTAGATGATAGAAGTTTCAGATAGCTTCAAGCAAGCGATGAACGCCAGAATCAAAGCGGTTACAGCATCCATAGTATTAGACGACGGAACCGCCATAACTGGAGATGATAGCCTAATCAAAATTGCAGTTGAAAGATACGGCGCTCCTTTTGGGACTACAATATCATCAGTGTCAGCTGAATTATTCGGAACTGCCTACGACTTGGCCGGACGCAACTTTGAGCTAACAACTAAGGTATTGGTAGATTCCGAGAAAGATGTTTGGGAAAGCGCAAGCCTCGGTCTATTTTATGTCGAAGAATCTACCGCTAACTTGGAAAAACGAACTACAATAGTTAGGGGCTATGACGTAATTGGGCGAATGGCAAAAACCCAGTACAATGCAGGAGAGCTCTCATTCCCATGCACCGTTGGAGCCTTAGCCGGACAAATCGCTGCTAGATTTGGGCTAGAACTTGGAGACGATACTCAAAACTTACCGAACGCAAATCACCAGATTCCCGAAGATTTATACGCAAAAATAAGCAACATCACCTATCGCGACATCTTGGCGGAAATCTCCGGGGCTACTGCTACGATGGCAATGGTTAAAAACGGCCGACTAATCTTCAAGAGACTAAATAAAGACACTATCGACCAAAACTGGACCTATGACAACCTCAGGAGCATAAAGTTTAAACCAAAATATGGACCAATCTCCTCCGTAGTCCTTGCTCGCACTCCCCAAGAAGATAATGTTGCGCTAACGGATGATGCAGTAGTTAACGCTCCGGCCACAAAGAATCTCATATCTTTTGAAGATGTGCTTTTTAACGGAATAAAAACCACTGTGAATAACGATGGTAGCTTGAATTGTGTCGGAACAACCACTGCGTCGTATTTCAACCTCACGCGTTGGCAGAAAACCCTACCGAAGCGGTTACCTGCTGGAAAATACACTTTTAGTCGAATAAATAACTTAAACGAGCGCTTATCGATTAGTCTTTGGAACACCGATAAGACTAAGACTAAACAAATTATTCTAAAACCTAACATTTGGCAGCTAACTAGCGAGTTAGATTTTGAAGCAAGTTACTATTCTCTGGCTTATCATGGGCTATATCCAAAAAGAGCAATCAACTTCCAAAATGTCAAAATTCAGCTTGAAAGTGGAGATAAGGCTACATCGTACGAGCCATTCAAAGAGAATGGGATTACAGAGGTAAAGCTAGCCAATAACGAAATTTTAGATGATGACCGAGAATCTGCTATCAACCAGATTTTAGAAGCCGTCAAGGGCTTTGGCTTCACTCCATTCGAAGCACAAACTGAAGGTCACGGATATTATGAATGTGGCGATCGAATCCATGTTACAGATGGTGAAAACGACTGGGAGACCATAATAACTAACATTAAATTGGAGTTCAGCCAAGGATTAAAAGAGACTCTATCTGGTGCGGCGCCAGAAAAAGCACAGACAGACTATGCGCGAGCCGGCGGCATCTTAAAAACTATCTATAACACCGAGCTTAAAGTCGATAAGCAAAACCAAGAAATCCAGAGCGTAGTCTCTAAAGCGACTGAGCTTGGAAGTAAAATCGATGAGAACTTCACCAAAATCACCCAAAACTTAGGGAGTATCACTAACACAATCCAGATAACTGGTGGCGCAAATCTACTATACAATTCAGTAGGCTACGCAACTGATACCAACCAGTCTCCTACCGTTTGGATAAAAACTGGCACCGTAAAAGCAAATACATCCGCCGAAAGTCTGACTTGCGGTGCTAAAAGCGGAAATCAGATTATTCTATCCCCAAGCGCAAGTATAAGTCAAACCGTCACTATTACGCCGAAACAGGCACTATCATTGTCTTTCCGAGTAAAGAAGGGGTTAATCGGGCGAGCTACGATTGAAATCTCCACTAGTGAGAGTGACAAAAGAACTGTAACATTGTTAGACCAGAAGGAATATATTTGGGAAGAATTAACCATAACGGATTTTAAGCCAGAGCTAACTGATTTAACAATTAAACTTGAAACGGAAGCTAATACCACTATATCTGTCACAGATCTAATGCTAAATGTTGGCGATAGGACTACGCCCTGGCAGCAAGCCAACGGAGAAATTATGAACGCCAACGTCTTAATCGACAAGGACGGCGTGACCATTAAAAATAGTTTTTATGCTGGCGACTACATGAAGTTTACTCCTATCGAAATCGCCAACTATTCTAACGCTAGTGGGACTGAGAGAAAGACATTCTATCTGAATCGCGATATTACAAATGTTCAAAAATTGAAAGCAATAGACCAGATCGAAATGCCGCCGATTCGAATTGTGCCGATTTCAAGCGGCAACAGAGCTGGCTGGAGTTTTGTTGCGTCAAAAGGAGATAATTAAAGATGGCAAGTAATGGAAGTTTTTCAATCAACGGCGGTGGGCAGAGTACCACCTTTGGATGGAATTTAAATCGCCAAGATGTCGCTGGAAATTATTCGGTGATAGACTGGTGGTGGAATGCAAACTGGGCTGCGACTACATGGTATACAAGCACCCAAGGCGCGTTATGGGTAAACGGGGCAGAGGTGTTCCGAAATGGTTACAATACCAGCCGTAGATTACATGGCGGTCGTATAGCTGGTGGTCAAATCTCCATTCCTCATAATTCGGATGGTAGTAAGAGCTTTGGCGCAAACGGTGAAATTGCAATTTATAATTATGCCATCAACGGTCGTGGTAGCGGCTATTGGGATTTGCCAAGAATCCCTCGCAACGCGACTATCCTATCCGCCCAAGACTTTAGCGATGAAGGTAATCCTAAAATCACATATAATAACCCAGCTGGTGTCAATGTATCTGCTCTTAGCGCCGCTATTTATACCGAAGATGACTCCGTGGCCTTAGCTAGCTATCGCGGGATAGATAAAACTGGCTCGGCCTACACTTTTAATTTAACGGAAGAT
This sequence comes from uncultured Candidatus Saccharibacteria bacterium, assembly GCA_938043965.1. GTDB lineage: Bacteria > Patescibacteriota > Saccharimonadia > Saccharimonadales > Saccharimonadaceae > Nanosyncoccus. The sequence continues at coordinate 17,294 of CALIQQ010000011.1, read as the reverse complement.
GAGCGCAATGCGATTCGAAGATATTGTGCGAATAGAAAAACCGCCAAGGTCAATTTTTATATCCACTCAATGATTGCCGGTAACCAATCTTGGACACATATCACAAAAACAGTATCAATAATCAATGCAAATCCGAATTTTGATTGGTTTAGCTATGTAGACACCAACGCTATTACTAAAGCCATAACTGGCGACGACCAAGTACTTATCCAGGGCAAATCTAGTTTACAAGTGTTTATTCGGCCAGACAACCGTGCAATAGCCAAAAAAATGGCAACAATGACAAAATATATTGGAACGGTCAACGGCCAGACCAGGATAACTTCATATGCTGACAACGAAACTAAAGTAATGAATTTCGGCGCATTAGCCTCTCCTGGCCCTAGCGTTTTAATGGTTAGTGCTCAAGATTCACGTGACAACCAGACGACATATGCGAGAGAATTGCCAATTATTCCATATTCTTCGCCAGTATTAGTGGCTCGAGCCGAGCGCAAAAATAATTTCGACAAAGAGACTAAAATCCATATCGAAGGAACAGTCTCGCTTATTCAAGTTTGGGGCGTGACTAAAAATAGCGTTGATCCAAACAGTGGTGTTCAGTACCGCTACCGCGAGCAAGGCACGAGTTCATGGAGCGACTGGATAAAACTAACCTCCACCATGGGTACTAATGGAGTAATTGGAACGAGTGATTTCTGGCTAAATCTCGATAATGAAAAGGCGTTTGAATTTCAGGCTAAAATAACCGATCGTCTCGAATCATCTGTGGTAAATTTCACTGTCAGTGTCGGTATCCCGATCATGCGAATTGGACTTGATGGGTTAGTCTACAATAAAGAACAGCCGCTAATGCCGTCCCATATTGGGCAGATAATAATCTCAACCACCCTAAATACCTCTGAAAAAGTTCAAAAGATTTATGGCGGTAGCTGGACGGAGTTCAACCTCAACTCGGGAGCTAACGCCTATGCGTGGAAACGAACCAGCTAAACTACGTGGAAAAGAACAGGAATTTATAGTATACTAGTTTTGGCTACTCCAGTTTGCAACTTTCTGGGCAAAAGTAGCAAACTCATTTCTATTCTCTACTTTGACGTATACTATGCTATAATCAAAGTAATCTACGGCTACGCTTCTTCGCGTAGTCGTTTTTATTGGAAAGGAAAATAATGTTAGACAAAATTATTGCAGCAGCGATTGGAGCAGGAATTCTTGGTTCAGCATACGTCCTAGATCTACTAGTGGGGATCATAAAAGTAATTTTCACACCAAGCCTTAACTGGTCTTGGAAAAAGATGTTGCAGGACTTAGTAAAGGCTATTTTATGGTCTGCTGGCGTAGTCGGTACGGTAACGCTACTCGAGGTTACAAGTTGGTATGCTAAGAAAGTCGGAGCAGATATGTCTTTCTTACAAGAAGCTTCGTTCCCGATTCTAATCGCTGGCATTTTAGGTGGGTTAGGCTGGTATTTAACTAATACGGTAAAGAATATCGTAGCATTCATCAACAAAAAGACAGAGGTTAAATTGGATGAATCTCAGGCAGATTACAAGGCGCTCGCTTCAGACACAAGAGCATTTGCAAGGCAATTTGCGGAGATGATTACTCCGAAACATACCACCAACAATACTCAGACCAGTAAGGCAGCCGAACCAACAAAAGAAGAGATTATAGAAGTAGGACAGGGGGCAGACGTCAATCCACTTACGCGAAGATTACCAGACGGTACATGGTTTGGACAATGTACAAGATATGCTTGGTATTTAGGATCTGGTATCAAAATGAATTATATACCTCACCCTGATTACGGCCCTTGCGATGGCATGGCTATGGTGGATTATCTCATCAATAAGCTTGGTTGGGTACGATGTGGCAAACAAAATGGTGCTATATTCGCGTATTCAGCAGGTGCTTATGGTCATACTGGTATGGTCGTAGATGCTGATAAAAATATCGTAAATGACGCGAACTGGACTCCGCTTCTAGTCTCTACACATTACCTTAATCTTGATGCCGTAGGAGCGGTTTATGCTTGCCCTAAATCTATGTTAGAGGCTGAAAAACCTAAACCAGCTCCAGTGTCTACAAATCCTACTTCTACGCCACAGGCAGCTCCAAGCAATGAAGTTAGTTACACCTATAAAACTGGTGATACTTTCGGGCAGGTGATTTTAAATCTTGGACTACAAACTAACCACGGCTTATGGGGCGAAGATGGTGACGTAGCATTTTATACTAATCAACTTCACGAACAAGGTATTTACGGCAACATCCCAGTTGGCACGACTATCAAACTAAGGCGCAGGTAATGGAGCATATTACGGTTAGTCAAATTATCACTGGCGTTACGGTCTTGTCATCCTTTATCGCAGGGGCAGTGGCAATCTACAAATATCTATGCGGATTTCTCGGCAAACAAATTGAAGAAGCACTAAAGCCCTTGAATGCAAAAGTCGACAACATAAGTGAAAATATGAATGATATGGATTTAGACCGCTGCAAGGACTTTCTAGTGCGCTTCATATCGGATTTAGAACAAGGACAAGCAGTGTCTGACATAGAGCTAGAACGATTTCACGAAACCTACGCGCATTACCAAAGAATAGGCGGCAATTCATACATCCATGATAAGGTCGAAAAACTGAAGAAACAAGGTAAGCTATAGACTATTTAGCTTGTCTTTTAGCCCACCTGGCTTGCACGGCTTTCCTAGCAGCCTCTGAACGTTGCTCGGCACTAAGATTTTTGTTTGGTAAATTATTGGATAATTTGGCTGTATATTCATCCCACTTTCTAGCTTTTTCTGAAGTTTCTTTTAATCTTTCAGTCAAATACCAAATAGTAGCAGAAGTTGATAACTCTTTTAGTTTTTTACTTAAAGTAGCTCCATCGAATAAATAAAGCCCGCCCATACCTTCCTCTGAAAACACAACTTGATTATCATATTCATTAAATGGCTTTGAAATAAATTGGTTAGGCTCTATACACCAATCCTTATCATCCAGCACCTTATAAGCAAAGTTGTTGTCTTCATTTAATGTTGCTATGATTACTTTTTTCATTTTTACTCCTTTCGTGGTCGGCAGGATTTGGCAAAGGGGTTGATTTTTTAAGGTTTTTGTGTTAGTTTAAGAAGTGAGCTACTTCTTCTTCGCTGGAGGGGTGGCTTTTTTGATGACTACCCTGATTTCGATTTTTTGTATCTCCATCTTTCCTCCTTTCTACCTGCCAATTTGTTAATGTTCCCCTTTGCTATGTTTTAATTATACGCCACATAGCGAATAAAGTCAATAGTTTTTTAGGTTTTTCTTCTGAAAAAATATGCCAGTCTACAAATATTTTTTTCAACTATAATAACTTCTGCTGTTTGGGCTTCTATCGGACACATTTTGCTAGCCGTTATATCTGTTAAGTAGTGCCCTATCGGACATTCTATCGGACAAAATAAAATCTCCTGCTTTCGCAAGAGACTTTACCGGTCGCGGATACCACGGCTCTAAACTTAGACTAAGAAAATTATTTAAAATACTTTAATCTAAGATATAGATATATCGCATCAGTATTACTATATTAGAACCCGAGACGAAAGTGTAAGTATGTGATTTTAGCCATATGCTTACACTTATATCTTAGCACAGTTTTTTACTGCAATATATAAACTGTCGTGTTTCGTATGCTATTTATAGGCGGTTTTAGTTTTTATACGCAAACAATAAAACATTAAAGTAAACTTTGTTGATCTATATTTTTATTACTGATATAATCAATAACTTTTTCAACAATATACTCATTAGTAATTCTACCAGTTTTTCTAGAGATTTTCTGTTTCGTGCGTAGCCTTACAAATAAGATATCTTCGTGAAATAGTCGAATAGTTCCATCTTTCAGCTTAACTATAAAGTCTTCATCCTGTATAGTAGTCGGATAAAGTTTATTATCTTTACCAGCTATAAATGTATATTGTTTCTCTCCGCCAGAATAAGAGCCGCGTTCTGGCTTTACGTAGATGTTAGCAACGTTTTCAGTTTTATTCGAATCGTCATCAAGTTCTGTTTTATTATATTCCTCTAGTGAGCTTAAATCTTCATGAGATATTGATATTTTATCTTCTCGATTTTCAATCTGCAAGCTAATACCTTCTACCTCTAAGATATTCTTCATTGGAGTTGTTATTGACCCACATAATGATTTTTGTATGCTCTCACTTTGAATAAATTGGTGTGTTTTTACATCAACCTCCTGCTCTTGATTATCTGAGTTATAGTAAATAATCTTACTACTCACTTTTTTAAATTGATTTACCTTGCCGCCAACAAACTTAATAACACCAATGCCAATGCCAATTAAAGTTAAAAGATTAACTAGTGCAGTAACTTCATTACTAGAGAACAGAGTGACCGCATTGCTGATTAGTAGGTCTATCTGGAACGAACCTGCTTTAAACGGTTTAACCTTTACCTCAATTTCACCAGTTTCTAAGGTCAATTGTCCAGACTCTTTTATTAGTAAGCCTAGATTCTCTAGTGTTGGGACGATTTCAAATAAATCAATCCCATTTTGAGGATCTACACCCTCAAGTTTATATATTAGAACTTGTTTTTTCATGTTTATTTTTATATTTACAATTATATTTATACTCATTATAGCACAACCAATTTATTTAAATTCTCCATGTTCCATTACATATTCGTCTAGCACCTCTTGCGGAGCGTCTCTGAAAAACCTACCAATGCTAGAGATGGTTGGGAAGAATTTTGTGATTTCGTCAGGTTTAGATAGCTCCGAAAAATCATACTTAGAGGCGTATTCTAATAAGTGATGCATTCTTAACGCCCTGATTACGAGAGCTACCTGTTCTCTTGATGGTAGTGGGATTCTACCGTAAAACTGACTCTCTTGAATTATCGTAGGCATAATCCAATCGACGATATTCTGACCATTATCCATGGTCTTATTTTTATGTCCTGTACAAACCATTAGTCCTCCTTTCTAGCTCCACATTTTCCGCATTTACTATTTATCATGTACGTCATGCACCAGCAGTTCTTGCAGAGACTAATATGTTTGTTATCTTTCATTTTTATTTAACTCCTTGTCAATATTGAATTTCTTCTTTTTGCTCGCCATACGAATTTTTGCCCAGTATATTTGCTTGTCGCTCTTAGAATGCCTAGCAGGCTTATGAGAGCTAAGCTTCCCCCAATCTACTGGTACATCAAATTCATTCTTTTTCATTAAGCTTGTCTCCGTTCAGTACTTCAGGATTTTCGTGAATGTTGCCAATAACCTCAACTTTATCTTCATCAACCAAGTGCCCTAACGATTCAAACCAATCACCCACTACAAATGAAGCATCTTTTTCTTCCCAATATACTTTCGCTGTTGTCTCTATATCTTCTCCTGTTATTTCATAATAATGTTTCCACCTTAGAATATCGCCTTCCCAAATCTCTTTACCGTTCTTATCTTTAAGCCCTGTGTATTGCTCAAGGACATAATCAGTTGATTCTTCTACACCTTGAATATCCCAACCGCTCTCAATACTCAACAGCTGTCCATTACCATTTACTATTACATTTTCACCGTAGAAATAGTGTGGCTTTGGCGTGAACTTCTTAGTTATTTTATCGTAATCTCCGACATTGGTTTGCCAAGCTCTAAATTTAATTCGTCTCATGCTATTCCTCTTAAATAATCCATAGTTAGTTTTAAAGCCTTGTCAGCTTCACTGTCGCTTTTAACTTCTCCCCAATGGAAGTTTTTATTAAAGTTGTCAGACATAAAAGCATAATACTTCGCTTTCTTTTTCCTGTCTTTCCAGATACTGTCTAGCGCTCGGTGTGCCTTGCGCCGGCATTGTCGAATGTGCTTGCTTGGCAGCGTTGGGTGTTCTCCTTGGTAATACCCAGTGTAGTTTCCGCAGGCACTGTGTCTGATAAATTTAAAACTATAGAGGTCTGGTCGGTGTGGGTATATAGTTTTGCCACTAACTATTCCACACTCAACCTCTTTACCACACTCACAACAATACCCTAACATTCAACGCTCCTTCAGTTCAAAAACCGTCAGAGCATCTGCGGGCTCCATCTTATCGCCGAAGTAAAACTTGATTGTCTTTTCATCGCCAACGTATCGGTCAAAGTCATCATCATGCCAAGCATCAGGTTTTGGCACTGCGATGATACAGGGGACTTTGCGAGCTTTCATATCGTCTTTACACCAACGGGAACTATTCTGCCATTCTAGGTCTTTTGGTTCTAGCACGGAAAAATCAAACGGGAACGCTATATCACGATGCCCGACAATATACTCTTCATAGACCTTATCAGCGTTGCATTCATATGGGGTATCATTCCAGTCATCGCCTTTATAATCTTCATTATCATCTACCCCAAGATAAAAACGGACGACATTACCTTTCTTTTCGAAGTCAATTATTTTCATATAGACTCCAATAATTCAGGGGTGTCATGGATATTTCCGACAACCTTACATGTTGTTCGATGGCTATAAAGACTATCTTCAGTACCTTGTGGACTAACCCATATTATTCGCCACTCTCCGCTAGGGTGCTGGACTATAGAGCCGATATAACGTCCCTCGTATACGGAAACTATATCCCCCGCATAAATCTCTTTATTATCTTGGTCTTTAATACCAGTGTATCTCTCAATAATAAAATCATCCTGCTTAATCTCTGGAGTTATGACATTACCATAATCCGAGAATAAAACACCATTCTGACTTATATAAAAGTATCCATGTGTATTAAATGGGTGCTTGTAATTATATGTCTTTTGTTTTTTACTCCATACTCTATATTTTATTTCACACATTTTTCTGACTCCGATTGCTTTTTCCATGTTTCATCAAGGTTTTCATATGCTGGCCAGGCATTTTCTTCAATTGCCGTGATATGAGCGTCGGAAAAACCAGGAATAGACCAGTACAGACGCTCCTTGAAGTTAAAAATTCGTATCTCACCACTTTTTAACAAATCAAGGTTAATTTCTTGTGGTACCCCCTTAGCAATAGTTAATAACCAGGAATTTGTGATATGGTCAACTCTTGTGGCGATTACGACTTTCTTGACTGCTTTATTTTTATCGCCTATCTGTAAATACCCACACTCGAAGCATCTGAACCCCGAGCTATGAACTCTGGTAGTAGGCTTAAAATATGGCTCCCAAATACCGCTTGCTTTCATTTTCTTATCTCCCAAAATATAACCACCATTTATATATTGGTTGATTTAGTTTTGCTTCTTTTAATCCTAAAATCTTTTTATTATTATCCTCATAAACTTCAATCTGTTTTTTGATTAGTTCATTACTATGAAGCTCAGGATAAACCGAGGCAATAGCAATAGCGTTATTAGGTTTGAGGTCTTTATAGACTTGATTCTCATGAGATAGATAACTTTTAATAGTTTCCGATAGCTTAGTTTCAATTTCTGTATTTTGTGCCTGATATAGTTCAATTCTAGAATCCAAGCTTAAGTCACTAACTAAACTAGCTATTAATAATACTTGAATAAGTAAAAGTATTACAAGAATAGGAACGACTATTAAATCAAATATCTCTCTATCAAAACCTTCCTTTTTAAAGCGAAAGATGATGAAGAGACCTATTAACGCTAATGATATAAGTGTTAACATTATCTACCCCCCATTTCATACTTACGCACAATCTCCCACTGGTCTTTATGTTCTTCTAGGGATTTTTCGAGAGACTCTTCGTCTTTAAAGTAGATTTGACCTGGGTTATAATTATAAGACCAGTATGAAACCCATCTTATAACGTCGTAAGAAGCATGCCAGTTACTTCTATCTTTTGCCCATTTCCCACCCTTAGCATCATCTAGAAGCACTTGTTTAGCGAGTAAGTATTCTTTGTATGCTTCAGCCTCTTCCTCAGTTTTGAAGTAGTTGCCAATGTTGTAGCGGAAAGTACTAGGGGGAAACCCTGCATCATAGTTATAATCTACATCGCCCCAGTCATCGACAAAATAATGTCCTCCATTTTCTTTGGCTCGCCACCTCTTGTTTTTAGATTCCTCAATTTCTTCAAACCAATCGGTTAGGATGTTAGGGAATTTTTCCAGAGTAGAGCCAGCATAAGCTACTAACGTTTTACCATCTTTTGGCTCTTCTGTTCCTCCAACAAATACAAGGTCGCCTCTGTTGTTAATCTCAAACTCATCACCAGCCTTAAAAGTCGGTAGGTCTTTTAAAAGTTTGTAATGCTTCATTATTTTTCCTTTCTTAGTTATTCACTGGGAACATATCTGAACCCTCTTTTTTAGGTAACCTCGCTAAAATATCTACATCCTCCGCTCCTTTCTCTTTTAAATAGCGAGCAGCCCTTTGGATTTCAGCGTAGTCTTTATTTATAATTTCGTGCCGAACCCCATCTCTAGCCAAGTATTTTAAAACGTAAGTAACCTCAACTAGCGGCTTAGCGCATAATGTTCGTTTTTTCATTTTATGAGTCTCTTTTTGGCGTCTCTGGCGTTTTTAGCATTTCTACCACCTTTAGATCCGGCAATCTTAGCTAGCTCAGGGTGAGCTGCAAAGCCTCGCGGCTTAGAGTGATGAGCCGAACCGCCTTTCTTGCCTAACCTGGGATAGAAGTCTTTACCATATTTCTCTTTATTTGCTGCGGATGCTTTTAAACCACCTTCTCTAGTTCCTGCCATAATTATTTCTCCTCACACCTTTTTGGGATTGGTGTATATTCTTTAGTAGTATTTTGTTTAATTAGCTCTTCACATGGGACTTCTGCTCGCTTTTCACGTTCATTTATAAGAACGATAGTGACAAGTATCAGTAGTCCAGCTATTACTCCGATGATGAAGAGGATAATGCTTTCCAAGGTATCTTTGCACATCTGATGTTCTTCCTTTCTTCTTCATCTTCTTTAGCTTTTTTATCCCAGCCACTGACGATATTTAGCGCATCGCTTGCGAGTTCTTCCTCAACAAAATTAGTTAAGTGCTTAACGAGCTTGTTTAGCTCAGTTTCAGTTAGACGAACACGGTTTGGGAGATTCTCGTTTATAGTGATTGCAAGTATTTCTGCGAAGTTTTCGTATGCGCTAGAAGTATTAAAGACTTCTTCCCATTGATTACTCTTTTCGATTTCTTCTGCAAGAAGTTCAGCGAGAGAGATTGGATTATTCATTTATCATTCCTTTTTAGGATTAAATTTAGTTTTCAAGGCCTACTATCAGGACTTTTGATATAGCATTCTAGGAGAACTAAATCGCTATCGGGTAGATACGAAGGTGCTCAACTTTTTTAACCACCCTATCTCTACGACTAGCCCTGACAGTAGGAGCCTGTGGCTGCGTTTAAGACATTTAACTAGCTTTACCTTAAGGGGATAAACTAGCACCACAGTGTTATTTTTTATATTCTTCGTTTAGCCTAACCATCTTCACGAGATAGCCATTTAGGCGCTCTTTAGTGATTATCAATTCGTTCATTAGTCCCTGCCTCCGTAATGTTGTTGATGTCGATAGGCTCTACCTCTAGTTTTGGCTCTTCAGGATTGTCGGGATAAGAGTCTTTAGTGCCGTCAGATTGGTCATATTCGAGAGCTTTTTGCATATCGATTGAAAGCGGGGCATATTTACTTAACATAAGTTTTAAGACGGTCTTTTTAGCCATAGCCTCGAAGTGGTCTTTCCAAATACCAGTTCCAACCTTGTATGTCTGGCTAAACTTCATAGCATGCGCCTTAATCTCGGCGTTAGACATATAGAGAGTCTGCTTGTAACCGTTTTTTAACTCGAAGTAGGCAACATAGCCAATCGTTTTTAATTTTTCACGCTCCTCATCGTCCTCGATCCAATTAAACTCAATCTCACCAGTTAGGCGATTACGCTTTACGATTTCACCCTCTTTTACATCGGTGGAGTTAATTGTGATAAATTGTCCAGAGCGTTGGGCTAACTGGATGAACCCTTTATAGCCAATTTGAAGCTGCGGTACACCCTTATAGGCGATAACATAAGCTTGACCGAGGTTTTGGTTGAATGGCAGCTTAACGGCGGCCGCCATTAGACAACAGTTATAAAGTTTTATTGCATCACATTTAGCAAATTCTTGACTTGAGTTAGCTAGAGTTAGGACTGAACTCATGAACTGCTGTGTGCCAGTACCTAAAACGTCCTGAGCTTTTTTAAGAAACTCTTGGTTGTGGACTAATCCACTAATAGTTGGTTTGTTTATTGTGACTTCTTTATTTACAATAGGTTCTTTTTTAATAATGGTTGTCATAAGCTAAAATCTCCTAGTTCTTCGACGTCATTTAATGTTTTGTTATTATGCCAATCAATTTCTCGGTCGCCGAAGGTTTTAATATCTTCAATACATTTAACGAGTTTTCTTTCTCCGCTTTCTAGAAAGTTCATACCAGCGATCATAACTGCCGTACGGTATGGAGCTACGGTCTCTACAATAAAGAAGTAGAACTTAGTAAGGTTAGGATTACCGGTAAGGGCTGTATAGTTCGCAGCTTGTAAGTCGTAGCACATTCTATAGGCCTTGTACTTCCATTCTGAAAACTGCGCCGTTGTTTTAAGGTCGCAAATAACGTAACCGTCATTATCTAACTTTCGAATTGAGTCCGCTTTACCTCGAATATCTACGCCGTTTACTTTAGCGAAGAGTGGTTTTTCGTTTTCGATACCGTCTCCACAAAGCAAGACTGAATAGAGTGGGTGGGTTTTTACTGCTTCACAGATACTGTTTAACTGTTCAAAATCTTTTTCGTTGATGATTGGTAGGGTCTGTTCTGCTTTCCAAGCCCTTGCTTCTTTCGTTAGGAAATTTTGGTATGGGTTAACTACAAATTCGTTTGAACCGCCCTGTTTAAGTAGCTCCTCGTGAGCTAATTGACCGATGTCTATAGCCTTGCCTGCTGGCTGAGGCAGTAACCCTCTTTTTGTAGCTACGGCGTAGTCTATGCCGTCTGTGATGATGGCCTTCATCTGTGAGTAAGACCATTCAGGGCGTTTATAGTATTCTTCGTCTGACATTAGAGCGCTCCATTTCGTTCAAGGATTTTATTGGCTTTTCTGATCTTCAAACTAGCTCTAAAAACTGCATTAAATGTTCTAGTGTCCAGCTCGCAGAGCTTATTAACGATATTGCCTTGGTTTTCTATGCGATTTAAATCTTTAACTTCTATTCTCATTTCTTTTTCTCTCCCTTATTTACAGACAGAATCTCTGTCGTCTCCGTAGATGGTGCCAGTATAGTGCCATGTGCAGTTATTGGCTTTAGCGTAGGCAATACGATTAGCAGTGCGGCTGTCCTCTATCTTAATCACGAGAGCGACAAGTCCGATTGCAACTAGAATTGCTACGGCTATGCTACGGTTTTTATTAGTTTTATTAGTTCTTAATGTTTGTGTTGGTATTCTTCTCATTTGAATTCCTTGATAATTTTTACTCTTACGATTTTAGGAATACCTAGTTGTTTAATTTCTATTCTCATTTCTTCTCCTTTTTTCTTATTTTTCTTATTAACTTCAGGTAGGTTTGAGACTGTTAGAAAAAAGAGTTTTTAAACGCACTTTGAAAAAAGTATTTACTGAGATGTACTACGAAATCTGACCTGCTCGTCCGAAGATTTTAACAGCCCCAAACTTACCCGAAGTTGTTTTAGTTTTGATATTCCGAATTGTTAAGTGTCTAAAACTGAGCAAAGTCCATAGCTGTTTTTTGTTCTATGGAGAGTTAAAAATTTGTGCATTTTTAATTCCCCAACAAAAGAAAAAACCAGAGTGGAAACACTCTGGTTTATATATAAAATCACCCATATTAGGGTGTATGGGTGGCTCGATTACATCTATGGTGCGAGCGAAGAGACTCTAACTCTCGACCTCTTCCTTGGCAAGGAAGCGCTCTAAACAACTGAGCTACGCTCGCAATACTCATATTATAGCAAATTATATAAAGTTTTCAAGACCAAAAATCATATTTTTATATTAGCTCTATAAATTAATGAGAATAATTAAAGCTTACTATATACAAAACTTAAAAATATGTTATAATATATAAAGACGAGCCTATAGCGGGCTGGTACTTTTTGAGAAAGGTTGGTGACTATGTATGAGAAACCAGGATTTAGACGCTTTAAAAACAAGGGAGCAGGAGGCCTTCTCGCTCAAGCAAAATGCGTGGAAGAAATATGACGAGGCGAAAACTCGCTGCAGTGAGCTCCATGATGCAATGCAATCTGCATGGAATGAGCGCGTTTCAGCAAGAGATGTAATGAATCGCGAGTATGAGCGATGCAGAACGATAACAATAACTATCGCGCAGTATGGGATGAGTACGGACGTATTCGGGACTATAATACTGCGAAGATTGAGGGCCTAAGAAGCGAGGCGGATTATGAACATCGAGAGATGATTCGCTGTTTCGATCAGGCTAGTAGCTGTTATCAATATGGCGATAAATCCGAAGCGCCATATTGGTCCGAACAAGGACATTCACACAAAAATCTGCGTGATCAGCTTAATTACCAGATTAGTGAATTATGCAGAGAAGTAAAAGCAGCAAAACAAAATGCTGAGATGAGAGCTAATAAAACTAATTCTTCAGCATTTCATAGAGCGAAAGAGACTTTTGACGATGCTAAAAATAGGCATGAGGCTTTTCAGGCTGGTTTTAAACGGCTAAAAGCTGAGCGCGATCAATTTAAGCTTGAGTTTCACCGTGCCGAAGCAGAACATCGAAAGCTGAAGGAGCAGTTTCAGCGAAAGCTAGATGAGATAAAAACAAATAATAAGCGCGAACGCGAAGAAACTCTGGATAAAGCTGGGGTCTCATTATTTGAGCGTAGTGATGCTAAAATTGTTAAGAAATCAGATGGAACTATTCAGGTTTATCACGGCGGAGTTGGCTCCGGTGATGGCTACGGACATGGACATACTGCGCTTGACCAGTTTGGTAACAAGACCTACGATCGTAAAGCTTTTACCGAACATGGGAAGCAGAATTATGTAGATAATGAAGACGGGAGCTGGAGTTTTAGATTATGGAGACAGGCTGCAAAAGGTTATGCAAATAAAAAAGACCCTGATCATTTTACTGACATTCTTTATGGCGGAAGCAAAGGAAATATCAAAGGTGATGGCCATGGGCACATGATAGTTGAAAATTCAACTGGAGATATAGTATTCCATCGTGACATGGACGGCAATATTGACGTAATTGATCATGAAAGATGTCCAGGTATTAATGAACCAAAAAAGAAGCGATAAATCTTTACACCAAGACGGGATTTTTATCCCGTCTTTTTTAATTTTTTATTTCAAACAACGCATATAAATCATAAAAAAGATCCACATACAAAGATTTAATCTTTCTAAGTAAATTGAGACCAGTCAATTTTGACTGGTCTTTTCACTAAAAAATGATATAATATATTGTAATTATGATTATCTCTAAAACAAAAGAAGCAATAGAAGAAATCTTAAATCTTTTTGAATCTCCGAAACTAGTTTATGACTATAAAATTGATGCTGGCCCTGACGAAGAACTATACTTTTTCAAAGATGAATTTAAAAATAAATACGGGATTTGGTCAAGAGATTATATGTCAGAACTAGAGCACGAGAAGAATGGATTAAAAAATAATTTTAATATCGAGATAGATAAATGGATTTGTGCCAAGAATGGCGATTATGTAATTGAAGTGGATGGGGATAAGTTCGCATTATTCGAGATGAAATAGTATACCATGGAAAAAATTAGTAAACCTGAATTAGTTGAAATATTAAAATCTTATGGATTATATAATTTGATTTTTGATTTCTTCAGACAGGTAGAGCCAGACACCGCTATATATGTTTTTCATGATGAAGAAAATATACAATATTGCCTTGTCGCAGCAGACTATTTATCCGACGATGAAAAAATGCCATATTATTTTGAATATAGTTATTATTCTAATGCTGTCGTAAAATTTAGAGCAATAAAACAGCTTTCGTATGTTGAAAATGCACCTAAAAAAGCCGTTGAATATATCGACGACGAAAGACATCGGACAAAGGCTAGCACAGGTGATGTTTGCATGTTATACATTATCGATGATTTAGAATTAAAATAATTAAATGTTTACACTAAATACTTTATATTAGTAATCTTTGCAAACTTTGTTAACTAAAATTATAGATGAGAATTTTCTAAAATTCTCAATACCTTATTTCAAACAACGCATATAAATCATAAAAAAGATACCTTCTAGTAGGATTATTTTTATCTTCCCTTACTTCTAGGGTATCGTATTTTCGCAGGATTGGTTTTTGAATATCAAACCCGTTCTTTTGATAAAATTCTATTTCTTGTTCGACCCCCGGATGCCAGTAAGTACAGACTAGTAAAAATTTAGAGTGATTGCTAATATTTTCAATGACCCAATAAAATTCACCCTCACCAAATTCGTCACGTTCACGAACAAGAATATAATCTCCATCGGGCATTTCAAATTTTGAGACAATTTCCATTATTTTTTTATTGTCCATCTTTTCGGTATTATCCATGATAATTTTATTATAACATGGGGTCATTAAAAGACCGAGCCGCATCACACAAACTTTAATAAAGGGCTATTTTATAGCCCTTTATTATTTATGCTATACTGAAATTATGATGGAAAAAGTTGATCAGCACGAATTAGCAGAAATTCTCGATTCTTACGGCATCAATGATGTTTTTTACAATACGTCAAAATGGGTTACGCCTGATTCGATGATTTATATTTTTTCAGACAAAGGTGGCGTCAATTATATTCTTTATGCAGCAGATTATCTTGGTGGCTACGAAGATTTAGATATACCGCATGATTTCGCTTTTGACGACGGATATCCATATAGCAAAGTATCGTTCCGTGCGATAAAAATCTTTTCCTACAAAAAAGACGCCAAGAAAAAAGCCGACGGATATATTGACGATAATCATTATTGGACTAAAGCTAGTACCGGCGATATATGTATGCTGTTCGCCGTAGATGAATTAAAAATATAAGAATGACGATTTTGTGATATAAAGTTAATATCAAACAGCGTTCAGAATTTTATATCTGAGCGTTTTTTGTTTTTAGCCATTCCTTGGAATTTAAATAGTCTAGAAAATCTAAAATTCCATTACTAGTGATATCTCTATGCTTTTTATAATATTCTAAGTGTTCTTCTTTTTCTTTTATCGCCATATGAATATAGAAATCTATATCGCAGTATTTTTTATTTTCACTAAAATCGTCTACTACGCCAAAGTTTTCATTTACAAAATCACAATATTTCTCAATTTCAATTAAAAGCGGGCCTGAGCTAGAAATATCGTCAGTTTCCTGAATTTTTTTAGCAATTAAAAAACCTTCTTTAAAGACCATATCGACCATTCTATCGTCTATCATAAAGATATTCTAGCATATTTTATAATCTAGTAACAACTGATATTACCACATCCTTATAATAAAACACACTAAATGCTATCTCCAAGATAAGTGATCTTTGCGTAGCCATTGCCAGTCTTAGCATAATCCGCTATAGCAGTTCCGGAAACATTAGAGTTTGAATTTGTTCTTGCATTATTATCAGACGAAGTCGTACACTCAAAACAGGTCATATGCTTCGTTACGCCAGCACCAGAAACTAGATCAGAAGAGCCAATGTAGCTTGAGCCGCCACCGGCGCCGCCATGTCCACGTAACGCTGGTCCACCACCATACCAGCCTCCGCCGCCACCGCTGTTACCACAACACTGAATTGCAGGAGTATGCTCCCCGCCATGACCAAACCATCCACTGCCAACATTGGTCAGCGAAACACTACCGTCTCCTCCTCCATTTAAACCTCCACTTGTTTGGCTGGCGCCCAACCCACTCCATGTTGCACCCCTCCTAATACCGTTAGTAGGAAATTGAGAAGCATCGTAGCCATGCACTCCAACTATTCCTCCACCGTCGCCACCAATTCCCCTTCCGTCTCTTTCCACCCACGTGATTTCTCCTCCTCCGCCGCCGCCAGCGCTAACAATCAACACAGAAGATTTATTTCCAGAAAGATTAGCTAATAAACCTGTAGCTACTGCGATATGTGTTGAGCCTCCGCCGCCAGAAACTTCTTGCCCACGATTTGCAAGCGTATCAGACCAAGCATATCCACCACCATTATAACCACCTGACCCCACGCAGGCTCCGCCAGTTAGTTTACACATCTTACCTTGTCCACCTACGTTAATGTAAAGATTGGAGTTTTTAGTTAGTCTAGATAATCCAACTGCATAAGCACCATAGCCACCTCGTCCAGCAGTCTTAGTGTAGCCTCCGCCAGACACTACCTCTCCACCTCCACCTTGCGCACCCCAAACTTCTAGCTTATAGTAGCCAGCATAAGGCATAACTAGGGTTTGTTCATTGCCAGTATAGTTAAAGTCTTTAGCGTAGTTAATTAAAATCCATTCAGCTTTCATGGTAATGTTCTTCTTGTTAGTTGGGTTAATATCTACTGTTCCTGTATAGGTATTAGTACCTTCTTTCCAACCCATAAAAGTATAGCCATCTCTTTCTGGAATTAGTTCGTTTAGGTTAATGGTTTCATTCCAGTTCTTGGAGATTGGATAGATTGTGTTTGGCTTTTTAATACCTTTATTAAAATCCCAAGTGATGCCATAACCAAGGCAACCTGGTTTTGGGGTCATGGTGTATAGAAGATCATTAGTGTAGGCGCCAGAAGGAATAGTGTCGTCTGTCTTTACCGCAAACTTAATGGGAATAGTGAGATCGGTAGCTTGGGAAGAAGTAGCATCGTAGATGTTTGCAACTGCTTCTCCTTGTTTTGGTACGGCTAGATAGTTACTAGAATTATTTAGCTGATAGCCCCAAGAGTTATTGTCCAAGGTAGGGGTAGTGGTAGCTAGAATGTCTTTAGGTAGGGTATCGCCATTTACAGACATTCTAGTCAACTTATTAGAAGTATTAGAGTTAGTACTAATGGAGATACTAGCTCCAGCCTCACAAGTATTCTTAGCGACTATATTAGTGTCTTTAGCATAAATAGACTGAGTTTGGGTAGGGGTGATATCGATTGAGACGATGTCTTCGTTAGATAAAGACATTGTATAAGGACCAACATTCTGGGTTTCTGTCTTGGTGTTGGCATTGGTACTAATGGATGGAGCAAGTAGTTTAACCGCAAAGAAAGTGAGGACGAGAAAAGACAGGAAGGCTATTGAATTATATATATATATATATATATATATTGGAACGGTGTTTA
>CALIQQ010000010.1 GCA_938043965.1 uncultured Candidatus Saccharibacteria bacterium | reverse complement strand
AAGTGGTACGCGAGCTGGGTTCAGAACGTCGTGAGACAGTTCGGTTTATATCCGGCATGATCGTTAGGAATTTTGAGGAGATCTGCCCCTAGTACGAGAGGACCGGGGTGGACGAACCACTAGTGTATCGGTTGTGGCCACCTGCTGCATTGCCGAGTAGCTATGTTCGGAAGAGATAAGCGCTGAAAGCATATTAAGCGCGAAGCCCACTCCAAGATAAGAATTCCCTATGACCTCCCAGAAAGAAGATCTGGTCGATAGGCGCAAGGTGGAAGCACGGTAACGCGTGGAGCCGAAGCGTACTAATAGAGGCATCGCCTTTTTATGCTCAAACTATCGCACTCATGCTTGCATTAGTGGTGATAGTTTGGTATACTTATTCAGCAATCGGTGCTCGATATTGAATATCCTGAACCGTATGTAAGTTTATTTACAATTCATGGCATTAAGTGGACATCAATACTCGCATATTTAAGTAGAGAAACTGCTATAATAACTGCAAGGATGGCGCAATTATCGCATCCCGACCTTTATAGAAAGTCTAAAGTGACTTAAGTAGCGTAATTGGTGCCCATAGCACTGGGGAAATACCTGTTTACATTCCGAACACAGAAGTCAAGCCCAGTAGCGGCGATTATACTGCAATAGCGGGAAACTAGCATGGTGCCAAATTATACAGTTAGGGCCTCCTTAAAGGAGGCCTTCTGTCTCTTAAAAACTACCCTTATGGGGTAGTTTTTTATTTAGTCTTGAAAAACTTTACGAACTTTGCTACAATAAATATATACTAATCCGACCTGAAGAAGGCCGGATAATTTTAACGAAAATTCCAGTAAAAATTAGAAAGGAAAAAATGGAAAATCTAGATTTAAAATCGATGACTACTATGGTAAAAGTGATCGCTGAAGAAAAAAATCTCCCAGAAGAGACCGTGCTCGACGTGATTCAGACTGCTATTGCGGCAGCTTGGCGTCGTGAAGAAGGCGACAAGGATATGAATGTCCGTGCTACTCTCAATCTTCAGAACGGCGAAGCCTTTGTCTTTATCGATCGCGAAGTGATTGAAGACGGGCTAGCTTATAACCCTGCAACCGAAATTCCTGAAGGTCAGGCTGGTGGCGCTAAAATTGGTGAAATCGTCTCTGAAAAGCGCGAAGTTAAACAATTTGGTCGTGTCGCATCAATGACGGCTAAACAGGTTATCGTCCAACGTCTTCGTGAAGCTGAGCGAGATAGCGTCCTGTCTGCCTTTGAAGATAAGGTTGGCACTATCGTAACTGGTGTGATTGCTCGCGTCGAGCCAAAACTAGTTCGCATTGATCTTGGTAAAGCTAGCGGTATTATGCCTCGTGGCGACCAAATCGATGGTGAGTATTATGGCGTTGGTTCACGTATCAAAGTTCTTGTTAAAGAGATCGAACGCAATGAGCGTGGCGCCCAGCTTATCCTAAGTCGTGGTTCAGCTGATTTTGTCAAACAGCTATTCGTTCAAGAAGTGCCAGAAATCGAGACCGGTACAGTTGAAATCAAAGCGATTGCACGTGAAGCTGGCCGTCGTACTAAAATTGCAGTCTTCTCAGGTATTCCAGGTATTGACCCAGTTGGTACTTTCGTTGGTGGTCGCGGTGTCCGTGTCCAAGCTGTGATGAATGAAATTGGTGATAAGGAAAAAATTGACATCATCAATTGGAGCGATAACTCTTCTGAATATATTCGTGAAGCTCTTTCTCCAGCAGAAATTGTGAAAGTTGAGCTTAAAGATAATCACGCGAAGGTATTCGTTACAGAAGATCAGCAATCAATTGCCATTGGTCGTCAGGGTCAGAATGTTCGTCTCGCCTCAAAACTTACTGGCTATGAACTTGATATTGAGCTAGCAGAGGCTCCAAAAAAGAAGAAAAAGACTAACGTCGAAGATTCTCTCCTTTCTGCGCTTGAAGAAGTTTCAGAATAGTCCTATTATCCTAAAAACTACAAGGCATTCGTCTTGTAGTTTTTTGATCTCGGTTATGGTATAATGAGCCTAACTATGGAAGAGAAGAAAAAACGCTTTAATTCGGATGATGTCATCCTTAGTCTTGATATTGGTACGGAATTTATTAAGGCTGTTATTGCTGTAAAAAAGAAGAATGATAATGCACTTGAGATTATTGGGGTGGGTAAAGCTCATCAAGGCATGGGCAATATGTACGCTGGCGCCATTTCAGATATTGCAGCAGTTATTTCAACTTGCGAAAAGGCCTTGTCTCAGGCCGAGGAGATGGCTGGCGTAGTCTCTAAGGTCGCCGTGGTTGGTATTGCTGGCGAACTGATTAAGGGAAATACTAACACCGTTCGTTACCGTCGTAAGAATGGTAACAAACCAATTTCTGAGACTGAGATGGAGTTAATTATTAAAAAAGTTCAGGCTAACGCTGGCGAGAAAGCTCGCCGGGATGTTGCACTTGAAACCGATAATCCTGACGTTCAGGTTCGTTTGATTAATTCTGCTATTGTTAGTCTGACTATCGACGGCTATAAAGTCAGTAATCCAATCGGCTTTAAGGGCTCAGAGCTAGTCATTCAATTCTATACGGCTTTTGCGCCACTCGTTCATATTTCTGCGATTGAAAAAGTCTGCACCGAGCTGAATTTGGATCTTTTGGCTGTTGCGGTTGAACCATTTGCAGTTTGTCGCGCCTGTCTTGGCGATGATCTTGATTCTAATTTCTCGGCCATCGTTATGGATATTGGTGGTGGTACTACCGATATTGCCGTGGTGGATGACGGCGGAGTCGAGGGAACGAAGATGTTTGGTATCGGCGGGCGCAGTTTTACTCATCAAATCGCCACTCGACTTGGTGTTGATTTTGACACAGCTGAGCGTCTTAAACTAAATTTGGACCGTGACCTACTTTCTGATCCGGCCATTACTACTATCGCTGACGCCGCTTCCGCTAATGAACTCGAAGAGTATCTAGTTGACGATTTGCGTCGCCAAAAAATCGAAAAAGCCATTGAGAATAACATTGATACATGGCTCTCTGGTATTGAGATTGCGCTTGAAGATTTTGATAATATCGAAATGTTACCGAGTAAAATCCTGCTTTGCGGTGGTGGTGCTGGTCTTATCCGTTTGCAAGAGTCGCTAGCAACTACAGATTGGTGGAAGGACCTACCATTTTCTCGCCGTCCCATGGTACATCTCTTAGATGATATTGACATCCCGGGTATTGAAAATACGACTGCAGTCGACCTAGATTACTCATATATTACCGCTTTTGGATTACTGCGCGTTGCGCTTGATACGATGTCGAATGCTGAGCCAGCTACTGGTCTGCGTGGTAAAATCGCTAAATTATTGCAAAATTAAAGCTCAACTAATTTAAACTCGCCGGTTTTTAGGTCACCAAGTTGGTAATGGCCAAATTCTATGCGATGGAGTTTTACTACTTTATAGCCCAGTGCTGCAAAAGTGCGACGAATCTGGCGATTTCGCCCCTCACTCATCTCCACCTGCCATTTTAGGCGACCTTTATCAAGCTTTGTTAGAAATAATTTAGACAAACCATCTTCTAAGTGGATTCCAAAGTCCGAAATCTCCTGCTGGTGTAGTGGCGCCAAAGTCTGATCAAGCTCGACTAAATAAGTCTTTAGTTTATAGAATTTTGGGTGAGTATGCTTAAAGGCAAAATCACCGTCATTCGTGAGTAGAATTAGGCCCGATGAATTTTTATCTAGCCGCCCCACAGTTTTTAACTTTTGATATTTTTCGGGCAGTAATTCGTAGAGGGTCGGCACTTCACCTTGCGCCTTTCTTGATGAAACATATCCGACCGGCTTATTCAACATCAAATAAATATATTCCGGCTTTTTTGTACTGATAATTTTCCCATCACATATAATCTCGTCGGTCTCGCTGATTCGTGCACCAAGCACTGCTGGTTGTTGGTTGACTAAAACTTTGCCATCCGCAATTAAATTATCGGCTTCGCGCCTGGATAGGCCAACCTTTTCTGCTAAAAATTTATTGAGCCTGATTTCCACTAATTTGCTCTTGGGTTAGAAAAATACTATTGATTGGCTGATCTGGTACCGGCTGAACTTGCGGCGCTTGAGCTGGCATTGATTGAAATTGTGGTATCTGAGCTGGTGCTGGATTTACTGGTTGCTCTATTGCTTGAGCTTGGACTGGCATCTGCGCTTGGACTGGAACTGAAGCTTGTTGCTGTACTTGAGCTTGGACTGGCATCTGCGTTTGAGCTGAAGCTGGATCCGGCATTTGCGCCTGAACTGGAGTTGAAATTGGCTGCTGTAATTGAGTTGGAGCCGTCATTTGCGCTTGCACTTGCTCTGTTGCTGGATTTGGAGCTGTAGCTGGTGAGACTGGACCACTGACATCATTCAAAACTTCGTGCACTGCATTTACTACATCTTCAATTCCAACTTGAGACTTCACTAAATAGCGATCTGCGCCGAGGGAGTTGCCACGTTCGCGTTGATCTTCAGATGAAAGTGCTGTCATCATAATCACTTTTATGTCTTTCGTTTCTGGCGTTTGTCGCAGAATATCGAGCATATCAAAACCTGAGATTTTTGGCATCATTACATCTGAAATTACGAGATCTGGTTTTTCTTGCACTGCTACTGCCAATGCTTGTTCGCCATCGCCCGCCGCAACGACGTCGTAACCCTCAGCCGTTAGCCGAATATTGTAGATTTCGCGTAAACCGTTGTCGTCTTCAACTAGTAAAATTTTTGTCATTTATCTCTCTGCTCCTTATTTTTATTATAAACGATTGTTTTTGCTGGTTAAAGCCCCTGATTTGGCATTTGTTGCGCCTGAACTGTCGTCGATTGCGCCTGGACTGTTGGCGTCACTGTCTGCATCGTCTGCGTTACTTGTGCTGTCTGGATCGGCTGCGTAACTGCCTGCGTTTGTTGCATCTGGGTTGGCGGCATAGCTACCTGCTCTGGGGGAGTAGCGGTTTGCACTGGTGGTATCATCGACTGAACCTCTGGAGTACCTACCGGGCTAACTCCCGCTGGCTTGGTCGCCGTCATTGCTTCAACGTTGGCAATAATCTGTTTTCGACGCTCATACTCCTCAAAAGTAATGCGTGGCAATGATAAATAAAAGGTTGAGCCTTCACCAAATGAGCTTTCCACCCAAACCTTTCCGCCCATTGCCTCAGCGCGCATTTTTACAATGTAGAGGCCGAGCCCTGTTCCGCCAATTTCGCGAGTCTGTGAATTATCTACGCGGTAGAATTTCTGAAAAATGTGTTTTAAGTCGTCTGCCGAAATGCCCATCCCGGTATCAGTTACATTTACCAATACGCGATCACCATCGCCTCTCACATTCACCCAAATCGCTCCGCCTTCCTTGGTGTATTTAATCGCATTTTCAATTAGGTTATTTAAAATTTCTAGAACGAAATCCACGTCCGCAATTGAGTAAGCAGTCTGCGGCAAGGAACGTCCGCCGCCGTCAGCGTTGCTAATGCTTGCTCCAGAGCCAAAAGTATACTTTAACCGCTTTTTGCTCATAGCTGGAACTTGGCCTTCTACAATTTTGCGCACTAAGTCTACCATTTCAACTGGCACTAAATGTACTTTTGCTTTTTTATCATCTAATTTTGTTACATCTAATAAATCTCGGAAGAGTCGCCCGAGGTGTTGTGATGACCGATGTGCCTCCTCAAGGTATTTGCGTGCACGCTCATCGATTGTCGCGCATTGCGGATTCAATGCTAAACCAAGATAGCCCTCAATCGATGCCACTGGCGTCCGCATTTCATGAGACGCCGTCGAAATAAACTCTGTTTGCTCCCCCTCTTTCTCAAGCTCCTTTGCGATATCCCGGAAAATAATGATTTTTTCGCCATGTCCAGTTCGTACTGGCATTACTGTTACCGCTACCGGCTTATGCTGATTTTGGAGGCCGATTAAAGTATAATTTTTTGTTGTGAAATTTTCGCTCTTCATGATTGCTGCAAATATCTCATTATTCGCATCCTCTACCTTTACGCCTTCATTACTCTCGAATTTCAAAACATTTAAAATGTTACCGCCAATTAGCAAATCCGTGGATTCATACCCTAGCATAGCTGTCGCTGCCGGATTGATCATTTTAATTGTATTATTAACATCAACAATAATCACTCCGTCGTTAATCGAATCAAGTACCATTGTTGCTAAAATCATGCGATCAGCAGCACCCTGTACCTGCATATTTTCTGGCTTCGGGGTGTTACTTTGTGTCAGTCTACTAAAAATACCCATTGCTCTTATTTTAGCATAAAAAGTTTAGGAAAACATTAAAAATATGGTAAAAT
The DNA here is from genome assembly GCA_938043965.1 of uncultured Candidatus Saccharibacteria bacterium. Lineage (GTDB taxonomy): Bacteria > Patescibacteriota > Saccharimonadia > Saccharimonadales > Saccharimonadaceae > Nanosyncoccus. The sequence continues at coordinate 49,571 of CALIQQ010000010.1, read as the reverse complement.
TGAAGTTATGAATAAAGACGTCATCTATATCGAGCCAGAAGACGACATCACCGATGTTATCTCGCGTATTAAGGCTTCTAAGCAAAAAGTCGTAGCGCTAGTGCCGCCGAAAAAACTCGGTATTATGCGTAGCGCTGTCAACATTAAACTAATTGCTAAGACCGCTAAAATTAAAGACAAAGCTGCCGTCGTTGTGACTACCGACCCCAGTCTAATCAAACTAGCGGCGTTTTCCGGGCTACCTGTAGCTAAGACCCTTAATTCACGTCCCATGTTGCCCTCTGAATTTACTGAGCGTAAAAAACGTGAAGCTGAAGAGCTGGAGGAAGATAACCTCGACTTGCCAGCCGAGGATGACTCTAAGAAGACTGAAATAATTGATGAAAGAGCTACTCAAAAAACAAGCGCTAAGAAGTCTGAAGTGGTCGAACTTGACGATGATGAAGCCAGTGCTGACGAGACCACTGGTAAACCTAAAAAATCTCCAAAAACCACCTCTAAGATCCCTAATTTTGATCGCTACCGTAAATGGATTTTGCTAGGCAGTGCGGCTACTGCACTGCTAGGCGTAGTCTTAGTTTGGGCTCTGGTCTTTGCTCCAGCAGCAAAAATTACCATTAAGATGAAAACTATCGCCTCGAACATTTCCGAAAATGTCACATTAGTCACAGATATTAAAAATAAGGATAATAAGGCTGGCAAGTTCCTGCTCGAACAGATTAAATATGAGGAATCTGCCTCGGTTGAATTTGAGCCTAAAGGCAAGGCTAACAGAGGTGAAAAAGCTCAGGGCACCGTCAATTTTAGCGCTACTTTTTTAGCGGTTGGCGGCAGCAAAGTCGTTCCTGTCGGTACGATTTTTACGCTTGACGGTAAAAACTTCGTCACTACCACCGCAAAAAGCTTAAGTTGGGATGGTGCTGCCTCTACCTGTAGAAATCCAGCTATTTCTGGCGGTCAAATTATTTGTAACGTCAGGGAATCGGTTGAAGTGGTTGCAACTGAGGGTGGTACAAATTACAACATTGCCGCTCAAAGTACAGGCACCTCTAATCTTGCCGGCATTAACTTTGTTAGCTCAAGCGCTATGGCTGGTGGTACTGATAAAAATATCACCGTAGTATCCGAAGCTGACATCAATGATGCAAAAAGCCAACTCCAGAATCTTGAAGGTGCTAAGGAAAAACTCTTGAGTCAAATCGGTGATGGAGTGGTAAAAATTGATGCTAGCTATAAGGTTACTACCGAAGATCCAGTCAGCTCGCCTAAAAAAGGCGAGGAGGTTGAGGCTGGTAAAAAAGCTAAGTTGACTGCAAAAGCAATCTACACTATCTATGTAGTTGATCGCACTGCCATCGACGAATATGTGAACGCTTTTGAGGCTGATAAAATCGGTGATCACGACAAAATCTATACGACCGGCAACCCATTCTTTGAGCGCTTCGCTGAAAATAAAGATAATACTTTTACGGCTAAATTCAAAACCACCATTAAAATTGGCCCAGAAATCTCTGAGAGCTCCATTCTTGAGACTGCAAAAGGTAAAAAAGTCGGCGAACTCAAAGCACTGCTAAAAGATACCTCTTCAAATATCAATGATGTTGTTATTGACGTTAGCTTCCCCTGGGTTTACAGTATTCCGACCGACGCAAATAAAGTTTCTGTAAAGATCGAGGTGGAAGAATAATGAAACTAATCGGACTTGATGTCGGTACGAAACGTATCGGTGTTGCGAAGGCGGATTCGACCACTAAAATCGCTGTTCCAGATGGCTTCGTAAACGTGAATGGTCAGGAGTTTGCTGAAATTGCTCGCCTCGCTAGACTTTACTCAACCTCAACTTTTATTGTTGGTTTGCCGCGTAATAATTCTGGCGAAGAGACGAAGCAATCGCTCTATGTCCGCAATTTCGCGAGACAGCTTGCTATGAGTATTCCAAATACGCGCATTTATTTTGAGGATGAAAGCTTAACTTCAGTTGAAGCAGAAACTCGCCTAAAGGCCCGCAAAAAACATTTTGAAAAAGGCGAAATTGATGCTGAAGCTGCTACAATTATCTTGCAAGATTTCCTTGAGCGACTCATGTCAAACGGTAAAATTGCCGATAGCGCCTATACGTCAGAGCAAGCTAAAGTTGAAAATGATACGGCGCTTAAAGAGTCTAAAAATAATTCTTCTGCGCTAAAAAAAATGCCTAATACTTCCTCCAGCAATCAAAAAACATCAGTCGCAAAAATTCTACTTGGCTGTCTCATTACTCTAGTTTTATTAGCTGGGTTAGGATTTGGTGGAGCCTATTTTTGGTATAACACCTCAATTCAAGCCGTCAGCGACAGCGCTCACTGTTCAGCTGAAGCGGCCTGTCCATCGGTACGATTTGAGGTTGGCGATAAAGATACCACTACCGCAATAGCCACTAATTTAAAAAATGCTGGGCTTATCCGCTCCGACCTCGCCTTTAAAATTTATATTAAATTAAATAAAAACAATCTCAAATTTGGCAGCTATGATCTAAAAGCTACTATGTCGGTTTCGGAGATTGCTGAAAAATTAGCTAGCGGTGCCGCTTCGGATAACGTTTTTAACCTGACTGTTCTTCCCGGAGAGACGGTCGCCGAAATTAAACAGAAGCTCTTGAAAAACGGCTATTCTAATGAGCAAATTAATGAAGCTTTTGAAAAAAACTATCAGAATAAAATCCTCCAAGGCTTTTATGATGAAAATGGTAACCTCTCCTTTTTGGGTCAGCCTCGCTCCGTTCAGCTTGAAGGATATCTATTCGGTGATACCTATCAGTTCTACAAGGGGGAATCGCTTGAGAAGGTTTTAAATACAATGATTAGTGCACTCGGCGATGTCGTGGCTTCGAAAAATCTTGAAGCTCGTTTTAAAGCTAAAGGTCTTACTTTGCGTCAGGGGATTATTTTAGCTTCTATTGTCCAGAAAGAAGCCAAAGCGCCTGATATGGCTAGTGTTGCGCAGGTCTTTCTGAATCGAATTCGGCTGGGTATGAGTCTTGGTTCAGATGTAACCGCTACCTATGCTGCTAACCTAGTTGACCCAGAGCGAAAGTTACTCCAATCCAATGCAGAGGTCCTAGTTCATGACTCACTTTATAACACAAGGTTTCATACTGGACTGCCTCCAGGACCAATTTCCAACCCCGGCATTAACGCCTTGGAGGCCGTTGCTAACGGGGACGAGTCGAAGCGCTCCACACTCTTCTTCTTGACAGGAGACGATGGAAAGATGTATTATAGTGATACTGAGATTGGCCATAACCAGAATATCCGTAAATACTGTCAAACTCTCTGTGGCGTACGCCTCTAAATGGACTCCTCAGCTAATTATGACAAAGCAAATTCGAAAAAAATCAGTAAAAAAATCTTCTCACATCGCTACTTTGCGCCAAGCTTTTCCATATTTTCTCGGCTTTATAGCTATAGCCGCCCTTGCTTTTTTCGGCTCAAAAGATAAGTTTGATGATAAAGATTACTCGCTTGACATGCGTGCGGTCGCGAAAAACAACTTCTCCGTTTCAGCCGATCAGGCCGCTGAGTTATATATTATCTCTGAGGTCGCTACCTCGATGAAGACTCCGACTGCGCCCGTGATTCAAACTAACTATGACTCTATCGCCTCCGCCGCCACTCTCGCCTCAGCCATGACTAGCGAGAAAATTGATAAGCCAAATGTGATTGACACCTCGCACCTTGCTGTTGGTGTGGTTGAATATACAGTTCAGCCAAACGATACCTTAGCTTCCATTGCTAATAAATACACTGAATCCGGCGTGACTGAAGTAATGATTCGCTGGTCAAATAAGTTTAAGGCTGGCCATCAGATTGCTGCTGGCGATAAGATTTATGTACCTGGCCGTTCCGGTTTCGTTCACTTGGTTAAGTCTGGCGAAACTATCGCCTCGGTGGCTAAGGCCTATAATTCCAACGCCGAAGAAATTATTGCCGCTAACTCGCTTGAGCTAAATCAAAATCTTGCGGCTGGCTCGCGCATTCTTATTCCAAACGGCAATTTGCCTGAGTCTGAGCGCCCAGATTATGTCGCACCAAGAGTGACGCGCATAGTTGGTGCCACTATTTCATATTCAGCCCAATATTCTGCTGGCAACCGTTATGCTTATGGTTGGTGTACTTGGTACGCTTGGAACCGTCGCCCAGATTTACCATCTAACCTCGGCAATGCCAGTAACTGGGCCCGCGCCGCAGCTCAAGCTGGTTTCTCGGTGGACCGCAGTCCTCGTGTCGGCGATATTTTCCAGAATAACTCTGGCTATTATGGCCACGTCGGTTATGTGACTGGCGTTAATGCTGACGGCTCAATCAATGTCTGTGATATGAATGGTATCTCTGGTTGGGGTAGAGAAGGCTGTGCTACTTTCTCAAAGAGCAAGGCTGCTCAAAACCTCTACATTCATCACAAATAACCATTTGCAGAAATAGATAATTTATGGTATAATTAAGAGAAGGATTTTATATGTTTGTTGATACCGCAAAAGTTAGTCTAAAAGCTGGTAAAGGTGGCGATGGTGCCGTCTCTTTTCGCCATGAAATTTATATTCCAAAAGGTGGCCCAGATGGTGGTGATGGCGGTAAGGGCGGTTCAATTATTTTTCGTGCCGATAAAGATACAAACACTTTGCTCGATTTTCGTTTCAATCCAGAATGGAAAGCTGAAGATGGAAAAAACGGCTCCGGTACTCGTTCGGCCGGTCGTTCAGGCAAGGATTTAATTATCGAAGTACCGATTGGCACGGTTGTGAAGCGCGATGGCGTAGTGATTGCCGACTTAACTAAGGACCAGGCTGAGGCAGTGATTGCTAAAGGTGGCGATGGTGGTTTCGGTAACGCTCACTTTAAATCTTCTACGCGTCAAACTCCAATCATCCATGAGCTAGGTGAGCCAGGCGAAGCCTTTGAAGCGGAGCTTGAACTAAAGCTGCTGGCTGACGTTGGTTTGGTTGGTCTACCGAATGCTGGTAAATCTACCTTTTTATCAGTTGTCACTAATGCTAAACCGGAAATTGCCGACTATCCATTTACTACTTTGACTCCAAACCTTGGTGTCGCCACAGTTGGCGCTCGTCGCTCCGCCGCAAAAGGTGAAGCTAGGGATATTCTAATCGCCGATATTCCAGGTCTGATTGAGGGCGCCTCTGAAGGACGTGGACTCGGACACGCTTTTTTGCGTCACGTTGATCGCACGGCGGTTTTACTTCACCTAATCGATGTCTATAATGACGATGCCGGTGCAGCCTATCAAATTATTCGTCATGAGCTAGATAAATACTCAGATTTAAAAGACCGACCTGAAATTATCGCTCTGACTAAATGCGAAGGCTTTGACGAGGAATTGATCGCTATGCAAAAAGAAGCTATTTTAAAAGTAAATCCATCAGCTGAAATTTTCGCTATTTCTAGTCTCACCCGTCAAGGTGTCGACGAATTACTATTTGCATTGAAGCGTGCGATTGAAGTGGCTAAACATGAAGCAGCTGTGAAAGAGGCGCAAGATTTGGTGCTCACTGAGCAGACTAAGCCAGCTAACTTTGATGAGACCGGCGTTGCTCACATCTCACTAGATTCGTCTGACTCATTTGTTAACTCTGCAGTTGAACCTAACTCTGAACTACCGGTTATTAAACTTAATCCGCATAACATTAAAAATACCTGGTCTGTTTCAGAGCTTGACCCAGTCTTAAATGCTGATCGTGAAACCGTCAAATGTTTCAAGGTGACTGGCGAAAAAATTGAAAAGTTTGCTCGCCGTACCGATTATGATAACTACGAATCTCTAAACCGCCTACGCGATATTATGAAAAAATATGGCATTCGCGCCGAGCTGACTTCTCGCGGCGCTGTCGCAGACTCTATTATTGAAATTGCAGGCCATCACTTCACTCTAGTCGAGGGATGGGATGACTAATGCCGAAAATTAAGTTTACTATTATCACACTTTTCCAGGAAACCCTCGAGCCGTATTTGAATGCCTCGATGATGTGGAAGGCTAAGGCTAATGGTATTGCTGAATTTGATTTTGTTAATCTGCGCGACTTTGGCCTTGGTCCACATAAAAAAGTTGACGACACGATTTATGGTGGTGGCGATGGCATGCTTTTGATGTGTGAACCAGTTTTTAACGCGATTGAATCGATTAAAAAAACTAGCCCTCACGCACTAGTATTTCTACCAACTCCAGCCGGCGCACTTTGGCAACAAAACGTCGCTCAGCAGTTTGCTGACATTGCAATCGGCGAGCTTCCATTGACCACAGTTTTTCCTGAGCGCGAAAAAGACTGCGCTGAGCCGTTACATCTAATCATCCTCTGTCCACACTACGAAGGCTATGATGAGCGAATTTTATCTATTGTAGATTATCAATTCTGCCTCGGCCAGTATATTTTAACTGGCGGGGAATTACCAGCCTTGATTCTAATTGACTCAATTGTCCGACTTATTCCCGGGGTGCTTGGTGGTGAAAACTCAGCCCTGATTGAAAGTTTTTCCGAGGGAGATAACATTGAATTTCCGCAATACACGAAGCCAGCTGATTTTCGCGGTCTAAAGGTGCCAGAAGTCTTGCTTTCCGGCCATCATGGCGAAATTGCTAAGTGGCGTCAAGCTAATTCAAAACAGTTTAAAAAATCTGTTTAAAAATCTAAAAAATCTTTCCAAAAACAGTTGACATAATACTTTTTCTATCATAAAATAAACATAAGCTGATACGCTTCACAGGGGTTCCGCTGATGATTAGTTAGTGGAGTGTGGAGATTTCAAAAACAAAAACCAGCCGATTAAAACAAAACAATGTGCCCCAGGGTGGGCGCGCATCAGCGCAGTTAAGGACCTCCAAAGGGTCCTTAACTTCTCATAACTCTGCGCTAAATTCATTAAAAACTTTCATAAGTCATCACTTTGATGTTATAATCATAAGGAATAAGAATAGCCACATGATAACATTTTTCAGAACACCACCAGTAGCCCAGTTCCTGGGATTCTCTTCTCTGAAATTTTTTACATCAGTCGTGGTTGTTTTCATCTCTTGTTTTACGCTCTCAGTTTTACTTTTGACGGCTACCTCTCATGCCGAGACTATTACCGCAACTCAAACTAGTATCGTCAGTAGTCTATCTCTCTCTGCTGATGATGCTGTATCGATTGATATTGTGCCAACCAATCTCGAGACGGTCTATTCCAATAAATCTAACCTTAAAATCACTAATACCTGCAACAAAGGCGCCATCATTACGCTAAATACGAATAAGAATCATAATAATCTTGAACGTAAAGGTAATGATACTTTCACTAAGACTATTGCTTCCATCGCCAGCCGTGGTAATCTCGCTAACTATAATTGGGGATACTCTACTGATGGCACGCTCTATATGCCAGTTCCGAAAAAAGACGATACGCCTGCCAAGATTTATGACTCTTCAGTTGCGACCGCTGCCGGAAATCCCGCTAAACTCGAGCTGACCTATGGTCTAAAAACCGACCGTAACATTCCTTCTGGTAACTACACCACAGATCTTGTCTACACTGCAGTCATTAAGCCGGATTGTTTATCCTATAATTTAAAATTTGATCTAAATCAAGGCACTGCTGAAGCTGGTCGAAATTATGGCGATAAGCGTATTGATTATGGCCAAAAGATCAATCTCTCTGAATATGCTCCAACTCGTGCTGGCTATCAGTTTATTGGCTGGACTGCTATTAGTTCGAGTTCTGGGGTTGCTCCGGTGCAGTATCGTGGCGACGAAACTAATGTTAATGTTAACCCAAGCAATGGTGAGACCCTTACCCTGAAAGCTAACTGGCGTAGTAAATTCTTTATGATTACTAAGATGCAGGAAATGACTACGGAAATTTGTGGTAGCGCCACTGTCCCATACGATAATGCTACTAAGTATGATACTGACGGTAGTAAGCACGGTGATAGTAACTACGCTCCAATGGTTAAACTGACTGATACGCGAGATAATATTGTCTATAACGTTGCTAGGTTGGGAGATGGTAAATGCTGGATGGTTCAAAACCTTAGAATTGCTGGTAAAACCCTTACCCCAGCCGACTCTGATGTTACCTCTAATTTTACTCTTACTGGCTCAACTATTCCGTTCAGTATTGCAGGGAATAACGTAACCCCGACCGCTTTTATTGATCTCGGTGCAAACACTGGTTATTATAACTGGTTTGCTGCGACTGCTGGTACCGGTAATCGTACCCATAATGTTAATAAAAAAGATGCCCCATCCTCGATTTGCCCAAAGAACTGGCGTCTTCCGACCGGCGGTAATGACGGTGAATATAAAACATTGTATGATCATTATGGCAGTAGCGCTAAATTCACTTCAATTCCGCCTAACTTCAATAAATTCGGCTACATTAAAACCAGTTCGATTATGAGCAAGGGGGTCGATGGTTGCTACTGGACCTCTACCGCGTTTAACTCTATTAACGCTCACTATGTCTATATTAGGTCATTTACGACCTACGCGAATAACCAGTCCAACAAAAACTTCGGCTATAGCGTTCGCTGCATTGCAAGATAGACCTAACCCGGTCTGTGCTATAATAGTTTATAGTTATGCCAGCATTTGAATTAGTCTCAAAGTATCAGCCGACCGGTGACCAGCCGCGTGCTATCGAAGAATTAATCCGCGGCCTTAAGCGTGGTGAGCGCGAGCAGACCTTGTTGGGAGTTACTGGCTCAGGTAAGACTTTTACGATGGCGAATTTAATTCAAAACGTCGGCAAACCGACCCTCATCCTAGCCCATAACAAAACTCTTGCTGCCCAACTTTATGCTGAGTTCCGCGAGTTTTTCCCGAAAAATGAGGTGCACTATTTTGTTTCATACTTCGACTATTACCAGCCAGAAGCCTATATCGCTTCGACGGATACCTACATTGAAAAAGATTCAGCTATCAACGAGGAAATTGACCGTCTGCGCCATGCCGCTACGGTTGCACTTTTAACTCGTCCAGATACCATCATCGTTGCTTCGGTTTCTTGTATTTATGGTATCGGTTCACCAGATCATTATACGGAAATGTCTCTTCCGCTCATTCAAAAATCAGGCGTTTGGCAGACTATGGATACAAAGCATTCTAATCTTGTAACTAGTACCATTGCCAGTCTAGAACAGCAGCAATCTTTGATTAATACTACTACTGCCACTAGTAACAGCCTCAGTCAAACTAACTTCATGATCTATCTAGTCGCCATGCAGTATCATCGCAACGACCTTGCTTTTGAACGCGGCAATTTTCGGGTGATGGGCGATACGATTGATCTCTTTTCAGCCAATGGTGAGTTTGGCTATCGTTTTGAATTTGGCTTCGATAACCTTGAGTCGGTCAAAATTATTAATCCACTAACCCTAGAAGTACTTGAACGACCCGACCAAATCCACATTTTTCCAAACACTCATTATGCTACCCCAAAAGATGAGCTTGAGCGTGCAATCGAGGCTATCCGAGTTGAATACGAAGAGCGCCTAAAATTTTTTGAGGAGCATAATCAATTCCTTGAAGCACAGCGTCTGTCTCAGCGGACGAAATATGATCTTGAAATGTTGACTGAAACTGGCTTTGTGAAGGGAATTGAGAACTATTCACGCCATCTTGATGGCCGCCAAGCTGGTGAACCGCCAGCTACTCTTCTTGATTTTTTCCCAAAAGACTTTTTGCTTTTGGTGGATGAGTCACATATGACTCTGCCTCAGGTTCGCGGCATGTATAATGGCGACCATGCCCGCAAGCAAACTTTGGTCGATTATGGTTTTCGTCTACCTAGCGCCCTCGATAACCGCCCGCTCACTTTTTGGGAATTTCAGGATCACATCAAGCAGGCGATTTACGTTTCTGCTACTCCGGGTGAGTATGAATTACAGCATTCACCAAAGCCAGCTGAGCAGGTTATCCGTCCGACTGGACTACTTGATCCTCGAATTGAAGTGCGTGGCAGTGATGGCCAAATTGATGATTTAATGGAGGAGATTGACCAGCGCATCGCCAAAAAGCAGCGCACCATAGTCACAACATTGACTAAGCGTATGGCCGAAGATCTAACTGAACATTTGAAGGATCTTGGTGTTAAGACTGCCTATATTCATTCTGATATTGATACGCTTGAGCGCGGTGATATCTTGCGTGACCTTAGGCTTGGTGTCTATGACGTGTTGGTTGGCATTAATCTGCTTCGAGAAGGTCTGGATCTACCAGAGGTTTCCCTCGTAGCGATTCTCGATGCCGACAAGGAGGGGTTTTTGCGTTCTGAATCGGCGCTTATTCAAACGATTGGGCGAGCCGCCCGTCATGAGGAAGGTGAAGTGATTATGTATGCTGATCACATCACCGAAAGTATGGAGCGTGCCATTACTGAGACAAACCGTCGTCGCGAAATTCAAGAGGCTTATAATAAGGAGCACCATATCACACCACACTCCGTCAAAAAAGAGGTTAGTCAAGGTTTAAGGGCTATTATTCCTGAAAAAGCTAAAGCTAATAAATTGGATTTCCGTAAAGTACCAAAGGATGAAATTCCAAGCATCCTAAAAGAGCTCGAGAGTCAAATGAAACTTGCAGCTGCAAACTTGGAGTTTGAACGTGCGGCTGATTTACGCGATTTGATCGAACAAACCAAATCTGAATATCAGCTGAAATAGGCGGCTACCTCTACTTTTGTGGTATAATTAGAACTAAGGAGCAAAATTTTAATGAAAATCAAACGCGAGGATATTTTGCATCTAACAAGCCTTTCGAATTTTTCTCTTTCCGAATCCGAAATCGAAAGTCTGGGTGCTGATCTTGAACACATCATCAATTATATTTCTGAACTTGATCAACTTGACACTGAGGGTATTGAACCAACCTATCAAGTTTTTGAAATGGAAAATGTTTGGCGAGCCGATGAAATTCAGCCTCAAGAGGCCACTCGCGAGCAGCTCTTAGCGCTTACTGCCGACCAAACTGAACATCAAATTAAAGTCCCGAAGGTGCTATAAATGAAAATTGCAGATCAAACTACTAGTGCTGTGGCTATGGTAAAAGCCGCGCTTGAAAAAGCGAAAATGTATGCTGACAAACATATTTTTGTTTCACTTAACGAAGAACAGGCTCTTGCGCGTGCCGAAGAAATTGATGCTAAAATTGCTCGCGGTGAAGCTGTTGGCCGTCTCGCTGGCGTACCTTATGCCCTAAAAGATAACTTTTTGTCTAAAAATGGCGAAACTACGGCCAGTTCGCTGATGTTGGCGCCCTTTAAATCGCCAATCGACTCTACTACGGTGAAAAAACTCGAAGCTGAAGGTGCTATTATGATTGGTCGCACCAATCTAGACTCATTTGCGCACGGCTCATCTACTGAAAACTCGTATTTCGGTCCCACTAAAAATGCCGTTGATGATACACGTGTGGCTGGGGGTTCTTCTGGTGGCTCAGCGGTAGCCGTAGCTCTCGACATCGTCCAGTTTGCTACTGGTTCGGATACTGGTGGTTCAATCCGTCAGCCGGCCAGCTTTAATGGAATCTACGGTCTGAAACCAACTTACGGTGCTATTTCACGTTACGGCGTAGTGGCTATGGCGAGCTCCACAGACGTTGTCGGCTTTTTTACTAAAACTGCCGACGATATGGATCTTTTGATGGAGATTTGTTCTGGCCAGGATGCCAATGATCTTACTACTCTCCCCGATTATTATTCGAGCACCATTGAAACGCCAGTCAAAAAAATTGGCGTCATTAAAGATTTTGATAATGACATGGTTGACTTAGAAATCCGCGAGGCCCTCAACCAAAAACTTGAATTCCTAAAAAGTCGTGGCTATGAAATCGTAGATCTAGAGATGCCAACCCTAAAGTATGCTCTCGCTGTCTACTATATCGTTGTTCCAGCTGAGGTGACTTCTAATTTGTCGCGCTATGACGGCATTCGCTATGGTCATCGCGCCAAGGATGCTAAAAATCTTAACGAAATTTATGAGAAAACTCGCAGCGAAGGCTTTATGAGCGAAAATAAGCGCCGTATTATGATTGGTAACTTCGTTCTAAGCTCAGGTTTTTATGATGCTTATTACCTAAAGGCTCAGCGTGCTCGCACGAAAATTATTGCTGAGTACCAGCAAGCTTTCTCTCAGGTTAATTATATCCTCACTCCAGTTGCGCCTAACCCGGCCTTTAAGCTTGGCGAAAAAGTCAATGATCCAGTCTCCATGTACTTCGAGGATGTGATGAGTGTGCCGATTAACCTCGCTGGAGTACCGAGCCTGGCTATTCCGGCTGGTAAAACGAAAGCTGGTCTTCCGATTGGCCTGCAGTTAGTCGGCCCTCGTCGTAGCGATAAAAATCTCCTAAAATTTGCTAAAGTATTAGCGGAGGAAGAATAATGCCAGCCGTTGTTCCGCTAATTATTGCGATTATCATTATCGGCATCCTTGTTTTTATTGCCGTTTCTGTAACTGGTAATAAGGTTTATGAGTTCGATAAAGAAGATTATCAAGCTAATTTTTTGGCGATCGAAAATAGCCTCACCCGAGACAATGAGCTCAGCTTTAATGCAGCTGTTATTGAAGCAGATAAGTTGCTTGATAAGGCACTCATGGAGATGGGGCTACCAGGGAAGACTGTGGGTGAGCGCATGAAGGCTGCAAGTAACCGCTTTTCTTCGAATAATTCTATCTGGTATGCCCATAAAATGCGCAATATGATTGCTCATGAGCATAATTTTAAAGTTGATTATAATAAAGCTACGCATGCGCTTAAAGCCTATCGCCAAGCCTTAAAAGATTTAGGAGCTATCTAATGAAATACTTTCCAACCATCGGTATTGAATGCCACGTTCAGCTTTCTACGAAGACTAAGCTATTCTCTGAAGTTGATAATGACGCTCGCCAAAAAGAACCAAACTCTTGTGTTTCGCCAGTTGATTATGCTTTACCAGGCATGCTTCCACGCTTGAATGGTGAGGCGATTAACTTTGCTATTCGAGCTGGTCATGCTATGCATTGTGATATCAATGCAACCTCTCGCTTTGATCGTAAGCACTACTTCTATCCAGATTCACCGCAGGGCTATCAGATTACTCAGTTTTACCACCCCATTGTCGGTGCCGGCTATGTCAAGCTTCCGAGTGGCGACAAAGTTAGAATTGAGCATGCCCATCTCGAGGGTGATGCCGGTAAATTAACTCATTTTGACAGCTATTCTTTGGTTGATTTGAACCGAGTAAATACCCCACTGCTCGAAATTGTTTCGATGCCAGATCTCCATTCTGCAAAAGATGCTCATGATTACTGTAAGGCCCTTTGGCGACTAATGTGCTATGCTGAGGTGACCTACGGCGACCTCTATAATGGCAATATGCGTTTTGACGTTAACGTCAGTCTTGCCGAGGAGGGCTCGGACACACTTGGCACTAGAGCGGAAGTAAAAAATCTCAACAGCTTCCGTAGTGTTGAACGTGCGGTTGAATATGAAATTAAACGCCAAGCTAAATTGCTTGATCATGGTGAAAAAGTAGTTCAAGAGACTCGCGGCTGGAATGACGCTACTGGTGAGACTACTGGGCAGCGTAGTAAGGAAGAGGCGAAGGACTATCGCTATATGCCTGAACCCGATCTTCCACCAATTAACCTTACAAACGAGTTTATCGCTGAAGCCTTAACGGATTTTCCACTCATGCCAGAGGATTATCGAGCAAAATTTGACGGTCAAGTTGCCGATGATATTCTCGAAGTACTACTTGATTATGTCCCACTGATGAAGAAACTGGCTGAAGTAAAAGATGCTAAGCGTATCTCTAATTGGTTTGCTTCCGTGCTGCTGGCTGAAGAGAAATCTGCTGAATATCTCAATAATCTTCCATCGGCCTTACAGCTCGATGATTTAGCTGCCATGACTGAAAATAATGAGCTGAGTTCAACTGGTGCGAAAGAGGTTTTCCTTAGTTTCTTTGATCCGGAGCTAAGATATCGTGATGCTCGCACCATTGCAAAAGAACTGAATCTCTTACAGGAGAACGATTTGTCTGCTCTTGAGGCGATTGTCGATACCGTTTTGGCTGACCCATCAACCAAACAAGCTCAAGCTGACTTTAAGGCTGGTCAAGAAAAAGTTATCGGCTTTCTTGTTGGACAAGTTATGAAAGCTTCAAAAGGCAAAGCCAACCCGGCTGTCGTCCAGCAAATTTTGCGCCAAAAATTAGCCTAATAACTTGAAACTACCCTAGAGATATGTTAGAATTAAGGCAGTGTCTTATCTTTTTTGCGCGAGTGAAAAGGGAATTCGTGGGCAATCTAGAAGTCCAAGAATTTTAAAGGCTAATATATTAAATAATTAAAGGATAAATATGTCTGAAATCAAAAATCTCGAGAAATTCCGCAATATCGGTATTATCGCTCATATTGATGCTGGCAAGACTACGACTTCTGAGGCTATTCTCTATCGTACGGGCCTAAAGCACAAAATCGACCTCGTGAAGGGTGATACTGGTGGTGCTACTACTGACTGGATGGAGCAGGAAAAGGAACGCGGTATTACAATTACCTCTGCTGCGGTTACCGCTTATTGGAAGGGTCATCAAATCAACGTGATTGACACCCCAGGTCACATCGACTTTACCGCTGAAGTTGAGCGCTCACTCCGTGTGCTCGATGGTGCAGTCGTGGTGTTCGACGGTAAAATGGGTGTCGAGGCTCAATCCGAAACCGTTTGGCGCCAGGCTACTAAATATGGTGTGCCACGCATCTGTTTTGTGAATAAAATTAACCAAATCGGCGGTGATTTTTATAAATCACTCGAATCAATTCACAAGCGCCTCTCAAAGAATGCTTTTGCTTTGCATTTGCCAATCGGCTTTGAAAAAGATATCTGCGGCGTAGTTGACCTTATCAATATGAAATCTTACACCTACGATGCTTACACTGACCATGAATTAAAGGTTGGTGAGATTCCAGCTGACATGCTTGAAAAAGCTAAAAACTATCGCTCAATGCTTGTCGAAGAAGCTGTCCAAGCTGATGAAGCTTTGATGGAAAAATACTTTAACCAAGGTGAAGAGGCTATTTCTGAGGCTGAGCTTAAGCTTGCTCTTCGTAAACGCGTGCTTGATGGCGACTTCTTCCTCGTCACCGGTGGCGATGGCCGTGGTGTGATCGTTGAAAAAGTTCTCGATATGATGACTGATTTCTTGCCTAGCCCACTTGATCGTGATCAGGGCCAAACTGTTGGTACCGACCCAAAGACCGGTAACCAGGTTATCCGTAAAGCTTCTGAGAGCGAACCCCTCACTGCGCTCGCCTTTAAGATTGCTACCGACCCATTCGTTGGTAAGCTCATCTTCATTCGCGTCTATTCTGGCATCCTAAAATCAGGTTCGTATATTTTGAACGCAACCACTGGTAATAAAGAACGTGTTGGTCGTATCGTGCGTATGTTCGCTGATAAACGTGAGGAAATTAGCGAAGTGACCGCCGGCGACATCGCTGCCGTTGTCGGTTTGAAGGATACTGTGACTGGTACTACTCTTTGTGATCCAGCTCACCCAATCCATCTTGAATCGATTGACTTCCCAGAGCCACCAGTCTCAATCGCAGTCGAACCAAAAACTAAGGCCGACCAAGAAAAAATGGGTATTGGCCTTTCAAAGATGGCCGAGGAAGACCCAACTTTCCGTATCCATACTAACGAAGAAACCGGTCAGACTATCATCTCAGGTATGGGCGAACTTCATCTCGAAATCATTATTGACCGTTTAAAACGCGAACACAATGTTGAAGCTAATACCGGTGCACCACAAGTTGCTTACCGTGAAACTATCCGTGGTACTGCTGAAGCTCAAGGTAAACACATCAAGCAATCCGGTGGTCGTGGTCAATATGGTGACGTTTGGGTTAAGTTTGAGCCAAACGAAGCTGGAAAAGGCTTTGAGTTTATCGACCAGATTAAAGGTGGTGTTGTTCCTCAGGAATACCGTAAACCAGTCCAGCAGGGTATCGAAGAGACTCTCGCCGGCGGTGTGATTGCTGGCTACCCAGTCGTAGATGTTAAGGCAACTCTCTATGATGGTTCCTACCACGATGTTGACTCCTCCGAGCTCGCCTTCAAACTTGCTGGTAGCCTCGCTACTCGTGAAGGTATTAAGAAAGCTCAGCCAGTCTTGCTTGAGCCAGTTATGAAACTTGAAATTACTACCCCAGAGGAATTCATGGGTGATGTGATTGGCGACGTTAACTCTCGCCGTGGTCGCATCGACGAAATGGAAGATCTCCAGGGCGGTGCTAAGCTCATCAAGGCGTTCTGTCCACTCGCTAACCTCTTCGGTTATACTAGCGATTTGCGTGGTATGACCCAAGGTCGTGCAGCTTCCACTATGGAGATTCACGGTTACGAGGAAGTCCCACCTAACGTTGCTCAAGAGGTGATCGAAAAACGCGCAGCTAAAAACTAAGCGTTTGATAGTGAAAAACCTTTACAACACTTTAAAAATAGGGTAGAATAGTAACATCAGACCTTGTGGGATGGTTTAATAATAGTGCTCGCAAGGCAAATAATAAAAGGAGAAAAACTAAGAATGGCTGAATTTGACCGTTCAAAACCACACATTAACGTTGGTACTATGGGCCACGTTGACCACGGTAAGACTACTCTTACTGCTGCGATTACAAACGTTCTCGCACGAAAACTCCCTTCAGAGGTTAACAAAGCTGTCGCTTACGACCAAATTGATAACGCTCCAGAGGAAAGAGCCCGCGGTATTACTATCGCAACTTCCCACCAGGAATATGAATCAGAGAAACGCCACTACGCACACGTTGATATGCCAGGCCACGCTGACTACATTAAAAACATGATTACCGGTGCTGCTCAGATCGATGGTGCTATCCTCGTTGTTGCTGCTAACGATGGTCCTTTGCCACAAACCCGTGAGCACGTTCTTCTTGCTCACCAGGTGAACGTTCCAAAAATCATCGTCTTCCTCAACAAGATGGACCTTGCTGATCCAGAACTCGTTGAGCTCGTTGAAATGGATGTTCGCGAACTTCTTAACAAATATGGTTTCGATGGTGACAACTGTCCAATCATTAAGGGTTCTGCAGTTAAAGCTCTCGAAGGCGACGCTGATAACGAACAAGCTATCATGGATCTTGTCCACGCTATGGATGAATACTTTGATATTCCAGAGCACGATCTTGCTAAGCCATTCTTGATGCCAATCGAAGATGTCTTCTCAATCAAAGGCCGTGGTACTGTTGCTACCGGTCGTATCGAACAAGGTGTCGTTAAGATTAACGACGAAGTTGAAATCGTCGGCATTCGTGAGACTCAAAAGTCAGTCGTTACTGGTATCGAAGCATTCCACAAAACCCTCAACGAAGGTGAAGCAGGCGACAACGCAGGTCTTCTCCTCCGTGGTATCGAGCGTGACCAAATTGAACGTGGCCAAGTTATCGCAAAGCCAGGCTCAATTACTCCACATACTGAATTTGAAGGCCAGGTCTACATCCTTAAGAAAGAAGAAGGCGGACGCCACACTCCATTCTCAAAGGGTTACAAGCCACAGTTCTACTTCCGTACTACTGACGTTACTGGTGAAGTTGAACTCCCAGCAGACAAAGAAATTGTCATGCCAGGCGACACTGTCACCTTCAAGGTTAAACTTCTTGCTCCAATTGCTATGAACAACAATGACCGCTTCGCAATCCGCGAAGGTGGACGAACCGTCGGTTCAGGTGTCATTACCTCAATCATTAAATAATAGCAAGACGGTTCTACCGCAAGCCTGTCTGTGACAGGCGAGCGGCCCCGTCGGTTCAGGTGTTGTCGCCTCAATCAAAAAATCTCTCTTCGGGGAGATTTTTTGAAGCTAGACAGAAAACCGAAAATATAGTATAATTAAAACATAACAACATAACATTAAACTTGAAAAACTCCATTCTTTCGAGGTTATCAAGTCTAGAAAGGAAGTCTTCATGGCTGAAGCAAAGAAAAGCGAAGGACTAAAAATCCGCATTCGTCTTAAAGCTTATGATCACCGTGTGATTGATCAAAGCGCAAAACAAATCGTCGATACTGCAATCCGTACCGGCGCTACTGTTAGTGGTCCAGTGCCTCTACCAACCAAACGTAGTACCTTCACGGTGGTAAAGTCACCACACGTCTATAAAACCGGCGGTGAGGCTTTTGAAATGAAAGTCCACAAGCGTCTTATCGACATTTCCAACGCTACTCCAAAGACCATTGATTCACTTCAGAATCTCTCTCTTCCGTCTGGCGTTGATGCTGAAATTAAGATGTAATCGATGTAGTATACTAAAAAACGGGCCAACAAGGCTCGTTTTTTGTTGTAAAGATATTTATAAGCCATCCCTAATCTTAAATAATGCTACTAGTTTACTATAATTTTGAGTTTTTTAATTAAACCATGCTATACTGAAATATATGAAGGAGGTAAAACCTAAAGTTAAGCAGCGTATTTTGTGGATTGATATCGCAAAAGCTCTAGCAATCTTAAGTGTGCCAGTCTCGCACACTATCGAAATTGGCAGCAAACTGCGCATCGCTATTTTTTCGGTGCACATGCCAATCTTCTTTATTCTGTCGGGCTACACTACGAGGCTCGCGACTGATTGGACGACCTTTTTTAAACGCCTAAAAAAGAACATTTTAGCAATGATTGTGCCAGTTCTAGTGGTTTTAGCGATCTTTGCGGCCTATGAGGCCCTGCGTTTTGGCGGCCTCCATCTTTGGCCTTCTAAAATGCTCTACATTATTCGCCAATACTTCATCTTGCCTCAACCGACCGATCCGAGTCTCTATAATCTAACTACCGTTTGGTTTGTGATAGCACTTTTTTACGCAAAAGTTTTGATGGATATTATTAATATTGTGATTAAGTCGGAGAAAAATTACCTCATGAACTTTGCTCTTGGCGGGCTCGGCGTCTATCTTGGGGTCTCGAAGATCCACCTGCTGCCCTATCTTGATCTCATCTTTGTCGGCATGATGTTTATTCAAATCGGCATCCTCTGGCGCGAATATGAAGGTCTCTTAAAAAAATACACTTTACCGCTTGTGATTGTCGCTTTCTTCTACTGGCTTGGTCGTGCGTTAAGAGGTGATTTTATCGAGCTCTATACTCGTTTTTATGCTGGCTATGAAATCAGTATTCTGGAATCACTGGCTGGGGTCTTTATGGTTTGTAATTTCATGATGATGCTTGAAGAGTCAGCTAAGAAAGCTAAAGGATTTCAGCAAAATATCGTGAATGGCTTGGTCTTCATTGGCCAAAATACACTACTAATCTATCTCATTCATTGTCTTGATACCTCAGTTTTCTTTTTTTGGGACATCACTCCAAATGTTGGGCTGAAGTGCTTCATCCGCCTGTCGCTCAACCTTTCTATCTTTGTTATGCTCTATCTCGCCACTCATTTCTTCAAGGCTAAAATTACCCCGTGTCTTTGCCAATTTTGCTTAAACCTAAAAAAATGTTATCTATCTGCTAAAAAATCCCAAAACTAAAGCTAGCTACGCCTCTGCCAGCCAAAATTTTTATGATATAATTATCTCATGACAACTATTATGCGTTTTAAAAAGCGCTTTTACTTTACTGTGGCTGGATATTTTCGGTTTTTTGCTAACCATGCGTTTCGGCGTTGGCATCCAAGGGTGATCGCAGTCACCGGCTCGGTTGGTAAAACTACCATGTTGCATCTAATTGAGCAGGAGCTAGGCTCTAGCGCACATTATTCTCATGATGCAAACTCCGCCTTTGGTATCGCCTTTGATTTGGTTGGGCTAAAAGGTGTTCGGGGTTCTAAACTACGTTGGCTCTACCTTATTCTTGCCGTACCAATTAAATCACTTTTTTATCGCCGAACTGAAACCTATTATGTGGTAGAAATTGACGGCGAACGCCCGCACGAGGCAGAGTTCTTGGCCAAATGGTTGCGCCCAGAGGTGACCATTTGGGTAACGCTTGGCCGTTCTCATGCCATTCAATTTGAGGCTCAGGTTGAGGCTGGCATCTTTGAAACTATTGATAAAGCTATCACTCATGAATTCGCTATGCTCCCCCAGTACACTACCTCGAAAATTTTTATTGACGGCGATGTCCCGTTAATGGTAAAAGCTTGCGAAAAGATTAAATTGCATCACAGTATTAAGGCTGAGGTGATACCATGTTATAAATCTGAGTGTAAAAACTATAACGTTGCAGCCGATCATACTGATTTTACTATTGGCGAAACTAACTTCCACTTTTATAATCCAATGCCAGACAACATCGCTATTCAGCTAGTTCAACTTAAGGCCCTCTGTGAATATCTCGGCGTAAAATTAAAAACCGATTTTAAGAAAATGCCTCTGCCTCCAGGTCGCAACTCTTATTTCGAGGGTAAACATGGACTTAAGATTATTGATAGCTCGTATAATGCTCATCTAATCTCAATGGAGTCGATTATGGACATGGCCGCTCAAATTAAAGAGGAGCCAAAGTGGCTGGTAATTGGCGATATGGTCGAACAGGGCTCAATCGAGAAGGAAGAGCATGAGAAGTTGGCGGCAGCACTAATAAAAGTAAAACCAGCTCAGATTGTTTTACTGGGTCGTCGCACGAGGGACTATACCGCCCCACTGCTAATTAAACAGCATATTCCAGTTTACACTACGAACGAACCTCGTGAGGCCTTGAAGTTTATTGAGGAAAATATCAAGGGTGGCGAAACTATTGTGTTTAAAGGTTCTCAATATCTTGAATGGATTATTGAAAAACTATTGAAAAACCCGGCTGATGCGAAAAAACTGCCTCGCCGTGAAAAAGCTGCCATAAAACGCCGTAAAAATCGGGGATTGGACTCATAAAATCATGAAAAAACTCTACATTATACACGGATGGACTTATACCGTTGAGCCTTGGGCAAAAACTCTTGAATTACTCAAAACCGAATACGGTGTGACGGCGGAAATGTTGCATGTACCAGGTCTGACTGCTAATTCAAATCAAGTTTGGACTATTGACGAATATGTTGATTGGGCAAATCAGCAGCTGCCGGCTGGCGCGATTGCGCTTGGGCACAGTAATGGCGGTCGCATTCTCTTGAACCTCAGTGTAAAACACCCAGATAAGCTAAAACATCTCATATTGTTAAACTCCGCCGGTGTCTATGAAAAATCACGCAAGCGTGATCTGCTGAAGGCAGCCTCAAAACTATCAGCTCCTCTGAAAAAATCGGCAATGTTACGCAAAGTT
This sequence comes from uncultured Candidatus Saccharibacteria bacterium, assembly GCA_938043965.1. Classification (GTDB taxonomy): domain Bacteria; phylum Patescibacteriota; class Saccharimonadia; order Saccharimonadales; family Saccharimonadaceae; genus Nanosyncoccus. The sequence continues at coordinate 28,302 of CALIQQ010000010.1, read as the reverse complement.
TTTCATAAACTGATCGGTGCAGCAGATTATGAACGTGCGCCAGAGCATATGAAGCAGACTCTATCTAATATGCTTGAATCTGATAAGCATCTGAAATTGGGGCAAGTAAAAACTCCAGTCAGTATCCTTTGGGGTGAAAAAGACACAGTCACCCCATTAAGGCAGGCTAAAAAGCTTCAGGCCGCCCTTCCTGATGCTACCCTTCAAACTTATCGCAATTGGAATCATGCCCCATATATCGTTGACCCATCCGGTCTCGCTCGAGCAATCAATAGGGTGTTGGAGAATTTGGAAAAATGATGTATTTTCTCGGTCAAGCCGCTAATTATCGTGGCAAAATTCTAAAACATCTCTTTGCATGTGGTAAAAAAGCTGATTTCGACGCCCTAATTAAGCATTTAGCTTCACGCTATCAAGTGCCAGAATCAAACGTCTTACTTTACCAAAATGGTCGCACCGCTCTCTCTTGTGGTATTAAGGCTGTCGTGCCGAAACGTAGCGGAGAACAGCCAGGGATCGTAATCACTTCTCTGACTTGTTATGCTGTGGTCGAAGCCGTGAAAAAGGCTGGTTTTACTCCAATTTTTGCCGATATTGACCCAAAAACTCTGCATTTTAACGGTGCAACTCTCGAAAAAACCCTGAAGCAGCATAAAAATATAAAGGCTGTGATTGTCCAAAATAACCTCGGCTATCCAGCGGAGCTTGACTCGATTCAAGCTGTTACGAAAAAGCACGGCTTAATTCTAATTGAAGACCTAGCTCACTGCGCTGGTATTAGCTATGCGAATGGCAAAGAGGCTGGTACGGTCGGCGATTTTGCTATTCTAAGTTTTGGTAAGGGTAAATCAATTGACACTATTTCAGGTGGCGCCCTGGTTCTGCGTGCTACTACCTTAGCTAATATTGATGACGATCAGCAAGAAGTTAGAGCTATAAAACCACCGAAGCCGCCGACATTATTACCTAAGATGAGCGATCGATTGCGCGATCGATTCTACCCTTTGTTAGGGGCGCTTATTCGACTACTCTATCCATTGCACCTTGGAAAGCTCTTCACCGGCTTTCTCCTGAAAACGCACCAAATTAAGCGCTCGGCCGATGCTGAGTTGAACCCTAGTTTTAGACTCACTGACTGGCAGGCTAAGCTAGCGCTAAAACAGCTTATAGAACTTCCAAAAAATCGCCCACCACTTCGTGAATTTTACTTTGTCGAAAATCGCGCAGTCGTCCTGGCGGAATTAGCGAAAAAGGGCTATATTATGAATGACATCTGGTATGATACGCCAGTTTCGCCTGACCGCTACTTTAAAAAATCTGGCTATGTTCCTGCTGAATGCCCGGTGGCAGTTGAGATTGCTAAACATATAGTCAATTTACCAACGCATTATCCCGCTAAGTCTCTAGAGCCGGCTCGTCAAATTATTAAAAAACATCAATATCAAGGAGTAAAAAGTGAATAACGAGGAGGGAAACTTTCTACAATCACCCGAATGGGGTAAAACCGCCGAAAAAGTCGGACATCGTGTTATTTTGAAGGAAATTGTGTCTGGCGTAACAGTTCTCATGATTATTAAAGATGCCAAGCGCGGCCGTTATCTCGAAATTCCAGGGGGACCTCTGCTTGACTGGAAAAATCGGGCGCTGGTCGAATCGGTTTTTGCTGAAATCAAGCAAATTGCAAAAGCTGAGCACTGTGTTTTTATCCGTTTTCGTCCACAGCTTCAAAATACCCCAGAAAACCTTCAGTTAGTAGCTCAAACTGGCGCAAAACCAGCACCATTCCATTTACATGCCCAAAATACGGTCATTCTAGACCTTAGAAAGCCTGAATCAGAGCTACTTTCTGATATGCGCCGTCAGACTCGCTATGAAGTCCGTCGCGCCGAGAAACTGAAGCTAGGAGTTAAATCAGGCAATTCCAAAGCCCTTTTTGAGGAATTTCATAAGGTTCAGCTTGAAACCGCTAAACGCCAAAACTTTATCCCGCCTAACTTAGACGAACTAAAAGCCTATCATGACATTTTTAAGGAACATGCCACAATTTATTATGTTGAGACCACAACTAATCTGACTGCGGACGGTAAAAAAATCCTCGAGGGTAAGCCGGAGGGGGATTATCTTCCCGCTAGTACGAAGTTAAACTATGGGCTTTTTCTTGACTATGGTGGCGAAGTTGAGTACTTTGAGGCTGCTAGCACAAAATATGGTCATCTGGCTCCAGGCGCCTACGCTATGCTATGGCAGGCAATTAAGGATTACCAATCTAAAAAACTTAGCCGGTTTAATCTCTGGGGAATCGCTCCTCCGAGCCAGCCGAATCATCGTTACGCTAAGGTCACCACTTTTAAGACTGGCTTTGGTGGTGAACAGGTTGAGTATATTCCCGCTCAAGATATCGTGATTGACCCACTAAAATATCGCATTACTAAAATTATTGAAGAATTAAGAAAGAAGATTAGGCATTTATCATGAAAATTGAGATTAAAGACGCAACAAATCGGACGGATTGGGATGACTTCGTGACTGCCGATAAGGCCGCAAATTTTTTGCAATCCTGGGACTTTTATGAATTTCACCGAAATCGTGGTCATGATATCGTCCGTCGAGTTGCGCTAAAAAAAGGAAAGATTATAGCCGCCTATGCTGGTGAGGTTGAAGCTGCGAAGCGTGGTCGTCATCTCGCTATCGCTGGTGGACCGCTACTCGACTGGCAAGATGAAGCCCTGGTCAAGGCTATCTTTGAGGATATGAAGCTTCAGGGTAAAAAACTGAACTGTGTTTTTGTGCGTGTTCGTCCACAGATTGAAGACGACGATTTGAGCCGCCAGATTTTTAAAAAGGCTGGCTTCAAAAAAGCTCCAATCTATCTCTCGGTTGAATACGCTGGCGTACTAGATCTAAATAAAACTGAAGACGAGATTTTGGCTGGTATGCGTCAGCGTTTGCGTCGTGCGCTTCGTAAAGGTGCGAAAAATGGTATTGAGATTGAAAAATCCACCGATCCAAAGGATATTAAAACTTTTTATGAAATTCAGCTCCAGACTGCTAAGCGCCACGATTTTTATGCCTTCTCAGAGGACTTTTTGACGAAGCAATTTGAAGCTTTTGCTCCCAATGGTGAAGCGGTCCTCTATACGGCTAAAATTAGCCCAGCAAAAATGCAAGAACTCGGTGTCGAGGGTAGTAGTATCCTTGCTCAAAACTTCATGATTTTTTATGGCAATGAAGCCAGCTATCACTACGGCGTTTCTTCTGAACTTGGCACGAAATTATCCGGTGCGCCTTTACTCCATCTTGAGGCAATGCGCGATGCTCGGTCTCGTGGTATTAAACGCTATAATTTTTGGGGTATCGTTGATGAGAACGACACTAATCACCGATTTTATGGGGTCTCTGTGTTTAAACGCGGCTTTGGCGTGGACGAGTTAAAATATCTTCCAGCTCATGATTTAATTTTAAAACCAGCCCAGTACTACGCTAAAACTTGGATCATTGAATCTATTCGTAAAAAAGTGCGCCACGTCTAGCGCAGGCATTCCGCTGTATCTTGCATTATATTCGAACAGCCACTACTTGTAGTGTTAGGCGACTCACTCTTGCAGCAGCAGACGGCTCACTCTTGCAGCAGACGACTTACTCGAAGAGACTATTAAAAAAGACCACCGTTCTGGTGGTCTTTTACTGGCGGTTTTTATCGATCATCCGTCGTTTGGCTACTTACTACTTGCTAGCAGGTACGTTTATTATTTGCGCTTTGCAGTTTTTCTTGTAGTTTTCTTCGCGGTAGCCTTTACGGTAGTCTTTTTACCTAAAACCTTGCTATTCGTTGCTTCTTTCGCTAATTTACTAGCTACTTTTTTAGCCGTCATTGAGCGTTCAGCTCTTAATTCTTTAGCCTGATCATGATTGTGAACGCCATAAATTAAGTTAGCTAAGCCGTAAATGATCATGTATGAACCGAAGAATTTAATAAAGGTCGGTGCATTATTGAGTACCGCAATGTTACCAGAGTTGAGAATTACGAAGCCCATCACTACTCCACAAATGCCGGTTAATACCCAAATAAATTTATCAGTAATATCATCAATTGCTCTGAGTCCAATCAGAACTTCGAAAACTCCGCGAATTACGGTGTAGCCAGCAATTAACGCGAGGTGCCAAACCTGTTCGTGTCCGGAAGTAAACAGTAGCGTGAATGCAATACCAACCTCGAATAGTGCGGAAACTAGAGTGAAGCCCCAAGTTTCGTTTAAGTGTGCGCGGCGTAGTAAGTTAAATAATTCAATAATACCAAGCCCAAGCAGCATGCTTCCGACGATTGAAACTAATGCGTTAGTATCATTAAGATTAGTAAAGAGGGCGAACCAGCCGAACAATAAGGCTATGGCACCCTCAAAAGCGAAAATAAGCCAGTGGCTATCGACATATTTTCTTTTTATTGACATATTACTCCTTAAGTTAAATAATGCTTATGCTTATTCTAACATGAAATAGCTAAAATATGAAACATTGGTTGACTTGAGAATGGCATGAAAAAACGGGGTTAAATATCACCCCGCCGTTAAGGAGTAAGAAAAAGCTAATTCAGTCTACGTCACCGTCGCCATCGATTGCTTCAATTCCCGCATTGTCATATGGGTCATCGTACGGGTTATAATTCGGCTGAAATTTTCTACGAAAACTCAGCTCTTGACTGAAGCGCTTGGTCCAGTCTAGGGCCGCACCTTTCTTATATTTCAAGAAAGTACAGAGATTCATATTGCCAATATCAGCCACTATGCCTAGTTCACAGGCGTGATGGTAGGGCAAACATGGTTCTGCATTTAATGGTACTATTAGAATATCATCCTCGTTGGCTACTGGGTTATGAAAGTAGTCGGCGATAACATAAAAGTTGCCCATTAAACAAACGGTAGCATACCCGATGCAATCTTGCTTTTTTGCCTCTTCCATGGCTAGTGTCCAGGCTAGTTCAGTCTCCGATATCGACTCAAACCAGTCGGTCTTATATCCATGCTGCTCGATATCGGCCCGTTCTTCGCTCGACAGTTCTTTTCTGAAATCTTTAATCTTTAATTTCAGTAGATAATCATCTATGAAGATTGGTTTCATCAGCTCATCATCTAGGTTGGCAAGTAAGTAGTCGGCCTGCTCGGATGCTAATATGTCCGTTGCCTTGGTCCAGATCGTGTCCATCTCATGATGCACCTCTCCCCCGATCCAGTATTCGCAAGTCTCAGGGTTATATCCATCCTCTGGAATCTCATCAATCGGCGAAGCCGCTAGCGCCTGTTTTACTGCTTGCTCCAAGGAGCTGGCTCCCGAAGAAGAGTCAACGAATTGCTCTTTAGTACGTTTGTTGTGCCTTTTTGGTTTTTTCTTCATAAAAACCACCTCCTTTAATGTACTAACCACCAGTTATGCCCATATTATAACATAAAACCTCCATAATTCCAAAGAATAAAATAATTTTTTAATGTTTCTCTCCCGTTTCTATTCCACTTATGTTATTATAATAAGTATAACGATTATTTGAATTCAAAAACCATGCGACTAAATCAAGTTAAACATCATCTTATCGGTAATTCTAAAACCAAAAATACTCTCCTCATCTTCCCGGCTTTTCTTCTTTTTAGTTTCATTATTTTTTCACTCTTTGCTCCAATCATTTCTTCTAATGCTGCTGATTCCACCACTAAATTTGAAGTTGAAATAAAACCAGTCCTCGCTCTCGCTGCTCCACCGGAATTAGATTTCGGTAACATTACCCCAACCAACGCTGGCACTTTCACTTCAAAGTCCGTTGATGCACTGGTTGCTACTAACGCCACTAAAAGCTATGAACTCTACTTCTCTTCAAAAGATGAAGCAACCGACATGTTAAATACTAACACCGCCATCTCAGATAAAATCACCTCAAGCTTCACTGGCACTGTGACAAATACTACTATGGGTAAAAATAACTGGGGCTACTCACTAAATAATACTGACTTTACAGCTATCCCGAAAAAATCTGGCCACAAAAAGCTAAGAAATCTCACTACAAAACCAACCACTGATGAGCTAAAAACTACTGTCCACTTCGGCACTAAAATCAGCACGAACCTTGTCGCAGGGAATTACGAAAAGAGTGTACTCTTCACTGCTGTTGCGCACGCTAACCCAGCAAAAACTTTACATAGTATCTCAAAGATGCAACAGATGACTCCCGAAATCTGTGCTGCCACTACCACTCCAAATAAAACCGCTACGACGCTCGATACGGACGGCTCTCATTATGGCGACCCAAACTATGCCCCAACCAAAACTCTCACTGACACCCGAGATGGAAATACTTACACTGTCTCCAAGCTAGCTGACGGCAAATGCTGGATGACCCAGAACCTTAGGATTATCAATAAAACCCTCACCCCAGCCGACTCCGATGTCACCTCAAACTACACCATCCCAGCTTCCTCCATCTCTGGTTTTGACTCCCATGACACCTCCAATGCCTACGTAGATTCAGATGGCGGTTTCTATACCTGGTATACCGCTACTGCTGGTACCGGTACCCAGGCTCTCTCTACTCAAGGCCAAAATACCACTGTCTCTATCTGTTCAAAAGGCTGGAGGCTACCAACCAGAGGAAATGGCGATGAATTCCAAATCTTATATAATAATTATCCGTCCAGCTCAGCCCTAAGATCTAGTCCAGTAAATTTCACTCGTTCCGGCTTAATTCAAAGTGGTTGGCGCAACTCTCAGGGCTCGACCGGATTCTATTGGTCCTCTACGGTCTACTCAGACGACTACGCCTACAATCTGTTCCTGACTGCCTCGAGTGTCTACCCTACAGACAACAACTTTAAGTACTTCGGGTTCTCCGTCCGTTGTATCGCTTACTAACTCTTGTTGAGTCATCAACTGCGTCATAATTTTTAGCTAAACCTTTATTAAAAACTCGCAGTATGCTATAATCAAGTCTCAAGGAGAACTTATGAATTATAAAAAACCTACTAAGGCTATCATTACCGATGCTGGTTTTGCTAGTCGTTATCTGCCAATTACTAAAACTGTTCCGAAAGCTATGCTTCCCCTTGGCAATAAGCCAATTATGCAGCTCGTCGTTGAGGAGTGCGCCGAGGCTGGCATCGAAGAGATCATCATTGTTGCCACTCATGAGGGCAAGGCGATTTACGAAGATTATTTTAATAACGCCTGTACAAAAATCAAAAAGCAGCTTCACGCTCAGAATAAGGATGACCGCTATGCTGCTATTGACCAAGTTCTAAACTTCCCGAAAATTACAGTGATTGAACAAGATCCGGCTTATCCTTACGGCAATGGCTCTCCAATCGCTTCCGCTCGCAAGTTTATTAACGACGATGAAGCTTTTGTGGTTGCTTACTCTGATGATGTCGTCTTCGGTAGCTCTGATATGAAGACTCTGATCGACTCTTACGAAAAGCATCCTGAGGCTAAAGCTATTATTATTGCCCAAGAAATGCCAAAAGAAGTGTTAAATAAGTACGGTATTATTAAGCTTAGCAATTCTGAGAAAATGCTACTTGATAACATCGTTGAGAAGCCAGCAATTGAAAAGGCTCCATCTAACCTCACCTCTTATGGTCGTTATCTCTTGACGCCAGAAGTTTTCGCTTATCTTGATCCAAAAAATACTGGTCTTGATGGCGAGCTTTGGACAGTTGATGCGATCACAAAAATGGCTGAGTTCGGCGACGTGGTAGTTGAAAAAACTCAAGGTCATTGGATGACTACTGGTGATCCAAAAAATTACCTCTTTGCTTTGCTCGAATATACCTTTAGAACAGAGTCTTTTGGCGACGAATTAAAAGAGTTTGTCAAAAACGCCTAAACACCTTATAATAAACATAAGGAGAATTTTATATGATCAATCATTTAAACACTGCAGAATGGATTATTGTCGGAATTCTAAGCTTTACACTATTTGTATTCTTAGTGCTCGGCATCATTCTCATTGTAAAACTCCTCAAAATCACTAAACAAGCGAAAAAAATCGTCGAAACCAGTCAAGCGGTCGCTGACAAAGCGGACGATATCGCCGACAATCTGCGCGATATGACCTCTGTTGGGCTCTTGACTCGTAGTATTTTCCGCGATTTTATTAGTGAGCGGCTCTTTGGTCGTCCAGCTAGAAAACATCGCAAAAAAATTGATTCTGAGGAATAAAAATTCTCCCGTTAGTTGTAGAAACCGTCTAGTCTTTAGGCGGTTTCTTTTTGTTTTTGCATTTTTATTACGCTTATGTTAAAATATCTTCAAATTACTACTAACCTTTAGAAAGGGTGGAAAAATGGCTAAAAAATCAAAGAAAAAGCAAAAAGGTGGTTTCTTATTCGGCGCCTTATTTGGGGCCGGACTCGGTGCTACCGGTGTTTTCTTGTCTAAAAAAGAAAATCGCCAAAAGGTTGCAAAAACTACCGAAAAAGCTAAAAAAGAGCTAGAGAAAACCGCAAAAGTTGCTCAAGCTGAGGTTAAGAAGGCGACAAAAACTGCTAAAAAAGAAATTGATAAAGCTACTAAAACAGCTAAGAAAACTGCAGCTACTTCTAAAAATGCAACCAAAAAGCTAGTTAAAAAAGCACTTAAAAAATAATGGCTACTCGGCTAAGGAAAATTCGCGAAAAAAAGCTCAAAAATGACGAGCTCACTGCTGAAGAGCAGGTGCTCGAAGACCTTTTTTATGACCTCTACCGTAATCGCGGCAGTGTCTATAAGGTGAACTTTTTCCGCGGTATTTTCTTTGGCCTTGGCACCTTTCTAGGTGGTACCGTTATTGTAGCACTGGTTATTTTTCTCTTAACTTGGATTTCGAGTCTATTGCCAGCCAACCTTAGTATTATTGACTGGCTACTTGATGTCCTGAAGCGGTAGGTTTTTAGTCCAAAAAGCGCCAAAACGCCCCCGTTCTATGCTATAATAATTTATATGACAAGTGAGGTAGAGCAGACACCAGTTATTTTTCTGAAGCGCGAAGCGGTTGATCCCAAAACGCTAACGCCAGCTGATTTTGTGCATCTGCATAACCACACTCATTACTCCTTGCTTGACGGCTTAACTAAGGTGCCGGATTTAGTTAATTATGTTAAGAGTGTCGGTATGGAGGCAGTGGCAGTTACGGACCATGGCACCATGTCCGGCCTTATTGAGCTCTATAAAGAGGCTGAATTTGCCGGCATTAAGCCAATCTTAGGCCTCGAGGCCTACGTTGCAGCGCGCGGTCGCATGGACAAGGATCCGGCTCACGATAAGGAGCGTTATCATATTACTTTGCTTGCGATGAATGACGATGGGTTTGAAAATCTCTGTCGATTAGCTACGGAAGCCGAAGTGAACGGTAAGTATTACAAGCCTCGTATTGATCATGAGATTATGGAGAGATACAACGCAGGCATTATTTGTCTGTCTGGTTGCGCTAGCTCAGAAATTTCTGTTCGCCTAAAAAATAACGACTACGCTGGTGCAATGAAGCTCGTTGAATGGTATCACCAAGTTTATGGTGATCGTTTTTACCTTGAGATGCAGGATCACGGTCATCCTAATTCTCCCACTCACTGGGATGTTCAAGATCGCATCAATAAAGGACTTCAACGCATTGCTGAGGAAACCGGTCTACCACTCGTGGTGACTTGTGATGGTCACTACCTAAAACATGAGGACCAAGATGCTCACGAGGTGTTGCTCTGTATTGGTACTGCCTCTAATTTAAGCGACACTAATCGCATGACCTTGAAGGATTTTCAACTTCATGTTATTCCGCCGCAGGAAATTATTGATCGCTGGAAAGATGACTTTCCGGAAGCCGTTAAAAACTCGAAAATTATTGCCGACCGCTGTACCGCAAAGCTCCAGCTAGGTCGCATTCTTATTCCAAAATACGAGGTCCCAGAGGGTGAAACTGAAAAATCCCACCTTGATTTATTGGTGTTCCAAGGCCTGGCTTTTCGCTATGCCGGCAAAACTCCAGAGGAGGCAAAAAAGCTCTCGGTTGAGCAGTGTCGCAAGATTTTAGATCAAAAAGTACTGGATCGTATCGACTATGAACTATCGGTGGTCGACAAGATGGGTTATAACGGCTATTTCTTGATTGTTCAGGACTTCATTAACTGGGGTAAGTCTCAGCGTATTGTTTATGGTCCAGGTCGTGGCTCGGCCGCTGGTGCCATTCTTGCCTATGCTTTACGTATTACTGAGCTTGACCCTCTAAAATATGACCTAATTTTTGAGCGTTTCCTAAACCCAGACCGTATTTCTATGCCAGATATCGATACTGATATCCAAGACACTCGGCGTGACGAGGTGATTGAGTATTGTACTGAAAAGTATGGCAAGGAGCGCGTCTGTAATATCTGTACTTTCGGTAAAATGATGGGGAAGATGGCAGTGCGTGATGTTGCGCGCGTGCTAGAGGTGCCGTATGTCGAGGCAGATCGGCTGGCTAAGATGGTGCCTGACCCAGAAATGGGACATCATGTTCCGCTGACTCGGGCCATCGTTGAGGCTCCCGACCTGCGTCGCGAATACGAAACGAATCCCACGGCTAAACGCGTGCTTGATTTTGCAATTAAACTTGAGGGAACTGTGCGCTCTCACGGCGTGCATGCTTGTGGTGTGGTGATTGCACCTGACGACCTTGTAAAATTCTTACCGCTTGAAGTTTCTGCTAAAGGCCCGCTTGCCACCCAATTCCCATCTACTCAAGTCGAGGAGCTAGGCCTACTTAAAATGGACTTTTTGGGTCTCATGAACCTTTCTGTCATCAATAACGCACTCCGTATGATTCGTAAAGTCTATAAGAACGACATCGACCTCTATAGCATTCCCCTACATGACGATAAAACTTTTGAACTTTTGCAACGTGCTCAAACTACCGGCGTCTTCCAGCTTGAGTCGGCCGGTATGAAGCGTTATCTGCGTGACCTGAAAGCTAACAGTTTTGAAGATATTATCGCTATGGTGGCTCTCTATCGTCCGGGCCCAATGCAGTTTATCGACTCTTTCATTAAGCGTAAACATGGTGAAGAACCAATCACTTATCTCCATAAAGGTCTCGAAAATGCGCTAAAATCCACTTACGGCATCATGATTTATCAAGAGCAGTTCATGCAGATTTCGCGTGAATGGTGTGGTTTTACTGGTGGTGAATCGGATACGCTTCGTAAGGCTGTGGGTAAGAAAAAAGTTAAACTCATGGAGGAATTGAAGCCGAAGTTTATTAAAGGTGCGGTTGAAATTGGCGGCGCCACCGAGGCTATTGCTGAAGAATTCTGGAATCAATTACTTGAATTCGCGAACTATTGTTTTAATAAGTCGCACGCCGCTTGTTATGCGCTCGTCGCCTACTGGACTGCATATCTAAAGGCTCACTATCCAGATGCCTTCATGGCGGCTTTAATGACTTCTGACATGCGCTCAACAGATCGTCTTGCGATTGAAATGAGCGAATGTAAATCGATGGGAATTGATGTGCTTGGCCCAGATATCAATCAGTCCTATGCTGACTTCGCTATTGTTGGTGGCGAGAATAAAATTCGGTTTGGCCTCGCTGCTATTAAAGGTATGGGTAAGGCGCTTGTAGAGGATATTGTCATCCCTGAGCGCGACAAGAATGGTCCATTCCAGTCAGTCTGCGATTTCGCTAAACGAGTTGACTCGACTAAGTTTAATAAAAAATCTTGGGAATCGGCCATCAAAACTGGCGCTTTTGACCGTTTTGGTACGCGTTCCGACCTACTCTTTAATCTTGAGCAGATTCAAGCCTATGGTTCAAAAATGCAAAAAGATAGTGCTAACGGCCAGACCGATCTTTTTGGTATGATGGGCGATATTGGTCAAGTTCCAGAGCCAGAAATGAAGCCAGCACCGAAGCAAGCTTCCGATAAAGAGCAGCTCCTCTGGGAACGTAACCTCATGGGACTCTATCTCTCTGCTCACCCGCTCGATAAATATGAAAAGTATTTTGAAGAGCAGACACACCCCTTCTCATACATTAACCAAGAGCACGACAATAAGCGAATTACGCTTGGCGGTATTGTTACTAGCGTTAAAATTATTATGACTAAGGCGAAAAATGAAAAAATGGCCTTCATTACCTTGGAGAGTAAATCTGGTTCTGCGGAAATTCTTATTTTTCCGAAGCTCTATAATGATAATGCTGATAAAATCGTCATGGACGCAATTTTGAAGATCCCAGGTCGCATTAGTGCCACCGACCAAAATGGTAATCCTACCTCAGATATTAAAACCATTGCCGAAGACGTCTTCGTTATTTCGGATGAGGTGCTTGAATCATACGAGCCAACCGGCATTCGCTTAGATGAGCCTGAAGATGCACCTAAGCGTCGTCAATTCAAGAAGAAGCCGGAGCCTGAGCAGTCAGAGCCAAAGCCAAAGCCGGTCGCTTTGCCGCCATTAGTAACAGAGAAGCCGCTTGACCCGCGTTCCCAGAAGCTCTACATTCTGATTGAGAACCCCGAAGACACCGAGCGCCTCACCGGCATAAAAACTACCTGCGATCTCTTTCCAGGCCTCACCTCTGTCGTACTAGTCCTGAAAGATGGTGCCGAGAAAAAAGTCGTCACTATGAGTTTTAAAGTTGAAGCTTCCAGTCAGTTGATTGATCAACTAAAGGCTATTGTTGGCGAAAAAGCGGTTGTCCTAAAATAATGTTTATGCTAAACTAAAATAAGTAATAAAGGGTGGAAATTGAATAAGATTACCAAGTATCTAAACCAGCATATCAACGGTCAGGTGTTTGACCGTCCGTCGATTTTGCATGCTTATTCTCGTGATCGCAGTGTGATTGAGATTACACCACGGTTAGTCGCCATCCCCTATGATACTGACGATATCCAATTCTTAATGCGCTTTGCTAATGATGTCGCTGCCAAGGATTTTAAGTTGCCAGTTACTGTTCGTGGCGCTGGCCAGAGTAAAACTGGCGCCTGTCTTGGCACCGGCATGATTATTTCGACTGAAAAGTTGAACAAAATTGCCGAAGTTGACGAACATAGTCGTTTGGTGCGGGTGCAGGCTGGCGTTACTCTGGAGAAACTCAATGCAGTCCTAGCCGCTTATAATCTCTGCCTGCCAATTCGGACTAACGAGAAGCAAACGATCGGAGGCCTTATTTCCACTTTTCCAACCGACGCCTATGCTAAAAAATATGGCAGCATTTTCTATTTCGTTGACCGTTTGGAGGTAGTTTTGGCAAACGGTGATCTTATCCAAACCGTTAGCTATACCCCACATGGTCTCAAAAATGCCCTAAAAAATGAAAAATTTGAGGGAAAAATCTACCAATCTCTAGATGAACTTATTTGTAAAAACCAAGATTTAATCTCTAAAATTAATGAGCGCTCCGTTTCGCGCGCCGGCTATTCCACAATAACGAAGGTTAAAAATGAAAACGTCTTTGATCTGATGCCACTCTTCTTCGGCGCCGAAGGTACTCTCGGGGTTATTTCGGAAATTATTTTGCGGGTTGAACCGATTCCTCGCCGTGGCAAGCATGTCTTAGCGACTTTTCCAACCATTGAAAAAGCCAACGACTATATGGAAAAAATCATGAAGCTCGCCCCAGCTACGCTTGAAGTTTTTGATACTCGCATTTTTCAGATTGCAGCTAAACACGGTAAAAATCTTGGCCTATTGGAGCCACTGCTTCCCAGTGGCTACTATGTCCTCGCCATCTTTAATGACAGCTTCTTAATGGCTAATCGAAAACTACGCCAAGCTCTCAGTCTTGGTGCTACTGCTACCTCAATTACTGCTGAAAATAACATCAATTCCGATGATTTTGGCGAAATCTATACTCTACTCGGTAGTTATCTAAACGACGAAAGCTCAATGGAACGCCCAAGTTTGGTCGATGATTTTACCGTTAACGGCGTTGGCCTTTCAAAACTGATCGCTAAGCTTAAGCCAGTCGAGGAAGTCCTGAAGCAAGAATTGCCAATTTTTGGTTCTTTTGCTACCTCAGTTTACTCGGTGCGTCCAGACTTCAATCTATCTGATGTCACGGAGCGTAAACGCGCAATGCAGTTCTTACATTACTTCGGTAAGATTGTAAAAGAATGTGGCGGTACTTTTGCTGGCGGCAGCTCTGAAGGCCGCGTCAAAGGGCTCATCTCTACGCCTGAATTTACTGCTCGCGAACACGAGTTATATCGAAAAATTAAACAAACCTTTGATCCAAACAGTTTTCTTAATCCTGAAACTAAACTCGGCGCTAGCTTTGCTGATGTGGTGCGCCATCTTCGTACCACCGAGACCCAAGGCGTTAAATAAGCTAACATTTGATTCTCCCCTTATTTTGTGTTAAAATTCATCTTATGAAAGTTACTACTAAGAAAATATCTGACACCTCCGTTGAGCTTAAAGTTGTGCTTGACGCGAATGATTTAAAAGAGGCTGAGAAAAAAGCAGTTGAACGCCTCATTAAAGATGTTAAAGTTGAAGGCTTCCGTAAAGGTAAGGCCCCACTTGATATCGCTAAAAATCACATTAACCCAAACGATCTCTCTTCGGTTGCACTTGACATTGCCGTTCGTACCTCAGTGCCAAAAGCCTTTGACGAGAGCGAAACTTCTCCACTCATGATTCCAAATGTCGAAGTTGTGAAATTTGTTCCAGGTGAAACTGTTGAATATACTGCTAAGGCTGATATTTTACCAGAAATCAAGCTTGGTGACTATAAAAAACTCGGCGTCAAAAAAGCTGAAGCTAAAGTTACCGAAAAAGAAGTGACTGAAATTTTGGAAAATATCCAGAAAGCTTATTCCGAGTCGAAAGTCGCTAAGAAAAAAGCTGAACTCGGCGACGAAGTAGTGATTGATTTTGAAGGTAGTCTCGACGGCGAAAAATTCGCTGGTGGTGCTGCTAAAGACTTTAAACTCGGACTCGGTTCACATCAGTTTATCCCCGGCTTTGAAGAGGGAATTGTCGGCCATGAAGCTGGTGAGCGTTTCGATCTCGAGCTTACCTTCCCTAAAGATTATCACGCAGATAATCTAGCTGGTAAGAAGACCGTCTTTAATGTCCTCTTAAAGCAAGTTAATGCTCTAGTTAAGCCAGAACTTAATGATGAGCTTGCAAAAAAATGTGGTCCATTCGAGACTCTTGCCGACCTTAAGGCAGACATCGAGAATAACCTAAAAACGCAGAATGAAGCAAAGGCTAATGAAAAATTCAAAGACGATTTAGTTGAAAAACTCGTCGAGAAGTCTACTGTTTCTGCCCCAGAAATCATGATTAAAGACCAGCTCCGTCTCATTCGTCAAGATATCGAGGCTAATGCGGCTCGCCAAGGTTTTAGTTTTGAGGACTACTTAAAGCAGACCGGTCAAACTGAAGCTGATTGGGAAAAAGAAGCTAAAAAAGTTGCCGAAAAACGTGTTAAGGCCAGCCTCTGTCTTCAAATTCTCGCTCGTGACGAGAAAATCACTGTCGAAGACGAGATTGTTGATGTTAAAATCAACGAACTCCGCGAAGTTTATAAAAAGTCAAAAGAAGCTTTGAAAAACCTCAAGGACTTAAATGTTCGCCAGGACATAAAAAATCGTCTCACCATCGAGAAAACTTTGAACTTCCTCGTTGAGGCTAACTCAAAGTAGTATAAAATAAAAAGACCTCCTCGAGACGGCAAGCATGTAAAAAAATAAGATTGGCTCGTTGAGGCAAGAAAATAAAATAACTAAAAAACCGCGTCAAGGCGCGGTTTTTTGCTTGCATCTAGTTATTTTTTCTTTTTGCTGGCCGATTTAGTTCTAACTGGTTTTACGTCGGTAGCTTTCTGTGTTCTGGTTACTTTTTCCGTGCTGGCTATCTTCTGCGCGCGGGCTACTCTGCTAGCCGTTGTTGTCCTCTGCGTGTTTACAGCCCGTTTTGCTTTTGGTGTTTTTATTACTTCAGGATTTAATACTTCAGGATAAAAATGCTCGACCGCGGTTTTTACTACCGACCAAGCAATTAAGTTCATTGACCAGGTCACTAGACAAATTAGCGGGATGATTAAAAAGGCTACGCCAACGGCTTGATGGATTAGTGCAACTAGTCCGGCCGCCATGGTTACGACCGCAAAAAGAATTAGATACGCATACTGTAGAAGTTCTAATTTTCCATTTGCTCGATACTGTTCAACAATTTTTTTCCCAAACGACTTCTTCATTCTTTAATTATAACAGAATATATCAAAAAAGTCAAGAATACCGTTAAGGTCCAGGACCTTTGCAACAAAATATTGCCAAAATCCTCAAAATAGTGTAAAATACCGGTAAGAGTTTCTCGCTAGTTTTTATTTGCTGTAAAAAGCTAGCACAGCGGACTTACCACCCGCGAACAGGTCGCTTGCTTAATCTGAGCAAACGACATCATAAAAGTTAATTAAGAGGAAAAATATGCCAACTATTAACCAGTTGATTCGCAAACCTCGCGTCAGAGCAGCTAAGAAATCAAAAGCTCCTGCGCTCGGCTCAATTGTCAACACTTTGAAGACTAAGCATTACAATCAGCCTGCGCCTCTAAAACGCGGTGTTTGTATTAAAGTTACTACAAAAACTCCAAAGAAACCAAACTCAGCTCTTCGTAAAGTCGCTCGTGTGCGCCTTACTAACGGTCAAGAAGTTTGGGCTTACATTGGTGGCGAAGGCCACAACCTCCAGGAGCATGCAGTGGTCTTGATCCGTGGTGGTCGTGTGCCTGATCTTCCAGGTGTTCGTTATCACATCGTCCGCGGTACCCTTGATCTTCAGGGAGTTCAAGGTCGTAAACAAGGCCGTTCAAAATACGGTGCTAAGAAAGGGGATAAGTAATGCCACGTAAAACTACTACCTCTCTTGAGAGAAAAGTTCATCCAGATCGCAAATATCAATCAATTTTGGTCCAGCGTTTGATTAACAAATCTATGCTTGATGGTAAAAAACAGGTTGCTGAGCGCGCAGTTTACGCTGCTATCGAAAATGCAGCTAAAGACCTCAAATCTGAGAATCCAGTTGAGGTGCTCGAAAAAGCTATTGCTAATGTTTCACCAGATTTTGAGGTGAAATCCCGTCGTGTCGGTGGCGCAAACTACCAGATTCCATTTCCAATTTCTGGTCATCGCCAACTTCATTTCGCTTTCTCATGGCTAGTTCAGTCAGCTCGTTCTCGTTCTGGCATGCCATTTGCTAGGCGTCTTGAGCTAGAGATCGTTGATGCTTACAATGAAACCGGTACTGCCTTCAAGAAGAAAGAAGACTGTCACCGTATGGCTGAAGCAAACCGTGCCTTCGCACACTTTGCTCGCGCTTAAGTATATTGCACCATTAAAAAGGCCACCCGTTTTGGGTGGCTTTTTGGAGGCTAGAATAATAAAAAGGCGTCAAGCGTTGCGCTGCTCCACCTCCCTCTTTTTCTCCCTAAAAATACTTATCCCGGCCTGTAAGGTTTCTGGTAAACCAAAAGCAGAGAAAAGCATCGAAGATAGATTGGATGCAGCAGGCTGGTCATGGTACCAACACTGCTTTAATAGAAAATCTTTGATCTTGCGACAAGACATACCTCGTGCCTGTCTTTTGATGAATTGCGAAATTTTAATATCGCCTTCATCTAGACAGTAGATGAAGTAGTCAACTAAAACTACCCAAACTCGGATATCCTCTGCATTACAGATCGAGTTGATATCGAATATGTTGTCAATATTGGTCATGACGCTATATTCCGAAGCCTTGTCAGATACTCTGCCATATTCAGCAACGAATATGGTGATGAGTATGTAAAAAAGCCTCTCGGCACTCATTATCTTTGGGGCATCAAAGGTCCCGTCATATGTCCTACTTGCGAGTACCTGTAGATCAACCACCTGCGAAGTGAATTGGCTTCGTTTAATTCCTATCCCACTTGCAACTGTGTCCAGATCCAATGAAACCATGGATAAATTTTGGCTAAAAACAAACTTTACTGCCTTTTCCAGCAAGTCCAACCCGCCTTTAGCCTTTCTTAAGATATCGCTGCTAGGCTTTCTCTGGAAAACGATATCAATCAGAAAATACCTAACGTTGACAACCTTCTCGAAATTCTTAAATTCCATAAAATCCCTCCTTTTAATGTGCATTTTGGCGCATAGCCAGTGACTCTTCTACTATACAACATTTTATGATTTTTGTAAAGATAGATGTCTAGAATATCCCCCTGGAACCCCTAATCCATCGACTTGATTTCAGTATAAGCCTCCCTGTTCATATCGATACTATACGGTTCATAAATTTTCTTAATCTCCCGCGCTGTCCTTAAGAACGCATCACCCGGCTCGAAGTTGTTTATTTTCTAACCCGATTATGTTAAAATAGGGACAATAGTTAGGAGGCAAACATGGTTAAAATAGCAATTAACGGTTTTGGGCGCATTGGTCGCAATGCGTTTAAAATCGCTTTTGAGAGGCGAGATGTTGAAATTGTGGCGGTCAATGATTTAACTGACACTAAAACTTTAGCTCATCTCTTAAAATATGATTCATCTTACGGCACCTATGATCGTATGGTGAAGTTTGATGACGAATATATTATCGTCGATAAAACTAAAATTCGAGTGTTTTCGGAAACTGATCCAGCTAAACTTCCGTGGCGGAAGCTTGGCGTTGATGTGGTGATTGAATCTACTGGTTTCTTCACTGACCCAGCAAAGGCTAGCGCTCATCTTGACGCTGGTGCGAAGCGAGTCGTAATTTCCGCTCCAGCCAAAGGTGAAGGCGCTAAAACTATCGTACTCGGCGTGAATGAAGAGATCGTGGAAGATTCTGATCGCATTATCTCTAACGCCTCCTGTACCACCAACTGCATTGCCCCAGTTATGCGCGTGCTTGAAGATAATTTTGGCATTGAGAAAGCCATGATGACCACGGTTCATTCCTATACTGCCTCCCAACGCTTGCAGGATGCGCCAGCCAAGGATTTACGTGAAGCGCGTGCTGCCGCAGAAAACATTGTACCAACTACAACCGGCGCCTCAAAAGCCGCTGCGCTCACAATTCCGTCACTTAAAGACAAGTTCAATGGCCTCTCTATCCGCGTGCCGACTCCAGTCGTTTCACTTTCGGACATTACCGCTGTACTTTCGCGCGACACTACTAAAGAGGAGCTAAATAAAGTCTTTGAAAAATCTGCCAAAGAGCCGTACTATGAGGGCATTTTAGGTGTCACGAAAGAGGAACTGGTCTCTTGTGATTTTCGAGGCAATAGCCACTCGTGCGTAGTTGACTTGGCCCTAACTGACGTCGTTGGTGGCAATCTAGTTAAAGTTGTCGCTTGGTATGATAACGAGTGGGGTTATAGTAACCGACTCGTCGAATTAACTGCAGATTTTGGTAAAAGGAAATAGTATGCCACGCCTCTTTCTCGCCGCTGACCACCGAGGTTTTGCTGATAAACAGCGACTACTTAGCCTGCTTGGTAATTCCAATGTGAAAGAAATCTATGAAATCACCGACCTTGGGCCGGCTACCTTGAAACCAGAAGATGATTTTAACGACGCAGCAATCAGTGTAGCTCGCCATGTTCGCAATAATCCAGCTTCTCGGGGCATTATTATCTGCGGATCTGCTCATGGGGTTTCTATTCAGGCTAACCGCTTCAAGGGTATCCGTGCTATTTGTGGTTACACTCCAGAGTTGGTCCGACTCGGTCGCCTCCATAATGACGCCAATGTCCTTTGTCTATCCTCTGACTTTATGGATGACGTCACTATGAATCGCGCCGTTACGATGTTTTTATCAGCCGAGTTCTTGCCAGAAGAGCGTTACATTAGGCGTAATACTAGATTAGACGAAGATAACATTTACTAAAAAGGAGGAGAATGCCAAAGATTATTGATGCGAGCGATGTTGTTATTGCGCCTACTCTGTTGACGGTTGACCCGAACGAGTTTGTCCGACTTATTAGCCTCTATCCTACTTTTGCTACCCGTATGCAAATTGATGTGATTGATGGAAGTTTTGTTTCTACTACTACTATCTCGGAGGCAGCTATTACTGCATTACCTCAAAACATCCTGGTTGATTTACATATGATGGTGGCTCGTCCATCTGAACATCTCCCGCACATCTTAAGGCTTAAGCCGAATCTCTGTATTTTTCACGCCGAAGCAGCCGAAGATTTATTGCCAATTTTTGAGCAGCTGAAACAGGCTGGCATTAAAACTGGAGTTGCCTTGCTCGAACGCACCTATCCGGGTGATGTTGAGCGCTATCTTAAAGTAGCCGACCATGCCCTAATTTTTGCAGGTAACCTCGGTCACATGGGTGGTACAGCTGACTTGCTTCAAATCGAAAAAATTAAAATCATCCGTGCAATTAACCCAGAAATTGAAATCGGCTGGGATGGTGGCGCTAATCTTGAAAATATCCGCATGCTTGCTCATTCTAATCTTAATGTCATTAACGTCGGTTCTGCGATTGTGAAAACTCCAGACCCCAAGGCTGCTTACGAGGAGCTTAAAACCGAGGCGGTTCAGCGAGGAGTTCGTATCTAATGGCACGCATTTTAGCTCTCGGTTCAGCCTTGCAGGATATCTATCTGATTGATCACGACGATTTTGTCGGCACAAAAAAAGGCCATAACCTTAAACTCGAGCAGATCAATATCGGCTCCAAGGTTGATATTGATCAGGTTTCTTTTGAGGTAGGCGGTGGTGGCACTAATGCTGCCGTTAGTTTTGCTCGACATGGCCACGAAGCAGTTTTTCTTGGCAATATCGGCAACGACCCAGCTGGGCAGGCGATTGAGAGTTTGTTGAATGACGAGGGGGTTGACACTAGCTATCTGACTCGGCTTAAAGATCGTCAAACTGGCGTCTCCGTGATTCTGCTCGATACAAAGACTGGTGAGCGTACTATTTTGACCCATCGTGGTGCCTCTGCTAAATTCAATAATCTCTCTGAAGATGACCTCGATACGATTAACCCGGATTGGCTCTACGTTAGTAGTCTTCGGGGTGATATGGATACTTTGCTTCGCTTTTTTGAAAAAGCCCACTCTATTGGTTGCAAAGTGATGTTTAATCCAGGCGAGCTTGAATTAAAAGCCAAAAAGCAACTGCTCGGGCTCTTGCAGGATGTCGATGTTCTTCTTGTAAATAAAAGCGAGGCCGCTGAAATTGTCTCTGGATGTATCTTAGAGGAACTACTTGTTCATCTCGGCGCCTACTGTCAGACTGTCATCATCACTACTGGTTCAATGGGTGCCATCGCAACTAACGGTACCGAAACTTATCGTTTTGGCATCTATGAAGATTTGCCAGTAGTTGATACTACTGGTGCGGGCGATAGTTTTGGCTCCGGCTTCCTAGCCCATTTAGCGGCAGGCCACTCTTTTAGAGAGTCGCTCATCTTTGGCTCTGCTAACTCTACCTCTGTTGTAAATCAACTAGGCGCTAAGCGCGGTATCCTGTATGGCACCGAAAAACTACATCCGATGCCAATCCAAAAACTCTAATTAATCTTAGTTATTATTCTTTGGGAAATAATCGTCGTAGATACTTTCGTCGATTTTGATGTGCCCCTCTTTGTTGGCGGCCTTGACTACCTCAGTAATATCATCCGTGATGCGTACGAGCTTCAGATCCTTAGCTTTAATCATCCCCTCAGCCAGCAATTTCTTTTCCCAGACCTTGTATAACGGTTTCCAATAAGCCTTACCAATCAAGAAAATTGGCTGCTTTGGCATTTTATCCTCTTGTTCTAAGATCATTACTTCTGCGAGCTCATCTAGTGTGCCAAATCCGCCAGGGAAGTAGGCGAACACCTTTGATGCCATCACTAGCATCACTTTACGAGAGAAGAAGTAGTAAAACTCCATCATATCGGTCAAGTAAGGATTCGGGAATTGTTCGTGGTCTAGCTTAATGTTCAGCCCAACCGAACGTCCGCCGAACTCAAAAGCGCCGCGGTTGGCTGCTTCCATAATGCCAGGACCGCCACCAGTTACCACAGTATGTCCATTTTCGGCTAACATTTGGCCGAGTTTACGTGCTTGTTTGTAGTATTTTGAATCTTCTGGTACCCGAGCCGAGCCAAAAACTGTTACGCCCTGTGAAAAGGTACGTAAGATTTTGAGGCCGCGGCCAATATCGTTAGCATATCTCAGCGAGCGCTTGACGTCATCCTCGTTTAGGCCGTATTTTTCAAGATTTTCTGTAAAACTTTTTATATTATTATCCATAAGCGTATTGTACCATAAAACTGTGAAAAAACGAAATTTTATGTTATAATAACAGATAATGAAAACGGTTGTCATCATTCATAATGTACGTTCACTCTATAATGTTGGCTCAATTTTGCGCACCGCTGAAGGGTTTGGGGTGGAGAAAGTGATTTATAGTGGCTACACTCCCTGTGCTGACAATCCAGGTTATTTACCGCACATACGGGAGAAAATTCAGTCCGCCATCCATAAAACAGCCCTTGGTGCTGAGGAAATGCTTACAACTGAATATGCTACCGATGTGCGCGCAGCAATTGAGAGCCTAAAGTCCCAAAAATATAAAATCATTGGCTTGGAGAATAACATAAGAGACCGTCGCCTTAAAAAACTTAATTCGCCCGAACTTCAGTCTACGCTCGGCCGTGCCGCCGTTTTTGGCAATAAAACCGCCCTGATTTTAGGCGAGGAAGTAAATGGCATTCCTGAAGAACTCTATGATTTAATCGATGTCTTCCTGGAAATTCCGATGAAGGGCCGAAAAGAGAGTTTTAATGTCTCAGTTGCCACCGGTATTGCGTTATATAAACTACTATGCGAGGAGTAAAACATGAAAAAATACAATCCAACCGAAATTGAAGCCAAATGGCAAAAATACTGGGAAGAAACCCAGGCTTTTCGCGCTAAAACTAGCGCCGAGGCTCGTGCTATGGGTGAAAATACTCAAAAAATGTTTCTTGCTGAGATGTTCCCATATCCATCAGGCGCCGGCCTTCACGTCGGTCATGTCCGTAATTTCTCGATCGTTGATGCTCTCGCCCGCTTTTACGCCCAAAAGCGTCTAAATGTGTTACGCCCCTTTGGTTATGATACATTTGGTCTGCCAGCTGAAAACTACGCGATTAAAACTGGTATTTCACCAGAGGTTGCTACGGCTAAAAACATCGCCAACTTTAAGAACCAAGCTAAACGCCTCGGTTTTGCAATCGATTGGTCGCGTGAAATTAACACCTCAGATCCGAGTTACTATAAGTGGACCCAGTGGTGCTTCTTGAAATTATTCGAAAAAGGTTTAGCGTACCAAAAAGAGAGCTATCAGTGGTGGTGTCCTGTGGACCAGACCGTGCTCGCAAATGAACAGGTTGAAAATGGTCATTGTTGGCGCTGTGGTACTGAGGTCGAAAAAAAGAAAATGAAGCAGTGGTTCTTCAAAATTACCGCCTATGCCGACGAATTACTCGCTGAAATTGACAGCCTCGATTGGCCAGAAAAAATCAAAACCGCCCAGAAAAATTGGATTGGCCGTTCCGAAGGCGCCGAGATTTCTTTTGCAGTTGAGGGCGATAAAAATCAGTTCGTCCGCGTCTTTACGACCCGTCCAGATACGATTTTTGGTGCCACCTTCCTAGTTCTAGCTCCGGAGCACCCACTTATTCCGGAGCTTATGAACGAAAATTGCAAAGAAAAAGTGCTGGATTATTGCAAGGCGGCTATTAAAAAATCTGAAATTGAACGACAAGAGAATAAAGAGAAGACCGGGGTATTCACCGGCGCCTATGCAATTAACCCAGCTACTGGTCAAAAACTGCCAATTTGGGTGTCTGACTATGTTTTAATGGGCTATGGTGAAGGTGCTATTATGGCGGTTCCAGCTCATGACGAGCGCGATTTCGCCTTTGCTTCGCAGTTTGATTTACCAGTCATCGAAGTTATAGAAAAGCCTGACACCGCAACTGAAAAATGCTATCACGGCGAGGGAAAGCTGATTAATTCTGACCGCTTCAATGGCATTCTTTCCAGCGATGCTCGCGAGGGTATTGTAAAATGGCTAGAAGATATGGGTATCGGCCATACTAAGGTTACCTATCGTATGCGTGATTGGCTAATTTCACGTCAGCGCTATTGGGGCTGTCCAATTCCGATTGCTTACGACAAAAATGACCAACCTCATGCCATTCCAGAGGATCAGCTTCCAGTCATTCATCCTGAGATGGAAGATTATAAACCAGATTCAACTGGTCGCTCGGCTCTAGCAAAGGCAAAAGATTGGCTGAAAGTCACAATTAACGGGGAAGAAATGACCCGTGAAACTGATACTTTGGATGGCTATGCCTGCTCTTCTTGGTATCTGTGGCGCTACGTTTCGCCTAATTCAGATACCGCCGCTTGGGATCCTGAAGAAATAAAATACTGGGCTCCAACCGATATTTACTGTGGTGGCGATCACGCTGTTGCCCATCTACTCTACGTGCGTTTTTGGTGTAAATTCTTCGCCGACCTTGGCTATCTACCGTTCCGCGAGCCAGTCAAGCGCCTCCTTTATAACGGCTATATCAATGCCCCAGATGGCAAAAAGATGTCAAAGTCAAAGGGAAATGTGATTGACCCGCTTGATGTGATTGATTCGGGCTACGGTGCCGACACTCTGCGCACCTACGAGCTATTTATTGGCCCATATAATGAAGACGCAGCTTGGTCCACTAAGGCGATCGGTGGTGTTTACCGCTTCCTTAATCGCTCTTTCAATCTGGTATTTAACCCAGAAAACTCAGTTAATGACGCCAAAAATCTCATCATACGCCATAAAACCGTGAAAAAAGTGACTGAAGATATGCATCGAGCTAGCTTTAATACCGCAGTCGCCGCTCTGATGGAGTTTGTGAATGAGCTTTATAAAAACGGAGCATCAACCGCAGATTTAATCGCTCTTGCAAAGCTTTTGAAGCCATTTGCCCCACATCTCGCCTCAGAAATGCTGGAACAGCTAAACAGTGATGACGAATGGCCAACTTGGGACGAATCTGCGCTAGTCTCTGATGTTGTCGAGGTCGTTGTCCAGGTTAACGGCAAATTGCGTGCCAAACTCACGGTTTCAACAGATCTTCTTTCAGATCAAGCGAAACTCACTGAACTCGCACTAGCTGAAGAAAGCGTGAAAAAATACTTAAATGGATCGCCTAAAAAGGTGATTATTCCACCACGCGCCAAGCTAATTAACGTCGTTATTTAGCGTAAGAGTGTTTACTCGAGCTTAAATATCTTGTTTTAGTTTAAGTTTTACTGCTGTTAACTTTACCGTAACACACTAGTTTAAGTTTTACTGCTGTTAACTTTACTGTAATATGTTAGTTGAAGCTTTACCCTAGTTTTTACTATTTTTCCTTAGAAACTCCTTGAAAAAGCCCGTAAAAAATGATATTATAGTTAAAATTATGTATTAAAAAAGGAGCATTTAATGCCTGAACCTAAAAAACAGAGTAGCCCACGCAAGACCGGCCTTCGCCGCAGTCATCTACGCCTAGAGCTTGCTCGTCGTGTTAATAAAAAATCACCAGTTAAAGCATTTGAAACTGCTAAAAAGACCCCAAATCTGAAGGTCAAAACTAGCAAATGTACAAAATGCGCAAAAGCTGAAAAATGCGAAAAATGCGAGAAGAGCGGTAAATAATGGCTAGTAATCGGCATTTAGGCAGAATTATTTCCTTGCAGAGCTTGTATGAATACGAGTTCCGCTTGAAGGCGGGCGACGCCACAGCCGATATTGACACTATTGTCGCAAAAAACATTGAACCCTACGCTAAAGCTCTCGGTGACACCGAATTTGTCTATGCTCTCACCAAGGGCATTGTTGACAACACTAAAAAACTTGATGAAGAATTGCGCCCACTTGCGCCAGAATGGCCGATTGATACGATTGCTGCCATTGATCGCAACGTGCTCCGCATTGGTCTTTTTGAGCTTGAATCACGAGTAGTTCCACCAAAAGTCGCCATTAACGAAGCTGTTGAGCTCGCTAAGGCTTTTGGTTCAGACAACTCCTCAAAATTCATCAATGGTGTACTCGGCACTGCTTTTAAAGAGCTTGGTCTAGGAGATGATGAAGGAAAGAAAAATGCAAAATCAAACCCAGAAGAGTCGCAGACTGACGCGCAAGCCGAACCAGTCGACTCGCCGACAAACGCGTAATATCAACGCCTTAGGTAAGATTAGCCCTAAAACTTTTCATAAAAAACTCGCCATTCAAGAAATCGTTCGTGAACCCACCTCAGGCGGCATCGTGTTCCGCATCACTCCTGACGGAAAGGACATCGAAGTCCTCTTAATCCAGGATAGTAAGAACCGCTGGACCATCCCAAAAGGTCACATCGAGCAAGGTGAAACGGCGAAACAGACCGCTATTCGTGAAATTGGCGAAGAGGCGGGTCTGCAGCATATTCGTGTGTTGACTTGGCTTGGTAAAATCCACTTTAAATACCGTCGACTGGATAAATTAGTCTTAATGACCACTCAAGTCTACCTAGTCCGGGCGTTAGATAAATCGGAGACCCCAACCAAAGAGCGCTGGATGAATGGTATACGTTGGTTTAGATTCAACGACGCCCTTGAAGCCATTGAATATGAAGACATTGAAAAGCTAATGCTAATTGCTAAGAAGAAAATTCGCTCCGGCGAACTAAATTAACTTAAAAATTCGGGAATTCTAGAGGCGTCCAACTTGGGCAGGTTGGACGTCGAACAGACTTTCAGAAAGGAAACTATGAACGAAGGGCTAAACCCTAGCGACTTCAACATCTCAATTGAGGCCATTAATCAACAAGTTAACCTAAAAAATACGCCAGTCGATTCAAGACCGGCCGAACAATATAATCGCGACACCATCGAGCTCTACCAGAACTTCGCTCGCGAGCATCTCGGTTTTGAATTTAATGACATCTCAATTTTTATCACTGCGCTCACTCATCGTAGTTATGTAAATGAGCATAAGGGTATTCATATTGAGCACAATGAACGTCTTGAGTTTCTTGGTGACGCGATCTTGGAGCTAGTCACTTCTGACTTCCTATATCGCAACTTCAATCAGCCAGAGGGCATTATGACTGCTTGGCGCTCCAGCTTAGTCCGCACCGAGTCAATTTGCGCTGCCAGTGAAGAAATTGGTTATGTTGATCTCATCCGTCTCTCTAAGGGTGAAAAAAAAGGCAACAGCAGTCGCTCTCATCTTTCTATTGTTGCTGACTGTTTTGAGGCTGTCACTGGCGCCATCTACTTGGACCAGGGCTATGAGGCTGCGAAAAAACATATTTATCGCTATATTTTATCGAAAATGCAGAAAATGGTGGAGAATGAGGAGTGGCGTGATCCGAAATCCTATCTTCAGGAGCTGACCCAAAAAGCCGAAAATGTTATTCCGGCTTATCGTACCGTTAAAGAAGATGGCCCCGACCACGAACGTTTATTTGAGGTTGTGGTTCAAGTTGGGGCCACCATTCGCGGTCACGGCACCGGCTACAGTAAGCAAGAAGCGCAATCTGCTGCAGCTAAAGAGGCTATCCGCTTTTACAAAAATCAGGTTGCCGATGCCGAAAATGTACACAATAATCGCTAATGCTCGTAAATACTAATGTTTGTGATCACTAATGCGCATAAATCTTAGCGCGTTAAAACATGCGTTAGAGTATTAGTGTTTTTGCTTAGCCCCGCGTATAGCATAATAAATGCTAGAAAGCGCAAAGGTCGTAACAGCTGTGACCACTGCGGTAATCACGAGTTTTTGATTGAAAGTCTCATATAAAGACACTGTTTTTTCTGCCGTGAGCTCAACCGCTTTGATGCTATTAAAAACAGAAGACGCAAAGGTTTGCAAACAGTACAACATCGCAATCATCGCTATCGAGAATATATTTAGAACTAGAAAGATCTCAGCGCTCTTTGCTTTTTGATATGAAAGGAGACCGAAGGTTACCCCAGAAACCGCAAATAGTAGCATAAAAATAAATGACAGTAGTGCGGAAAGGCTTGTTCCAGCATGTACTGCATCTATTTTCATGGTAGCTGAGTTGTTGACCATGTAATAAATTGCAACTAAACCTATTGCTCCCGAAAGGAGTGGTAGCCCAACGCTGGCGACCTGCTTTAAGGGATTGTTATTGTTTTGTTCCTGTTTTTTCTTGCTTGGCATAAAATATCTCTTATGTTTAATAATATAACTCCATTATAGCAATAATAATAATCTAGCTTATGCTATAAGGCCCGTGCTTCAATACGGAAATCCATATAACATTCAGCACCTATGCAACATTTCAGCAGGAGTTCTATACTCTAAACT
>CALIQQ010000009.1 GCA_938043965.1 uncultured Candidatus Saccharibacteria bacterium | reverse complement strand
TTTTTGATGGCAATAACTTTACCATTCTATGTTGCAAAGGTTGTGAGCTATTACGAAGGTATTGACTTTTTTGATAATGTATGCTATAATGTAAATATAATCGTTTTGGGAGTAATTCACAAACGATTCGCAATTTCCCTTATTGTGCCAAGGGATGTCGCAAGTAGTATTCGCCGCTGGCTTAGGAAACCAGCACGACGTAAGGATCTGGTTAGGGGGGACCCGAAGTTCTGAAAAATTTTCAGGATGGCAGATTTTATCCGTATTAAGGGTACGGAACTTACTGGAGTGAGCACGAAAACGCATCAAGGCAGAGTTGAGGGCTTTTGCCCTCTGGTAAAATCACAAAATAAGTGCAGTGTTTTATAGTCGCGACTTATAGTGATTCTACTATGACTTACAACGATCGCCATTTTCCTAATGGTCGACAAAGTCAGACTCTGATACTGGGGACATAGCCATGATCGGCGTACGATAGACTTAGCAACAAGCTTATTTTATCAACCACACCGTAGCTATGATAACCTCTCTTGACACATTTTTTCTAAAATGCCCACAGTTTTCATCGTGGGCATTATTTTTTATTACGAATATGATGCATGTTATGATAGGCATAATCGGTTAATACTATTTTATTAATGAAGAATTGTTGAAAATATACAGAAACGATTACCGAAACCATATGGATGGCTGAGCTTATATATTTATATATAGCGTATTCAGCTTTTAAGTAGTATTAACTTTTTAGATATCTTTTGATATATTCTAAGATATCTGACATTCTAGTACGATAAAGAGAAGATAGAGCGTTCTTATTTGGAACTAAAAGTTTTTCAAACTTATCTTTTTTAATGGCAATAATCTCATGTTATGTTGCAAAGGCTCTGGACCTTATACGTACTGCTTATGAAAAAAGCCCCGCCGAAGCGAGAGCTTTAATTAAAGTGCATAGATCGATAGTTACAAACTGTTTATTTTTTCAGTCACCTCCTCTATAGAATGACGGCCAAGATTGCGTACCTTGGTCAAATCGGCATTCCTAGCCTCTTCAACAGTATTAATCCTGGCGCGTTTCAGAGCGTTATAGGAACGTTTTGATAAGTTGAGTATCTCAATTGGACTGTCAACAGGTTCTGTCCTTTCGCATTTTTGTTCATAATGCTGAATAGTTGTCTTTGCAACAGATAACTCCCATTTTGTCGTCAATAAACGAGACTGAAGTTCTGACCTGTTTAACATCAGCAATTCCAATTGTTGCCTTTTATTTGGATGCCTAAGTTTGCTTTTTGCTTTTATCAGAATATGCCTAATGTGCACTCTGGTAAAATGATATTTCTGACCAATTTCTTCAAGAGACACGCGCTCGCAACCCAATCCGTAGTAAAGCTTCAAAATTGCGTTCTCTCTCTCGGATAAACCTGAGAGAAGAAGATCGTAAAGGCATTTTTTCTGCTCATCCGACATCGGGTTTTCCCAAAACTGCTTGATTAATTCGGAGCGATTATCATTAGCAAAAATATTAACCAGAAAATACTCCTCGCTGGAAAGCTTCGTGCGTAAACCATGCTGCTTTAATACCTCCTTGATTTTCTCAGCTTTTTTGGGGCCGATTCCATCAATACTAGTGAGATCATCGATGCAGGAACAAATTGCAAGAGATTCGAGCGAGTCAAACCGCGCAGCTGCAACGATTTTCTCGATTGACGGGTTACCTAAAAGATTAAGATTCATCATGACTTTTCCTCCTCTAAAGGTGACTAAAATGTTTAACTACTTTAGGTTTAATCTAACTTTTCTCATTATAACATAAACACCTTGAAATGTCAATACCTCGTAATAGTCCAGGATCTTTGCAACAAATACTAGCCAAATCTTACCAATAAAAATAGGTAGATCCATACTTAAGAATAACAACAAACGTAAATAGGAGATCTACCTATGGCATATTGTATAGCCAAGTCTATAGAAATTCAACGCAGCAAAGCATAAGAGAATATCTTATTTACTATAACTATGTTAGAATACATACAGAGCATTAAGAATGACTCCTATATAGATGTTGTAAAGGTGCTGAACTCTCTAAGGGGGTTCATTTAGACTAAATGGTGATAAAATTAAGAAAAAGGAGGTGTAATGTCTTTTGAGAGACTGTCTGATTCTGACAAACAAAATAAAACTACAAGTGCGTTTGATAATTTTGCGGAGAGTGTAAAACGTGAGCAAGAGTTTATGGAGCGAAGGCGTGAGGATACGGTACACTGGGCGCGTTATTATGTAGGAGCAGAGCAATCCTTTGATCGAAGAGTAAAAGATAATAAAATATCGGAAACTGAATTCGAAAAGTGGGAAGATGAGGTCGGTGGGGCTTTTTTCAAAATGAAAGAAGCGGAGTATGATGCTTGCTATGCTTCGAAATACGAGAAGGATCACGAAGAAAGAATTTCAATGGGTGACCGTACTATGACGACTGAGGTATATGCAGGAAATTTTTATGATGAAAGAAAAACTACATTAAAGCAGAAAATTTCAGAAAATGAAAACCCAGAAGAGCGCGAAAAGCATAATAAAATTTTAGGGGATTTATATTATAAGGTTTGCGCACATATAGAAGCTGAGCGCGACTTTAAATTAAGAAATAAAGACGTAGAAGCCTATAATGATGCACGCAAAAATGCGCATAATAGTATGATTACTAATTTAAATCAAATTAATGATCTGGCCGACGAGTATGGGGTAAGGAGACTAACGTTTCGTAATTTTCTGACCAATGATGATAAGTCGTATGATAAAGCTCATGATATTTACCGTGATACCGATGCGAGATATGAGTATGATCGTAGTAGTGTAGAGAGATACATGAGGATAGCTTTTGCCGATGAATACAAAAAGGCAGAAAAGGATGGTACATTGAAGGTCGACCCTTCCACGGTATCGACGACGGCTTATTTTCATAACATGGGCGAAGATTAAAATTGCCCCGGGAGACCGGGGCGATGAGAGGGATGGAAGATTAATAATTAAAAATTTCCATCGTGCGTTTGGAAAAGGCGTAAGAGAATTCTTCTAATTCCTCTTCCTTGGGGGTTACTTTGCAGTATTCGGTAATTTGGTTAGTAATTTTGTCTCTTTCGTCTGGAGAGAGACACTCTGGGCCTATACAACGAAGTCTAGAAAAAATCTTAGTGTGTACCAGTCTTTTGAAAACTTCATCCTTGAAGATTTCTTCTGGTATAGCATAGACAATTTCCTGAATTCTAGTCATAAAATCACCTCCAATTTCACTGGCTGCTTCCCTGCATGTTGAAATGTGCGATACAAAAACATAAAATACATATTCAAAAAGAATATTACGGTATAATATCACGAATTTGTATTTTTGTCAATACTGCGTAATAGTCCAGCACCTTTGCAATAAAATATAGGTAGTCTTATACTTAGTCTTAACACTACTCTACTTAAAAATAAGAAAGGCTACCTATATGGCATATTGTAAAGATAAATCAATAGAAAAGCAACGTGGATGTGCAATAAAAGAACTAACTATAGAGAAACGTAGTGTTGCTCAAGTTGCTAAAAGATATGGTAGAAATAGATCTAGGGAGACAACAAAAACCCCAGAAATAAATCTGGGGTGGAACAAAAATTAAAAATCAGCTTAAGGTGCGAGGCGAGAATGAGCCTGAGCCTGAGCTCAAATCTGAGCCTGAAAAAAGATTAGAAACTGAGGCCGTAAGAGATTAAGCTACTTCTTAGTCTTGTCATTTCAGCCTTAGATAATACTTTCTGTAAAGCCTCAATGCTAACTCCGCCGCGAACAAGTATGCGTAAATTATGGATTACCTGCTCCGGAGTTAACTTTGGCACTAAGAGATTGATGTCTAGTCCAATCTGTTTTCGTAGGAAATCGAAATTAGAATGGATTTGAGTGTCATGCAAACGACTAACCACGAGACTAGGGTCGATTCCTAGTTGAAGTAGGCCACGAATGTTTGCTAGAACGGCCTCTGGATCCATATTGCTTAAGACGAGTGCCGGATCGACGCCCTCGATAATAAGTTCTCTGTAGTGTCCATTGGCTCCTTTAATGCCGACGCTGACGCTATTACTAGCGGAAATAGGGACTTTTCTGTTCAAAGCCTGTTTATTTGCAATGTTCGCTGTCTTGATTCTTCCCATAAAAATACCTCCTTCAAAATGTCGCTAAAGTGCGACTAATACCGGGTTCATTTACTGCTGATTTTAATTTTTAAGGTAAAAAAGGAGGCTCAACTAGAACCTCTCTTTTTATATTAACATATATTTACTAAAAAGTCAATGTTAAAAACGCGAGTACGCTTATTACTTAAGTAATTTCAATGAGGTGAACGATGCTGGGCTATTTGTCCCAGTCAAATCCCTCGCCAAAGTGTCCGTATTCAGCGGTCTTAGCGTAAATTGGACGTTTTAGGTCGAGATATTTAATAATTCCGCGTGGAGTTAGGTCGTAGCCAGTGATCTCTTCTGGTTTGCCGTCAATGATGACGGTTTTTTCAAGTGGCTCAGCTTTACCGATAGCATAAGCTAAACGAACTATGACTTCATGAGCATGACGCTGGCGTAAATAATCAACAGCTACTCGGCGAGCCATATAAGCAGCGGAACGGTCAACCTTGGAAGGATCTTTGCCTGAATAGCAGCCACCACCAATTGCAACGCCCGGGCCGTAGTTGTCGACGATTAGCTTGCGACCAGTCAAACCGGTGTCGGCATCGAAACCGCCTTGATTCCAGTCGCCGGCCGGGTTTAGATGTAGCTCTAATTTTCCAGTTAGCTGATATTTTTTAATGAATTCTTCGACGAGTTGCTTGAGGATTTTACTTGAAACGTTTTGAAAGCTGACAACGATTGATTCAACTTCGCCATTTGGGGCGAGTGTGATTTGAGTCTTGCCGTCGTAAGGATGTTTTTGATAAATAAATTGGTTGAGGCGGCGAGCTAGTACAACTTCACGCGGCAAAAGTTCTGGTGTGTCATCGCAAGCGTAGCCTACCATAATTCCCTGGTCACCAGCACCACCGGTGTCGACGCCTTGTGCGATTTCAGGCGATTGCTTAACGATTTTAGTGTGAACTTCGAGATTTTCGCCAGCAATTTTCTTGACGATGGCCGGAATATCTACCTCGGCAGTGGAAGTAATTTCGCCTGTGACGAAGACTACGTCATGCCCGCCGCAAGTCTCAGCTGCTACGCGAGCCTCGGGATCTTTAGCTAAGTAAGCGTCTAAAATAGCATCGCTGATGCGATCACATAATTTGTCAGGGTGTTTCGGAGAAACGCTCTCCGCGGTTCGATAGAACATATCTTTCCTTTCTTGGTCGGAATTACCACCTTGCATAAAGTAGGTTGGCAGGAGGTCAACGGGCCGGTCCCTCACTCCTTCTTGATATTAAATTGTTAATAAGTTTATTATAGCACATGAACTTAAATTGAAAAGAAAAAGCATGAAAAAAGGCTCGCTAGAAAGCGAGCCGAAAAATCGGTTAAAATTCTGTGTGTTGTTCATTCTTTTCCCACTCATTTTTTGAGTTTAGAAAATCCTTTTCAAGATTTTCGATCCAGTTTTGCGTACCGGATTCCCAACCAAAGAGGAGGAAAATATCTTTCTTTGAAATTAGCTCAAACGTAGGCAATTTTGCCTCGAGCGTTGATATGGTTGTGCCATATTTTAGGAAAAACCATAAGTTATCTCCAACATCTTGACGATTCAGCCTTGGTACCAGTAAATTAGCATCAATGCCATATTGCTGGCAGAGCTCATGGTAGCTCTTGTGGATGAATTCATCACTGAGGTTTGCGACAATGGCAGCCTCACTAACTCGTTGTTTTCTAAAAAAACTTATATTTTCAATGATGTCTTTACTTGTTAGATGACGAATAGTTTCGCACGGGTTAGCTCCCCTATTTGTAAGCTTATCAAGATTCTTTACGATTGTTTTTGGGTTAAGGTAACTAATGATATCATCAACCTTCAGCCCAAATTTTAGAAAAATCTTGAAATTTTTTGCTACACTGTTGGAGCTAAGTCGCTGTAATAATGTGTTAGGTTTGACGCCAAGATTTAAGAATTCCTCAATATTCTCGGCCAAGAATTCTTCTGGTAATCTAGTGGCAGCTTTGTCAACTACGCGCCATTCTCCGAGGTAGATAATGGCATCGATGTTGTCGAGAATGGCAGCACTGGTGGACGCATCAATAAGTAAAGACTTGTCGACCGGATCACTTTTGAGTAATCTAAGCATCTGAAAGCGTTCAAGTCTATTTTTCAGATGCATTAGGGCCAGATTGACGTTACAGTTCGCCTCAATAAAGTCAACTATGCGTTCGGACAGTAGTCCTAGGCAACTTGGTTGACCATAAGATTCGCCATAAACATACTCCAACATTAGTTCCTGTGAGTCGCTTAGGACGCCGAGTTCTTTCGCCTGATCTAGGGCAAAATTACGAGCGGCATAGACGCGCTCGTCCTGGGACGTATTGATTCCAAGATTGATGCAATCAATTGTCTCATAGAGGAATTCGAGCTCGGCTTTTTCTAGTGGTTGATCAATTGATATCTTATTTAAAATCGCCACTAGTTTTTTCTGGTGATTTAATTGAGTTAAAATTACTGGGTCAATGTTTAACATAGAAACTTCAGCTTCAAGCATCGGGAACAAATATCCTTCGACGATTGTATTCTTAGCCTCAAGTCCTAAGACTTTCTTCATAATTCCCTCGCCATTAATACAAATTGCAATACGAACGTTGCTAATTTGTTTTTTGGTGTCTGAATTTAACTCATCGACGAAAAAGAGTCGGACGCTGGCTTTATTGTCTGGATTAAGTTTGTAGTTTTCGCCGTAAAACTCATATCCTAGTAACTGCCTAACAGTCTCCTCGTCTTCAAGACACCACCCGGTACCTTTGACAGACTCGAGAATACCATTTTCGTCACCCGGAAGAAAAATCTTCCACTCGCCTTTTACTAATTTTCTAAGTTTTCTGTTCATAAAATACCCCCTTATAAAACCGAATTTTTTAAATGTGCGATAGAGGTCTTGAATAGGCCCCATGCATATATATTAACATATTTTATCTATAATGTCAAAAAAAGGCCCGCTAGAAAGCGAGCCGAAAGAATTACTGCAACTTTTTGTTTAAAACATCCAGGCCGATTTTGTACTTCTTGTGCAAGACGTTGAAGTTCTTATGGACAAAGCCTCGATCGAGCAGTGCCACAGTTTCTTCGTCCGATATGTATTTTCGCCTTAAGGCGGCGATATTTATAACCAGATCTTCGTCGGACAGGAGTTTCATGACCTTTCTTGGGTCGGCTCCGCAGTAGAATAACTTTTCTAAATTCTTAGCAATTATTTTTTGGCCAAGATATGGAATTAGTTCTTCTAAGCGAATACCATAACTAAGCAAATCATTAAAATTCTTGGCAACGGTTTTGGGGCTAAGCGAAGTTAGAATTGTGCCGCTTGTCACCCCAAGTCTAAGCAGCTTTTTGATATTTTCTGCGATATACGACTCTGGTAATAAGCTAACAACTTGGTTTAAGATTGTAACATCTTTAAGCGCTACAATCTTGTCAAAATTCTTTAGGACCGCCTCGTCGGTAGAGGCATTAAACAACAATTCCTTATCCACGCGGTCGCAATACATGACCTGTTCCATTTGATAGCTGCTTAGAATTTTATGGAGACTACCTAGCGCTAGATTCATGTTGCAACCGGCATCGAAAAAGGTTAAGAAACGGTCAGCTAGCTTGGCCCAAGTTTCACCGTATACACATTCTAATAGATCTTCTTGAAGATTGGTTAGAACGCCGGATTTTTTAGCCTGAGCGTGATAAAATTCTCTAGCATCATAGATGCGCCCGTCATCCTCAGTGTCGATGCCGAGGTCAATACAATGTCTAACCTCAAACAAAAACTCCAGTTCGGCTTCGGTGAGTGGCTCTGAATTTGCCATTTTTTTGCAAATGACGGACAGTAAATGTTGATGTTTGAGTTGAGTTAGAATAGCATCTTTGGCATCAAGTTCTTGCAATTTAACCTCGACTATCGGGATTAAGCTAGGCTCAACTAGGCGGTTGGCAGAGTCTAGACCGGTAACGAGATCCACCTCGCCACTACTATCAATATAGATGGCAACGCGAGCAGTACTTGATAATATGTTGGAGTGCTTTTTTGCTGGATGAAAAAGGACTAAGCATGAAAGATTTTCGGGTGAGGTTTTATAATCTTCACCGAAAAACTCATAGCCGAGCCATTTCTTAACAACGAGCTCATCTTCGATCGCCCAACCAGTATCTTTTGATGCCTTAGCAACGAGATCCTCGTCGCCCGGAAAATAAGTCCTCCAATCACCTTTAATGATAGGTCTAAATCTTAATTTCATATTTTACCCCCTTTGCAGTATTCTGCAGTATTTTTTAATGTGCAACTAGGATTTTAGGTAAATCCTATTCTATATCATAACATTTTTTACTAGATAAGTCAATGTTAGCGTGTTGACCTGATGGTTGGTGGATGTGTATGAGACTAAGAGGTTGCTGTTTGAGTTAACGAATCAGCCGAGATAGCAGCTTTAAGATGACGAAGACGGTAAGATTAGCAATAACAATGGTGGCGCCAGTTGGGGTGGCGAGTAAATAGGATAGAATTAGGCCAATGACGAAATTGACGACGGAAAGTGTGGCACTGAAGAACAGGACGCCTTTGAAGTTTTTTGAAAGGATGGTAGCGGAGAGGGTCGGAAAAACGAGCAGACTAGAAATGAGGAGGGCACCCATAATGCGCATGCCGAGAACAGTAATGACGGAACAGAGTATGGCAAAAATAGCATTATAGAGTTTTATGTTGATGCCACTAGCCTGAGCGAAGTTTTCGTCAAAAGTGAGTAGAAAAATTTTGTTATGAAATAATAAATAGAGAGCGATAATGAAGAGTGAAATTAGGGCAGTTAACCAAACTTCTCCAGTGGTGACGGAGAGGATGCTGCCGAATAAGTAACTGTTGATGTCAACGTTAGTCCCGGCAAGAGAGACGACGAAGGTACCAATAGCGAGAGCACTGGCGGACATAAGGGCAATGGCGGAATCGCCGCGTAGTTTAGAGCTTTGGTCGAGTCGCAAGACGAAAAAGGAGGTTAAAATGAC
Source organism: uncultured Candidatus Saccharibacteria bacterium (assembly GCA_938043965.1). Taxonomy (GTDB): domain Bacteria; phylum Patescibacteriota; class Saccharimonadia; order Saccharimonadales; family Saccharimonadaceae; genus Nanosyncoccus. The sequence goes on along the minus strand of CALIQQ010000009.1, from coordinate 46,794 downwards.
GAGTGGAATTGAGACTGGCAATGGGGCGAGGCCGAACACAGAGGCAATGGCAAAAGCGCTAAATGCAACGTGAGATAATCCATCGCCGAGCATGGAATTTTTGCGGAGGACAAGTTGGGTACCGACAAGAGCAGCAGATAATGCAATAAAAATGCCAGCAATCAGCGAGCGGAGCATGAAAGTGTACGAGAACATTTCAACTAAGTTATTCATGATGAACCTTTCGAATGAAGTCTGCGGTAGAACCAAAGAAAAAATCGCCGTCTTGAAGAGAGAGAATTTTTTCGCCGATGAGATTACCATGGTCTAAATCGTGGGTGACCATTAGAATAGCGATTCCCTGTTCAAGGTGGATTTTTTTGATTAAAGTGTAGAGGCTGGCTTTAGATTTTTGATCAAGGTTGTTTGATGGCTCGTCAAGAATAAGTAGCTGATCGGTGGCAACAAGAGCGCGAGCGAGTAGGACCTTTTGGCGTTGACCGCCGGAGAGTTCAGTGAAACTCGCAGTCTTTAACTTCATGATGCCGAGTTGTTTTAGAGCGGAAAGCGCACGATCTTTAGCGATTTGATCGTAAAAGTTGTGACCGCGATTTAGCGTGCCTGAAAGAACAATCTCAAAAACTGAGGCTGGGAAATTTGGATCAACAGCAGTTTCCTGTGGCATATACCCGATAGAGTTTTTTGAGAGTTGTTCGTAGTTAATTTCGCCGCTAAGGGGTTTAATAATTCCCAGGATACTGCGAATGAGTGTAGTTTTGCCAGAGCCGTTTGGACCTACGATGCAGATAAAATCATGTTCATCGATTGAAAGGCTGAGGTCTCTAAAAACCGGTCTCTTGTCGTAACCAAGAGTGAGATGTTTCAGGCTGAGTAAGCTCATTAGTTGAGCGCCTCTTTCAGAACCTTGAGATTTCCAGTCATGAGGTCAATATAGGTAACACCCTTTTTAAAATCCTCCGGGGAGACGTTATGTGCGGACTGGAAGGTAAGAACTTTTGCGTTTGTTGCCTTGCTGATTGTTTCAGCAATTTTGCCGTTACTCTGCTCGATTTTTAGAACAACTGGAATCTGCTCGGCTTTAACCTTGTCGATAAGGAAGGCAATGGTTTTACTGCTGGCTTCGGTTTGCTCGGAGCAGCCTGGGAATGCAGCGAAATAATTAAGGCCGTATTCATCGACAAAATAGCGTAGTGGGAAGCGATCGCCAAAAACGAGAGTCTTACGACGAGCGGAGGCTACGATGTCGCGGAAAGATTGGTCAAGATCTGATAACTTTTTAGAGTAGTTTTCGGTGTTCTGATTAAAAGTAGCAGCGTCGTCTTTAGCGATGTTGACGAGTTCCGACTTGATAGCGTTGATAATTTTAATGGCGTTCTTCGGGCTGGTCCAAACATGTTCATCGTCTTCGCCTTCTTCGGAGTGCTCGGCGCTGGTGTTGTGTTTGTGATCATGGTCATGATCGTGTTCATGTTCATGGTCATATTTGTGATCATGGTCATGGTCGTGTTCATCTTCAGCTTCGTGTTCATGGTCGTGGCCATGCTCGTGCTTATGATCGTGTTTGTGGTTGTGGTCATGATTATGGTTATCTTCGTGTTCGTGGTCATGGTCATGGCTTTCTTCGTCATCTTCCATGCCCTCTACGAGTTCTTCTTTAACAGTTTTAACCTGATCCATCATTTTAATGATTTTAGTAGTTTTAGGATCAATTTCATTTAAAATTTTCTTCACCCACTCGTCTGACTCACCACCAGTGTAAATAAACATTCGACTATTTTTAAGGTCGATAATATCGTTTGGGGTCGGTTCAAAATTGTGGGTTTCGGCACCTGGCTTAATGAGCATTTTAACATTAGCCTTGTCACCTGCGACTGCACGGGCAAAATCATAGGCCGGGAAATTGGTGGCAATAATTGAAATTTTCGAACGGGCAGAGTCTTTTTTATTAAGTCCAATAAATGCTCCGAGTGAAACGAGCAGGATTGCGGTGAGGGCGATGAGGATTTTTGTAGTTTTATGCATGTTAGCTCCTTTAGTGGCAATCTTCGCAGATGCCGTTAATAATAAAATGGTCGTTTAATGGGGTGAAGTGATGTTTTTTGCTAATATGGGCCGTAAGGCCGGTGATTTTATCGCAATCAACATGTTCAATGGACCCACAGTGATCACATTTAAGATAGAAGTGATCTGTTTTTTGACAGGGTGGCGAATAACGATAAAAGGTTAAGTTATTTTCTGAAAATTTTAATAAAGTACCATCACTGCTTTTTTGTTCTAAAAAACGGTAGATTGTAACCAAGCCAATTTTACGGTCCAGAGCTAGATATAAATCCTTTGCGGTAAAAGCACCGGAGGTAGATTGAATAACGGACTGGATTTGGTCGCGCTGCTTGGTACGATAATTAGTTCCAGACATAAACTCCTTAATATGAAAATCGTTTTCATATTCAATTATAATGCTCCTATTACGATTGTCAATATAGAAAAAGTCCGAGCAAGTAACTCGGACTAAAAATAGGTTATATGGAGATTGTCAAGTTGGATTACCTTTGTATGGCATTAACGCAACGCACGTGAAGACCGCGGTATTGAGCTGTAACATCTGTGGAATAGATCACGCTACCACCGTTTTGAAGGTCGTAGCTATTTCTAGGTGCATAAACCGTAGAAGACCACCAGCCACTAATATCATTTTGACTGATTATTCCGTTTGCTATATAGCCAGAGGCATTAGTAAAGTTAAATGGGGCGGCGGCGAGTGGCGAAAGACCAGTCGTTTCGTCTAGCGGATAACTCTCTACAAGTCGATTGTATTCTGTATTCTCATAGGATCCTGTATTATCGTAGGATCTTGGTAATTGCCAGCCCCTTGGGCAAATGGAATGACTGGTATTATGATTTGCAGGAAGAGTGTCCGTGCCGGTGCCGGCTGTAGCAGTAAACCAGGTATAGTAAGCGCCGTAGGTATTGTCAAGGTATGCGCCGGATTTGTTGTAGTCGTCAAAATTAGTATACTCGTCAATTGATGGCGGGATAGTGTAATTATTTTCAACATCAGAATCACCCGGGGTAATGGTTTTATCGACGATGCGAAGATTCTTAGTCATCCAGCAGCGGCCGTCGGCAAGTTTTGAGACGGTGTAGGTATTATTATCACGAGTATCGGTAAGAGTCACGGTTGGGATGTAATTTGGATCTTCGTGATGGGAGCCGTCGGTGTCGATTTGTCGAGCGGTGCTGTTTGGGGTGGTGTTTTCATCACAGGCATTTGAAGTCATCTGTTGCATAGTTTTAAGTTTAAGAATACCGACCTTTCTGAGTGGATTAGCATGAGCTAAAGCGGTGAAAACAACATTCTTCTCGTAAGAGCCGGATGGGAGCGTAGTATCGGCTTTTACGCCAAAATAAACCGACTGAACGCGCTCAGCTGGAGTAGGATAGCTTTTTAGATCTTTTAGTTTAACTTGATGCGATTTGGTTGGGATAGACTTAAAATCGGTATTATTTAAGGAATAACCCCAGGTGTTCTTCTGCATGTTAGCGGAAGTGAGTGAGCCGGTAAAGGCGGAGGAAATAGTGTTGCTGACGCTAGGACTAGTGTGTTTCATGTTAGTCTGCTCGTCTTCAGATGAGAAATAGAGTTCGTAGCCCTTAATGGCATTAGTGGAGACATTAACTCTTAGCTCTTTAGAGTCGAAAGAGCCGGAGCTAGTTGGAGTAATAGTGAAATTAAGTTCTTCAGGAGCGGAAACAGATACGACGGGGTTAACCTCAGCCGATAATTCTTGAGTGGATTTATCCTCGGCGTGAGAACGAAAGGCAGGGGCGAAAAGTGAAAAAAGAGCAAAGCCAAAAACTAGTGAGACCGAAAAAGTAATCCCATTTTTAATAAACTGATTATTTGAATGATCTATTTCCATTTTTAGCAACTTCCTCCAAGCGCGATTAATTGCTTTTATTTTAGCATAAGTGGAATGACCATGCAATGAATTTTTAGGTTTCTTTAATGCTTTTTTATTTGCCAAATAAGGGTCCGTTGGATGAATTTTTATTGTCAAGATAGCGGCTACTGGACTAATTTTCTGCTATTGACGGGATGATTACTGCTCGGTCTAATCGCAGTACTGCTACGCGGCTTGCTCGGCGTCAAACTAGGGGCTGGCTGAGTGACGACTGGACGAGTGGAAACCGAGGTAGAAACAGTCTTTTTTGGGTAGAGGATTTTTTTCGGCCTACGGATAACTGAACGAATATCACGTTTCTTAAGTTTTGATTCAGCCTCACGACGAGCAGTATTATCAGCAATTTTTTGTTCAATCCGAGCAGTAAGTTCGGCAACTTTTTCTGTGTCACCAGCTTCCTCGTGAATTGCCAAGATGAGGCGAAGCGTGGAAACTGCCTGATCAAGCGCAAAGGCACGTTCGAGTTCTTCAATTGCCTTTTTTCTAACCCCCATCTTTTCGTAAGCCTTAGCAAGAGCAATATGGCGAGATGGAATCGCTTCTTCAAGCTCAAGTGCCTGCTCAAAGGCCATCGCAGCTTTTTCAAAAGCACCGGTTTCAATGTAAATTAGGCCGACGTTGTGCAGTGAACTTGCGTTATTATCAAGTGACTGAGCAATCTCAAAACATTCAATTGCCTCATCGTAGTTCTGTTCTTTGGCGTAAAGAATACCGAGACGGTTATAGGCTGCGGCATTCTTATCATCAAATTTCAAAATGGTGAGCAGAGCTTTTTCGGCACGTAGGGATTTTTTATCTTTCATTGAAACCTGGGCAACATCCCAAAGTTTCTTCATTTGCAGCTTGTATTTATCTGAGCGTTCAGCTCTACGTTCAGCTTCGCGAACTTCAGCCGGCTTACGGATTGGATACAAAAAAATAGTATAAAGTGAAAGGATAAAGATTAGAGCGACGCCTAACATAGAACTATTTTACCATAAAAACGATTAACTAGACAAGGTTGCCGACCAACTGTAGGCGGATAATGCCATTTTCCGAGATATTTTTATGGGCTAGAATAAGGCCGTTGATTTTTTTAGTAAACACCTCGTTTTTAGTTTTAAAATAGGATTTTTCGGCCAGTTCAATAGTGGTTTTGATGACAGCAAGTGCAAAGTCGCGCCTAGGGGATTTATCAGTATCTTTACGCTTATGTAAAGCTTCAGCGATTTCGATGATGCCATTAGTATCGGCAACGAGTAATTGTTTTGCCAGCGCAAAAACCTCTGGTTCGGCCTCTGGCGGCAATTCTAGCGTGTTTAGGCTAATTGGGCTATAGATCGGCGCCCTTGAGCGAATAGTAGGTAAAAGCGCCTCTGGTGAGGTCGTTTGAAGAATAAAATGATAGTTCTCTTTTGGTTCTTCAAATAATTTAAGGGCAGCATTTTGGGCTTCGGGGCGGAGATTCTCGGCATTTTTAAAGATAAAAAAACGAGGAATAGTGGTCTTTGACAGGGTCATATCAATAATTTCACGAATTTGGCTAAGTGAAATACCACTCACCTTACTATCTTCAGCAGAAATAACAATCGGATTTTGAACTAGTTTTTCAATAGGCTCGGATTTTGGCTCAAGAATTATCACGGTACCGGTATTTAGAATTGCCTGCTCTAGTTCCGCTTCAGAATTATAGAACATCGGAGAACTCCCGAGGAAGAGGAGCCTTAAAAGTGACACGCTGATTGGTTGGCTGACCTGGAATGGTAATTTCTAGCTCAGAGGCGTGTAAGAAGAGGCGGAGTTTCGTGTTAGCTGGAGAATTACCGTAGACACGGTCGCCTAGAATAGGAGTGCCGAGATAATTGAGATGAACTCTAAGCTGGTGTGTGCGACCAGTAGTAGGACGCAGCTCGAGTAGAGTGAGAATCTCGACTTGGCCGGTTTCAGGATTTTTAGCCTCAGCGGTTTTAATCACTTTATAGTAGGTTTGCGCTGGCTTACCGTTTGCATCCACAACAAAAGTAGTAGGATGCTTAATGTTGCGGGCCAGCGGCAAATCAATCATGGCTTCATCAAGTTTTGGTCGACCTTCGACAATTGCATAATAAGTTTTATGTGCCTTGCGGTCCTGAAACTGTTTTCTAAGCATAGTCTGGGTTGACTCATTTTTACCCAAAATAACTACGCCGGAAGTATCGCGGTCGAGACGATGAACCAATAAACCATAATCTTCTAGAGTCGGTTCGGCAGTATATTCGCCCTTTGCCATGGAAAGTAGTCCTGAAGGCTTATTCAAAACGAGCACGTTATCATCTTCGAAGAGCGTTTCTGGACGCATTTTAGCGATGGCTGATTGTTTTTTCTCGGTGTCAGTGAGCGCATCTGGTAGATTAAGCTTAATTTTAGCGTCAGCTTCGACCAAAGTATTTGGCTTAGTGGCAATTTTGTCGTTTACTGAAACATAGCCAGCCTTAATGAAGGACTGAAGAGTGTTACGGTTATAGTTGGGATATTTTTCTACCAGTTGTTTATCGAGTCGGAAACGCTCAACTACTGGAGCCTCAGAAAGCTCGACGTCGCCGTTAATGACACGAGAAAGACTTGGTTTGCTAAATTTTTTGCCCGTAATAATCATGATTATATGATAGCATTTTTCGAGTGGTAAGTCAAATTTAGCATGAGTGGTTTAGTAGCGAGGAACTAGATACTTGGAACTGGAAAATTTAACGCAAGAGCCTTAACTTCATTGTGGATCTTTGAGAGCTCGGCTTGATAATTAGCTTCGAGCGCTTTTAAACTACCCGCTTTAGCACAGAGTTCAGCTACAGCTTTCATCCAATCGGCAATTTTAGCCATTTCAGCTTCCTTCATGCCGCGTGTAGTGATGGCTGGAGTACCCAGTCTGACACCGCCTGGTTTAAAGGCGCCTCCCTGGTCGCCTGGAAGAGCGTTGGCGTTAAGGGTGAGACCGACTAAATCGAGAGCTTTTTCATAGAATTTACCGTTGAAGCCGAAGCTAGCATCAATGTTTGCGAGAATGAGGTGATTTTCGGTGCCGTCACCTTGCAAAACGAATCCATTTTGCTTTAATTTCAGAGCTAGAGCTTTTGCATTTTTAATAACCTGTCCAGCATAGGATTTAAATTCAGGCTGCAAGGCTTCTTTAAAAGCTACTGCCTTGGCAGCGATAACATGCTCAAGTGGCCCGCCTTGGGTACCCGGGAAAACGGCGCGGTCAATTAAAATTGGAAGATTTTCTAGAGTTTTTTCCGGCTTCTTTAGGGGTGAAGTGACGTTACCGTTCGAAAGGATAAGACCGCCACGAGGACCACGTAAAGTTTTATGAGTGGTCGTAGTAAGAACATTAAAGCCAAAATCGAGTGGATTTGGGTGTTCTCCGCCTGCAATAAGACCAGCTACATGCGCCATATCGGCCATCAACATAATTTCGTGACCCCATTTTTCTTCAGCGGCAGCACGAATCTTTGCGACACGAGCAAAATCTGGAATTTTCATGAAGGCGGAAAAACCAACTAAAATGATTTTAATGTCATTCTGAAGAGCAAGTTGTTCCATTTCTGCATAGTCAATATCACCCTCAGGAGTAGTGCCGTAAGCAATAAAGTCCCAGATGTGAGCCGAACGAGTGACTGGCGAGCCATGCGTAAGGTGACCGCCGTGACCAAGGTTCATAGCAAGAATCTTGTCGCCTGGTTCACACCAAGCGTAGTAAACTGCCTCATTGGCGTTAGCTCCGGAGTGTGGCTGAACATTGGCATGATCAGCATGAAAAAGACGACAAGCTCGAGCGATGGCAAGACGCTCGATACGGTCGACGTTAACTTGACCGCCATAATAGCGATAATTAGAGAGTATAGTGTCGGCGATTTCCGTCTCTTTCTGAGCATATTCGTCATCAGTCTCGGATTGATAACTAAGCTGATTAAAATTTGGATAACCTTCAGAGTATTTATTGGTAAGGACTGAACCCATAGCTTCGAGGACAGCTTTAGTGACATAGTTTTCAGATGGGATGAGTTCCAAACCCTCAATCTGGCGAGTTTTTTCAGCATCAATTAAATTAAAAATAATATCTTTCATAATCTCCTTTCAAGATTTTAAGTAACTACTAGTCAGCTGACCGAGCGCCTTAAATCATAGTGCCTCCTTTAGCGAATAGACGACAAAGTTGCATTTTATACCGTTAGTGACGACAGTTTTAATAAGTTTTTTATGGTATTTAGCGGGATTGAATTCAGGGAAATACGTATCTGCCGACGGATCTTCCGCCTCGACTTCAGTGAGGTAAAGTTTATTGGCATATTTTAGCATTTCCGAATAGACATAGCCGCCACCAATCACAAAGATCTCCTCTTCGCAGTCGCGGTAATCGGCAATTAGCTGCTCAAGTGAAGTGTAAGAGGTTACGCCATCCGGGTATTTTTCGTCAAGGTGTGTTAAGACAAGGTGCTTGCGGTTCGGTAACATTTTTGGCAGACTCCAAAAAGTGGTACGCCCCATTAGAACGGTGTGATTTTTTGTGACAGATTTAAAGTAGACCAGGTCAGCGGGCAGACGAAAGATAAGGTCGCCGTTTTTGCCGATTTCACGATTTTTACCAATGGCTGCGATAATTGAAAAACTCATAGTTACTCCGTAACAGGCATTTTAATGGCGCCTAGGTGTTTATAATCTTTTAATTTAATATCGGCCAGCGATTTTGAGTTGTCGAACTTGAAAAAGTCACGAACTTCGGGGTTAAGCCAGAGAGTTGGCGCTTTTGGTAAGTTTTTGCCTTCGTCTGCCTCTTCATAGCGTTTAATCTGCTCTTTAATGCCGTCAATTTGATTCTCATAAATATGGGCGTCGTTAGTGATGAAAGTAAATTGACCTGGTTTTACGCCAATGCAGTGCGCAATTAAATAGCAGAGCGTGGCGTACTGCACGATATTAAAAGGTAGGCCGAGCGGCACATCAGAGGAGCGAGAAGTAACTAGTATATTTAGTTTGCCGTCAATAAGATTCCATTGCGAATTCCAAACACAAGATGGCAGAGCAGCGGTTTTTAGCCACTCGTTTTGCCAAAGCGACATCACCATACGGCGGTTCCCCGGATTTTGCTGAAGCGTCTCAATCAGATTTTCAGTTAGCTGATATTTTTTCACAATCCAACCATAGGCGGTGCCGATAGTATGAGCGAATTCGGCTGGATCCCAGTGGCGCCCTTGATAGTTTCCATCCGCATCAATCTCCCATTCGTCCCAGATGTGAATGCCTCGCTCTTTGAGCCAGCGTACGTCATTGCTCTGCTCCTGATAGATCCAGAGGATTTCTAGAATCGCCGATTTAAAACTAACTTTTTTAGAGGTGAGGATCGGAAACTCCTCGAAAAGGTCAAATTGGAGGACTTGATGAGGAAGACGAATGGTGCGGGCTTCGGATCTAGCCTGAGCAGAATGATCAGGAATAGCGGTAGCTGTCGTTTTTGAACGAGCATCCGTCTTTTTATAGTTCACGACTTTTTCGCCGTGTGCCAAAATTCGACGACAGAGATCGATATACTGATCATCAAATTTACTCATTAAACCTCCTATTTTTATCTATTATAGCCTATCTCGAGAAAATAAAATACCCCCAGAATTTCCTGGGGGTAAGTGTGAAGGTGGTTTATCTTTTATTATCATGATGACTGATCGCCATCATTTAATAAAGTATATTACGCTTGATGCAGAACGGTTCTACCCAGCTAGGCAGACTGCCGCGTACGCTCCTAAATGCTTCGAGTATAATCTCGAAGAATAGTCTAAAAGCGTAGTACTCATTGTATCGATCGAAGAAGTGCGCAGCCCACACATCAGCTTGCAGCGAACTTTTAATTTCATCGATATAATGCTGATCTTGTTTAGTAATACCATCGAAATGGAGAGCTTTGTGTTGTAAATCTCCTGGTCTATCCTCAATTTCATACACAAGGGCATGGAGGACGGCATCAGCCTTATCGCAGAGCTTGGCGAATTGCATCGCTTTGCCGTCATCTTCGCTCCAATCGCCATTGACACCAGGAAGAAGCTCCTCGGGTGACAATGCGTACTCGAATAGAATAAAATCTCTAATTAGGACTTCTTGGCTCTCCACCGGTAGCACATTGATGGCAACACAGAAGGTCTCAAGCTCTTCTAGCACCTTATCCGCTTTATTACAAGAGCCATCATCTGGACGGTCTCCCGTTAAAAGCTCGCCGAAGTCATGATATCTCAAAAATTGAATGATGCGACCGCGCAGATGCTCTTCAATCAGTTCTGGATAAAAACGCAGTATGTCGTGCGCTAACTCCTCACAGCTGCTAGCGTGTATGGTATCGTTCTCAATGTAGTCGAAATCTGATGGATCGGCTGGCTTAGTATAAACGCCACAGAGATAATTTCCAGAACGGGCTACTCGATCGCCCATGTGAAACCGTTGATACATTTCCCAAATTTGCCTAGGGATTTTTGTTTCGTCGGTGCACCCTGCATTAACTAGCTTAACGCCTTTAATGTCAATCCTTATGGTCGTTTTTCCATAAGAATTATCCTTGACCAGATTAACTTTAATGTCTCGATCACTGTTTGTTGGGACATAAATAGTTCTCATAACTTTTTCTTCCATATTGTTTCCTCCTTATGAAAGATCGTGATGGGGTTACCTTCTCCAGGTCTTCCCATTGTGTCGACTAGTTACATCTGCTTTTGTCGGGTGAATTAACCCTAAAGCAATAAAAAACCACCTTGTTAAAGTACTACTTTTTATATTGTACCATAAAAAGTGCATTTAGTAAAGAGGCGCGTTAAGGTCCAGGATCTTAACGATATGATTGACTTTTGGTTTTGGTCGTGGTAAAACTAGAAAACACGGGGCGTTAGCTCAGCTGATAGAGCGTCGCATTCGCATTGCGAAGGTCAGGGGTTTGATTCCCCTACGCTCCACCATCTAGAAAAAGAAAATGGAACCGAGACGGGTTGCATATTTATCTTACTTTTTGTATACACTAGTTCCCAATTCCAAAACAAAACAAAACAAAAAAAGAACCCCGGAATTGAGGTTCTTTTTTTAATAAAACTAGCGTTTGCTGAACTGTTCTTTTTTGCGAGCTGAGCGAAGACCGTATTTTTTGCGCTCTTTTTCGCGTGGATCGCGTTTGACAAATCCTGCCTTTTTCAAGATTGGGCGAAGATCTGGGAACTCAGTTTGAAGTGCCTTTGAGACAGCTAGTTTGATTGCATCAACTTGGCCAGCAAGTCCACCACCGCTGACGCGAATGGTGATATCGTATTCCTTTTGCTTTTGAGTTAAAGCGAGAGGGTCGGTAATCTCAGCGAGGTAAGTTTTGTTACCTGAGAGATAATCGAGAGCTGGTTTATCGTTGATAGTGATATTGCCTTTACCTTTATAAAGACGAGCACGAGCAGTAGCTGCTTTGCGACGGCCGAGACCGTAAGTATATTTTTCTGCCATTACTTAATCTCCTTTGGGTTCTGAGCAACATGAGCATGCTCGGCGCCATCAAACACGCGAAGGCGTGCGAGACGGTCAGCTGCGAGCTTGTTTTTTGGAAGCATACCCTTAACGGCTTCTTTGATGGCGTAAGAAGGATTCTTTTCGATCACCTCTTCAAGCTTCAAAGAGGTTAAGCCTCCTGGGAAGCCGCTGTGGCGATGATACATCTTTTCAACCATTTTGTTGCCGGTCACAACGATATCTTTAGCGTTGATTACAACAACATAGTCACCGTTGTCGATGTGTGGGGTGTAGGTAACTTTTGATTTACCCATTAATTTATCTGCAATTACAACTGCGAGCTTTCCAAGTGGAAGGCTTTTAGCGTCAACAACGTACCATTCACGCTTAATTTCAGCTGTTTTTTGAGAATAGGTTTTCATTACTTACTCTCCTTTTTAGTTAGATCGATATCATCGACAAAGCTGATAGTTGCCATTTCGGAGTTGTCTCCGGTGCGGTAACCAGCTCTTTCAATACGAAGATATCCAGAGTTACGCTTAACTTGTGGTGCAATAACATCCATCAAGAGAGCGGCGACTTCCATGTCGTTAAGACGAGAAATGAGAAGACGACGGTTAGCTAAACCACCCTTCTTGGCGATAGTGATTAGCTTCTCTGTTTCACGGCGCATTTCTTTAGCGCGAGCAAGCGTAACGGTAATTGATTGATATTTGATCAAAGAACACTCGAGTCCACGAAGGAGAGCGCGTCTCTGGTCGGTTTCACGGCCGAACTTGCGGCCTTTATATCCGTGGCGGTGCATTAAATCTTTAACTCCGTTAACTTTTCTTTAACTTCGTCAAGCGCCTTCTGGCCGAAACCTTTCAATTCTTTGAGGTCGTTGTCTGAAAGAACAACGAGGTCACGAATAGTGCGGATTTCGTTATTGATGAGGGCGTTGGCGGTACGAGCAGAAAGACCAAGTTCTTCGATAGGAAGAGCTAAACCATTGTCTTCTTGCTCATCATTAGCGCCTGGAGCTGGGGCAGACTCAATAGTGGTGCTGCCAGCAAGGGCGGTGTATTGGTTGACTAAGATAGCAGCAGCTTCTTCAAAGGCCTCTTTTGGAGTAATTGTACCATCGGTGTCGATAGTAATAGTAAGCTGTTGTAAATTAGTATCCTGTCCAACACGAGTGTTCTCAACTTTGTAGCGAACACGTAGAACAGGGGTGAATACTGCATCGAGGGCGATCATGTCACTATGTAAGCGGTCTTCGCCGGCCTTATCGATAGTGAGATAGCCACAGCCAGTCTCAACGACAAAGTGCATTTTCAAAGTGACAGCTGGGTCGTCGATATGGCAGATGAGTTGGTGTGGGTTAGCGATTTCAACTTCAGAAGGAAGTTTGATGTCGCCAGCAACAACGCGTGGATCACCGTCTTTTTCACCTTGATCTTTGCCTTTAATAACAAGATCAAGTTCGACTGGGTTGTCAGTATGACTCTTAAAACGAATGTTTTTAAGATTGAGCATGATATCTACGATATCTTCACGAACACCTTTAATTGTAGTGAATTCGTGAGTTGCACCCTCGATTGAAAAAGAGGTAATCGCAGCACCTTTGATGCTGGAAAGCAAAACGCGGCGAAGTGAGTTTCCGAGTGTATTGCCATAGCCATAATAGAGTGGCTTAATGACAAATGAGGCACTCGTCTTTGAAAGCTCTTTGACTTCAGCAAGATTTGCTTCATGGATTAGTTTTGTTGTCATTTTCCTCCTTAGCGTGAGTAATACTCAACGATTAGTTGTTCGTTAATGCCCGCCTCAGCTTCTTCGCGCTTTGGTAGTCCAGTGATTTCAATTTTCATCTTTTTTGCATCAGATTTCATCCAGCTTAAAGTAGGCTGGGAAGCTGCTGCTACGATATTGTCAAGATTTTTGAAATACTCTGACTTCTGGCTCTTAGCACGGACCTCAAGAACATCACCTGGCTTCAAACGAATTGAAGGGATGTCGATGCGGCGACCGTTAAGAGTAAAGTGACCATGAGATACGAGCTGACGTGCTTGACGACGAGTAGTCGCAAAACCAGCACGGTAAGCTACGTTATCCGCACGACGCTCAAGATACTGGAGGAGGTTTTCACCAGTTAGACCCTCTGATTTCTGAGCTTCTTTCATGAGTTTAGCGAATTGTTTCTCAAGTAGGCCATACATACGGCGAACTTTTTGCTTCTCACGCATTTGGGTAAGGTAGAGACTACCACCACGAACACGCATATCACCGTGCTCACCTGGAATACCAGATTTTTTCGCCATGACTTTATGAGCTTTTGGTGCTAATGCCCAGCTCTCGCGGCGTGATTGTTTAACAATTGGAGATATATCGCGTGCCATTATGGTTTCCTCTCTCCCTTAGGACGTACACCGCCGTGAGCGATTGGCGTCTTGTCGGTAATACTGTCGATTTTAATACCAAGACTTGAGACAGCACGTATTGCGCTATCACGACCAAGACCGATGCCTTTAACGTAGACATCAACTGAGCTTAGACCGTAGTCTTTTTTAGCGATTTCACCTGCTTTTTCAGCCGCAATTTGAGCAGCATAGGCGGTTCCTTTTTTCGAACCACGGAAGCCGTTTGCGCCGGCAGAAGAAGCCGCGATAACTTGGCCTTTTTTGTCGGAAATGCTGATAATGGTGTTATTAAAGGTAGCTTGGATGTGGAGTTGACCAGCAGTCACAATGCGTTTACCTTTTTTTGCTTTTTTAACTGCAACAGGAGCTTCAGCTGGAGCTTCAGGCGCAGTAGATTTGACTTCTTTTTCTGTCATATTACTATTCCTTTCTCCTTACTAAGTCTTACTTGCTGCTTTTGGTTGTGCACCACCCACTGCAATCGCTTTACCCTTACGAGTACGTGCGTTCGTGCGGGTACGTTGACCGTTAACTGGAAGTCCAGCTTTGTGGCGGACACCTTTATAAGAGTTGATGTCCTTGATGCGTTTAATGTTATTTGTTACGAGGCGCTTGAGATCACCTTCGACCTGATATTTCGATGAAATAATGTCGTTGATTTTCTGTTCGTCAGCCTCGGTGAGATCTTTCACCCGAGTGGTAGGCTCAATTTTGGCCTCCGCAAGGATGGCTTTAGCGGTCGTACGACCAATTCCGTAAATGTAGGTCAAACCAATCCAGACCTCTTTATCGGAAGGAAGAACGACACTTGCAATTCTTGCCATGCTTAACCCTGCCTTTGCTTATTCTTAGGTTTTTTCTTATTGATGACACGAAGCACACCTTTACGGCGGACAAAGATATCATCAGGGGAAATTTTTTTAACACTTGCGCGTACTTTCATAAAGTGTCAAAATCCTTTCTTGTTAAGTCTTTTCTAGGTACTCAAGATATAAATAGATTACGAGTTGCGGAAAAATCACTCGTATCTTTTTATATCAATTTCGCCATCAAAGACGGTTGATATTATTTCAGGCGGAAACTGATTCGCCCCTTCGTTAAATCGTAAGGGGTGAGTTCAACCTCTACCTTATCACCAGGCACTAAACGGATAAAGTTTTTGCGCATTTTTCCGCTCATGTGCGCAATGATAATATGACCATTCTCAAGTTCCACGCGAAATTGCGTGTTTGGCAAAGCCTCAACGACCTTACCAGCAAGTTTAATCACTTCCTTTTGACTAGCCATAAATTACTCCTTTATTGTATCAGAAAAAACCATAATTTTCAAGAGGTTTTTTAGTTGATTTTAGTCGCACGCAGGAACTGACGAGACAGATAAGTTTTTTGCTTTAGACTATATTCGCCAGTACAAGTAATGATTGAAATTGACTCCTCGCCTTCAACTGGACTAGTGGTTAACAGTTTCATTTTTTTATTAGCGTCCTCGAGTTTCACTTCAAAGTTGTCATAGACACGATAAGTGTGAATAGTACCGTTACCGAGTTCAATCTTAATTAAGTCACCAGCAGTAAGCGCAGATAGATTTCTAAAAATACCACTACTACCACCGACACCACTGTGGCCATTATAAATACCGGTATAGCCTTTACCTGGCTTAGCCGATCGATTATACCATGCTGCATCATAAATTGAGTTTGGCGTTTGCATCTGGCCTTTTTTATCGACACCAACCGAAATGATGCGAGCATTGACGATACCTAGTTTGTCGATCGTTAGGTAACGTGGTTGGTCAGCTGGGACAAGATATTCTTTTATCTGCACTGGACTGATTGGTTCAGACGATGGCTCAGCTTCGGAGCTAGCGATATCACCAACGATTGCAGCAGTAGCACGAGTTGACCCTTCCTTTTCTCGATAATACTTTGATTCAAAGATGGCAACGTGGACAATAAAAGCACTAGCTGCGATCAGAATTAGTGTCAAGATAATACGAGGAATGTATCTCGTGATGGTTTTTTTAACAGTTAGACTCATTTTCCACCCTTTTATTGTTATTTATAATCGTCGTAGGTCACCATGAGAGCACGTGAATCAATTGAGCGCAAATTCTCAAGTGCAACAGTCACCACGATTAAAAGACCAGTACCAGAAATTGAGAGACCAAGTGGCTGGCCGGTCAACACAATGAAGACATAATCCGTAACGAATGGAATCATCGCAATAAAACCAAGTGTAAGAGAACCGAAGAAGTTAAGACGGACTACGGTTTTCTCGAGGTATTTTGCGGTTGAGAGACCTGGGCGCACTCCTTCAATAAAACCACCCTGCTTCTGGAGATTATCAGCAATCTCTTTAGTATTAAAGATAATTGAAGTATAGAAGTAGGTAAACATCACGACAAAAATGAAATAAAGTGTTGGGTAGATAAACCATTGAGCTGTAATGCCGTCGGGATACATAGTTTTAAAGTTTTGAGCACTTGGGGCGGTAAAAATCGTTGTGAGAGTTTTACCGAGTTCATTGCCGGTATGTGCGGCGGTCAGGAATTGGCCGATTAGAGCTGGGAGAGAGAGAAAAGCGGTAGCAAAGATTACTGGAATCACGCCGGCAGCAATCAGTTTAATCGGTAACTTAGAGGTGACGTCGCCGTAGGCTTGGTTACCATGGACGCGCTTAGCATAGTTGATTTCAATAACACGTTGAGCCTCATTGACTTTAACTAAGAAGTAAAAGGCTATAATTAGAGCGAAGCCAAAACCAGTTAGAATCCAAAAGACGGTCGGGTTGACCGGAAGATTGAGCCAGCCGAAGAGTGAAAACGCGCCATTTGAGGTATCAAAGAGAGCGGAGCCAATTTGAGCAGCAGTAGTTTGGAATTGCGAAACGATAGAGAGGAAGATGACCATGGAGATACCATTACCGATTCCCTGCTCGGTGATCAATTCGCCAAGCCACATAAGGATAATCGAGCCGGCGCTCATCGCGGTAACAGCGAGGAACCAGTCATGCGAGGTTGGAGTGAAGGCAGTTGTTGAATAAGAGCCTACGGATTGGAATAGAATGTAGCAGTAAGCAATTGATTGAACGATAGCTAGTGGAACGGATAGTACCCTGGTCCACTGGTTAATCTTGCGACGACCAGATTCGCCGTCTTCCGAGAGCTCCTCAAGGCACGGAATCGCCTTTGTCAGTAGCTGCGAGACGATAGAGGCGGTAATATATGGTGACATACCGACTAAAATGATTGAGAAGTTGGTGAGGCCACCGCCAGAAATAAGATTGATGAAGCTACCGAAGTCAGATTTAGAAATTAGGTTCGAAATAGCATCTTTAAAGGTAGTTGCGTCGCCCATTGGGACTGGAATATGAGCTAAGAATCGGTAAACGACCAAGATACCCAACACAATACCGATGCGTTTTAGCATGTCTTTGTTTTTAAATGATTTAAAAATCGTCTTAAAATGCATTAAAATAGCCTCTCTGTAATATATTCTTTATCAATTTTAGCACAAAAAAAATAGAATGGGAACTATCTCCAAGGTAAATCGCCAAAAAAGTCAATCTATTCGAAGGTGCGCCCAAAGAAGCGTTGGTCGAGCTGATATCAAAAAGCATTCAGCACATTTCTTCGAAGATGCGTTCAAGGGCGCTAGCCCAAGGTTATATCTTCTTCAAAAAGACTGAATGCTTTATAATGTCAGATTATTCTGAAACTTTTTTAGCGCGCTTAGGAACGCTGACGCGAGTAAACTTACCGCCGGCTTTTTCGATAGCTGAAATAGCAGTTTTTGAAGCAAATTGAGTGCTTAGGTTAAGTTTTGCGGTTAATTCACCACGAGAGATGATTTTAACCTTAGCGTAAGGGTTCTCAATCAAAGCGTTCTCGGCCAACACAAAGTTGTCAACGTCACCACTAAGTGAATTAAGGTTTTCAGTGTAGACTACTGTTGCCTTAGCGTGAAGTGACTTGAAGCCTTTGAGCTTTGGAATTGCCTGCATGATTGCACGCTGACCACCCATGAAGCCTGATGGCATCTTGCGATGACCAGTACGAGCCTTCTGACCTTTAGTACCACGACCAGCGGTTTTACCTAGCCCAGCCGAGATACCACGACCAGCACGAGTTGGACGAGTATTTTTATTAACTACGAGATCATTGTATTTCATTACTTAGTCTCCTTTTTTGCAGATTTCTTCGCGATTGTGGTATTCCACTTTTCGCGAGGAACTTGCTGTTTCAAGCCTTCAACGACAGCATAGGCGATGTTGACTTTATTGGTCGAACCAAGAGATTTTGAAATGAGGTTCTTAATACCAGTCAAACCGATCACTGAACGAACGACGCCACCGGCGATAATACCGGTACCTGGAGCAGCTGGCTTCATTAAGACATCAGCACCAGTAACTTTGGTTTCAACTTCGTGACAGATAGTTTCGCCATCCATATTGAAGACAACTAGATTTTTCTTAGCTTTAGCAGTAGCCTTAGCGACAGCAGTAGTAACATCGTTACCTTTTGCAACACCAACGCCAACTTTATTTTTCTTGTTGCCAACTGCAACTAACGCCTTAAAGCGCATACGGCGACCACCAGCAACTGTACGAGAAACGCGGTCGATGTTAATCGTGACTTCTTCAAATTCCTTTGGAGCAACGTCAGCTTTAACGCGATCACGGCGATTATTGCGGCGCATTGGGCGGCCAGACATATCGCGGGTTTCTTTAGTAGCTGCGACCTTGTCGGTCATTTTGAGGGTTCCGGACTTATTGATTACACGTGGTTCATCTGCCATATTAGAACTCCAATCCTTCCTTGCGGGCAGCATCTGCGAGAGCAGAGAGGCGACCTGCATAAGCTTTTGCACCACGGTCAAAAACTACCTTGGTGATCTTAGCTTTTTTAGCCTTATCAGCAATTTCTTTACCAATAAGTTCACATTTTTCAGTCTTTGTGCCTTTAGCTTTAGTGCCAATTGTAGTGGCGTAGGCTAAAGTTTCTCTAGTATCATCGTTGATGATTTGAGCAGTAATATGTAAATTACTGATTTTCACGGTTAGGCGTGGGCGCTCTGTAGTACCATGAATCTTAGCGCGGGTGCGCTTTGCACGATATTCAGCTTTCATTATTTCTTACCTGCCTTTCCTGCCTTGCGGACGATTACTTCGTCAGCGTATTTAATACCCTTACCCTTATATGGTTCAGGTTTCTTGAGGGCACGAATCTCAGCTGCAACTTGGCCAACTTTCTGCTTATCAATACCAGAAACAACGATTTCCATCTTGTTAGTGGTGAGGGTGATTCCCTCTGGAGCAGAGTATTTGACCGGATGAGAGAAGCCAAGTGCCATCTCAATATCTTTTGGTCCGCCTGAAAGACGGAAACCGACACCGTTGATTTCAAGTTTTTTCTCAAAACCTTTAGTGACGCCGTCGACAGCGTTTTGGAGTAAAGCGCGTTGAAGACCATGCCAAGCCCTTGAGTTTGGCTCATCATCTTTGCGGGTTACTACGAGTTTGTTTTCTTCTACCTTAGTGGTAGTGTTCTGTTGAACTGGAACAGTGAGCGTGCCTTTAGGACCAGCGACAGTAATTTCCTTGTCGCCGACCGTAATTGTCACGCCTGCTGGAACGTCAACAGGTAGTTTTCCGATACGACTCATAAAAACTTCCTTTTAGTTAGTATTCAGGTTATTCTAGCATATTTTCACTAAGTTTTCAAGAGATAAAAAAGACTCCATCAACCGAATGTTTGATGGAGTAGAGATGTCATTTAGTGGTGGGCGATAGAGGAGTCGAACCTCTGACCTCGTCTACGTCAAAGACGCGCTCTAGCCAACTGAGCTAACCGCCCATATCGTAGGGCTAAAATATGGCGGATCCGACGAGACTCGAACTCGCGACCTCTGCCGTGACAGGGCAGCGCTCTAACCAACTGAGCTACGAATCCAACCTTGTTTCATTATAACTTAAGTTTTTAGTTTTTTCAAGGCTTTACTTGAAAAAAGTGCAAAATCAGTGTTAGCTAAACATACATTTATATTTAAAATTTATCCGTGCGTATTTTTTATATTAAACCAAAATATGAAATAGGATTTTATGAAGACGGAAAAATCTATATTCATGATGACTTCATTTATTCAAACAACGCTTGTCTCGCACTTACAAATCTTAATGAATAATACTACACCTCGGATTCCTTCTGAGGTGTTTTTTAGTATATAATGTAATAAAGATGTGAAAAACAGACTATGTTAGAGACATTCAAGTTTTTCGCAGATTTAATGATGGTGGAGATATTGTATGATTTATCCTAAAAAAATCAAAAAAGGCGCTACAGTCGGAATTGTTTGTTTGTCTAGCGGAGTGCTTGGCGAGCCGTTCGTAAAACATGAACTTAAATTAATCGAGGAACGCCTACCAAAAGATTTTGGATTGAAATTCAAATACATGCCAAACGCATTAAAGGGCGAAGAGTTCTTAAAGAAACATCCGGAGAAAAAAGCAGAAGATTTAAGGGCTGCTTTTTTAGACAAAGAAGTCGATTTGATTTGGTCTGCGCTTGGGGGTGATGATACTTTTAGGACGTTGCCGTATTTAATGAACGAAGACTTCGCTAGAATAATAAAAAAACATCCAAAACCATTTTTAGGCTTTTCGGACACAACTAACAATCATCTTATGTTTTATCAATTAGGCTTAGCTACTCTTTATGCACCAGCACTTTTGTCGGATATAGCCGAACTCGGACCAGAGATTTTTGAGTTCACTAAAAACTGGATAAAACATCTTTTCACGTCAGAGAAAAACATAGTAATTGAGTCTAGCCCAATTTGGTACGAGGCAAGAACTAGTTTTGATGAAGACCAATTGGGCGTTATGCGCAGAGAAAGAAAAGAAGAGCACGGCCATGAATTTCTGTATGGCAAAGATACAATTCAAGGCGAATTGCTGGGCGGATGTTTAGAGAGCTTATCTGAAATTATTACCGGTGAACGCTACGCCGACCAAAAAGAAATATATAAAAAATATCAAATTTTTCCAACGAGAGAACAATGGAGGGATAAGATAGTTTTTGTCGAGACTAGCGAAGAAAAGCCGAACCCTAAAAAGTTGAAAGAAATGTTGAAAGTATTGGAAGACAAAGGAGTTTTTAGTGTCGCGCGTGGTTTAATAATCGGAAAGCCACAAGACGAGTTTTATTATGACGAATACAAAGAAATCTATAAAGATCTAGCCAAAAAACACAATTTGCCAACGGTTTTTAATTTGAATTTTGGCCACACTTCCCCGCGCATAGTTCTACCATATGGAAAACCAATCAAGATTAACTTTAATAAGCGAGAAATTCTGTTGGTAGACGGAATTTTAGGAGAAAAAATATATGAAAAAACGTAAAATGCCAGATGAAGAAGAATTATTTCTGTCCGAGGAAATTTAATGGTCAAAATAAGAGCTAATAAAAATTCTCATATGTATGTTAATCCTACATTACTTGAAAAAAGTGTAAAATCAGACTAAAATAGAGCTAAGTCAGGGTATGGCGCAGTTGGTAGCGCGCAGCTTTCGGGAAGCTGAGGCCGTCGGTTCAAGTCCGATTACCCTGACCATTTTGTATCTATTTATATGCTATAATATATAGTATTGATGAAAAACAAGAAAACGGAACTCATTAAAAATACCTTAATTATTGCATTAGGAAAGATGTCGACGCAGTTTTTAACTTTCCTGTTATTGCCAGTTTATACCTCAAAGATATCTTCCGCCGAATACGGCAATATCGATCTAATTATTTCTTATTCCACGTTTTTAATTCCAATTATTACAATTCAGCAAGAATTTGCAGCTTTTAGATTTTTAATTGACGCTAGGGGTGATGACAGAAAAGTCGCCGGAATTATCTCTACTGGCGTATTTAATATGCTCAAGCTATTACTGCCTTTTTCCATCATAGCTACGCCAATTCTATTTCTTTTGAAGATTAAATTTGCTGAATGGATCATCTTAAATATCTTAGCTACTGCAACACTAAGCTTCTTCTTGCAGGTCTCGCGAGGAGTCGGGGAGAGCCTAAAGTATTCAGTTACGTCAATTTTAACTGGCATGATTAACGTTGGATTAAACTTGTTTTTCATCTTTAGCCTTAACATGGGAGGAGAAGCAATCCTAATCGCAAGCGTGATTAGTAGTATCGCTGGAGTTTGTTACCTACTTGGCTCACTTAAATTAACAGATAAGATTGCCAAAACATTTGTTGAAAAAGATATCAAAAAGATGTTGATTCGATATTCTTTGCCTGTAATGCTCAATGGGGTTGCCTGGTGGGTTGTAAATGCTTCAGACCGAACTATTATGGCTTATTTCGTGTCATTATCTGCAGTTGGAGTTTATGCGGCGGCGAATACGTTTGCTTCCGTAGTGAACGGACTTTTTTACATTTTTAACATGTCTTGGTCGGAGTCAGCATCAATGCATCTAAAGTCTAAGGATGCTGAAGGCTATTTTAGTGATGTTTTTAACAGTATGGTAAAAATTTTCACTTTTATTTGTAGCGCACTAATTTTCGCACTACCGATTGCCTTCAAGTTTCTAATTAAGCAGGATTACCGCGAATCTTATAGCTACATTCCACTCTTAGTGCTGGGGGCCCTAATTTGCGGTATTGCAAATTACTATTCTTGCATCTATAGCGCACTATTAGTCCCGCAAAAAATTATGAAAACTACCTTGATTGCAGGTATAGTTAATGTGCTAATTGATTTAGTTCTGGTCCATTTCATTGGAGTTTATGCGGCGATTATATCGACGATCATAGCTTTTTCAATAATGCTAGTGATGCGTCATTTAGATATAATAAAACTAATCAAAATTACAGTTAGTCCTCTAGCTGTACTCTATTTCATGACCAGTTTTTTGTCGGCCAGTATATTCTTTTATATTGATAATGTCTGGGTTAAGGTAGCAATGACTATCATTTTTCTGATCGCATCAAGCATAATGGCCAAAGATTTAGCCATTATGAGCTTGAAGATAATTAAAGAGAAGACGAAACGCTAGGGTAAAAATCTACGGATTTTCTTTTTGGCATCTTCGTTAAGAGTCTTGGCCGCAAATTTCTTGAGATTATTTTTTACGCTGCCTTTCAAATCTTTCTCAATCGTACGGACGGCTAACAGTGCCTTATTTTCATCATCTTGATCAGTAAAGACCTCGATAAGCAATGGCTTTTTGCGAGGAGCTGGATTTATTAGCTCGGCTTGACATTTAATAAAGTCTTTCTTGGAATAAACTGGAATATATTCAAATCCCAGGTCTTCAGCATAATGCTTCACCAAAGTCTTAGACTTATTACCAAAGTGGGCATCCGCTGCAATATAACGACTCACGCCTTCGTGCCCCAGTCGTTGATATGCTGGATTGATATGAAGGTGAAATTCTGCACCACAAGCGTTGTTAATGAGAATAAGTCGAATGTTGTTTGGCATCATGCGGTTGCCGAGCGTATTCATGTCGTAAAAGAATGATAAATCGCCAACAATACCGTAATATAGCTTCTCAGGATGCACTAGTGCAGCACCAAGTAGAGATGATAGATTACCGTCAATACCAAAGCCACCAGTATTGCTGTAGCCCAGTACTGTCTGACCTTTATCAAAGAAGTTGGCTGAACGAAGCGAGCTAAGGATGCCGTAATGGACGATTGAGTTTTCTGGTAAAGTCGAGCCAATTGCTCCTTGTAGCCAGATATTAGACAGGGGCAGATTTAGGCCGTCTATTTTACCAAGAATGTTCTGATACTCCGAGGACCATGCTTGATAGACCGAAGTATTAGTGTCGCCGTCTTCGACGAGCGAGTTGTAATGATTAAAGAATTCTAGCTCCTCCATCGCGAAGACATGCTTGAGGTTTTTGAAGGTATCAACCAGTTCGCCATCCGGATTAACTCGCCAGGTTTCTTTAGCGGTAATTTTCATGTATGAGCCTGACACGTTACCAAGATGAATGAGGACGTCAAAATCATCAAGCGGAGTATGATAGTTCTCTTGATCTAAGATAAGGTTGCCCTGAATCTTGTATTTACCACAATAATTGCTGGTTGCATCACAGAGCACTACTGAATTATATTTTTCAACAAATTGGTCAACGGCGGCAGTAAGGTTATTATCCCACCGATCGTGCGCCCCCACAAAAACTGCAACTTTTTTACCTTTTAATTCTGGTAGATTGGTGCTATTTAAGTGATATTTGTTGATTTTGCGAGCAACTGGAAGCTCAGCAATACTGAAGTGTGGAGCATTGCTAATTTCAAGGTTAATATGGACTGGCCCGCCCCCATTTTCGGTTAAGGCATGTAGGGCTTTATTGATATCAACAGTTACGAGCCACTCATCGTTCTTATCTCGCACTTCATGGATTTGAACGCTTTTTCGGGCAATATCATTCAGTTGCCTAGTACGGTCAATCATTTGAGGAATATTATGCCCAATGTTGCCATGAAACATCGCAGAAGTAATCGCTAAGACTGGTAATTTACGATAATAGGCCTCGGTTAGACCTGGTAAATAATTTCTTGAGGCAGTTGCGCCAGTACAAACAATGGCGACTGGCTCCTTAGCTTCAGCAGCCATACCACAAGCCATGTAGCAAGCTGAACGCTCATCAACACTAGAATAAAGTTCGAAGAAATCATCTTCCTGAACACTACCGGCAAAGTTAGTGACGGTTGCACCTGGACTAACAATGATGCGACGGATATTATATTGTTTTAGAAGTGATAATAAAATTAAAAGATTTTTTTGATCGCTATATTTAGTCATTTTTTTCTCCTTTTTTAATAGTATTTAGCAGATAGTTTTTTGCAGATTTAATTTTTTCATCCAGATAGGTCTTAGCACTGTCAAAATCTGGAAGACTGGTTAGTTCGTCAATTTTCTTCTGGTTAAAATTATAAACGATGCGGTCGTCTAAATGCAACATTTTAAGTAATTCGGTCATGCGTCCACCAGTTGCAAGATGCGGAATAATAAAATTCATTTTTCGGTAAATAATTGAAAAAACGGTACCATGGAAGGAATTAGTCACTACGACTTCCGCGTTCTTAAATAGGGCAAGGAAATCAGCCGGTCCGGCATCCTTAAGCACAGTCTCACGCTTAAACCGTTTTACCTTACCTATACTAATGACCGGTAGATCAAGCTTTTCCGAAAGATAATTAGCAGTCTTAGTTAATTCAGCATTATTTTCTAGGATGTAAGTTAGGATATATTTTTTCCCTGACAGATTGAGTTTACTTTGGCTAGCGAGCCGGTCCCAAACGGTCCGTTCAAGCAGTAACGTTGGGTCGATGGAGACTGTGATTTTTTGGCTAAGATTTTTCGCCAATTCAACTTTTCCAGCCGGCTCTCGCACCGAGATATTATCGAAGCGAGCGAGATATTTTTTATACTGTGAAAGATACTTAGGATCGATCGTAGCGCGAGCGATACTTGCGGCGTAGGAGGCCTTAATGGTGCGATCGCCGACAAAGCCAAGATAATATGCTTTATCAAACCCCTCAGTAATATCAGTATTCCAGACCTGGTCGCTACCGACAAATACAACATCAAACTCATTTTTGATAGATTTCAATTCAGCATAGTTATTAAAACGTTTTGTAAGTGAATAGTTATCTTTGATAAAACGATTAAAGGCATTCGATTTTTTAATCCGACTCGGCAAAAAGATGGTACGCCAAGCTAGATGAATGAGTTTACTCAAAAAGCCGCCGTAATCCTTATAAATACTGAGACTAAAGATCTTGTACATTTTCTCAAAATAAGCTGGACGATAATCAATGATTGCTACGTCTTTTGAGTACTGCTTAAGCGCCTCTTGCAAGGCATAGGCTTGCAAGACTGAGCCGTAATTATGTGCGCTATGAATGCTAACTAAACCGATTTTCATTTCTTTCCTTTTTGATACATTTTAAAATACTGATTAACAATTATTTCGGGAGAGCATTGCTCGATGATGGGATTTTTGGCGGTAGGATATTTATTTAAGGCCTGCTTGATGGCCGAGATATATGATGCAATATCGGTTTTATCCTTGACGAGAAACTGCGCATATTCTCCGGTCAAGATCTCGTTTGGTCCAAACTGACAATCAGCCGAAACAATCTTAACCCCTTCCCTGGCCCCTTCTACTAGATTCATGGGGAAACCTTCAGTATCGGAAGTACAGAGCAACACCTCGGCTTGTTTAATCCAGGACCGAACATCGTCTTGCCAACCAACAAAATGAATATGGTCGCTACAGTTAGTCTTTTGGCTCTGCTGGACTAATGCATCCTTTAGCTCACCGTCTCCACAAAAAACTAAGTTAAGGGAGTCGCTAAAGTGCCCCTGCTCAAATATCTGAATAGCTCGATCCTGACGCTTCAAGACATTAAGTCGGCCAACCACTATAATATAGGGTTTTAGTGATGTGATTATTTTGTTGTCAACATTAGTGCCATTAGCCTCAGGGTCCAGTGGATTATAGATTGTAAAAGTATACTTTTTCGAAAAACCATACACTGCTAAGCATTCTTTTTTAATACCTTCAGAAACACAACAAACTTTACGCTTTCTAAAAAAAGCTCTTAAGCCTAACTTGAAAAAGGCTGACTGATTTTTTGAAAAGGTTCGCATTGTACTATGAAAAACATAGATGGCCTTTTTGCCAATTTTAGACCTCCTAGTAATAATGTTTGACATTGGTAGGTGGCTGGTAATCAGATCCCATGTAAGACCGGTATGTTTCAAATAGTGGTTTATCCTGTGGTGTGCAAAAAGGAGGCATTTAATTTTTTCAATCTTAGAATCAAAATTATAGCCGAGGTTGATAACTTCGATATTGGAATGCAGTGCATAGCCAGTCACTTTAGTTTGCTCAAAAACCGTGATGATTTTTACTCTACAGTCATTTTTAGCCATATAGTTAGCGAGATTAACACAGACACGCTCGGCGCCACCGCCGCCTAACGAATTAACTAGAAAGAGGACGTTTTTCATCGTCAGGGCTCCCCATTAGATTCAAAAAGGCTACGAAGATAAAAATTTGCAACTGAATAATTTCAAAGGTTAAGCCAAAAACAATCATAATGATAATCGGTAATGCAGCGTAGCGGTCGTCTTTACCGTACTCGAGACAGCGATACATCGCAAACATAAAAATGATTAGACCGATGATACCAGTTTCTGCCAAGAGCTGCCAATAGTTACTGTGCGGTTGGACATACCAACCTGGATGCTCGGCGTTGATTGCGCTTCGGGCCGAACTAATACCGTTGCCAATTACTGGGCTATGTACAAAAGTCTGCTCCGCAATACCCCAAAGCATATATCGAGTTGACATAGTGTTAAGGTTATTCATCAGCCCTAATCTTGGTAAAAGAATCATCATGGCTGGTATAACACAAATAAAGACGAGGTTTAGGATTTTACGATATTTAGCATTATCTTTTATCAGCATAAAGACGACTTGATAAACTAAACCAAAGGCCAGGGAGAAGAAAACTGTTCTCGAACTAGCATAACCTAGGGCTACGAGAAATATCATTACTAGAGCAATCTTGAAAGATTTGCGTTTGACTAAGTTTAGCACAGCAATTGCACCCAGCACCAAGAAGACACTGGCATAGTTAGCATCTTCGGCATAACCAGCCAGACGGAAATTGTGACCATAGATATTTTTAAATTCACCTCTACTGGTAGTGACACTAATTGACCTCGCTCCAGTTGAGCCAGAAATATCGGCCATTTCAAAGCCAAGCAAAGTCATAACAAAACTAAAGACTAGGACTAGACAAGATAGAACTATAATCTGATTGACCGTACGTTTACTGATAAAATTGCGATAAAGATAAAAAACGGTTAGTGCGAGAAAATTGCTAAAAAGTAGGATATTCTGATTTACGGCCTGAACTGGCTCTGGAGTAAGGCCATTCCATAACCAAGAAATATTGGAGATAAAACACCAAGCAAAGAAAGCGAAAAGTGGAACAAAGACAGTTCTAATGCGTTCCGTTTCGGCTTCATCCTCAGCTGGTTTACGAAAAATACTTAGAACCACTAGAGCTAGACCCAAGATGATGGTCGGGTAGCGCAAATCAAGCCCAAATAAGACAAATTCACGGTTGATTGTGGTGAAGATGAAAAGCATCAAAAATACATTAAATAGCCAAAAGCGAGGTTTTTTCTGAACTTTAGTTTGCATTTTGAATCTCCGCCTCAATTTTTAATAACGTGCTTGATACATCAAACATATTGGCACGTACTTTTACTTTAGCTTCATAATCGGATATTAGCTGTTTTTGGTCTAGAACACGGCGCATTGCGCTAAATAGACCCTCCTCACTATTGTCGCAAATCATGCCGTACTCCGATTTTTCACCCAACATTTCTTCAGCACCAGAACAGTTAGTGGAGATGATGGCTTTACCTAAAATAATCGCTTCCGCAACGGCTGTGCTAAAACCTTCGGCACGTGAAGAACAAACAAAAACATCTGCTTGTTTTACATACGGATGAGGATTCTCCTGATAGCCTAAAAGAGTAATGCTTGCTACACCCATTACTTCAATTTGCCTTTTCAAACTGGCTTCTTCTACGCCTGTCCCTATAATATTGACCTTAAATTGGTAACCTAGGTCTTCTAACCTTTTCACCACATTGATAAGCCGATCATAGCCTTTTTGTCGAGAAAGTCGGCCGACCGAACAGAAAGTAAAGGTTGAATTCTTAGGATGCTCAACTTGCTCTGCTTGTGCTAAAATTGCCGTTTTATCGATTAGATTGTAGATAACCGTAACATGCTCAGGTTTAATATCAATCTTCTCAAGAAAGCGGTCACGCACAACTTCGGAAACACAGACAATCTCGTCGAATTTTGCATAAGTGGCCTTTTGTTCGTCGAGGCTCTTAAAAAAGCGGTCAGATTTTGGCTCGTTTTTAAGATCAACATGGATCCAACAAAGTTTACGAGAATGCGGATTTTTTGAATGAGCAATAATTTTTGCTGGAATGCCCTCCAGGAAAGAAATTTCAACGTCATAATCGTTGCCGATATATTTCTGGTGGAGCTTAAAAAGATTAACATGGCGCCAAAAATTAACATAGGATTTAATAAAGGCTAATTTAAGTGGATTTTTTCGCTTTGAGGTATTAACTGAAGTTGCATATTTCGACTCTCCGCCGCCCAATTTCTTTAAAAACCGAAAATCAAAAATAGTTTTATAATGCACGGCAGCATCCAATTCTTTTCTCAATGCCCCAACATTAACTACCGTCACTACAGTCACATCAAATTTAGTTTTGTCTAAGCGATTAACGGTGTCAATTAACACCCTCTCAGCGCCACCCACCTGGAGGGTATGAATTAGGAATAAAACTTTTGTCTTACCAGCCAACATTTATATACATTATACCATAAGCCCTATAGAAATAGGGGACTAAAGATACCTTTCGTTTTTAGCTTTCAGGTCGCGCAATTCATCATGGATTAAAAATTTACCTGCATCGGCATTTTCTTTCGATGAAACTGCCTTGAAGGATAAAATAACTACTTTTAAATCCTCGAAAAACGAGAAGTGATGGACATATTCGATGTCATAATTGATTTTATCAAAAATGGAAATACCGTTACGCCCTTTAGCTTGCGCAAGTCCAGTAATGCCCGGTTTTACGAGAGTTCGAATCTTTTGACTTTTTAACATAGTGTTAAAATAGTCAGTAATCCAGGGGCGTGGACCAATAAATGACATATCTCCTTTTAAAACATTGATTAACTGTGGTAATTCATCGATTGAAGTATTGCGTAAAATTTTACCAATTTTAGTATGTTCATCCTTAGTGGTCTTATCATGGACATTATTAGATTCACACATAGTACGAAACTTAATAATTTTAAATTCATTACCAAGTCGGCCAGTGCGAATTTGTTTAAAGAATACACTACCGCCGTCTTCGCGTTTAATTAAAATCGCTACGATTAAAAATAGTGGTGACAGTGAGATGAGTCCAACGAGAGCAAAAAATATATCCAGTAGCCGTTTAATTAGACTGTAGGCATAAAAATTGATAAGCCAAAGTGTGCGTTTTTGACTGGATGGAAATGCAATTTTAGACATATCGATCGATTTTTTAAAATCGCCACTGATTGACATTAGGCTCTCCTTTAGAGTAATATATCTATTATATCATACTTAGGTGTCTTTGTCAAAAACAGTCCCTCCGAGAAATCTCCTTAGGCACCCAGAATACTCCTTTTATTATAGCATAAAGAATATCAGCAAAACACAAAAAAGACTCCCGGAGGAGTCCTTTTTATTAAACTCGGACTAATGGAGGTCTAGTAGACCTTGACTAGGATTTCTCCGCCGAGGCGGTTTTTACGAGCTTCTTCGCCAGTCATGATTCCCTTTGAGGTCGAGACGAGGACAATGCCACGGCCGGACTTAACTTTTGGGATTTCATCAGCTGCAGCATAGACGCGGCGGCCTGGTTTTGAAACTTTCGAAATCTCGTTAATTTTAGCGATTTCACCAGCATTGTTAATCACAATGTGGAGAATGCCGCGAGGTTTTGCATCTTCAACTTCAACAGCTTCGATGTAACCACCTTTTTTGAGACCTTCAGCGACTGCAACCTTAAGTTTTGAGGTAGGAACGCGAATTTCGGTTTTACCTACAAGAATAGCGTTGCGGATGCGGGTGATAAGGTCTGCGATTTGATCAGTAGATTGTAATGACATAACTTTTCTCCTTTCTCCTTACCAGCTACTCTTTGTTACGCCTGGGATTTCACCCTTGCTTGCTTTTTCACGGAAGGTAATACGACTCATACCAAAGCGGCGCATATAACCACGTGGACGACCATCAAGGAGGTCACGGTTTTTTAGGCGCGTAGGTGAAGAGTTGCATGGAAGCTTCTGAAGACCTTCGAGGTCGCCAGCTGCTTTCAATGCTTCACGTTTAGCTTTGTATTTTTCGTACATTTTTTGCCTCTTTTGATCACGGAGGACAGCAGATGTTTTAGCCATATTATTTGCCTCCCTTCTCAAATGGCATACCAAAGAGCTCTAACAATTTAGTGCTTCCTTCCTTTGAACCATTTTTAATAATAAAGGTGATTTCAAGGCCGTGTAAAATTGACGAATCTTCGAAAGTAATTTCTGGGAAGATAGTCTGCTCTTTAACACCCAATGAGTAGTTACCTTGCTTGTCGAAAGAATGGTGTGAAACACCGTGGAAGTCGCGAACGTGTGGTAGAGCGACGTTGATAAGACGATCAACGAATTCATACATCTTATCATTACGAAGAGTAACGAGATAGCCGACTGGATCACCCATACCTTTACGAATCTTGAAGGTAGCGATTGATTTTTTAGCCATTCTAGAAGTCGTAGCTTGACCGGTAATCTTAGAAAGAGTGAGATTCACAGTTTCGATGAAACGCTTATCTTCACGTTTTTTACCGACACCACAAGAGATGACGACCTTTTCGAGTTTAGGCACTTTGTTGACGTTGTCAATTCCAAGTGTTTGTTCAAGAGTTTTTACATATTCTTCGTTGTAAGCCTTTTTGAGGCGTGGGATATATTTCTCAGCCATAATTACTTACCCTCCTTTTTGAGGTTAGAACAGTCAATACCGACATGGACAGATTTTTTACCAGCCTGGCGGTAAGCGTTTGCAGCCATGTGGCGTTCACGCACACCGATACCTTCGATGAAGGCCTGGTTGTTTTTACGGTCCATTTTAACAATTTTGCCAGATTGACCTTTATTTGCACCAGCAATAATTACTACTTTGTCGCCGGATTTTAGATTCTGTGCCATATTATAGTACCTCCGGTGCTAAGCTGATAATCTTGTTGTATCCGAGGTCGCGAAGTTCGCGAGGGACTGGCCCGAAGACACGAGTACCCTTTGGAGTTTTGTCGTCGTTAACAATAACGGCGGCGTTGTCGTCGAAACGGATGGTTGAACCATCTGGACGGCGAATTTGGCCACGAGTGCGGACAATAACCGCACGGACAACAGCTTTTTTCTTCACGTTTCCGGTTGGGGAAGCCTCTTTGACGCTAGCGGTGACGATGTCACCGACGCGAGCGTAGCGGGCGCGAGTACCACCGAGGACACGGATCACTCCAAGTTCCTTGGCGCCACTGTTGTCAGCGACGTGTAATCTAGTTTCCTGTTGGATCATTATTTATCTCCTTCGTCAGTGTTATTAACACCTTCGACTGAATTAATATCTTCTTTGAGCGCAACGGTACCGTGGAATTTTTCAAGAATCTTGTTGAGCTTATAGCTACAAGTCTTGGAGAATGGACGGCATTCAACGATTTCAACCTTATCGCCGGCTTTTGCTTCATTCATCTCATCGTGAGCGGTATATTTACGAGTGTGTGAATATTGCTTACGGTAGAGTGGATGAGTTTCGCGAGACGTAATTGAAACAGTGATAGTTTTATTGCGCTTATCTGAAGTAACGGTACCAATAAGTGTATGTGCCATTACTTATCTCCTTTCTCTTCTTTAGCTAAACTTTCAGCAGTCATTTTGCGAGCAATCGCTTTTCTGATTGTCTGAATATGGCGTGGATTAGCAAGAGTGCCGTCGTGAAGACCTTTTTTAGCGTTAAGCAAATCTTGCTTTAGCTCAGCAACGGTCTTGTTTGACATATCTGGAGCGGTCTTTTTAGTAGCTTTCTTATCTGCCATAATTAGAACTCCTCTTTCTTAATAATCTTACAGCGGACAGGAAGTTTGTGGGAAGCGAGACGGAGAGCCTCTTTTGCCTGCTCTTCGGTCACATCCGCGAGCTCAAACATCACAGTGCCAGCTTTAACTTTAGCCACGAAGAATTGTGGTTCACCTTTACCAGAACCCATTTTTACATCAAGAGGTTTCTTGGTGACAGGGGTATGTGGGAAGATGCGAATCCAAATCTTACCACCACGCTTAATGTAGCGAGTGATTGACTGACGAGCAGCCTCGATTTGGCGGGAGTTGATACGTTCGTTGTCGAGCGACATTAGGCCATAATCGCCGAATGCAACATAGTTACAACGAGTAGCAACGCCTTCGTTTTTACCTTTGCGGACCTTGCGGTGAGCAGTTTTTCTTGGTAGTAAAATTGCCATAACTATTTCTCTCCCTTATAGATCCAAACTTTCACGCCGACGATACCAGCAATAGTTGGTGCGTGATGACAGTGGAAGTCGATGTCAGCGCGAAGCGTATGTAGAGGGACTGAGCCTTCAATAAACTTTTCACGGCGAGACATTTCAGCGCCATTGAGACGACCGGAAACCTCGACACGAACACCTTTAGCGCCAGCTGCCATAGTTGACTGGCAAGCCATTTTAACAGCGCGACGGAAGTTCATACGCTTTCCGAGTTGGAAGCCAATGTTTTCAGAGACTATTTTAGCTGATAGCTCTGGCTTCTTAACTTCTTCGACATTGATGCGAATTGGTTGGCTAGCAACCTTTTCAAGTTCTTTTTTCAATTCGTTAATACCTGCACCTTGTTTACCAATCACTGCACCAGCTTTAGCGGTGAGAATAGTGATAGTAGTAAGATTGTCAGTACGCTCGATCTTGATTTTAGCGATGGTTGGGCGAGCCTTGAAACGATTTTCAATAACTTCGCGAATCTTAATATCTTCAATTAACCATTTTTTAAAGTCTGCCTTCTTAGTGAACCACTTTGAAGACCAGTCTTTGCTAACCTGAAGACGATAAGAGACTGGGTTAACTTTCTGTCCCATTACTTTTCCTCCTTCTTAGCTTCGGTTTTCTCTACCTTCTTCGCTTTTTCTTCACCAGCAACTTCGACAAAGATGTTGGAAGAAATTTTCTCGAATGGTAAAGCGCGACCACGGGAAGCAGGCACGAAACGGCGAATGCGAGTACCAGCTGTAACAGAGATACGAGCAATGCGAATCGTCTTTGGATCAATTGAAGCACCTGAGTTTAGCAGGTTAGCTTTAGCTGATTCAATAGCTTTTTTGACTGGACGAGCAGCGCGGCGTGGCGTATGTTCTAAAATCACCAAAGCGTCAGCGACGTAGCGGTCGCGGGCAAGGCTAGCAACGATGCTAGTTTTGCGTGGCATTGAATCAACACCTTTGATGTAAGCGTGAGCAAATTTGGTAGCCATAATTACTTACCTCCCTTTGCTGCTTCAGCGGCTTTTTTACCACCGTGGCGTTTGAATGTACGAGTTGGGGCAAACTCACCGAGTTTGTGACCGACCATGTTTTCTGAAATTAAAACTGGGATATGCTTTCGTCCGTTATGAACGGCGATAGTGCGACCAACCATTTCTGGTGAAATGGTAGAGTAGCGCGCCCAAGTTTTAACGATGGTACGATCTTCGAGTGAGAGAGCCTTGATTTTCTTCTCAAGTTTGTAGTCCACGAAAGGACCTTTTTTAAGGCTTCTTCCCATAAACTATTTCCTCTTTCCTTCGTGACGACTACGCACGATCATTTTATTAGTTTTCTTATTATGACGAGTTCGGTAGCCAAGCGTCAACTGACCCCATGGGGTACGTGGAGCTTTACCGGAACCGTGACGACCACCGTCACCACCACCGTGTGGGTGATCTGTTGCGTTCATCACAACACCACGAACGGTTGGACGAATACCTTTACGGCGACGACGACCAGCAGCACCAATTTTAATGTTTTGGTGTTGGACGTTTGAAACGGTACCGAGAGATGCTTCACAAGTAACAAGTACTTTACGAACTTCACCAGATGGCATACGAAGGGTAGCATAACCATTCTCTTTTGCCATCAGCTGAGCAGAAGCACCAGCAGCACGAACCATTTGCGCACCACGACCTGGAGTGAGTTCAATCGCATAGACGACAGAACCAACTGGAATCAGTTCGAGTGGAAGACGGTTTGAAGTTTCAACTGGAGCATCATTGCCGGTTGAAATGGTCTGACCTTTACGCATTTCGGTATCAGCAGTGATGTAGTAGTAAACACCATTCTGATCTTTCACACGAGCAATACGTGCGCTGCGGTTTGGATCATACTCAATCTCCTCAATGCTCAAAGTGAGATTTTTTGGAAGATTGTGAGTAAGCAGACGGTAATGACGCTTAACGCCTCCACCACGATGGCGGACGGTAATGCGACCTTGGTTGTTTTTACCTGCGTTCTGCTTTTTAGCTTTAGTCAAAGACTTAAGTGGTTTTTTCGTAGTGATTTGCTCGAAATCCTGTGTAGTCTTTTGACGTTGAGCAGGAGTAGTTGGGCGATAATTCTTAATTGCCATTACTTATTCTCCTTTTCAGTAGTTTTAGTTTCCTCTTCGAATACACGGATTTTATCGCCTTCTTTTAGTGTAACGTAAGCGATTTTCTTATCGCGGCGATAAGTAGTGCCTGGATAAGCGTGTTTACCCTTTGAGAAGCGGGTAGCTTTGCCCTTGCGGGTCAAGACGCGAATATCTTCTACGGTGACATTGAACTGTTCTTCAACGGATTTAGCAATAGCTTGCTTTGAGCCGCCTTCAGGAACATTAAAGATATAAGTGCGCTTAGCTTGTTCTCGATAAGATTTTTCAGTTGCACGTGGAATAACTAACATTATTTATTCTCCTTTACTAGCAACCAATTCTCGATTTCGGCGATTGCATCTTCTAAGATGACGATTTGATCAGCGTTCATTAGATCAAAGACGTTCAAGTAGGTCGAGCGAACGAGCTTGACATTAGCAATGTTAGAAGTTGCACGAAGAGTGAGTTCATCTTTATCTTTAACAACGAGCAAGATGTTTGATGCTGTGTTAACTTTATTAGTTTCGAGAGTCTTCAGGACTTCCTTAACTTTACCTTGCTTAATACCAAGAGAGCTAATCACAACGATTGCTTTTTCGGCATTTTTAAGAGAAAGCGCTTGCATGACTGCAACTTTTTTAGCGTTGCGAGCCAAGTTTTTGGTGAAGTTCTCTTCGCCAGTACGACCACCAGCGATACCACCGTGGCGCCAGATTGGGTTACGGGTTGAACCAAAACGTGCTCGACCAGTACCTTTCTGCTTCCAAGGCTTCTTACCGCCACCGCGGACCTCACCACGCTTCAAAGTCTTAGCGTGAGAGCTACGGCTATTTGCAAGGTAGGCGTCGTAAGCGAGTTTAATTAATTCGTGATTTGTAACTTCAAGATTGAAGATGCTTGGATTTAGATCTGCCATATTACTTATCTCCCTCCACAGTTACAATTCCTTTCTTAGGACCTGGGACTGCGCCTTTAAGACCTAAGAGATTATTTTCTTTATCGATATAAGCAACAATCAAGTTCTTAACAGTTACTTGATCATGGCCCATACGACCTGGCATACGCTTACCCTTGAAAACTTTTTGAGGATACATAGAGCCGATTGAACCGACTTTACGAATATCACCCTTGAAGCCATGGGTATTGCGTGATTCTTGGAAGTTCCAACGCTTGACGGTACCAGCAAAACCTTTACCCTTGCTTGTGCCAGTCACAGTAACCTTATCGCCGAGTTCAAAAGCGTCAACAGAAATACTGTCTCCGACTTTAAGCTCCACTGCGGAATCCGTACGAAATTCCTTTAGGGTTTTTGGAGTGACACTAGCCTTTTGGACGTGGCCAGTAACCGACTTGCTCAGATTCTTACCCTGACCGTAACCGAACTGCACAGCGTTATAACCGTCGGTTTCGACAGTTTTAATCTGAGTCGCTGTGATCGGGCCAGCTTGGAGGATTGTTACAGGAGTAACAAGTCCATCTTCACCGATGATCTGGGTCATACCAATTTTGGTGCCGATGATAACTTTCATCTTATCCTTTCCTTTATTACAGGGGCACTCTTAGAACTAGACAATTTGAGCAGTTCCAACCCGTTTCACTGTTTTGGCCATTACACTCTCAAGATTAGCCTTGAGAAAAAATAATACAGTCGGAAGCGAGTGGCTTTCCCTCTTGTCTAGTTGTTCAAATGTCACCTTGATAAACTATACTCCTTAATTATACTACGAAATCTAAAAAATAACAAGAGGTCTACCTAAAGTATCTGAGACAAAAAGAGCCAGCGCTAAAACGCTGGTCTCTTCTTATGATTAACTAAGGTTAGATATTAGCAATATCTTCCGTAGCTGGCTCTTTAGCTTTGACGATTTCCGCCTCAGCTTCTCTAGCATCGATACGAGCCTGTACCTCAGCTGGATGCTCAGCGGCAAGAGGATTCTTACCAGTACCCACTGGGATCTTACGACCGATGATGACGTTTTCCTTAAGACCGTGTAATTTATCAACGCGGCCATTGATTGCGGCGTTAATCAACACACGAGTAGTATCTTGGAAGGAAGCAGCCGAGAGGAAGGAATCTGACCAAATAGAGACTTTAGTGATACCGAGCAGAAGCTGGGTATACTCAGCTGGCTGTTTGCCGGCCTTGATTAGTTCCTCATTTTCAGCAGAAACGGCAGCGAGTGAGACAACGTCACCCATGACGAAGCTGGAGTCTCCTTCATTATCAATAGAAACTCGGCTAAACATCTGGTGGACGATAATCTCAAGGTGCTTTGAAGAAATCTCATGACCCTGAGCGGCATAGACTGCGAGCACGTCGTTCATAATGTAGCGAGCCGTAGCCTCAGCACCCTTATACTTCAACTGGTCTTGTAGGTTCAAGGAACCAGTAGTCAAGCGATCACCGGCCTCAACTGTAGCACCAGATTTAACGAGCATTTCAGCATCATTTGGAATCTCGATACGGACTGGGCCACTAGCATTAGCGGTGAGCACGATAGCATCGTCAACGAGTTGAGTGATACCATCAAAGCCAGCAATGATTGGCTCCATACCCTTATTCTTTGAAGCAATAACATCACCAGTTTTTACTGCTGCACCATCTTTAACTTTAGCGCGACGGCCTTCAAGGGCAATCTTTTCGGTTTTACCAGCGATTGGGGTGATTTGAACCACATAGTGGTTACCGTCTTCCCAAACTTCACAAGTACCATTGATGGTTGAGATCCAAGCCTGACCCTTTGGTGAACGCGCCTCAAGCAACTCTTCCACACGAGGAAGACCACGAGCGATGGCACCGGAACCAGCGACACCGGAACCGTGCTTCGTATCAAGCGTCAGCTGAGTACCTGGCTCACCAAGTGACTGAGCAGCAATCACACCGACTGGTTGGTTAGCGGCAACTAGCGCACGGGTTGACATATCAATACCGTAAGCGCGCTGTGGGATACCACGGACAGCCTTGGTTGTAAGGATGGATTGAATTTTAACTGCGCTGACATTGTCGTCTGCTTCAAGTTGAGCAGCAATCTCTGGAGTAATGAGCTCATTAGCTTCGAGATAACCTGGGATAACTTCGGCAGTGTAACGACCGGAAACCCAAGCGGAGAATTCGACACCAGCAGCCTTAATTTCAGCCTTATCGACAGTGAAGCCTGGGTCTTCAGCAACTTCTTCAGTCGTAAAGACATCTTGCGCCACATCAACAAGACGACGAGTGAGGTAGCCGGAGTCTGCCGTACGGAGAGCGGTTGAAACCTGACCCTGACGAGCACCACGAGTAGCAATGAAGGACTCAAGTGTGTTAAGGCCTTTCTTGTACGAAGACTTGACTGGGAGCTCGATTTCGTTATTGTTAATGTCGACCATGATACCAATTTCAGCTGAAGCGAGCTTAATGTTCGAAACGGAACCACGCGCACCAGAGTTGGTCATCACAGCAATATCAGTATCGAGATCTGCGAGCTTAGCCTTAAGGAACTCAGAAATCTTCTTATCGATATCACGCCAGTTAGCGATCGTGAGCTTCTGACGCTCTTCCTCAGTCACGAGACCTTGGTTGAATTGGTCTTGGATGAGAGCAGTCTTTGAATCACCTTCAGCGATGAAATCTTGAATCTCTGGGTAGGTTGGGTAATCATCCTTACAGGTTGAGACTGAAGCGATGGTTTCATACTCAAAGGCAAGGTTTTTCAAAGCATCGGCAGTTTTCACGGTCATTTCTGGACCATAGTGGTCAAAGATGTTGGCCATGACTTTTTTGAGCTGCTTAGAAGTTTGGACACTGTTATCGAATGGATAATCCTCTGGCAAGATTTCGTTGAAAATCACGCGACCGAGGGTAGTGTTCCTAATTTCTTTCTTAGCAAAGACCCGAATTGGAGTCTGAAGAGCGATATCACCATGATCGTAGGCCATTTCAGCTTCATAGATTGAAGAGAAGGCTTTAACTTTTTCGGTGTCAGTACCTGGCTTGTCATAAGTCAAGTAATAAATACCGAGCACCACGTCCTGGTAAATTGCAAGCACTGGCGCACCGTCAGCTGGTTTCAAAAGGTTTTTGCCAGCAGACATGAGTTCGCGCGCCTCAGCCTGAGCTTCGTCAGAAAGTGGGAGGTGAACAGCCATCTGGTCACCGTCGTAGTCGGCGTTAAAGCCGGAAGCGACGAGTGGATGTAGCTGGATTGCTTTACCATCGATCAATTTTGGCTGGAAGGCTTGGATTGAAAGGCGGTGAAGAGACGGAGCGCGGTTCAAAAGCACATAACGGCCCTTAATTACCTCGTCAAGCGCATCCCAAACCACAGATTCTTGTGCTTCGATCATACGAGAAGCGATGCGTGGGTTAGTAGCGTGTTCATTAGCAATCAACCAGCTAATGACGAATGGCTTAAAGAGTTCAAGTGCCATTTGTTTTGGCAAACCACATTCGTTAAGTTTCAGATTTGGACCAACCACAATCACGGAACGACCAGAGTAGTCAACGCGCTTACCGAGCAAGTTTTGACGGAAGCGACCTTGCTTACCCTTGAGCAAGTCGGAGAGAGATTTTAGTTTACGACGACCATTCTGGCTGTTAGCAGAACGACCGTGAGAAGCATTATTGTCAATGAGTGCATCAACTGCCTCTTGGAGCATGCGCATCTCATTATGAACAATCACCTCAGGAGCGTTCAAATCTAGGAGCTTCTTCAAGCGGTTATTGCGGTTAATAACACGACGGTAAAGGTCGTTTAAATCTGAGGTAGCGAAACGGCCACCTGGCAGACTAATCATTGGACGAAGATCTGGTGGAATCACTGGAATAATCGTCAAAACGAGATCTGATGGCTTAATACCGGCAGTTTTCATACCTTCAATCAGCTTCAAGCGCTTCACGATTTTACGCTCTTTTTGACCTTTGGCGTGTTCAGCTTCTTCAGTCAATTTAGCAATCATCTCGTCGAGATTGATTTCGTCGAGCATAGTCTTAATTGCACCGGCACCCATTTCAGCTTCAATGAAGTCTTCGTATTCTTCAGGAAGATTACGGAAATCATTTTCAGGAATGATGGCACCTTTTTTGAGTGATTCAAGAATAGATTTTCGATCCAAGAATTCACGATCAAGCTCTTCGAGTTCTTTAGTTTTTGCTTTTTCAAGTTTTGCAACATCAGCGTCTTTAACTTTAGCCTCTTCTTCATAGCGCAATTGGATGGCAGCGGTTGCAGCATCATGTTGAGCAATTAAATCAGTTAAAGTTTGAGCAATTTCCTCATCCTTACTATTCGTAACAAGGTAAGCAGCGAAATAAACTACTTTTTCAATGTTACGAACGGTAGCTTCAAGCAGCAAAGAAAGTGCTGATGGGGTGCCGCGCATGAACCAAACGTGAGCAACTGGAGCTGCTAGTTTGATGTGACCCATACGTTCGCGGCGCACGATTGATTTAGTAACTAGGTTACCATCTTTATCAACGGCAGCTTCACGAGAGCGGACACCCTTTAGTTTTGAGTCATGTGGATTAATGTCTTTTACTGGACCGAAAATACGCTCACAGAAGAGACCGTCACGCTCAGGTTTCTGGGTGCGGTAGTTAATCGTTTCTGGTTTCGTTACTTCACCATAGGACCAGCTCAAAATGTCTTCTGGGCTAGCGACTGATAGGCGAATTGAGTCGAAATCAGAGGCGGAGATATAGTTATCCATCCAAGCCATATTAGAGTTCCTCTCCTTCGTCGCCGAGGTCAACTGAACCATCATCGTCATCATAATCTTCGATGATTTCGTCACCTTCGGCGTCAGTTATTGATATTCCTTCTTCGTCTAGGGCTGCACGAGACTCGTCTTCGGTGAGATCGATTGTATCATCACCACTGAGTTCGGTTTGGCCTAGTTTTCTATCATAAATTAGTGAGTCATCTTGAGCTTGCTCAATTTCACGAGAGGTTTTCTCGATGACTGTATCAGCATCAGAAGCTTCGCCATTATCTAAGAGATCAACTTTTAAGCCAAGACCTTGAAGTTCTTTTACAAGCACATTAAAGCCTTCTGGGAGTTTTGGCCCCTCGATAGCATCGTGCTTAATGATTGATTCGTAAGCCTTAGCACGACCGTAAACGTCATCCGACTTAATGGTCAACATCTCTTGGAGAGTAGAAGCAGCACCGTAAGATTCGAGCGCCCAAACCTCCATTTCTCCGAAACGCTGGCCACCATTTTGAGCCTTACCACCGAGTGGCTGTTGAGTCACCATCGTGTATGGACCAGTGGAGCGAGCGTGAATCTTATCTTCAACCATGTGGTGAAGCTTAATCATGTACATCACACCAACCGAGGTCTTTTCGTTAAATGGCTCACCAGTGAGACCATCATAAAGCTGAATTCGGCCATTACGGTCAATACCAGCCTTCTCTAGTTCTTCCGAGATGATTTCATCTGGAACACCGTTAAAGGATGGGGTTGCGACAGTGTAGCCGAGTGCGCGAGCTGCCATACCAAGGTGAATCTCAAAGAGCTGACCGAGGTTCATACGAGAAGGCACACCCATTGGAGACAAGATGATGTCAATTGGAGTACCATCCTCAGTGAATGGCATATCTTCAACTGGAAGAATACGAGAGACTACACCCTTGTTACCGTGACGGCCAGAGAGCTTATCGCCAACCTGGATTTTACGCATCTCAGCAACAAAGATTTTAATCTGCATAATCACACCAGCCTTAAGTTCGTGGCTCTCATCTTCACGGGTATAGACGCGAACGCCAACCACCTTGCCAGAGGTGCCGGAAGTCATACGGACCGAGGTATCGCGGACATCCTTCGCTTTTTCACCGAAAATAGCGCGGAGCAAGCGTTCCTCTGAGCTAAGTTCTTGTTCACCCTTTGGCGTAATTTTACCAACGAGAATATCGCCACCTTTCACCTCAGAGCCAACGGTAACGATACCATCCTCACCGAGATGACGAAGAGCATGTTCGGAAACATTTGGAATATCACGCGTCACTTGCTCTGGACCAAGTTTAGTCTCACGCACCTCAACATCAAAATCTTTAATGTTAATCGAAGTGAGCGAGTCATCTTGAACAAGGCGACGAGAAATCACAATCGCGTCGTCCATGTTGTAGCCACGCCATGGCATGAAGGCAACAAGTAGGTTCTGACCAAGGGCGAGCTCACCGTGATTAACGGAAGCACCTTCGATAAGAAGGTCACCCTTTGCGACTTTTTGGTGTCGAGATACGACAGTGTGCATATTATAACAGCGGTCGTCGTTAGTTTTTTCGAAATGAGTTAACTTATACTCTTTTTTGCCAAGTTTAGCGCCGTAGTTAACAATAACTGAGTCACCGTCAGCTTTTTCGACGACACCATCAGCCTCAGCCATGACAATTTGGGAGGTATTTTTAGCGACTTCGCGTTCGATACCGGTACCAACAATTGGCGCCTCAGTGTGGAGCAATGGGACAGCCTGTTTCTGCATGGCGCAGGCCATGAGGGAGCGGTCAACACGGTTCTTTTCAACGAATGGAATAAGTGAAGCGGAGACACCGAGAATCTCTTTGTGAGCGGCGTCAATATGAGTCACGCGAGCCGATTCAACCTGAGCTGGCTGGCCATGAATACGAGCTGAAACCCATTCATCGACGAATTTACCATTTTTATCAAGTTTGACTGAGGTATCAGCGATGATCATTTCTTCTTCAGAGGAAGCATCAACGTAGATCACCTCATCAGTAACCTTGCCGTCTTTAACGACACGGTATGGAGCTTCAATGAAGCCATACTCGTTAATACGGGCATAGGTTGCAAGGTTGAGCACGAGACCGACGTTACCACCTTCTGGGGTTTCAACGGTACAAATACGGCCATAGTGAGTTGGGTGAGCGTCACGGACATCAAAGCCGGCACGTTCACGAGTCAAACCACCTGGACCCATCGAGCTGAGACGGCGCTTATGTGCGAGCTCTGAGAATGGGTTAGTTTCATCCATCAACTGAGAGAGCTGTGAAGTAGAGAAAAACTCTTTCACGGCAGCTACAACTGGACGGCTGTTTAGAAGCTGGCTTGGGGTAATCTGCTCAGGGTTAGCAGCTGACATCCGGTCAAGAATGTTGCGCTGCAGACGAAGCATACCGAGGCGGAATTGGCGTTGGACCAATTCACCAACGAGTTTAACTCGACGGTTAGCGAGTGAGTCGATATCATCA
Organism: uncultured Candidatus Saccharibacteria bacterium; assembly: GCA_938043965.1. Taxonomy (GTDB): domain Bacteria; phylum Patescibacteriota; class Saccharimonadia; order Saccharimonadales; family Saccharimonadaceae; genus Nanosyncoccus. The sequence goes on along the minus strand of CALIQQ010000009.1, from coordinate 3,444 downwards.
GCTGGCTCTTGAGTGTTATTGAGACGGATGATTTCCGAGATGATTGCAATCAAATCCTGCATCTGAAGAGTACGATGCTCACTATCGTTTGGCGTATCAAAGCCAAGACGTTGATTCATCTTAAAGCGACCAACACGAGAATAATCGTAGCGCTTATAGTCAAAGAAGGTACGCTCAACCATTGAGCGAGCATTTTCAACTGTAGCGAGATCACCTGGACGGAGACGGCGATAAACTTCGAGAAGTGCAGCCGCCTGGCTGTTTGAAGCGTCCTTGTCGAGAGTTGAATCGATGTAGCTAATTGGGCCATTATCAACCCCAGCAAAAGCCTCCTTAATTTCGCTATCTTTTTGCATACCAAGCGCACGCAAGAAAGTAGTGACTGGGATTTTACGACGACGGTCAATTTTAACAGAGATACAACCATTGGTTGCGGTCTCAAATTCAAGCCAAGCACCGCGGCCTGGGATTACCTTAGCACCGTAGAAGTTTTTGCCAGCAATCGTATCAGCGGTAAAGAAAACACCAGCCGAGCGAATCAGCTGAGAAACGACTACACGCTCAGTACCATTGATAATAAAGGTTGCACGATCAGTCATCCAAGGATAATCACCGAAGTAGATATCTTGTTCTTTCTTTTCGCCAGTTACCTTGTTTGACAGCTCAACTGTAACATGAAGCGGTGCCTCATAAGTTGACATGTTATACCTAGCTTCTTCAACTGAGAGTTTTGGTGCTTTAAACTCGTAGTCACGGAAGCTAAGTGAGAACCTTTGACCCGTATAGTCTTCAATCGGATTAAGCTCATTGAAGATTTCACGGAGGCCAGATTTGACAAAGTCATCAAAAGAATCCTTTTGATGAGCGGTCAAATCAGGAATTGGTAATTCATCACCTTCGGTGAAAAAGATGCGATTACCAGCTTTTTCAGTGGTTTTTGTACTCACTTTTACCTCTATTTAGTTATTAGTTTGTTATCTTCAGGGGCTGAAGATACTGTTTGAATTTTACGAACGCACCGTCCCCTTGAGCGCGCCGCTCCACAAAAAAATTCAAACAAACTACTTCTGTTTCGAATTTTAGCATAAATAAGGTGATTTTTCAAGAGGTTTTTACTTTTTAGCCACCAAAAAACCGCCGTCTCTCACAACATGCGGTTTATTGGTCATATAAGCTCTCAACTTATGTTATTAAGCTAAGACTCGCAGTTTAGCTTACGTTCGATTGAACTGTTTTAAGTATAGAGGCTATGCTTTATTTCGTCAAGAGCGATTTTCTGTATTTTTTACAACACTCACCTCATCTACACCTGTTTTTACTGTGGAATTGTTTTCTGTAATTTTTACAACACTTTAGATTTCGAGGTCATCGATATCAGCGAGATCAGCCCGAGTTTTTTCAGCAAGAGCTGAAGTATGCTCGGTTTGATCATCTAAGTCAGCTACGGTGCGAGCTTCAGTTGGCTCGGTGTTTTCATAATCATCAGTGTCGTCGCTAGAAATCATTGCTACGCGTTCACCTTCGCCATTGACGATTTTAAGGTTATAACGAGCATCATTTTTAGTACCAAGAGCACGAAGCAAAGTGCGGATGCTTTGAGCGGTAGCACCACGACGGCCAATCACACGACCGACATCTTCAGGGTCAACAGTAAGGCTAAGTAGGACACCTTTTTCATCAATTTTACGTTCGATAGTGACTTTGTCCGGATTGTTTACGAGGGTTTTTACGATATATTCTACAAATTGCTGGTCAATAGTTGCCATTTCTGAATCTCCAAATTTTTAATTTTTAGTTAGGTTAATTATAACATAAACGAATTAAAAAATCCCGATTTTTCGGGATTTTTCGTTTAAGCTTCGGCTTCGACTGGTTCTTCTTTTGGCTGATTTTTACGAAGCTTGTCAGCGTGTTTAGCCTTCTTTTGCTTCATAACAGGCTCTTTCACCCAAGCTGGAAGCTTCACGTCATTAAGTTTCAAGACACGAGCTACTCGAGTTGAAGGTTGAGCACCGTTCTTAAGGTAGAATTCAATCTTTTCCTTATTCAAGACGGTTCTTTTAGTTGCTGGGTCGAATGAGCCGACTTCAGCCACAACGCGTCCGGAAAGTGGATGACGCTGTGATTCTTGGACGACTATTCTATACACTGGAAGGTGTGTACGACCATTACGCTGCATACGAATCGCGAGCATAGTTTCTCCTTAGTTAATACTTCAGCTATTTTACTATATTTTGAAGCTTTTTTCAAGAGGCAAGCGTTTAAAATAGTGCAAATTAATTCAATTGTCTCGCTTTAGTCTAGCTTATCACCAGTAGTTTTTAGTAAAAAATAACTAGCTCAAGAAAAAGCCCCGAAGTTAATCGGGGCTAGCAGTGGTTTGACGTTTTTTAGCCGCCTTTCTAGCTTGAGAGGTCAGAAAAGCGGATTGCCATTTTTTGTCGGACTTAAACGCCTTTTCCATCTCCCTAAAAGAAATGGGGTCAGCGTAGCCAGTCCTCTGCAGCTCTTTCAGGGCTGGCTTTATGAATTTTTCTCGATAATACTGGCGACGAGCCGCACCACGAATGCGGTCGTCGAGACTATAAAAAGAGATCATAATATCCCTTAGCTGCTTGCTTAAGGAGAGCGCCTCGATATCGATTGGACTATTAAATAGACTCGATATTTCAGCTACATAACTTTTCTTACCGCCATCATCGTTTTTTGGTGCCACGATATAAACATAGTGTGGCACCCTAGCATTGACCGCGGCGCAAAACAACGCCTTAAGGGCATGCTCATAGGCCTGCCAATCTTTAGCCGCCTTCTTCAATAACTCTTTTGGGCTGTCACAATGATAAGACTCGCGCATGATATGATAATGCGCGGACAGCTTTTCTAGTTCCTCCTCGGTCTCCTTTCTCTGCTGAGGTTCTAAATAGACCTCACCAAGAAAACGCTCGAGCTCCTCAGGCCTTGGCTCATCTTTTACTGCGTAGTACAGATGGATTGTCCGAGAAAAAACGCCAGAAGCGTTCAAAAAGGCCGAAAAACACCGCCAGTAAATAGCGGAGTAGACTTTCGCGCATTTGCGCGGACGTTCCTCTCTTAGTTCTCCGCCCGGTAAAAACTCGAGCTGTCCACTAACCTTGTTTTTGTTTTCAGCTAGTTCCGGGCGATAATAGTCAACCGGAATGGAAGCTGAATTAGGGCTAGAGCCAGTGTTTATCTCGGCGTCAGCGTTGATAGGCGAAGCTTCAGGCAGGACCGCAGAAACAGGCTCGGAGTCTGAACCGCCATTATTAAAAATTTTAAAGTTCTTTATCGTCATCATAATACCCCCTTTTTTTTCGATGTCAAACCACTGGTTGTATTATAGCACAAACGGTATGATTTGTCAAGATTTCCGTAATAGCTCACAACCTTTGCAACATAGAATGGTAAAGTTATTGCCATCAAAAA
>CALIQQ010000008.1 GCA_938043965.1 uncultured Candidatus Saccharibacteria bacterium | reverse complement strand
ATTTTCTCAGTGCCATCAAAACCTACCAACCCGGCAAAAACTTTAACTTACCTAGGTCCAATTTCGTTAAGATCCATAAAAATTTTTTCCAGCTCTAACCCCCTCGCTTTCACCTCTAAAACCTGTTATAATATTCAACAATGAAAGCTGATAAAATTCGTAATTTCTGTATTATTGCTCACATTGATCATGGCAAATCTACTCTTGCCGATCGCATGATGGAGCTAACTAGCACTGTCGAAAAACGCTACATGAAATCTCAACTCCTAGACAGTATGGAATTGGAGCGCGAAAAGGGCATCACTATCAAGCTCACTCCCGTTCAAATGCACTACAAAGGCTACGAATTAAATCTCATCGATACTCCAGGTCATGTTGATTTTTCTTACGAAGTTTCTCGTTCTCTACAAGCTGTAGAAACAGCCATCTTAGTTGTCGACGCCACCCAAGGTATTCAGGCTCAAACTCTTGCCAATGTTTACCTTGCTCTAGAGCAGGATTTGCAAATTATTCCCGTCATTAACAAAATCGACCTACCTGCTGCCGAAGTCGAACAGGTCCAAAACGAAATTATCAACCTACTCGGTTGCGATCGCTCCGAAATTATCGGCGTTTCTGCCAAGACCGGCTTAAATGTTGAAAAAGTCCTTGATGCCATCGCCGCAAACACCAAAAGTCCCTCAGCCCCACAAGATATTGATAGTGATTCCACTTGCCGAGCCTTAATTTTCGATTCTTATTTTGACGATTATCGCGGCGTTGTTTTGTATGTCCGTATTTTTAACGGCGTCTTATCTAAAAATGCCAACATTAAGATGATGGCAACCAATACTTCCGGCATCGCTCTTGAAGTTGGCACCTTAGCTCCCAATATGCACCCCAAAGAACAGCTGGGAGAAGGTGAAGTTGGCTACATTGTTACCAACCTCAAAACCACTCGAGATGCCAAAGTTGGCGATACGGTCACTCTTGCCAAAACCCCTGCCACTACCGCCCTACCAGGTTAT
>CALIQQ010000007.1 GCA_938043965.1 uncultured Candidatus Saccharibacteria bacterium | reverse complement strand
AGTTTAGAGTATAGAACTCCTGCTGAAATGTTGCATAGGTGCTGAATGTTATATGTACCTTCGTATTAACTCAGAACCTTAACGGAAATCCTTAGAGGGGTCAGCACCTTTGCAATATAACATAGTAAGATTATTGCCATTAAAAAGGAAAAGCTTGAAAAACTTTTAATTCCAAATAAGAACGTTCTATCTTCTCTTTATCGTACTATAACGTTATATATTTACCGTGCATATCTAGATGATCCGTCTGCGAAAAAGAAACTAATTTTTAAGAAAAAATAAAGCAAACAAAAAAGCAGGTTCGCCTTAGGTATTTCTCCGTTCGGTTCATCCCTGCGTCGAAATATTCTTAAAATATATCAAAAGATATCTAAAAAGTTAATACTACCTAAAAGCAGAATGCACTATATATAAATATATAAACTCAGCTATCCATATGGTTTCAATCATATACAGCAATCAAGCTGATTTTTTGTACTCAGCTTTAATGATCTCACCATTATCTCGAAAAAGATCTTCGCTTTTAATTCCGAGTAGTTTTTCAAAAATATTCATTGTTCCGTTATGGGTCACTATGAGAACATTTACATAGGACTTCATATTGGATAAATCATTGAGAAAGCCAGATACTCTATTTTTAAAATCAGCCATGCTTTCAAAATGTAATTCAGAGTTATCTGAGAAATAAACTGAGTGGTCGATATTGTCAGATGAGGCTCCCTCAAGATCCCCAAGACATCTCTCGCGCAAACGCGAATCTGTTTTTATCTCACCAGAATAATTAGGTAGATTTTCTGCAATTATTTTAGCGGTATTATATGCCCTATTTAAATCAGAAGAATAAATAATATCAAAAAGAACACCCTCTAATTCATCTGCAACATTTTTAGCTTGCTGAATTCCAAACTCATTTAATTCAGAGTTCAGCCAACCTTGTACAATCTTTTTATCATTGCAGTCTGTTTGACCATGTCTTACAATATAAATATCCATAATATATAATTCTATTATACTAAAAAATCAGGGGAGTCACAAAGACCCCCCCCATTAGGAGCTAATTACATCAAGCCGATAGGACAACCATTACCGATACGGTAATTAATCTCGCGAATCTGTTTCGCCAAAGCATCGCCGTCGCGATTCTTAATCGAATCAAGAATGGATTCCTGAGTACTTGTTACCGCGCAAGTGTTCACATTCCCGCTTGGAGTTATAAACATATCAAGCATTTCGCGACAGGCTTTTCCAGGTTCAGAAGATCTTCTGGCATGATCACAGATAAATCTTGTGAGCAGGATATTCTCTTTTTTGAGTTCAGAATCGCTCCTCATAAGTACACGTCTATCATTATTAAAACTACTTCATTAAATACTGCCGCGTACAGGCTATTTATGGCAACACATGGACAATACTTAATCTCCGACAATAAAAATACCTCGTTTTACTTAGTCAATTGACTAAATGAAACGAGGTGTTCCTAGTTATCATATGGAGCCGTCTTCGGGATTTGAACCCGAGACCCCTTCCTTACCATGGAAGTGCTCTACCACTGAGCTAAGACGGCAACTACCCCCATTATACTAAAAATATGTTATAATGTCAAAAGATGAAAACTGATGATTTTGATTATTTTTTACCAGAGGAGCTAATCGCTCAAACTCCTCTTCTTGATCGCTCAAGTTCGCGCCTACTAGTACTAGACCGCAAAACCGCTACTTTTGCCGATAAAAAATTTACTGACATTCTCGATTACCTTCATCTAGGCGATGCGCTAGTCTTAAACGAAACCAAGGTCATTCCAGCTCGCATTATTGGTTCCAAAGCGGAAACCCACGGCCTCGTCGAACTTCTCCTCTTAAAAGAACTCGGGAACGATACTTGGGAATGTCTCGCACGCCCCCAGAAGCGTCTTCATCATGGCACAAAAATTTTCTTTGGCGCCACCAACCAGTCTTCGCCTGAAACTTCCGCCAAACTCACTGCCACAGTCCTAGAGACCCTCGAAGAGGGAATTACGCGCGTTGAATTTAGCTATCAAGGCATTTTTCTCGAAATTCTTGACCAACTCGGCACCATGCCACTTCCGCCTTACATCCACGAACAACTCGACGATCAAAGTCGTTACCAAACCGTCTATGCTAAAAATCTCGGTTCCGCCGCCGCTCCAACTGCTGGACTACATTTTACCCCTGAACTTTTAAGTCAAGCTGAAGCCAAAGGCGTTAAAATCATCAAAATTACCCTTCATGTTGGTCTCGGCACCTTCCGCCCAGTCAATGTTGAAGACGTCACTAAGCACACTATGCACACCGAGGCTTACGAAATCACTCCAGCCGCCGCTGAAGCCATCAACCGCGTTAAGCGGGCCGGCGGTAAAATTTTCGCTGTTGGCACCACTACTATTCGCACACTTGAGACCGTTGCTAAAAAATTTGGCGAAATTCGCGCCGATAAAGGAGAAACTAGTATTTTTATTTATCCCGGCTTTGACTTTAAAGTTGTAGACGGACTCATCACTAATTTTCATCTACCAAAATCCACTCTCATTATGCTCGTTTCCGCTCTAGCTAGTCGCGATTTCATTCTCGCCGCCTATCGTCACGCCGTCGATGAAAAATATCGCTTCTTCAGTTTTGGCGACGCTATGTTAATCATCTAGGACACTAGCTAATCATCCAAAACACCCACTAATCATCTAAAACACTGCCTTGATTATTTAAAATCACACTAATCACCAAAAAAGGACTCTATGAAAGTAAAATACGAACTCATCCACCAAGATAAAACCACCGGCGCTCGTTATGGCCGAGCCATTTTCACTGCCCCTGACGGATCTACTAAATCCTACGAGACGCCAATGTTTATGCCAGTCGGCACCCAAGCCACCGTCAAAACTCTCAGCCCTGAACAAGTTCGTGACTGCCAGGCTGGCATTATTCTCTCTAACACTTACCACCTTTGGCTTCGCCCCACTCCAGAGGTCATAGAGCAAGCTGGCGGCCTACATAAATTTATGAACTGGGATGGCCCAATCCTAACCGATTCTGGTGGTTATCAAGTTTTCAGTCTTGCGCGCAACAAAAAGAAAGACATCACCGAAGAAGGAGTCCATTTCAAGTCCGAAATTGACGGCAGCAAACTCTTCCTCACGCCTGAAAAATCCATCGAAATTCAAAACCAACTCGATTCCGACATTGCTATGAGTTTTGACGAATGCCCACCAGCCACCGCCGATTACAAATATCTCAAAAATAGCGTTGAACGCACTATCCGCTGGGCTAAACGTGGCAAAGCCGTTTTTAATAACCCCAACCAAAATCTCTTTGGCATCGTTCAAGGCGGACCTTATGAAGATCTCCGTAAATGGTCTGCCGAAGAAACCGTTAAAATTGGCTTTGATGGCTATGCTGTTGGTGGCGTCGCCAATGACGACGAGTGTAAGGACGATATGTATAAGGCGATCGAGTATTCTTGCCCCCATCTTCCAGCCGATCAGTTACGCTATCTCATGGGTGTTGGCGAGCCAGTTGATCTCGCCGAAGGCGTTAAGCGTGGTATTGATATTTTTGACTGCGTTTCACCTACCAGGTTAGCTCGACACGGCAATGCGCTCGTTTGCGGTATCCGCAAAAACCAAAAAGGCGAACCAAAAGAAAATCGCCTCAATCTGAAAAATGCCCGTTTTAAATTTGATTTTACCCCTATCGAACCAAAATGTGACTGCTACACTTGTCGACATTACACTAAAGCCTACCTTCATCACCTCATGCGTTGCAATGAAGCCTTTGGCGCAACTCTGCTCAGCATCCATAACGTGCGTTTTCTCATCCACCTCACCGAACAAATGCGTGAAGCCATTAAAAATGATTGTTACGCCGAGTTTATTGAAGATTTCTATAACGCCTAACCTCAATTCATGTTAGACTAAGATTATGAATTATATCACCTCTGAAAAAATTGTTGATTCTATCATTACCATTCAGAAAGCCCGCAGCGACATTGAATCTATCGCGGAGAAACTTGGCTATAAAAAGATTATTGTCCCCACTGTTTTTAGTATTCGCTATAAAAAATGGCAAAAGCCCGTCCAAGCCTACCTCTATTGGAAAAACGCCCGTATCTGGAATCAAACTTTTGCGCGCCTAGAAGACGGTAGTTCGGTTATCGTACAAGTTAATTTTCATAATAAATGCCCTAATTTTCATCAAGTCCTTAAAAAACACTCTAAGAGGCTTAACTTTATTGTCATTATTCACGACCTCGAGTCCATTTTATTTGCCAGCGACCAGACTAAAAGTGCAGGTTATAAACAGCATACGCTAAAAAATGAATTAAATACCCTAAAATATGCTAAGATCGTTATTTCTCATAACGCAGCAATGACCAAAAAACTCATTGAGCTCGGCGTGGACGCCCAAAAAATCATCGACCTAGAAATCTTTGATTATCTTCCCAGCCACCAAAGATCCGGCCAAAAGAAAGGCCAAAAAAACACTCTTGATATTCATTTTGGCTCGGATATAATCATTGCTGGTAACCTCGGTCCCGAAAAGTCACCCTATATTTCAAAACTACACAGCATCAAAGGCGCCAATTTCAATCTTTACGGCTTCAATCTCGACCAATCCTGCCTTAGCGATAATGTTAAATACTTTGGCAATTTCACCCCCGAAGAGCTACTCAAAAATCTTAGCGGCTCCTTCGGCTTAATTTGGGACGGCACAGACATTAAGACCTGCAAAGGACACACCGGCAACTATTTGCGCTACAACAATCCCCATAAAACTTCACTTTATCTTTCCGCTGGCCTGCCAGTCATCATTTGGCAATCAGCCGCTCTTGCTGATTTTGTAAAATTCCACCAAATCGGCTTCACCATTCAATCTCTCACCGAATTACCCGAAAAGCTCGCTCAAATCACCCCAGCAGATTACGACCGTATGCGAAAAAATGCTAAAATTATCGGTAAACAACTAAACTCTGGCTTTTTCACTAAAGCTGCGCTAGAAAAATCAAGAGCTAGACTTCCGCTAATCGACAACTAAATCTCTATAAAAACCCGCCAGAAACATCAATAATTAACTTAATCCATAAAAAATGGAGCCGTGAGTCGGATTTGAACCGACGACCTGCCGCTTACAAGGCGGCTGCTCTACCAACTGAGCTATCACGGCAACCATAAAGCTAATTCCTTAGCTACTTAAGCTATTATATCATATCTTTTTCGTCTTTAAAAGCTTAAAATAATTATGCTGCATTTTATAAATATCAATAGAAACGGTAGACTTTTTATCTTTCCCAGAGAAAAGGTAAAACCACTCAACAAAAAAGACCCAGTCGGGTCTATTTTGCAGTAATAACAAACGGGAATATATAATAATCAAGACATTATATAATATAATAATATATGGTGCTGGAAGTAGGACTCGAACCTACGAAGGCCGAAGCCGAGAGATTTACAGTCTCTTGTCATTGCCACTAGACGATTCCAGCATCTCAGAGTATACGACTCGCGCCGACCACACTCTGATTTAATTAATTATAGCAAACTTTGGCGAGATTTCAACCCCATTAATCTCACATTAAATAAAAACGCTCGCATTTAATTTGCAAAAACATAAGGATTACTGCATTTTTATTGACTTTTCATAGTGTTTGTGCTATAATAAGGAAACGAAAAATAACCACTATTTGGAGAAAGAATGGAATATATTAAATTAAAAGAGATTTTCTCTTACCTATTACAGAAAATTTGGCTAGTCCTAATTATTCTGATTTTGGTAGTAGCGGGTGGTGAATTCTATTCTACACAGATGAAAACGCCGCTTTACGCTTCAAATACCAATGTTGTTTTGATTTCTGATTCCGCCTCAAAGTCTGAGATTACTGCTAACGATATCACCCTTTCGAATAACCTCGTAAAGACTTATTCTGAAATCATTAAGGGCCGCAATGTCTTATCAAAAGTTATTTCAAACCTAGACTTAGACATTTCTTATGAGCAATTAGCTGGTAAAGTTACCGCTTCGTCGATTACCTCAACACAGCTCATTGCAATTCGCGTTTCCGACAAAGACCCAAAAACTGCTCAAGAAATCGCCAATGAAATCGGCAAGGTCTTTAAGGCTGAAATTAAAAACATCTATGGCTTTAACAACGTCCAAATCGTCGATGAAGCCGTCGAAGCTACTGTCGCTTACAATATCAATCTCACAAAAGAGACTGTACTCTACGTTATTATTGGACTTATACTCGGCTTTAGTACAGTAGGACTCTTATATGCACTTGATAAAACTATCAAAGATACTAACACTGTTGAATATAAAATTGGTCTCACCGTGATCGGCGTAGTACCAAAAGTGGGAGAAAAATAATGGAAGATTTAATTGTCGCAACCAACCCAAAATCGTCTTTTGCTGAAGCGATTAAGCTAATCAAAACGAACGTTACCTTCTCGTCCATCGGTACCGATTTTAAGGTAATTTTAATGACTTCACCTGAATCTGGCGATGGTAAGTCGTTCCTCGTCGCTAACCTTGCCTCTGCTTTTGCACAAGGTGGCAACAAAGTCCTTATCGTCGACGCCGACCTTCGCAAAGGCCGCCAGAATAAAATTTTCAATCTTAGTAACGAACACGGCTACTCTGATTTAATTCTTTTTACCGCCCAAAATCAAAACCTGATCTATGAAGGTCTAGCGCAACAAATGTTTAACTACATTAAAAGTACTCAAATTAAGGGGGTTAGCCTTTTGCCAGCCGGTCCAGTTCCACCAAACCCGCTTGAGTTACTTGCTTCAGAGCAGAATAAAACTATTATTGAAAATTTACGTAAGTTTTTCGACACCATCATCATCGACTGTCCACCAGCCCTTGGCCTATCTGATGCGCTCGTGCTCAGCAAATTCTCCGACATCAATCTAGTTACTATCTCGAATGCTAAGACTCGCATTAACCAACTTGAAGATGTCAAGAAAAACTTTGATCGCGTGAGCTCAAAAATCAATGGCGTTATTATCAATAAAGCTAAAATTAAAGCTAGCTCTTATAGCTCTTACTACACTAATGATAAGTATTATACTGACCATCATCTTGTGAAAGACGAAAAAGAGGACGACTCCGAAGAAGTCTAGAAGGACTAATCATGTTTGATATTCATTGTCATTTAATGCCGGGGGTCGATGACGGCAGCGTGGATCTTAAAGAAACCATTGCTATGTTCAAAAACGCTCACGACCACGGCATTACCGATATGATTTTGACACCCCATTACATTAAAGGTACCGAATACAATATCAATAACGACGCTAAATCTAAAATTACCGATATTCTGCGCGAAGCACTCCGCCGAGCCGAACTTAACATTAACATCTACTATGGCAATGAAGCTTATATTGACCATAAAATGATCGAGCTGATTGAAAGCGGCGAAGTTTCCACTCTCGGTCAAACCAAATATCTTTTGGTCGAGCTTCCAGTCGTAGCAATGGATAGAAATGCCGGCAATCTCTTTTTTGAACTAATCGCTAAAGGTTACACTCCAGTCATCGCTCACCCTGAGCGTTACCATTATTTCCAAAAGGAACCGGCCCTGATTGAAGAATATCTAAAGCTCGGTTGTTTGCTTCAAGGAAATTACATGAGCCTATTTGGTAAATATGGCACCAAAGCCAAGAAGACTCTAAAAACTTTACTGAAACAGGGAAAAATCTCCTTCCTCTGCTCCGACATTCATCACGCCTATCATGATTATCGCCTAGCTGAAGCTAAGAAGAAAGTTTTAAAAATCGTCAAAAACGCAGACAAAGTCAATGATTTGTTCTATAATAATGCAAAGAGATTAATCGATAATACGGAAGTCATCAATGCAGATAGAAATCAATCATCAACCAAAAATTAATCGTATCATTTCGGCCATTTTAGGCTTAGTTTTCGCTATCAGCTCTATCATATTCATCTTTAAAGTCCTCACTTTTGGGTTGCTGCCAGCAAAATTTTTCTACTTACTTTTCGGAGTTCTGCTCATCCTGAATTTACTTTACTTTTTCCTTACTTTACGCAAAAAAGCCGGTAAAATTATTCGTATCATCTTAGGTATTTTAGCCATCTTATTCTCAGTTGGTCTATTTTTGGGTGGCCTCAAAATTGATGGACTCAACGGCTTTCTTAATAAAAATTTCAATGATGATAAAAAATATGCCATTTATAACGTCATTATCAGCAAAGATTCCTCTAAAAAATCTCTCAACGACCTAGTTGGCGCTGAATTATTTACATTTGAAGAATCTCTGCCTGAAGTCTCTGATGCAGACCTTACTTCCGCCACTAAAACTAGTATTAAAAATAGTAGCCTAGTTTTCAAAAATGATATAGAAACAGTCATGTCTCGTCCCCTAAAATCCACTAGCTCGGCCTCCGTTATCAACAACGGCACCTTTGAGTCCTACCTTGCTGCCAATGAGGGTTATGAAGCCAAAATCAAAATTATCGGCGAAATCAAAGTTGAGATAAAAGCTGTCGAAAAGCCAAAGACTGATGTCTCTAAAAACCTCGCCAAGAAACCCTTCCTGCTCTATATTAGCGGAATTGATACTCGCACTGGAACCATGCCGTCCCGCAGCCTCTCCGATGTCAATATTCTAGCTGCAATCAATCCCGCTACTAAAAAGATTTTACTGGTCAACATTCCTCGCGACTCTTACGTTCTCGTGCATGGTGACAACGGTCTCCGCGACAAGCTAACCCATGCCGGTTCTCGTGGTGGACTTCAACTCTCTACTGCCACTATCGAAGATTTATTTGGACTAAAAATCGATCGTAACATTCGTGTCAATTTTAATTTCGTCACAAAACTGGTCGACAGTATCGGCGGCATTACCGTCACTAATGATTTAAACCGCACTCTTACTCTCGAAGGCTGTACTTATAAACCAGGCGATAATGCTGTTGATGGTAAGTGTGCTCTACGCTTTGCTCGCGAACGCAAGTCCTACGACAGTGGCGACCGCCATCGTGGCGAAAACCAACAACAAATTATCACTCGCATCATCAATAAAATTAGTTCGAACAAATCCATCATTTTAGGTTACGAAAAGATCCTAAATGCCATTGACGGCTCCTTCGAGAGCAACCTTACTAGTGAAAACATCACCTCTCTCGTCCGTCTGCAGTTAGACGAAATGAGCCCTTGGCAAGTTGAGAGCTACAACGTGAACGGTTCTGGTCGCCTCACTAAGACCCATAGCTACCCAAATCAAAATCTCTACGTCATGGATATCGATCAAACTACCTTATCTACCGCTAAAGCGAAGCTTGAAACTGTTTTATCAAACTAAATTCGGTTTCAATCTTGTTATTTTAGCTAAAATATGCTAAAATAACTGTAATCATGTCGAAGAAGAATAATACTAAACGTAAACTCGTTGGCCTCGTATCTGAGGAATCTGGTGTTCGTTGCTACTACACTAAGAAGAATACGATGAATACTCCTGATAAGTTGACTTTGAGGAAGTATGACCCGGTCCTTCGTAAGCACGTTAAGTTCACCGAGACAAAGAAAAATCTTGGACGCAACGAAGTTAAAGAGAAGAAACGCTAAAGTTTCAAATAGCCTCCTCGTGAGGCTATTTTTTTTACTTCCCCACGTATTACACCTATACGAGTCGCCTCATTTGATGCTATAATAGAGACAATGAAGCATGTGGAAATTATTGTAGTTACTCACAAAAAATATGCAATGCCAACCGATGACATCTATCTTCCGTTGCAAGTTGGCGCTAAACTAGCTAAATCTCATTTTGGTTATCAAACCGACGATGAAAAGCATAACATTTCGGCTAAAAACCCTGAATTTTGTGAATTGACCGGACTTTACTGGCTCTGGCAAAACTCAACCGCTAAGGTTAAAGGTATCACGCATTATCGTCGCCACTTAACTACCAAACCGCCTTTTCTATTACCTAGAAACCGCCTCTCCGCCGCCCTTTCCGGCTCAGAGCTAACTGAACTGCTAAAAGAAGTGCCGCTCATTCTACCAAAAAAACAACATTACTATATTGAAACACTTTGGTCGCACTATCAACATACGCTTGACATTAAACCTCTTGAACAGACTGAACAAATTATTCAATCCGACTACCCGGAGTTCTATCCTGAATTTAAAAAGCTAAAAACACGCACCTCTGCTCACATGTTTAACATTTTTATCGCAAAAGCTGAGTTGTTTGACGAGTATGCCAGCTGGCTCTTTGAAGTGCTCTTTAAACTTGAAAAAAAATTAGCAAAAACTTATACCCCAAAAAACGCTTTTCATGCCAGATTTTATGGACGCATCTCCGAATTGCTATTTGATGTTTGGTTAAACACTAAGTATAAAGATTTGAATTACAAAGAACTTAACGTCCTCAATGTCGAAAAAATTAATTGGTTTAAAAAGGGAACTAGCTTCTTATTAGCAAAATTTACAGGAAAGAAATATGACAAAAGCTTCTAAAAATCAAAAGATTCTATCTATCAGTGTCGCAGCCTACAATCTCGGCGAAATGATTCGAGAAAACCTCGACAGCTTTGTTAATGCCGGATCAGAAACTCTCTCTAAACTCGAAATTCTAGTTACCAACGATGGCTCAACTGACGACACTGCAAAAATTGTCAAATCTTATGCCAAAAAATACCCGGATTCAATTTTTCTTATCGACCAACAAAACCAAGGTGCTGGTAGCACTGTTAATTCTGGCCTCAAACATGCTACCGGTAAGTATTTCAAAATGATTGATGGCGACGATTGGGTCGAAGCCGAAAAGCTAAAAAGCATAATTAAAAAACTAGAAGCCACTGATGCCGATCTTGTTTTAACTGACATGCTTACCTATAACGAGACAGAAAAACGCATTACCGACCAAAGTGGCTACAGCATTCAACCAGATACCATTCTTAATTTTTCAGATGTAGCCAGCGAATTAGACATTCAAATGCATAACACTATGTATAAAACTAAACTTCTGAAAAATCATAAGATTAAGCTCGATAACGGCTTCTATACCGACATTGAATACGTCCTATTACCATTGCCATTCATTAAAACTATTATTTATTTTAACCTCCCGCTCTATGTCTACCGCGTTGCACGTGCTGGGCAAAGCATGAGCAAAGCCTCCATGCGCAAAAATGCTGCCCAGCATCAGTTAGTGTTAACTCGATTAGTCGACGAATACAAAGCCATTCAGCCTCAGCTTCAAACTGAAACTGAAAAATATCTTGTGCGAGCCATTGGCCGCATGGCCAACACTGAGCTCAGAGTACGCCTACTAAAAGAATCCGATCTATCAACCAAAAAAGCCAATCTTAGGGAATTATTTGATTGGCTAAAAACCTACGCCGGTTCAGACATCTATCGAGCCTTTCTTACTGGACGTAAAGCTTTTATTCTAAAAATCACACACTTTCGAGCTACCAAATTTCTCGTTAAAGCCGTTGAGAAAAAGTTTTACTAATGGAGGGGAGGGGAATGAGCGCCAAAACACAACCAGAAAACCTCGACTTAATCTCCGTGGTAATTCCAGTTTATAATGTAAAAAAATATCTTAAGCGCTGTTTTAAGTGCGTTTCCACTCAGACTTACCGAAATCTTGAAATTATCCTAGTCGACGATGGCTCTACTGACGGCTCCAGCGAACTTTGTGATAACTTCAGCCAAACAGATTCACGTGTCATCGTTTTTCATAAGAAAAATGGCGGGCTTTCGGCCGCCAGAAATAGTGGCGTCAGTATCGCTAACGGCAAATATGTCTGCTTTATTGATTCCGACGATACCGTCGACCTCGACTACGTTGAAACACTCTACGATACCATTATTAAGTACTCCGTCAAGCTCGCCATCTGCGCCCATCGCGTTATTTACGATAAGCAGACTCCAATCGACATGTCCACTGGCGAATCCGGTAAAGTCGAGTCCGAAGTTATTTTACGGCGCTTATTGTATTCTGATGGCATCGACACTTCTTCTTGGGCTAAAATGTTCGAAAAAAGTTTACTTTTAAAACATCCGTTTCCGGAAGGTCGTATTTTTGAAGATGCTGCCACTACTTACCTATACATCGATTCCGTAGATTATGTCGGGCTAAATTCCGTAGCCAAATATAATTACTATATTCGAACTACTTCTATCTCCCAAAAACCATTTTCAAAAATGAAAATGGACCTCATCACTTCCACACAAGAAATGTACGATTATATTTTAAAAAAATATCCTAAAATGGAGCGTGCCGCTAAGCGCCGCCTAATGTATGCTTATCTTTCCACTCTCCGTCAGCTCGCCCTCAGCCCAACTACTCTCGATTCAATCGAATGCCTCCCCATTATTTGGCATTACATCAAAACCCATCGCAATACTGTTTTGATGGACGAAAATCTACCATCCCGAGATCGCCACGCACTTAATGCCACCAAGCTCGGCTACCATTTCTTTAAATGGGAGCTAAAACTTTACGAAAAGTTTCGCAATCTTTTAACCTAGCTCTGACAAATCGTCTTTTTCACCCAACTATTCTTTACCGCCACGACTCAATTTTTATGTTAAAATATAAGCATGGGATTTAAAAAAATCTATTCTCGTTTGACTAAAACAAGACCTCATTGGCTAAGATCCGAACTAGTTTTTTATTTTGCAGTCGCTATGCTGCCATTCGAGAACTTTTGGTTTGCGCCAAGTGAGGGTTGGGCCGCCATCTCGCCTGTAATTTTAGCTTTCTATGTTTTATTAAACATCAAACTACTTCCAAAAACCATTTTTAGTCTTCGCCAAATTTTCGGCTTTTTCTTTTTTGCTGTCATTCTTGGATCAGCCACTGCCTTTTTTAATGTCGTGAACGCAAAAGATTATCTTAGCTCATTTGTTCCACTTATCCTTGGCGCCATATTATTACTCTCTTTTTATATTTTTTATAAAAAACAACAAGACCTTCGAACTGTCATCAATATCGTTGTGGTTGCCTATGCTGTCGCAGTTATGATTGGCTTTTTTGAATTTCTTGCCCTAAAATTAAATAATCATTTTTTCGCCGAATGGCTCAGTGGCTTCTTTAAGCGTGATTATCTCGTCACTAACGCTCGCGTGCAATTTTTCTTTACTGAACCTAGTTTCATTGGCATGCATCTTTTTGGCATTCTGCTTCCACTCTATTGGCTCTCGCGCAGAAAAGATCTCCTCTTTATTATGGCTCTTTTCGCATTCGAAGCTATCGCTTTTAATTCTGGCGTCCGAGTCATCATTGACATTGCAGTCGTCGCCACCATTTATTTCTTCTATTTACTTTTGAAGCACAAGCAGGCCAAATGGATTCCGCTCATTCTGCTCATTTTCGGTCTCAGTTTCGGTTATTTCTACAATAATAACATTCGCGTGAAAAAAATTATCGATGCCGGCATTTATGCTGACGGTTCACTTGCTTCACGCTATTTCCGCATTCAAGCCAGCGTTATTGGCTATGCTAAAACTCCGGCTGAGGCTCTTATTGGTTACGGCATGGGTAACTCCATTAAACCGCTTCATCTTGGTTATGACGAAGCTCGTGAACTTTACACTAGCGACTACTTGCGCGAGGTTGAAGCTCTTGATAATAAAGCCATCCTATTTCACGACGACAGTGTCGCTTACAGCCTCTACATCCGTTTCATTTCCGAATACGGCCTCATTTTAGCTTTAATTGGCTTAACTTATCTTTTTATGATTACTAAACGTAGTCTTTTGCCGCAGCGCTGGCTCTACTTAATTATTATCCTTTATATTTACGTCCAGTTTGAATCACTTGGTTTCTACTCCCTCTGGCTATTTATCGTCACCATGCTTTTTACAAGCAGAACGCAAATTAGCAATCAAACTCTACTTAACCGCATCGCCGATAACGTTTTCAGGAAAAAATCTCATGTCTAGTCAAGTCAAAAAAAACTATCTCTATAATTTATTTTATCAAATCCTCTTAGTAGCCCTACCAGTCATCACTACGCCGTACGTCTCACACATTCTCGGCTCTGAGAAAATCGGCATTTGGAGTTTTACCTTCTCCATCGTGACTTATTTTACTTTAATTGGCTCACTCGGCGTCAGTCTTTACGGTCGACGTGAAATCGCTCGCCATCAGGACGATCCTAAAAAACGCACTCGCACCTTTTGGCAAATTAACCTCATTAAATGGCTGACACTGTCACTCTCGTTAGTTATTTTTTATTTTACTTGTATTAGAAACGTTACTTATGGGGGCATTTATCTCATTTTAACCCTTGAGATTTTTTCTAGCGTCTTTGACATTTCTTGGTTCTTTCAGGGTATTGAAAATTTCAAAACCGTCACTATTCGCAATACCATTATTAAATTTATTAGCGTAATCTCCATTTTTACTTTTGTCAAAACCGCCAACGATCTTTGGCTCTACGTTTTAATCAACGTGACTTGCAATTTAATCAGCAACCTCTCCCTTTGGGTCATCCTACCAAAATATCTCCATAAGAAAAGTGGCATTAAAGGCGCCAGCACTCATCTTCTGCCAATTCTCGCCATGTTCATTCCTCAGGTAGCAATTCAAATCTACACAATTCTTGATAAATCCATGCTCGGCCTTTTAAATCACGACCTTCGCCAAAACGGCATCTACGAACAGTCTCAAAATATCATCAAAATTGCTTTAACTTTAGTCACTAGTCTAGGTGTAGTCATGATGCCACGTATTGCCAGCCTTGCTGTCAAAAATGATCGCGCTCACATCAAAACCGAGATCGAAAAAGCCTTTCATCTCGTTTGGCTATTAGCCCTGCCGATTTGTTTTGGTCTCGCCGGCGTCGCCAGTAATCTCGTACCATGGTTTCTTGGCCAGGATTTTCTCGGTGCCATCTCTATTATTCAAATTGCCGTACTGCTCATTTTGGCTATTGGACTTAGTAACGTTACTGGCACCCAATTTCTTGTGCCAACCGGCCAAGACCGCGCTTTCACCTTCAGCGTTATCGCTGGTGCCATCGTAAATCTAATCGGCAACTTTATACTAATTCCACCCCTAAAAGCTATGGGCGCTATCATTGCGTCCGTCATTGCCGAAGTTGTCGTCTTTCTCGTGCAATTCTATTTCGTCCGCACTGAAATCTCCGCTCGCCTCCTCTTCAAGGATTTTAAGAAGCCTCTTTTTTCCAGCCTTCTTATGTTTGCCATCGTCCATCCACTTGCCAACATTTTTCCAGCAAACTTTTTTTCAACCACGCTCATCATTTTAATTGGCGCTACTACTTACAGTGTTACACTACTATTGCTAGGCGACACTTGGGCAAAAAAATACTCTGCCATATTGTTTCAATTATTTAGATCCAAAAAATAATTCAGGCTTGCTTTCACCTGAACTATTTTCAATTTATTCATTTTTAAATTTTAATTATCTTAGGCTTAAGTTAATTTTTTAGTGCCATTTTCGCGCTTCTTCTGATTGTTCATTAGTCGATATTGCAAGTCTCGCACTGCGTTCATAAAATACATGAACGCATCATATGGCGAATCATATGGCGAAAAGTAAGCGTGTACATCACCGTCATTCCAGTATTTCGTACACATATAGTACGGATGATCTGAAGTGGTTAATCTGCGCCAGTCATTGATTAAACGCTGGTCTCCAGTCGTCATCACGTCTTTCCGCATATTATATAGTATCCGCTCCGCTTCATCTTGCATCGAGTTGCCAGCCCACGCTGAAAGATCGCGTTCCGTATCAGCCCAAGTCACCGTCTGTGGCATTGCTACTTCATCCACTGGCTCTTCCAGTTCAAGTGCTTCCGATACTGTCACAAACTTATTCTCATACACGGCAAGCCATTTTGAAATTAAATTTTCCATAAATTCAAAAATGCCCGTGTCCGCCCACTGGTTTTCGCCAAAAGTTTCAAAATCCATAAATAAGTTCACTAAATTTCCCCGCAAACAGTCCATATCTAACCAATTCTGATATTTATTCACTGTCAGCGGCCACTCTTTCCAGTTCCGGTCCGAAAAACGAAAAGCAATATCATCCGACAATCGATAGTTTTTTAATAATAGTCGAGTATTTTTCGCATTTGGCGCTCGGTAAATATGGTTTGGACTTCGCCAGCCTAAAACCTTATCCCAGCCTTCCGCCAAACACCCTTTAAAACCAAATTTAGAAAATCCAACGGTATCAATCCATTCTCCTAACTTATCGTTATAGGCGAATTCAGTATCGCGAAACACCTTAGTCTTTACCCCAAACAACTGCTCTATTCGCGTTTGGTGCCGCTCAACCTGTGACTCAAATTCTGCCTGATCATAAAAGAAAGCCAGGGAATGATAATAAGTTTCCGCTACTATTTCAACTTGACCAGTTTTTACCATTCTTCTAACTTGCGCAATCAGAGCCGGATCCCACTCCTCCGCCTGTTCCAACCATGTTCCCGTAATCGATAGTGAGACCTTAAAATCTGGAAAACGTTTAATGTTTCGCTCAATCAAATCAAACATTGGGTGATAAGATTTCTCAGCCACTTTCTTAAAAATACGCTCATTGCTCTGTTTCGAATAATAATCAGCCTTCCAGTAATTATGATCACGCGCCACCTCAAAAATGGAATACGCTCGCACTCGATATGGCTGGTGCACATGTAAGTAAAGGCAAATTGCGCGCATTAGAAGTTATTCCTCTTACGTTTATTTACTTCATTATAGACTGCGATACATTTTTTCGCAACATCGTCCCAGGAAATTTTTAAATATTCCTGCTTAATCCCAGTTTTCAAAGTTGATTCTAACGCTTCCGATTTCGCCACCGCCACAATTACATCGGCTAACTTCTTGTTATCCCAAAAATCATACGCCATCACTGACCGCAATACCTCCGCCACACCCGATTGCTTAGTCAAAATCAACACATTACCATGGTGTGCCGCCTCAAGTGCAGTCAACCCAAATGGCTCGGATACCGAGCTCATCACGAACATGTCTGAAATTTCATAAATATCTCGCAATCTCTGACCTCGTACGAACCCCGTAAAAATCACATTATTTGAGATTTTCAGTTCCGCCGCTAGCCGCACTAGCTCCTCTTTTTCTTCACCATCCCCCGCAAACACAAACAGTAATTTTGGCTCTTTTGAGATTGCTTTTGCCGCTGCCTGCATTAAGTGTACTAGCCCCTTCTGAATCGTAAACCGCCCCACCGTCGAAACAATTTTATAACCGTGCTTTTTCATTGCTTCTAGATATTTATAATGGTCGGTCTTCAACGTATAGTCTGCCGTTACAAAATTTTCGTCCAGTGAATTATACGCTACATCAATTTTTTCCCAAGGAATACCATAGCGATCGTGGATAATCTTTTTTGTTAAATTTGAGACCGCAATAATTTTATCGGCCATCATCAGTCCTTCATATTCTACTGCATGCACTACTGGATTTCCGCCATTCATACCAGAACGATCAAATTCCGTTGCGTGCACGTGCGCCACTAGTGGCAAACCATAATTCTTCTTTGCTAGCACTCCAGCTTCAAACGTCAACCAATCGTGCGCATGCACTACATCCGGCTTATATTCCATCAGGTATTTTTCAATAAATTCACAGTAGCGTTTTTGGATGTCTCGAATTGAGATTAGCTGTTTATTTTCTTTGTCAGATACTATTTTAGCCTCTACTCGCTTCGAATCATAGGCACTCATGCCGAATCGATTTAGTGGATCTAATTTTAGCGCCGAGACCACGTGCATAAATTTTAATTCCGAATGGTCAGCTTTATACGGCACTACAAAATCAATCTCCGCACCCTCATTAACCAAAGCTCGCGATAGATTTAAGCAGGCTACACCCAATCCTCCACTATTGTGCGGCGGCAACTCCCAACCCAACATCAATATCTTCATTATTTTCTATTCTATCGCGCTTAAGCTGTTTTTTCAAGCATTTTATCTCTTCAAAAACTCTATTTTTCATGTTATAATTGGACCACCTAGGGGAATAGCTCAGCTGGTAGAGCACTGGTCTCCAAAACCAGGTGTCGTGGGTTCAAGTCCTGCTTCCCCTGCCAGATTTAAAACATGGTCAAGCGACCATTTTTTATTTTTTCTTAAAAATCACTAATTTTGCGGCCACGAAGTTTAAGACAATCACTAATACTTGCCCCACAGTCTTAACTACAATAATTTGTAGTCCTGAATTTAGCTTCATCACGTCAATCCCCAACCAAACAATTACTGTCTCCAGTAGCAGCGTCACTATTCTCGCCGAAACAAATGTACTCATTTCTTTCAGAATCGCAACCTTATCTTTTGCATGCTCCAAAAAAACAAAATATCGATTTAGCATATACATTAAAATTACTGTCACCACCCACGAAATCACATTTGACAACACCGACTCATTCGTCATTTTCATTAAAGCCGTAAAAATTACAATCGAAACTACCGTCCCTATTACGCCCACCACTAAGTAATTCACTAGTTCCTGATGTTTTTTATATAGAGCTAAAATTTTTTGCTGCATAACCGCATTATAGCACCCGCGTGGTATAATACCAAACAGATGGCTCAAGTAAAAAATCAGCATTGGCCCCAAAAATTTATTAACTATATCGCCAGTATAGATAAAATTTGGCTCCTTATTTGGAGTACAATTTTCATTTCTTTCGTTCTGCTCGATTCTTTTTTTCAATCATTCTATCCACTAAGAAATGTCTCTCATTATCTCACGATTGGTTCTCATATTGTCGCTCTCCCCATCATTCAAAATGGTACTTTTTTAGGCGTTACCCTCCTAAAATACTCCGGTATTTTACTCAGCTATTTTTACGCCCGCAAAAAGTTCCCTAAGGATTATACCCTCCATATTGCGCTTCTCTTCACTTTGCTTGCTGACACCATTTTAACCTTTGATTCCATTAGCATCTTTGGCGTACTCGTATTTTGTCTCGCCCAGTATTTTCATATTGCCCGCTTCGCCAAGGTCCGCCCCAAGTTTTTTATTAGCTGGACTTTTTTCATGCTACTACTTTTAATTTTTGGTTGGTTCAACCAAATTCCTGACATGTACGTTTTAGCCTTCATTTACGCAACCTCACTCCTTCAAAATCTCATTCTCACCCACCGCTGGTGGAAAGAGTCAAAGTCTAACCCTGCCGCCTCAGATCGAGAAATCATTGCCAGCACCTGCGCCTTTGTCGGCTTTATTCTGTTTATTCTTTGTGATCTCAATGTCGCCGTTTCCTATCTTTCCGTTACCGCAGTTTTACCAATCGCTCTTGCTCGCTATGCTAACTTTTTTGCTTGGCTCTTTTATTATCCAAGTCAAGTCTTAATCAGTAATTCATCCACATCAAAAATCCAAAAACCGAAAAACTCCAAAAAAGTTGAAAACTCTAAAGAAACTATGTTATAATAAAGCCACTATGGAAGGTAATAAGAAGACAAAACCACGCGCTATTTTGGTATTCGGTGCTCCCTGTAGCGGCAAGACGACTTTCTGTGAAAAGTTTTCGCGTCGTTTCAAAGCTCCATATTACAACCTAAAGCAGCTCCGTGAAGAAGCAGATTTAACAGAAAAACAGATCCATGTCGTGCTTGAAGCGATTTCAAAAACTGGCCAAAACATCGTCATTGAAGGTGGACTCGATACTGAAGCTGAACGCGAAGGTGTTAAAAAACTCCTCCGACTCTGTGGCTACAATCCATCTTTAATTTGGATTCAAACCGATATCAACACCATTAAGGCTCGCTTAAAAATGAAGACTCGTTCTATTGCTCGCGCAAAAGAAGAGTATGAAACTAAAATCCGTGCCATGGAAGCACCAGCAGAGCTGGAAAAACCAATCATCCTTTCCGGCAAGCATGTTTTTGAAACTCAGCTGCAACACGTTCTCTCTGGCTTAGACCGTAAATAATGCTTATTTCTGACTCCGAATTTGGCGAAGTAGTAGTTCGTAAAAACGCCATGTCAAGGAGCGTCAAATTTTCCGTTGCCACTTCCGGCCGTCTTCAAATTTCCGTCCCAAAATACACTCCAGATTTTTTAATCAAAAAATACTTAAACACTTCTCGTGAGCAAATCCGCACCAAACTAAACCTAAAGGACCCCACTACTCAACGCTCTCGTGACACTAAAAAGAAATTGCTCATGAAGCAAGCGAAGTCTTATCTACCTTACCGACTCGAGTATTTTGCTAAAAAATATGGTTACCATTATGATCGCTTTCGCGTTTCTCACGCCAGTACTCGCTGGGGTTCCTGCACTAGACATAGCAGCAACGGTTCCACTACCATCTCCCTCAATATCGGTCTCATGCAAGTACCTGAGCCACTCCAGGATTACGTCATTTTACACGAACTAGCGCACCTTAATCATATGAACCATTCCGCCGCTTTTTGGGCCGAAGTTGCACAACATGACCCAAAGTATAAGATTCATCGCAAAGCCTTAAGCGCACTTAGCCCAGGCGTTTGAACTATTTCGTCTAATATGTTAGAATAAATTGAATAAGAGGTAAACATGACAACTGATAAAGACTATCTAAAATTACTCGATGCATCAAAGGTGCATAACAGCGTTTTTGATCGCAAGTTCATGTATCTTTCAGATATTATCGACCCAATTTACCACGAATACGCTATTAGACTAGAGCGCTCCGGTCATACCCTTGATCTCGATGTACTGCGTCGTCACCACCAAGTTGAAAATTATGCTAACGTCGCAAAAATCCTCTGTGCTTATTTTGATTACGCTTGTAAGTCAAACGAAAAGGGAAGCATCATTATTTCAATGACCATTCAAAAAAACACTGTTACCGACCTTTCTCCGGTCGAATACTGCATCACGGTTAAAGACACCTCTGTTCTAATGAAACTTGAGGACCGCGAACATTTTGCAATCATGGGTGCAAAAATTCGCTCTCGACTCGGCTTCGGTACCATTCTTCAAATTCCAGTTATCGAACCATACGATCGCATCTAACAGACTCGCTCCAGCGTCCATTATTATACGTAAATTAACTCTTATTGTATACCATATATTATATATAACATCTATCATCCTGCCCGCTCGCACCTCCGTATATTATAGCTCTATCTCGTATTGACGCTCTAACTCTATCTTGTATTGACTTTTTGAGCTTTTTATGCTATAATGTCTGAATATCATATTTTTGGGAGATAGTATGAATTTTAAGGCCAAGCTCGGCATTTTATCTTTTTTTATAGGTATTTTATCAATTTTAAACCTTCAGCAAGGTTTATTTTTTAAAACTACCGATAACACCGCACACGATGCTATCTTTTTACCAAACGCCATTAAAACCGAAAAACCAACCTTAAAAGCAACCGTCAGCACTCCAGTTGTCCTTGCAAGCACCCCCATTCAACCCCGCGCCCAGATTACAACTAGCAATAACTCAGTTTTAAAAAAGGCTATTGAACCAAAACCACAAACGACAGCTAAGACTACTCCACCCAACTTTATTAAAATCAATGGTCGCACCATTCAACTCCTTCCAGCTAACTGCAATACCATGCCAACTCCAAATTATTCTTCCGCCAATTTCTGTCATTACGGTGGTAGCTCTAATCTCTTTATTTACGGACATAATACCAATGCCATCTTTGGCACTCTCAAAAATCTTCCAGTTGGAGCCAGCTTTACTGTTACTCTAAACGGTGAGACCACTACCTACCGCATTTCCAAGACTTTTATAAAATCTACTATCGAACTTAGCCAAAATAACGGACTTCGTTCCAGCATTTTCAAAGGTTTTTATGGCGGTTCCGCCGACATTATGATTCAGACCTGCCACGGCCCAAACGATTCCGAACGACTCTATCTTAAAGCTGTCCGCATTTAGTCAAATCACTGTACAGTATTTTTAGCCAAATCTCCCCGCATCAGCATTAAAGCTCCATCTTTTCCATAAAAATCAAGTCCTAAAACCACTACCTTTTTCATTTCGCTCGTGCTATAATTACTTAAACATGAAAAGGGAAGGTTCGAAGAGTTTTAGACTGCCTCGAGCAAAATTTACTATTTTTGCCAGCGTCTTATATTTCACAATCACAGCAGGCTTCATCGCCTACTGTTTTACACCAAAAACTGCTGATGCTAGTTCACAAGAACGACTATTCATTCCGTCTATCGGCTTAGTTGCTCGAGTCCGTGACATTGAACGCACTGGCAACCAACTTATTGCACCCGAAACTGCCGCCGGCGTTTATCGCCCGACCAACCACAAATCCGTCATTATTGGACACAGTAGTACTGTTTTTGAAAATCTTAAAAATCTTGACACCGAAACCGTTTTTACTTTTGACCACAAAAAATATCTTGTCAAAAAACGCGAAATCCTCGAAAAAGCTTTCATCAATATGAACGAGGTTGTGAGCGAAACCAGAAAAAACACAGTCGTTATTATGACCTGCTATGGCACTCCATTAAAAGATCAAGATTATTCACACCGTTTAATCATCACTGCAGAGGAAATATAAACCGTGAGTTTTTTGGCGCATTTATTTCGCAGCCATCCAAAGCTCGATCACGAGCAGTCCATTAGCTCGCCTAATGGTCGCATTAAATGTCTCATAAAAATTAAACTTGGTGAAATTACTTATTTCGTCAAAAAAGACGATAAAATTATTTTGCGTGAATCTCGACTTGGCCTTAATCTACAGGGTGAACGGCCACTCAACCAAGGCTTCATGCTAGTGCGCACCCAAGAAAAGCAGTTTGACGAAGCCTGGACCACTATAGTTGGGGAGCAACGCGTCATTAGAAACTGCTATCATGAAGCTGCCTTTTACCTAGCCGAAACTACTAACAATGGTCGCTTAATCACCGTGCGTTTTCGTGTTTTTGACGATGGCGTTGCCTTTCGCTATGAGATTCCGCCTCAACCGCGTTTTCAGCGTCTAATTATTTCTGATGAGCTCACCGAATTCAATGTTGATGCTAATTCTAGTGCTTGGCGCATTCCTGCCTACCAGCCTGACCGCTACGAATATAACTACGAGAAACGCCCAGTCTATGCCCTCGCCAGCTCCGTCCACACACCCTTAACCATCGAAACTCCACTCGGACACACGATCAGCATCCACGAAGCAGCCCTTTATGATTATGGCTCAATGACCCTAAAACTTAACTCTAAAAATGGTCTCCAGTCAGACATCACTCCTTTATCCGACGGTATGCGCGCCTACGTTGATTTGCCATTCAATACACCTTGGCGCGTCATTATGATTGCCGATTCTCCAATAGAACTAATCACTAACCGCATCGTACTTAACCTAAACGACCCCCCAAAACAAGATTTTTCATGGGTCAAGCCAATTAAATTTTTGGGGATTTGGTGGGCCATGTTTGTTGGTGAATGGACCTGGGCGCAAGGCGAACGTCATGGTGCCAGCACCGAACATGCCATAGAATACCTCGATGCCGCAAAACGGCTCGACCTCGACGCAGTTTTAATGGAGGGCTGGAATGATGGTTGGGAAGGGGATTGGCTCCAAAATGGTGCAATCACCAACTTCACTAAGCCAGTCGATGATCTGGATTTAACCGTGGTAGCCAACCACGCTCGCTCGATTGGTGTTAATTTAATCGGTCATAACGAAACCGTTGGCTTTATCGATAATTACGAACGCCAAATGGAAGATGCTTATCGTTTTTATGTCGAACATGGCATTAACTATCTAAAAACCGGCTATGCTGGCTCCATGATGACCATCCAAGGCCGTAAAGAATTCCATCATTCTCAAGCCGGCGTCCGCCATTATCAAAAATCCGTTGAGCTAGCCGCTAAATATCACATCTGTCTTGATGTCCACGAACCAATTAAAGGTACTGGCATCGAACGCACCTGGCCAAATCTACTTACTCGCGAGGGTGCGCGCGGACAAGAATACGAAGGCGGCGCTATCAGCCCATCTCACGCCACCATTCTACCTTTTACTCGACTATTAGCCGGTGGCATGGATTACACCAGTGGTATTTTTGACGTTTCAAATGTTGCTAAGCGCCTTGCCTCCACCCTCGCACGTCAGCTTGCCTATTTTGTGACAATCTTTTCCGGTATGCAAATGGCCGCGGACCGTCCTCGTTTCTACGAAGAGGTCAATCCAGCCGCTTACGAATTCATTAGACACGTGCCAGTTAACTGGGAATTAACCGTGCCTCTACTTGGTAAAATTGGCGAGTATTATGTTGTTGCTAGAAAAGATCGCGCTTCCGAAGACTGGTATATTGGCGGTGTTACCAACGAAGAGGCTCATCGCGTTCGCCTTAACTTAGATTTTCTCGATGAGTCAGCTCAGTACACCGCCGAAATCTATCGCGACTCCGATACTGCTCATTATCGCGACAATCAGCTCGACACCATCATCGAAACTCGCAAAATCACCAAATCTGACTATCTCGACCTTTGGATGGCGCCAGGCGGCGGTTTTGCCGTTCGCATTATCAAGGAGATTAGCTAGATGTCCGATCGTCATATATTTCGATCACTTCATTCACTACATTCACCTCATTTGCCTTTTCGACGCTCTCACCTCATTTTACTTTTTAGTCTCTGCTTGATTTCCGCCAGCCTCACTTTTATGCAACTTTACTTTAAAAAATCCCACAACTCCATGAAGGCGGCCGTTACTTATGATGAGTCTCTTACCGAAACCGAAAAGTCCAAACTTGAACAAGCCATCAATCTAGCTTACTCATCTAATATATATCGACCGAGCCATTCTGTTACTTTCTCCGCGACTACTACCTTAATCGCAACCGAGTCCGACCATTCCATAACTAGCGACATTTGGTTGCCAACGGTCGATTTTTACAATGATCAACTTAATCTCACTATCAATGAAAGCCAAGCCGATGATATAAAATGGGTCAGTTTAAACGATCTAACGCCAAAAACTCGCGTTGTATCAATCGACGGGAACTATTATTTTGACGATTTTAAAGCTGGGGCTAAGTACCGTCAGATTAGTGCCATTTCTGACGACCCTGCGACCGCAACAGAGGCGAAGCAACGCATACTACTAAAGGCATTCGAGGATTTTTCCGCCAGCCATCAAGTTGACACGATTTTATCATTTGCCCAAACTGGCGTCACTGCCCTTACTCGCAATCTCACAAACACTTTGAACGGCGCAGCCGCTGGACGCGGTTCCTATTTTGCTGATCGCATTAAAGATTTTCTCAACAAAAAAGATCTCACCCATCTCTCGAATGAAGTTTCTTTTGCTGATAACTGCCAAGGCTCACGCAACACTATGAGCCTCTGTGCCGATTGGCGCACTCTCGATACTATCACTGCTGTCGGCACTGATATTATTGAATTAACTGGCAATCACAATAATAATTATGGGGCAAAGAACAACCTTAAAACCATCCAAAAATATCACGAACTCGGCATAAAAACCGTTGGCGGTGGCGAAAATGAGACTAAAGCCGCCGAGCCTCTTATTATCAAACAAAAGCAAACTAATCTTACACTTTTAGCCTACAACCACTCCACCTCCACTAAAACCAACGGCGAACTCGCAAACGGTAATCAACCAGGAGCCAATGGTTTTACGATCGAAAAAGCCAAAACAGATATTAAGCACGCTAAAGACCGTGGCGATTTTGTAATTGTCGACGTTCAATTCAGCGAGTGTTATAGCTATCCCGATGGTTACACCGAAATGCCAGCCTGCGATAAACCCATCAAAGGTCAAACCGAATTCTTTCGTCAACTCATCGATTTTGGTGCCGACCTTGTCGTTGGCACCCAGGCTCACCATCCTCAAACTTTTGAGTATTACCTCGAAAAACCCATTTATTATGGTCTCGGCAATCTCTTCTTTGACCAAACCTATTGGCCAGGCACTAGGCGTGGCCTCATCTTGACCCACTACTTCAAGTCTGGTAAATTATTAAACACTCGCATCAGCCCTACCTGGTATGATGAAACTCATCAGGTTTTTCTTATGCCAGAAAAAGAGGCCGAGTCCTTCCTTGGTCGATTAGCCACTGCCCACTAAAACTTCCAAAAAATGTTATAATTTTAGTATGTTTAGCGAACTATCAAAGCAATTTAGGGGGCATGCAAAAAGTCAGCCTACTGATGTAATGAAGCAATACTATAATGATATTGCAGACGCTTTAGTGGATGAAGATTTTCTTCAAACTTTATCAAATACAGAAGCTTTAAATCATATAGAGTATTTTAGAGGTAATTTCGACTATCATATATCTAGCCGAAACCATTATAATGACGTTTTAAACTTGGTTCATGCTGGCTACGTCGCCTACAGGATAGACAAAAAACGGAATATCGGTAGTTTTTTACAAAAAGTTAGAGAGTTTGAAAGTAAACTTCAAGAGAGCGAAGAGAGAATATCTGAAATCAACAGAGTCGCAAACATTCTGTCTGGTGCTGAAATCTTGGAGGCTTATGCTAACGATTTTGACAAGCAGTCAGAAGAACACGAGCTCAAGGCTAAAAGTTGGTTAAAAAAAATAATATTCTCTATTATTGGACTAGTTATACTTGTTGCTTTACTTCTATTTATCCAAATTTCCAATCTTCCTATCATTAAAGATTGGCTAGCTAACGACATAAAAAATATAGGAATGCTAAATACTTTAGCTTTTGTTATAAAGGGCTCTATCATTATGGCTTATATTCAAATTCCGCTATTTATCAGAAAAAACTACTTTGCGGAAAAACACCTAGAGCAATCTTCAATTCATCGTCGAAATGTTCTAAAAGCTCTACATGCCGTATATAAGACAATAAGTAACCAAGAAGAAAAAGATAAAATCATCACAGTCGGAGCAACTATTGCATTTTCAGAACCAGAAAGCGGATTTATTACCCGAAAAGAGGGTGCTGGCGGTGATGATAATCTTGAAGCTATCTTAAAGATAATCAGCAAATAATTACACGCCGCTCTTGCGCCGATTGCAATCTTTGCAAAGCATCTGGCAGTTTTCGGCAATAGTTTTTCCGCCTCTACTCCATGGCGTAATATGATCGGCCTCCATGTCTTCAATTTCAAAATATTGCCCACAGGCAGGACAGATGCCTTTTTGGCGTTCGTAAGCTTCACGTTTTTCACGGTCATTAAAAGTGCGGATAGAAAGACTTCGTTCGTTGCCTGTCAAAACATAATCGTAAATACCTTTCTTATTCGTTACGTCTTCGTCTTGCATAAGCTTAGAAATTATTACTTCGAGCTCTTCGGTATTTAGACTATCTTTACCATGAAGGTTATACAATTTACCCCAATCAACACCTTTCATTTCTTTGCGGTATTTGACAAAGGTATTTTCAACCCATTCAATAACTGCACGGAAATAAAGCCATAACTCGTTAGCATTTTGATCGTGCTGATGTTTGCTCATATAGTCTTCAATATCACCGCCTGAAAGCCATTTTAAGGCTGTTTCTAGGTATTCTTGACGGATTGGACTACCATTTATGTATTTTTCGGCTAAACTTTTTGCAGGAGCGTTAGATTTTGAAAACTTTAATTTTGCATCAGCCAACCACGAGCCAGTATAAACTGCATTACGTAATTCTTGAGCGGTCAATTTTTCACCCGCAATATTAATAATTTTAAACCATTCAAGTTTTTCTTTATCTGTGCCAGTGCAGAAATAAACTTGCAACTCATAGTCTAAAATCTGCTTTTGCTCATCTGTTGTCAAGTTATGAAAATAAAAAGGAGTCTCTTCAAATTGAACCGAAAAATCACCATTCACATATTGGCAAAAAGAAATCGTGCGTTGTTGTCCGTCCATCACCTCAAAAGTGTCATCGTCTCGCACCACCCAATACATCACATTGAGCGGAAAACCTTTGTGAATTGTGCGAATCACTTCGTCTCGCTGTTCACCATTATAAACAAACTCCCGCTGATATGACGGACGAATGTCTAATTTACCATCATGGCCGACTACGCCAGCTTCTAGGTTATCTTGGTAACCTTTGACGACTTCGCCGATAGTAATTTGTTTGAGTTCGATTTTCATTGATTTACCTTTCTTTTGATTAGAATCCTTGCATAGATGCTTGAATACAGCTCGCCCGTCTCGCAGTCCTTAAAGGCGGGACTCTTGTCTTTCTTTGGGTTATATTTCCGATACAGCGTCCCCTTTGCGTTCGTCGTGAATTTTCCAGTCGGTTTATTATTTTTCATGATTTCCATTTTGCGATTTTCTGTAAATTCCACACTACCAACTATTCCGAGAGCCACGATATTGAATTGTTCGGGGCTATATTTATCAATAAAGGTAATTGGAACTCCCATTTCTTCATAATAATCATATGGAATTTCGGCTACTTTATCTACATTTATAGCCTTATAATTTCCATATTCTGGATAATCTTCGGGTGAATATTTTTTATATAAAACTATCTCTTCGTGTCGCTTTCTGGTTTCTAGGTTAGTGAACCAGTTTATAGCTGGAACTTTGATATATTTATCTGGGTCTAATCCCTTCCCAACAACAAACTTACGGTTGGATTCAAGAGTATTTTTATATGGCGATTTATACACCATGGACATATTAAAACCATAACCAGACCATATTTTATTTTCTTTTATGAGCTTAAAAATCTCTTTATATGTCAAGGCGTTCATATTACCCAAAATTAAAAATTTCTTATCATATTCTACCAATTGAGCCACATATTCACGAAAAAGTGAAAAAGGTGGATTCGTTACTACTATATCGGCTCTTTTTAGCAACTCTACACATTCCGCACTTCTAAAGTCGCCATCGCCATCAAGATACGACAGGATTTTAGACTTTTTGCCACTGTCTAATTTGGCTTTTTCTCGGAGCAAAATTTCTTTAGTATCTAAAATATTGATGTTGCCACTGCCATCTATATCAGCAATGTCATCAAGTTCAATTTTATAAGCTTTGGAAATAATTTTGTTACGGTTTTTATTACTGTGCTTGATTTCTTTATTTTTACTAAAAAATGATAATTGAATTTCTTGATTGGCAATTGGGCTCGGGTCATAGCAAGTAGTGATTAGCTTCTTTATTCCCAAAGCCTTAAAGTTCATGGCGAAATATTTGAAAAAATTGCTTTCAAATGGGTCATCGCAATTGCAAAAAATCACCTTATCTTTCAGTTGAGTTTTATAGTGTTTTAATTCATTTTCTATATCTTTTAGCCTAGTATAAAACTCATCTCGCTTTTGTTTATTGGCCTGCTTAAGCGTATCATGTGCCATATAGTTTGACGACTCCTTTCAATAGAGGTCGTCATAAAACAAAAAATGGACGACCGCAGTGTCGTCAAACTATCACCATGAAACAAAGTTTTCGGTGAGCGGTCGCCCATTTCAGACTTTGTTTCACAGCGAATAAGCTGTTTTACAGTGATAGTTTGACTATCCCATTTTACCATAAGACACCAAAAAGCCGATAAAATACCCTCAGCATTACTGCTGAAAAGGAGTTGAATAACGATGATTAAAAATATGTCTGGAGAATTACTCCGCAGTAATATAACGAAAAATGACTAATGTTATAACGAAGAACTAGCAAATATCCAACATCAGGGAGAATAATTAAACTAGGCAATTAGACGACTCTTATCGCCTTGTTAGTTCAATCTCTAATTAGACAAAAAACCGACTCCAATCTAAAAAAGCCCTTTGATAAGCTCGTAAACTTGTCAAAAGGCTCTTATGGCTGGGACGGCAGGATTCGAACCTGCGAATGCTGGGACCAAAACCCAGTGCCT
>CALIQQ010000006.1 GCA_938043965.1 uncultured Candidatus Saccharibacteria bacterium | reverse complement strand
GCAGTTCGGTTTGGAGTAGTGGATTCTTTGCAGGTTTTAGCGGTCATTTGTTGCATATTAGAGATAGAGTGAATGCCCTTAGTATACTTCCATTTAGCTTTCAGGGTTACTTCAGTTTCATTAGCTGGGTTAACATCTACATTTGAGTTTCCTGCAAAAGTAACTTGTGTGGTAGCAGGATTGTTTGTTGTAGCAATCCAGCCCATGAACTCATAATCGGTGCGGGTTGGGGTGAAGTCGGAGAGGTTGACTTTAGTACCATAGGATAGTTGTCTATCGGTGTAGACTGCACCTGGCTTGCCAGTTCCCTGATCTAAGTTAAACTTTAGGGTGTATTGTAAACATTCTGGCTTTACGTTAACGGTGTAAACTAGATCGTTAGTGTAGGTGCCGGAAGGAATAGTATCATCAGTCTTAACAGCATAGGTGAGGTTGAGGTTTTCTGGAGTAGTGGTGGAGGTTGTATCTGAGGTGGTGTTATAGATGGTAGCGGGAGATTGGTCTTTAGTTGGGACTGGCAGATAATTGGTGTTATCTAGGGTATAACCCCAAGAGTGATCAGTTAAAGTACCCCCCCCCGAGACGGATGCGATGGTCTTTACGAGAGAATCTGCGCCTTGTCTTTCTAGGTTATTGTGGGATTTATTAGTGGAGAGAGTAATGGTAGCGCCTTTTTTACAGGAGTTAGTGATTTTTAGGGCTGTGGTTTTAGAATAGATCTTTTGGGTTGGAGTTGGGGTGATGTTGATAGTGACATTATCTTCTGTAGCGAGAGAAATAGTGCCGGCTGGAGTGGAAACTTTAGCAGTATTTTCGGTTTCAGCATTAGAGGCGACGATAGGAGAAAAAAGCTGAAAGATCATGAAAGAGAGAGTAAGGAAAGAGAAAAGTACAAAAAGTTTAGTAGATAAGATGATGGAAAGCTGATGCTCTAGACCCTTTAGGGGCAGAGTTCTATTGTTAGCTGATAATACCTTCATATAGCTTCTTTATTATAGCATAAGTGGAATGAAATATGGGGACATTACAGCTCGTTTTTTTCACTCTTTTTTACAGTACTTTGATAGTTTGCACCAGATAAACGATCAAATAGAAATCTCTTATTTAATAAGACTGTCGCAAAAGTAATTATCATAAAAAGTGCAAGGCCTAAAAAGGCGAAACAAAATAAACAAAAAGCGAGGAGTGAATCTATGCCATCATAATTCAGCTCGTTCATGATGTCCAACATGCCCGATGGAATGAAATGGAAATAAGCAACTAACATTATGCCCCTTAAAGCGGTGCGGAGCCACTTTTTTTCTTCAAAGACTAAATTAAATTTCAGAAGAGCGCTACCGAGGGTTTTACCATTTATCAAGGGTATCAAGCTAAAATAAATTACTAAAGAAACCCAGAGCGGAAATGGTAGCATCAAGATGGCATGCATGAAGGTGATAATCACGGTATCGATTACAAGAGATAAGGAGATTCGGATACTGGAGACTTTTTCACCAGCAGACAGCGACTTCCTGTCAATCTCTTCCCTAGACGGCAGAATACGCATTGCAAACCAACCCAAAAAGTAGCCAATACAGCCGCCTGTAGTGTTTTGGATAATGTCGTCAATATCACAAAAACGGTACGGGCCTTTATAGATA
Organism: uncultured Candidatus Saccharibacteria bacterium; assembly: GCA_938043965.1. GTDB lineage: Bacteria > Patescibacteriota > Saccharimonadia > Saccharimonadales > Saccharimonadaceae > Nanosyncoccus. The sequence continues at coordinate 43,574 of CALIQQ010000006.1, read as the reverse complement.
AAGTAGAGGCCAGATAGTTGAGTTAATTCAAAAAATAAACTCAGTAATGCTGTTAGTAATATAGTCTTTTTAAAGTTACATTTAAAATAATACCGCAAATAAATCCCGAATGGAATTAACATTAAGATATTAAAAGCCGGCACGTAAAAAGTAGAGTGCTTTAGCGCAGGAAGCCAAGTCGTGGTATCAGATAAAACAAGTGGAGTATTTTTAACAAAATTAGTAATGAAAGAAAACGGCGTTAAAAGCAACATTTCGGTTCGAGTAGTATGAATACTGTCGGGATGAGGCAGTGGTAAAATCACCAGAAAATAAATGGTTATTAAGTATAAGACGAATGAATATAAAATTAAGGTTCTCAGCTTATTGATTGAGCCGTATTTGCGATAGTTGAAAATCATATATGGCAAAGTAATAATAAAGGCTAGAGCTGGAAAAAATAAGATCGCCGCTTTAATGGAAATCAAATAAGGCATCACAGTCCTTTCCGGGCTACAGTTTCAGGTTTTTCGTAAGTAGTGATATGTAGAGTTTTATCGATATATTCACCTAGAAAGACTTCACTATACTCATCGACTCCCTGCTTTTTTAATTCACTTTTAAGCCAATCCTCGTCCTTGCCAATAAAATTAAGGACATCTTCTTGAAGCTGGCCATCAGTAATAATTGGAAATTTAGGATTTTCTTCTCCTGCTTGCACTATAATCAATTGACCGTTTTGCTCAATAATCGCCCTCTTAACACTTTTGGACGAATAGACCCCATTCGTACGCAACTTAAAGGCGACGTCATGCGCTGAAAGACCAGCTCTCTCGCAATTTTCAATATCAATTTTGCCATTATCTATAATAATCATAGCTTTGCCGTCGATTAGCTGTTTGGCTTTTACACTATGCTGTTTTATCCATTTCATAGATAAAACAAGAATGCACCAGATACCTAAAATAATAATAAAGTCATAAATACTAATACTGTTGTTATAAATAACGCCACCGATAATTCCACCGAGCACATAATTTGTGATTTGATCACTAGCCGACGAAGGTGCAAGGTTACCCTTTCCGGAAACATTTATGATAATTGCCAATGCGAGAAAACCGATTAACAATTTTATCGTTACTAATATAAATGGGTCCATTTTCCTCCTTTTTGTCTATATGATTATAGCTAGATTTATCAATTACATCAATGAAATATCTTATATAAGCGATTTTTGAGGTGATTTTTAAATTTAAAAAGTGGGCGGAGCCAAACATAAAGAACTGGAAACTGAGTACTAAACTTTAGCTCATGCGAACGCGCATGTTTTTCACGAATAAAATAATTTGGGTTGAATTTCTTTAATTCAAAATCTAGTTTTGCAGACTTTGCAAAAATTAGAGCATTTTTAAATTTTAGTCGATTTAAGTTCCAGTTGTAACTGCGGAAACGACAGGCATTAGCAATGGTGTCGAACTGCTGTTTTGTTTTAATGAAGTCATCGATGCTATCAAACTCAACTTTTACAGCATCAACTTTTTTATCGGATTTTACACTTGAAGCTAAATTGTCGCGGCGATAATAATAAAGTGGCTTTTCGAGACAATAGATATCTTTCGCGGAAGCAAAGGCTTTGAATTGGAAGCCAACATCTTGATAACTAGCGCCAGCAGTTTCTAAGAATTTGATGTGATTTTTTTCTAACAGTTCTTTTTTGTAAATAGCCGACCAGACGGTTGGATCCACCAGAAAGATTTTATGATTTTTAGTTGGATCAATTTTAGTGCCGTTGGCTGGAACTTTTTTTCGCACTTCATGAAAAATGCGTGCTGGTGTTGCCCGTCCGATCTGGCCATAAAAATTCATAAAACCACATTTTACGATATCGTTTTTATGAGCTAGTAATTTTTTATACATGTCGCGATGAATAAAATCATCTGGCTCAACGATACCAATGTATTCACCTTTAGCAAGTTTAATTCCCTTATTGAGACTGGCACCGTAGCCAGAATTTTTATGACTAATTAGATGAAAGCGAGGATCTTGCTTAACGTAAGATTTTAGAATTGAAAGAGAAAAATCAGTTGAACCGTCGTTAATTAAAATACATTCAAAATCGGAAAAACTTTGATTCATAATACTATCTAAACATAATGGAAGATAGGCGCTAACATTGTAAACTGGAACTAGAATGCTGAGTTTTGGTGAATGATCTTTAGGTTGCTTATTCATGTTCTTTATATTTTTCATCTTCTAAATTTAATAATAATTTCGGCTAAGATTAGCTGAAATAGTCCGATGTGTTGGAGTTTATGGCCGAAAGATTGACTACTTCTCGCAACAGCTAGGGCGTGCGATATTTTCCACCGCAAGTAAATGCGATTAAGATATTGATTAGCTTTTTTACTGCGTTTTTTACCGGCAAATTTAATAAAATCTTGATAACTTTTTAGCCAATTTCCCCAACTAAGTGACGAGTTGCCGACTATACTAGTAGTGGTGCCAAAATTATAATGATAGAGCGGCTCTAAAACATATTCGATCCGATTAAAGTGAACGCGACTGGCAGCGGTGAGATATTCAAGTGTAAACTTTGTATCTTCTGCAAAGGTCATTGATTCATCAAAGGCGAGGTTAAAGTGCTGGATGATATCGGCGCGAAATAGCTTATTAGAAACGGCATAAAGCCGACCGTCAGTATACATTACTCGCAAGACATATTCTTTAAAAGTTTCATCCGGAGCACGACCTTTAATTTCATTACAATAAATATCTTTTTTATGTCTAGTGTTTAATCTTTTATAATGAACACCTGAAACAGCAAGGGCAGCTTTTAGATCTCGGGTTTTCAAATCTTCGTATTTTTTTAGAGCCGTCAGAAGTTTTTCGTAAAAAGTAGGGTCAACAGAATCGTCAGAATCAGTAAAGGCAACGTATTTGCCAGTAATTTTTTTCAAACCAAAATTGCGAGCGGTGGAGGCGCCGCCATTTGGCTTAGAAAATAACTTAATAGTCGGCTTGGACTGATTTTTAAATCTAAGGTTGTATTGACGAATAAACTCTGCGATCAACTGTTTGGAATCATCAGTAGAGCCGTCGTCAACTACAATTAACTCAAGATTTTTATAGCTACCTTTAACTATTGAAAGAATTAATTTCAGGGCAGATTTTCCAGTATTGTAGACTGGAATAATAACGGATATTTTATCCGTCAAATTATGCGCTCCCAAGAAACTTAATAGTGTCACGCATAGCATCTTCTACAGTATGAGTTGCAACCCAACCGAGCTCCTCTTTTGCCTTAGTAGCGTCAGCAGTAAGGCAGGCGAGATCGCCAGCACGACGAGGTGCTATTTTATATGGTAATGGCTCACCAGCAGCTTTTTCAAAGGCCTTAATCATTTCGAAAACTGTAGTGCCGTTACCGGTACCGAGGTTATAAAATGCTACACCTGGCTGCATATGTTCCATAGCTAAAATATGGCCGACTGCAAGGTCAACAACATGAATATAGTCACGAATACAGGAACCGTCGCGCGTTTCATAGTCATCACCGAAGACTGAAAGTTCAGCAATTTGTTTTTGATGAACGCGCATAATGATTGGCATAAGATTATTTGGAATACCGTTTGGATCTTCGCCGATTAGACCCGATTCATGATTCCCTACTGGATTAAAATAGCGCAAAATTGAAACAGAAAGCTCTGGATCAGCAAAGGATGTATCTTTTAAGATTTCCTCAATCATGTATTTTGTTTTACCATAAGGATTCGTTAGACTGCGGCCAGTTTCTAGAGTTTCAACGCAAGTTGGTTGATGTGGATCGCCGTAGACTGTAGCAGAAGAACTGAAAATAATTTTATGTACACCGTGTTTTTTCATGGAGTCTAAAATGTTTAAAGTGCCGTCAATGTTGGTTTTATAGTATTCAAGTGGTTTTTCAACTGATTCACCAACAGCTTTAAGCCCAGCAAAATGAATTACGGTGTCAAAATTACCATTGGCAAAAACTGCATCGACGCCAGCCGCGTCAAGCATATCAATTTGATGGAATTTTGGCTTAACACCGGTGATTTTTTCAATTTTATCAAGCACTTCAATTTTCGAATTAAAAAGATTGTCGAGGATTTCAACCTCGTAGCCTTTTTTAATTAGCTCAATGACAGTGTGCGAACCGATATAGCCAGTTCCGCCAGTTGCAAGGACTTTATTCATATAATCTCCACTTAAAATTCTAGACTTATTATAACATAAAATGCTATAATTTGGAGAACAGGTGGGCTTAAAAGGAGGTGATGTGGCAAGAAGAGCCCAAAAGTCTTTAAAGAGACCAAAAGTTTCGATTGTAGTACCGATTTATAAAGTTGAACGCTACCTTAAAGAATGCGTCGATAGTATTTTAAATCAGAGCCTAAAAGAGATTGAAGTAATTTTAGTTGACGATGGCAGTCCAGATAACTGCGGTAAAATAATCGATGAATACGCTAAGGCTGATAAGCGGGTAGTGGCGGTGCATCAAGAAAACTCCGGTTATTCAAAAGCGGTAAATCGTGGAATTGAAATGGCGTATGGCGAATATATTGGAATTATCGAAAGTGATGACTTTATCGAAAACGATATGTATGAGTCGCTTTATTATAATGCAAAGAAAAATAAAACTGACATTACAAAAGGGATGTTTTATATTTTTCGAACAGTGCCAAAGGCGGGAGAGGGTAATAATGTAGTCTATCGCAATCCTAGTGGAATCGATCTTCGAGCAGCACCAGACGGAGCCTTTAGTCCGGAAGATTGGCCAAAAATTATAGCTTTTCACGCTTCGATTTGGTCTTCAATTTACCGAGCGGAGTTTGTGAAAAAAATTAAAATTCCAGAAACGGCTGGCGCTTCATACCAAGATTTTCCATTCATGGCGGAAGTACTCTGCAAGGCAAAAAGAATGTCGGTAGTAAAGCGGCCGTTTGTGCATTGGCGAAACGACGAAGGCCAAGGCAATTCAACTTCGGCGAACGGTGAGAAGCTGCTGTTGATGGCAAAAAATTCAAAAACAGCATTGGAAATTTTAAAGCGACAAAAAAAATTAGAAGTCTTTAAAGAGGCGTTTTTTGTACACGTACTTTGGGCAAATTATGACTTCTTTAATCGAATCGATTGGAAATTTAAAAAAGACTATCTCGAGCAACTTGCTAATGTTTTTGCAGAAATTAAAGATGATAAAACTTTTAAGTTTGTTTATTTTTCGGCTTTTGATAAGATGATCGTGCGCTACTTTCTAGAGGAAAATGGCTATCAATTATACGTCAGGAAAAGATTTCTACATACACTTAAAATAAACGTTATTCGATTAGCAACATTACTACTGCCAAGCTATAAGATGGCACGTTTTATAAAAAATCAGAACTTTGATATTATGCGACAGAATGAATTATTAGCAGAAGAAATTATGTCACTTAAAAAAGAGATCGAAGGATTAAAAAATAGCCGCCATTAGGGGGGCTATTTTTTAGTATTTTTTATTGATTGATGTATCCGCCTTCGTAAAGTTGATGGCCATTTTCGATGTCTGATTTCGGGAAACCATACCGGCCGCTCTCAAAGCCAGATTGTTGCCATTTTAGGCGAATGTTTCCGCGAGATTCATACCAGCCTTTTTGATCGTTACCGACGATGACGCCGTTTTCATAGTTTTGCCATTCAATGCCAGTTTGGGAGTTTTTCTGAAAATCGCTGGTTGGGAAGCCAAGTGGTCCACCTTCAAAACCTTTTCTAGCCCAAACTTCGCGACTCTTGCCGATGGAAATGTACCAGCCTTTTTGATCGTTACCAACGATAAAACCATTCTTAAAAGTGTACCATTCGATTTTAGTTAAGTCATTTCGAGCTAATGATGCGACTGGTGCGCCAAGCATATTGGCATACTTTTGGCGAAGTTCGAATAATTGCTTATTCACAATACCATAACCATTTTTAGCATCGCCAGCAATAATGCCATTTTCATATTTTTGATAGGTTAAGCCAAGAGCCTCATCTTCAATAATCTCGCCTACACCAAAGCCAAGTGAGCCAAACTCATAACCATGACTTGCCCAAACCTCACGAATTTTACCAGTTGAAACGAACCAGCCTTTTTGATCGTTACCAACGATATAGCCGTTCTTAAAAGTGTACCATTCAGCTTTGGTGGCACTGTTCTTTTCTAAGCCAGAAGTGATTTGTCCGAGAGTTTGGTAATTATTCTGATAGAGCTCAAAGGCTTTTGTCTTTATTTGGTGATAACCGATTTTATCATTACCGAAAATAACACTTTTTTCGGTCTTAAGGATACGGTAATTCTGATCTTTTGTAAATGCAGTGGCTTCACCAATGATTTGGCCAAAATTTTTACGTTCTTTAATCCAAGTTTGGTAGATTGGATCTTTTTGCTTTACGACTGTAAGTTTTTTATACTCGGTAGCGTCAGCGCGGTCATAAAATACGGCATTTTTCTCGGTTTTAACTTGCGAAATAACAGATGTATTCCAAAATAACGTGCCTTTTTCAAAATCCTGATAACAAGAGTAGTCGCCATCGTTTTTTGAATCAGTTGGCTGATTTTCTTGATTCAGACAAATCGTTTCTCCTGTCAGTATACCGGTTTTAGTTTTATTACTATTATAGTAATTTTGGGCGTAAGTGTATTTTGATTTCTGAGTTGAACCAAACCAATTATTAAAGAAGATGTAAAAATTGCGATTACCATAGGCGCCACAAGCAGCGGTACCAGTATAAGCATTGATTGCGCCAGCGTTTGGTTGATATGGAGTATAGCGGTAGAGTGCGGAGGTAGCCAGATTTTCAATGAAAACCTTTGAACTGCCACAGGAAGGGTCTGGCGAATAGCGGATATTATTCCAGCCGAGCGGATAGTTAGTCCAGCCACCAGACAAAACCGAATTAAAAAGTTCGGCAGCTTTACGAATTTGATTTTTTAGGCCATAGAATTTTGCATCACAAGCGGCGGTATCAGGGCAGCCATAGCCAGTAGCGGAGCGGTATTGAAAATTCACATTTGGCCAAGTGTCACTTATAAGACCTTGTTCTTTTTCAATCAACACCATCAAGACCTGAGGGTTAATTTTATAATCCTTAGCGGTTTCATAAATAATGTGAGCAGCAGTTTCTCCGTCGAATTTCTCATCCGCTAGACAAATAAACTTATCATTCAAAACGTGATAATAAAAAGTCTTGGAACCGTAGCGATACTGATAATTATATTCAACGCCATTCATTTTTTCCGGATTGATTTTTTGGAAATTTTGCATGCCATGAATTGATTTATTGCAAGAATTTTTACTATGCAAAAAGGCCTGGATTTCCTGTTCGGTCATTGAAGTGTAATTTCGCATTACCTCATCGGAGATAATGTTTCCGGCTTTAAATTGTGAGAGGTCAGCGGCATGCGTAATTTTCATACTACGCGTAACCATAAAACTAAAAGTTGCGACAGTGACAAAAATAAAAATACCAAAAAGTAAAAAACGTCGAGAAAGTCGACGATGCTCGCCATGTCCGTCAATAATTTTATAGATAATGTTTTCGTTATTCAATTTACTTGCCCGCTGTTTGTTTGATGCTTTTTTATATTATAGTTGATTTTGCTTATGGTTGTCAAATGTTATTAAATGTTAATAATGCCAGTGATGGTGCCGGTTTTACGTCCGACGGTAGCCTTAATAGTAAAATTATAAGTGCCACTAGAAATACCCTCAGTCAAAACGTCAAAGCCTTCACAAGAAGCGGAAGTGGCGCCATCATTAAAAGTATTAGCAGTGCGTTTTAGATAATCACCACTACTGGACTTCATTTCAAGTACACATTGCCCTGCTTCATTTAATAATTCATAAATAGTAATCCGAACTTGGTAAATACGTCGACCTTGGCTATCTGTTGTAACTTCATTTTTAGTGAGGCTTAGATTAAGCTCGTTTGGCTTAATGTTAGGAGTAGATTCAGTTTGCTTTGGTGTTTTTTCAGGATTTTCAAGATTAGACTCAGTAGATTCGGTGACCTCAGAAGAGTCAGACGTGGATTCTGTTTTAGTTTGGACCTTAGCTTTTGGCGCAGTTACAATTGTGTCGAGTGGTTTTTCAGGATTTTGCTTTTTAGGTGGCATTAGTAAGAAAAAACAAAGAAAGGTTAGCCCGGCAATAAAGATAACTCCAAAAAAGAAATAAAGAATTTTATATGAGGATTCCGTTCTTCTTGAGCTAGATCTCTTCATAGCTTTAATTATACAGCTTTTGATTATTTTTTAAAGGCACCGCTATGTTTTTTCTGATCGTAGATTAAAGTTGGGATGGTTTTAGCACGAATTTTATGGTCAACTACTGAACGATTTTTATCAAGTTCAGTTTCAACCGCTTTCGAATAAACCAGCTCGTTTATTTTCTGAATAGTTTCATCCTCAGCCCCGAATTCTTCTAACCAGCCATTAAAGGTTTCAATCACTTCTTGCTCACTAAGATCATTATTAAGACGAGTCTGCCAACTAATCCCCTTCTCATCTTGCTCAAGGAAAATACGATTAATAATTGATCCGGCATAAGACTTAGCTTCATCACCAAGTAATTGTGTAGAGATAAGATACTTAGCGGCAATTACTGAATTCTTAAAGCGAGGGGAACCGTCGGAGCTTTGGATTGGGTAAACAACAAGATAAGTTTTATATCGAGTAAAGAAATCTGCAGAAGTTTGATTCTCGAAAGAGTTTTTACAAGCGATACAACCTGGATCGAGAATATCATAAGCAACCTTATCAGTTTCGACTGATTCAGGACTGAGTAGTGGGAGATGCGTCAATTCCCTAAAATCATCAGCGCCCCAAGCTCTTAGGCGATCTGGAATAGCATTAAAGATTTCACCCCACTCACCAACACTTTGTCCGATTTTGGCAAAGAGATTATCCGGCACCTCAGCATCAATCGAGCAAGATTCAGAAGTTAATGAACAGGCGCTTGGCTTTGAAACATTACAAGTACCAAACACCCAGAGCGCAAGAAGAGATTTGACCGAAATCACAATCGACCAAATAGTTATTGCAACAATGAGGACCGAGAAAAACTCAATTAAAACGCTTAATGGCTTAACTAATTTTGGCCGCTTTAAAATAACTTTCTTTAGAATAGTGTTTTTTACGTCATCTTTAAAATTCGTGTCGCATTTTTGGAGGCGGACTTTTTTAAAGACGCAATGCCAAGCTTTCTTAAAAACTGCAAAATACTTTTTACCGAAATCTTTTTTAAAGATAGAAATGAAGGCGACAAAAACGCCAACCACCGATAAGATAATGAATGCTGCAATACAAACCATAAGCTAATTATAGCACTTTCTTTAAGCTATTTAATAAATGATCAATGTCGTCTTCGGTATTATGATAACCAAGCGAAATGCGAACTAGTGGCGGAAAATGCATCTTATGATCCAGGAAATAGTGGACACAAAAGTAGCCAGTGCGCGCCATAATCCCCTCCTCTGCCAGCGCCTCACCAAGTAAGTGTGAGTCGAGACCATCAACATAAAAACTGAGAGTTGGAGTTGGGGTGGAGTTTAGTAGATGAAGTTTTTTACTAGACTGATCGCGCTGATTTTTCGATAAGTTGATATTACCAGTAGTGCCGTTAGTCTCAAAAAAATCAAAAATGCGTTTTGCGTTTTTAGCTAGTTGCTCTTGCTTATTTTTAGGGATCCTCTCGAGCCAAGCAATAGCTTCGCCAAGAGCAATGATTTCACCCCAAGCCTGTAATCCAGCTTCAAATTTAGTGTAAAGATGAGCTGGGTTTTCATTGGAAAGTAAGTACGTATCCACATCAACATCGTCAACCATACCGCCGCCAATAAATTGCGTTTCAATATATTTAGCAAAATCTTTTCGGACAATCATCACTCCGAGAGATGGAGCATACATTTTATGGGCGGAAAAACAAATTGCATCAGCTGCAGTTTTTTCTAAAAGAGTTTTATTATGAGACATTGCTTGGGCTGCATCTATCACTATAAAACCATTCGTACCATGCACGTGTTTGATGACTGCATCCAAGTTGCCGAGCGTGCGCCCATCAATGTTTGAGGCAACATTTAGCACAACAATTGAGTGACTCGGGATATCGCCTAAATTAACTGAGCCGTCAGGATTTCTGGAAATTATAATGCGCTGAAGTTGATGTTTTTTCGCAAAGGCAATCGTGGATAAAAATGGTGAGTTATGCTCAATATCAGAAGTGACCACCTGCTTAATGCCAGCTAGAGTTGGATTAAATTGCGACAAAATAAGATTTAGGCCATAAGTAGTGTTTAAAGTGAATGATACAAAATAGTCACGATGTTTTAATTTAAGATAATTAAGCACTCGATCGCGAGTAGCTTGAACCTTTTCGTCAGTAATTCTACCCCACTTATATTTCACACGCTCACCGCAAGAATTAAATTCCTTATAGTAAGCATTAAGGGCGTCTATAACCGGCTGAGGACGAAGCGATTGGCAGGCGCTATCAAAATAGATCGAGCCTTTAGCTAAGTATTCAAAATCGTTAGTTGATTTTTGCTTTAAGAATGCCATATTTCCTCCTTAGTTTTCCACAGTTGCGATTAAGTTGTTCGGTGCTTTCGTTCGGGTTTAGTGTTCGGATTTATGATTTCTGTTCGGTTTTATTGGGGCCAGGAAGGTTTTTCGATTTCTTTTTATTCACAATGAAGAGCGGGCGGTTTTGGGTTTCGGAATGAATTTGGGAAATATAAAGAGCGGTGATAGATTGAGAAATTAAAACAAGTCCAATTAAAAAAGTAATGAAAATCGCCATTTGGACAGCGCCATTCCAATAAAGATGAAGTGGGTCATTCAAGAAATACTGATTAATAATACAGAAAAGCCCCAGTATAAATGAACTGAAGGTAATAAAGACACCGAGATAACCAAAAATCACCAATGGAGTGGTGGACATAGAAACAAAACTATCGATTGCAAGGCCAAAAAGCTTTTTAAAATTATAAGATGGGCGACCAGCCATACGTACACCGTAAGTATAATAAATATCTGCCTTTTCATAACCGAGCCAGTCAATTAGCCCACGCGTAATACGATTATGCTCAGTTAGCTGATTGAATTGATCCACTACAACACGATCGATTAAGCGAAAATCAGTCGAACCAGGAACAGTAGTTTTATTCCCCATTAGACTCAATAGCCTATAAAATAGTTTGGAGCCTAGCTTAGGAATTAAACCGTGCTTCGTATAATGATCACGTACACCCGTCACAACTTCAGCGCCTTTTTCCCAGGCACGAATAAAATCAGGGATTCGCTCCGGAGGCTGCTGACCATCAGCATCAATCGTTAAAACAGCGTCACCTTTTGCGTAAATGAAGCCAGCCGAAAGGGCCATTTCTTTACCAAAATTACGAACGAGAGAGACGATTTTAATTTGAGAATTTTTCTCGGCATAGGTATTTAGAATCTCGAGAGTTTTATCCTTTGAGCCATCATTAACAAAAATATACTCAAAATTATATTTTTCAATATCACGAATCACCGGAAAAAGACGTTCGTCAAGAAACTTGCGAATACCTTTTTCTTCATTACAAACTGGTATTACGATTGAGATTAGTTTACTCATTGTCATCAATTCCCTCTAGGCCAAGGATTTGAGCGGCCTGTTTTAAAAGCTTTTTTTCAGCATCAGTTGCAATATATATACGCGATTTAAAAAGTGCAGTAGTTTCTGGAAAAGTTAAGTCAACCACTTCAAGCAGGCGTCCCGACTCACTGTTTTTTCTAATAGCTCCCAGTGCGACAAGATTATCAATATGTTCTGCAACACTAGAAACCGATTTTAGGCCAATACCGGCAGCAATTTCACGATACGTTGGTGATAAACCATTTTTATCAGTAAAATCAACAATAAAATCAAGAATTCGCTTTTGTTTTTTAGTAATTTTAACTCCCATATTGCCTCTAGTATAACACAAACAACTGAGTTATTCGATTGAATAACCCACACCAAGAATTACCACAAAATCAACCCCGTCAATAGCAATGCCACTCGGTAAAGATTCTTTAGTAAGTGATTTGACATTGTAATAGGTCTCAAGTTTCTCCTTAGTGGCAGGTTTACTGTTAATTTGATAGAGGTAGATTTTTTCAAAATACTGACCAGCAGGAGCGTTACCAATAGAGCTAACTTTAAAATTAGCCTTCTCTAGCTCTTGTTGCTCAATAGCAGCAGCTCCATCAACACCAGAGCCATTTAAAACTGCGATTTTAGCGTTTTCGAGAACGAGTGGATTTTTAGTGAGCGCTCCCTTAAGATAGGATTGAATCTTAGAATAATCATTAACGCCAGCAATAGGGTAAACATAGGAGATCCCCTTAATACTACCAGTAGTAAGGTAATTATTATCAGCGCCGATTAGTGGGATTTGGCGGATAGACTCAAAATTAGTGCTGGAAAGAATTTTAGCTCCAGCGTAGATCGTATCAGAATTAAGGTCTGAACGGATATTTTCACCAAGAATGTTAGCAAGATTAATAATCTCCGGAATACCAAAGTTCATAGCAGAAATCTTATTTTTAATTGCAATGATAATCTTTTGTTGTGATTCACCGCGGGTAAAATCACCGTTTACAGTACCATGGCGAGCTCTAGCAAGGCCAAGTGCGCGTTCACCATTTAAGTTAGCAGGAATACCGGCTTTCAAAAAAGTACCGGTCATATCATCACTAATATCATTATCAACTGTAACTGTGATTCCCCCAATTGCATCGACAATCTGAATGAGTGACAACCAGTTAAGGTGGATGTAATACTGAAGCTCAAGCCCCAGTATTGACTCAACGCGGGTTTTTAAGGCGTTCGCACCAACAGATTCATTATCGCCTCTTGGGTTAGCACAAAAGTAAAGTTCATTGATTTTTTCAGCAATAGTACAAGTTTTGGTTTTTAAGTCGCGTGGTAAACTAATCATCGCAACATCTTTGCTGGCTTGATCAATTGATAACACCATAATCGAATCGGTTAGCTGAGCACCATCATGCACACCATCACCTTCACGACCAGACATATCATACCCGGAAGTACCAAAAATTAACACATTCGTGCGGCCATCAGCACCGGTTTTTAGAGTCGCATTACCGGAAGCGGCTGTACGAAGAAAATCAAAAATACCAGATTGACCATTAGTAATACGCAAAAGGATGGAGTTTCCCCAAAAGAAAGCAATAAATAAAAACATTACAGCTGGAGCGATAATAAAACTAAGAAATTTATGTTGAAAAATAAACTTCTTAAACTTTGGTTCACGAGTAGCCTTCCCCATTCGCCTACGCGCCCGATGCTCAAGTACGAGCTCTTCCGAGTCTAGCTCGATTTCATCATCACTAATTCCTAAAACATCCCGAGCATAGGATTTTGGCCGAGCGATAGGTCTGATTTTTGATGAGGTTGTACTTATTTTAGGCGTCAGATTATTTTTTAAAACTGGAGTTTTTTTAACCAACTTAGTTTCTTCAACAATTTTATTAATTTCACGACGGGAAGAGCGAGTAGTAGCACTATCGCCAAATTCCAAATGCACGTGACCGGACGAAAAATGAGCTTGATTCATTTTTGATGAACCAAGGCTTTCGCGACGAGATTGACGCGGCTTTAAACCGTCAATAAATAAATCGTTAGACAACTTACACTCACTCCGTTTTATCTTAATAATTATAGCATAAGCGTAAGTGAATTTTAAGAGATGTGGTATAATTATAGCGATATGTTATCAAAAAAATACCGTTTTCATTCACGCGGAGGAGTACGTTTTACTTACCAAAAAGGTAAGACAATTCGCACGCCAAAAATTTCATTAGTGTTTAACGAAAATGCACGAGGACGACAACGGTTTGCAGTAGTGATTTCAAAGAAAGTAATTAAATCGGCAGTGGGACGAAATCGAGTACGTAGACGCGTATATGAAGCAATTCGAATGATTTTACCTGATTTTAAAGACAAAAAAGATTGCATTTTTATTATTTACAATAAGGAAATAAAAGAGCTCGATTTTCTAAAATTACAGCAAATGATTAGTGATTTACTTGAGCAAAGTAAGATTCAATAATCTAAAATTACAATTTTAAGCCTCAGATTTTTTTGAAATTATAAGATGACGAGAGCGGCCTTCACCTTCAGAATGCGTTTCAATATCAAAATAATCTTCAGCAAGTTTGTGAACAACCCGACGATCAGCAGCATTCAATTCAACAGTCATAGGTTCACCGGTTTCGCGAACTTTTTTAATCCATTTTTCAGCTTTTTGCTCAATACGATCCGCGCGCTGACGTTTATAATCCGCAACATCAACATTAACACGAGTCAATTCAGCATCACGAGAAACGAGAGATTGACTAACAATGTATTGTAAGGCACGTAAATTATCTGCGTTATGCCCAATTAATAGTGAGTTTAGATTAGTAGATGGAACGCTAAGTTCAATTACTTCATCTTCAACGGTTGACCAAACAGCAACATTGATACCGAAGAAACTTAAAAGATCTTCAAGATATTTAGTAGCGAAACGGATAGATTCATCACGATTCATATTTTTCTCCTATTTTCTCCTAGCCCTTTTCGGACTGGGACTTAGAGTTGTCTGATTGTTTATTTTTAAGATCTTTGGCTTTTATGCGAGTAATGCGCGTGCCGGTTTTTTTATTCTCAACAACCTCAGCTTCTTGAATAGTTTTAGCTTTGTTTTTTAATTCCTTTAAGATCGCACGGTCAGTATTGTCATCCATCTCACGATCAATCTTATTCATAATATATTGCTGTTGGAATAATGCGATAAAATTACTTAACATATAATAAAAACAGAGTGCGCCAGGTAAATTGATAGTGATCATCAACATCATAACCGGCATCATGAAGGACATTTGCCCGCTCACCATAGCGTTAATATCATCCTGGTTTGGATCTTTACCGTCTTTAGCGTCAGCCATCATCTTCTTCCAAGTGGTTTTAGTTGAGTTTTTCTTGCCTTGTTTCCCCATTTGGAGTTTTGAGGCAAAATACTGAATAACGGAAGCGCCGATCGCAAAGGCAAGAACAAATAATTCAGATAAATTACCAGTACCTGGGCGAACCGAAAGATCAACCGTGTTAAATAACATTGGTTTAAATTCATAAACTGGTGTTTCAGTCGAATCATTACGACTGAGCTTTTCGAAATAGTTTGTTTGATGTTCGATAACAGTACGGATATTTTCAAGAGAGGCAACCGGTGGATAAGCTCGCTTACTAACATAATCTTGATTAGTTGGAACAGCCATCACTCGAATCGCCGTAAACATACCAATAAAAATCGAGAGCTGAATTAGGAGATTCCAAAAACTAGCCATCGGTCGATAACCTTTACGCTTATAGAGCTCCATCATTTGTAAAGATTCAAGCTGCTTATTACCATTACAACGCTTGCGAATTTCAGTTAACTCAGGTTGAATTTCGCGCATAAGCTTAGCCTGATGAAACTGTTTTTTAGTAAGTGGAATAGTTAGAATTTTAACTAGGATGGTGAATAAAATAATTGCTAAACCAAAATCGCCGACAAAATTATAAATTACAAACAAGATATTAACGATTGGATTGACGATTAAAAAATCAATTAACTCAAACATATTAGAGTTATTATACTACATCCAATCAGATTAGCAAGTTTAGGAAATAGTGTTTATTTTAAGTTTCTAGATTTTCGGGTTCATTGATGTAGCCGCTAGTATCATTTGGGAGTGGAATAATATCATTATTAACACTAGGCTCAGAATACTCTTTAGTTCTCAATTCACGATAGAGTGCAGATTTTTCGAAAACCTCAGCATTTTTACCCTTAGCTACAATTTTACCCTGTTTTAAAACAATGACTTGATCAGCCATTTTCATAATCTCAGCCTTATGGGTAATAATTATTACCGTATGATCTTCCTTTAGATCCTTCAGGATAGCTAACACGTCCTTAATTGAGTCAGGATCGATATTCGAAGTAACCTCATCAAAGAGTAAAATTTCTGCTTTCGATAACAGAGCGCGAGCAATTGAGAGTTTCCTAATTTGACCATCCGTTAAGATAGGGTTCTCGTCATCAATAATCGTGTTAATACCGTAAGGTAATTTTTCAATATCTTTAAAAATACCAACGCGCTTCATGGCGGCAATTTGATTCTTTAGGTCACGATCGACTAGCGAGAGATTATCGCGAATACTCATTTTAAAAGTAAATGGCGCCTGAAAAACCCCAGAAACATTACTAGTATAGACTTTTTTAGTGTAATTATAAATACTCTCATCATCAATTAAAATTGAACCGGATTTAACATGGCCGAGACGATAAAGTAGATTAATGATTGTAGTTTTACCAGCACCTGGACGACCAACAATAGCAGTAATTTCATTAGGGAGAGCTTTAAAAGTAATGTTTTTTAAAATTGATTGGCGATTCAAATCGTAGTTGACGCGATCAAAAGTAACCAAACCATCAATATAATCATTATTAACATTTCCAAAATCAGCTTCAGATGATTCGTTGGTGTAATTTAAAATATGCTTAATGCGATTAATGCGAACCTTATTATTATTCACACTTAAAAATTGCTCAAGAATGGAATCAGTTGAAGAGATGACGGTCTCAAAATATGAAATCAATAAAACGAGTTTATTGAGTGGAATTTGATCGGTAAAAACAAGAAAAGCCAGAAAAACATAGAGCGAAATTTTACCGATATAAACAAGAATAGGAATGCGACAATAGCGGTTAATTAAAAAATTATACCTAAGGCTATATTGCTGATCATAACCATTACGATAGCGATCAATACGCTTAGTGAGATTTGGCATTAGATTTAGAGTTTTAACCTGCTTTAAGTTACCGAGCATCTGATTTAAAATATCGATAATTTTATCTTGATATTTTCGGATGCCGTCATAATGTTTTGCAACTTTACGAGAATTTTTATTCATTAAATAAAAGTAAAGGAGATCAACCGCTAAAGCAAAAAGAGCTGCAAAGATATTATTAAAAGCAAAAATACAAAAAACGATAGCAAGTTGAATAATACTAGTTGTGGCATTACTAATATGATCAATAGTATGAGAAATATAAGAAATATCCTCAGAGCAAGTATCCGCAATCTTCCCTCGCCCAATTTTACGCAAGATATTATCATTACTAACAATGTGTTCAAAAAGTTTTTGCTGAACAGCATTATAGTAATGGTGTGACAAATCAATTAAGATTCGGTAGTTCCAAGCCAAAAAAGCAAAGCTTGAAACATAAAAGACAAGATATAAAACAACGTAGAACCAAATATGATTAAAGTCACCTTTATCGGTTAAAATAGCAATAATACCGGCAGTAACAATTGGCGGCAATAAATTAATAATGCGATGAAGTAAATCAGAAAGAAAAAGTTTCGCAATTTGGAGATTCTTGCCTGGTGCGAGCGCAATAATATCATAAAGAATATCAAACTGTTTAAGCATAATTACTAAAATTATAGCACAAAAAAATCACCCCAAAAAGTTGAGGTGATAATTTTTATTAGTAAGTAAGGCGTGCGCGGCCTTTGATGCGGCGGCGTTTCAAAACTTTTTGGCCATTTTTTGTAGCGTTGCGCTTCATAAAACCATGCTCTTGTTTGCGTTGACGCTTATGTGGTTGGTACGTACGTTTAGGCATATTGTCTCCAAAATTTATTTTCTAATGTTTGCAAATTACTTCATATTATACTCTAGTTTTCCGCTAAAATCAAGAAGTTTTCCACATCACTTTTAGATTATTTTGTTTTTTGTGGAAAAGTCTTACCCCTATAAAATTTTACATATTAAAAAATGTTTTTTATTTTAGGGAAAAAACTGTGGAAAAGTCATTAATGTTTGGTATAATGGGGTTATTAGAAGGTCAGGTTGACGGAAAAACTAGCAAAGGAGGTAGTGTGATGTTTAATGTGTGGAATAATATCCTAGAAGAAATTAGGAAGACTATTACACCTGAAAAATTCAACACTTTCCTCGCCAAAACAACTTTAGTTTCATTAGATGATGGGCATATTAAGGTTGGCACACAGAATACTTTTATGCAAATCAATGTGCAAAAGCTATTCGATAAAGCGATTCGCTCGGCGTTTGAGCATAATAATATAGAAGTGAAGTCGATTGAGTATGTGATATCAGATACAACCAGTAAAATTTCGAAGCCTCGCGAAGTAGTTTCGATACATACTATAAAACCCAAAAACCATAAAGCCTACATCTCACAGACAGGACTAAAACCAACATCAACAGAATTATCGCCAGAATACACCCTTAGTAATTTTATTGTGGGGACAAATAATGATCTTGCAGTATTGATTGCTAAAGAAGTGATTGAAGACCCAGGAGGAAAAAGAAATCCGTTTTTCCTGTATGGTAAATCCGGTGTGGGAAAAACTCACTTAGTACAGGCAGTTGGAAATGAATTGGTCCGCAAAAATCCAAATCTAAAGATTTTATATACGCCAATTAATCGTTTCTACTCGGATTTTATTGACTCGATTCAATTCAAAAAACCTGAATTATTCACAAAATACAAAGATCTTGATGTGTTAATTGTGGATGACTTTCAAATGATTCAGGGTAAAGAAAAGAGTCAGGATGAATTTTTTAATCTCTTTAATGACATGTATTTATCAAAACGACAAGTAATTGTTACTTCGGATAGAATGCCAGAGGAGATAAAAACAGTTGACCCAAGATTAGCTTCGAGGTTAACCCAAAATGGAGCATACGACATCCAATTGCCATCATTTGAAGACAAATGTGCAATTTTGAAAGCTAAGGCGGAATTTAATGGTGTGGAAATCGAGCGTGAAGCGATTGAATATATTGCTGAAAACGTAAAGACTAATATCCGTGATTTAAACCGAGAGTATGAGCAGCTGATGGCTTACGCTGAACTTAGAGGAGTAACACCACTTGAAATTATTAATTCTGGTTTTGCGCATTCAACTTTTTCGTCATCGCGAAACACAACAACAGTGAAAAAGATTGTTGATCGAACGGCTAAACACTACGATATGGATGTAAAAGTAATGCTTTCAAAATCACGGGTAGCGAATATAAAGAATGCAAGACAGGTGGCAATGTATTTAATGCGTAACGAGTTAGGTCTTTCCCTACCAAAAATTGCATCTGAACTCGGGATGAAGGATCACACGACAGTAATTAACGGGATTAAGCGCGTAGAGTCGGAAATGAAAATGAATTTTAGATTAAGAGAGGATTTAAACATTCTACGGGAACGAGTTTATGAATAGTTTAGTTGTGGAAAAACCTGTGAATAACCTTGCGAATAAGCTGTATGTAAGTATGTGGGTTAAAATTGTGGATAAGTTCGGAAAAATAAGTTTTCCATATAAATACACAGCTTTTATGAAAGTTTTACAGTATAAATCCACGGAGTTTTACACAGTATTTTTAGATGTTTTTAATCTGTTATGTAGGAGGTTTTACACATTTTCCACATAGCTTACTATTACTACTATTAAATAATTTAATAAAGGAGGATTTATGGAAATAAATGTTGATCAAGGAAAATTAGCGAAAGCATTAGCGATTGTTTCAAAAGTGGCAACTGGTAGTCGAGGGACTTTACCGATTTTAAATAATGTACTACTTAAAGTAGTTAATGCTAAGGTAACTTTAACCACCACTAATTTAGATATGGCGGTAGTAGACTTTTTGCCAACTATTAGTTCAAAAAATGGTGAAATTACCGTTCCAGCAAGATTATTAGCGGATTTTGTTGCAAATCTACCTAAAGGTGAAGTAAAAATCGAATTAAAGGACGGAAAGGTAGTTACCTCCTCAGGTAAGTATAAATCGGTGATGAATGGAATTTCCGCGGTGGATTTTCCAGAATTACCAGAAATTGATGAACGAAAGGCGGTAATTTTTAGAATACCTGTGGAAGAATTTAAAAGTGGAATGAGTGCAGTAAAAATTGCAACCTCAAATGATACTACGCGACCAGCTTTAACTGGGGTGTATTTTAATACTGATAATAGTGGTTTATATGTGGCGGCGACAGACGGATATCGTTTAGCTGAGAAAAAATTGATATCAGATGTGAGTTCTGAGGTGAAGGCGATTGTGCCGGCTTCAACAATTACTGAAGTGTTGTCTTCAATTTCGGAAGATGCGAATGAAGTAGAAATTTTATTTGATGAGAGTCAAGTTTGTTTTAGAATGGGTGAAATCGAGATTATCTCGAAATATATTGATGGGTCGTTCCCTGATTACCGAAAAATCATTCCAGAAAAAAGTGAGATTGAACTTTTGATCCCAAAAAATGAGATTCTAAGAGTAACAAAGCTAGCTGCGCTATTTGCGAAAGAGGTTGGCGGTTCGATTGTGCTTGAAACTTCGGTTGAGAAAGGGGCTTTGATGGTGTCTTCGGTGGCGAATGAGTTTGGGGAAAACACGTCGGAGATTGAGACGGCTGTGGAAAAAGATATGAAAGTGATTTTAAATTCCAGATTTTTATTAGACGCATTAAATTCACTTGAAAATGATGAGGTGAGAATGGGGATCACTGGTAACTTAATGCCGGTGAAGTTGATGAATGATAAAAATAATACCTATGTGCATATTGTTATGCCACTTAAGGGATAGAAATTGATTATTAAGTCGATTAAATTGAATAATTTTCGATGTCATGATGAGTTTGTTTTTGATTTTAAAAAACAGACTTCAGTGATTGTGGGGGAGAATGGCTCAGGTAAGACATCGGTATTGGAGGCAATTTACGAGGCTTTAAGGGGAAAAAGTTTTAGGGCGGTTGACCAAGAGATTTTAAAACGTGAGTCTGATTTTTATCGAATTGAGGTGAATTTTCAGTCTGGTGAAAAAACGGTAGTGGCTTTTTCAAATATGAATGAAAGTGGAGTGTTTAAGAAGCAATTTTTAGTGGGTGGAAAAAAATATTTAAGATTACCGAGGAAAAATAAATATCCAATTGTACTGTTTTTACCGGATGACTTACATTTAATCGGCTCTTCCCCAACTAGTAAGCGGAGTTTTTTTGATCGAGTTTTATCTGAATTAAATGATAATTATATGACGATATTAAATCGCTATGAAAAAACTTTAAAGCAACGTAATGATTTATTGAAAAAATACACGGAAGAGCAGATTAGTGAGGTGAGGAATTTGATTTTTTCATGGAACTTATTGCTTGCGAAATATGGAGTGGAGATTAGGGCGGAGCGGAAAAAGTTTATCGGTGAATTAAATCAGAGGTTAACTGGAGTTTATCGTTCGATTGCGGATAATTCGGATGAGGTGACGGTTTCATATATACTGCAGGATGATGAGGCTTCGAGTGATGAGTATTTTAAGCGGTTGGAGCTGGATTTAAGGCGAGATTTAATTGTTGGGCACACTAGTTTTGGGGTGCATCGAGATAATTATAAGTTTATTTTTAATCAAAAAGAAGCAAATGGTTCAGCAAGTAGAGGCGAGGTGCGATCAATTGTTTTGGCGATGAAATTTATTGAAGCGCAGTTGATTTTTGAAAAAACCAACAAAAAGCCAATTGTGCTGCTCGATGATGTTTTTTCTGAACTAGATGAGAAGAGGCAGAAAAGTTTAACTCGTAATTTTAAAGATAATCAAGTAATTATTACCAGTGTGGAATTTAGTGAATAGTAGGTGGGTGTCATTGATTATTGATAATTAATGACGAGGTGTTATAGATGGGATTTTCTGGTTTATTTAAAGATACCCAATTCTGTAGAAGTTTTACATAGTCAATTTTTTGGCCAAACATATCTCGATCTTCATTATAATCAAAGAAGACGAAAGAGTTAGTTTTTTTGTCGGTTCTAGTGATAATTGAACCTAAATAATAGTTTCCGTAGTTTGGATCCTCTAATACTTTGACAGAATATTTTCTATTGTCTGAGACTTCAATAATAAAAGAATACTCTTTTTCATAATTAGGACTTTCTTGTGATTTGAAGCTAGTTTCTATTATATTTACTGTGTATGTCGCAAAAAGATCAGTTGTAGATTTATTTTTTGTTGGTGCAGATTTTATCTCTTCCTCATTTAATACTACGGATGTGATATGGTCGGACAGTTCGTTGCCAGGATTTGTATCTAAATTCTTGGTTAAAAGATATCTATTATTGAACGAGATTGAGTGGTCGGGTAAGCTTTCTCCCGTATGGTGATGAGGTTCATTTATTTTTGAGAAAATAAACACAATTATAATAAATATAAAGAATATAAGAAATGAAGTAATAATTAATAATGGTAGATTTAATTGGTTCTTATTATGAATGATGGGGGTTTTAAATTTCATACTGTTCCTTAATTTGGTAGTTTTTCATATAAAGCATCTATTACATCTATAATGTAGCGATCATTTGCTGATTGGGGGTGAATATTTATATGTAGATGGGCTTGAGTGATTTGAGCACATTGTGGTAATCCAATTTCGCCGATTACATCACCGGCCTTAACCGTATCTCCGCCCTTAACTACGCCTGGATATGATAAATGTCCCATCCAGTATTGTTTACCATCTTCACCACTCAACATAGCTTGTCCACAAACATTATGATATGCTTCTGGTACTCTATTTGTGTATGGTAGGAAATAATCAATTTTACCACCAACTAAAGCTACAACTTTAGCCCTAGTTGAGAAGTAGTACATATCTGAAAGTTTATCTGCCGGATGATTGGATGCTTTTTCGACTCCAAGATTAATACCTAGATCTACTGCTGGATAATCATGATGGCAGACTTTACCTGCTCCGCAAGGGACTTTTGAAAGTACACTTTCTCCAGCTTTTCCGCCGGGGTTTAAGTAATTTGATTTAGTAGCCCCCTGTATTGGAAAGGCATATGTATAGTTTCCAATTTTTTCGCGCACTGATTCTCCAGATACACTACTACAATCATTTTGATTTTGTTTTTGAAGTGTGCCATTGGTGATAGCTTCGTAAAGGGTTTTTGCAAAAAGCTTAGTACCTTTTTCGTATGTGGGGTGGACATCTATGTCGTTTTCTTTAGCAATATAATCTTTTGGATTAGAGGAAACTGCACTAGCCCAGTCCGCAATAATTGCGCCGGATGATTTTAATGCAGTATTGGTGTTGTTGTATGCTGAAGTATGTAATCCCAATGAGTAATTTGTAACAAAAATAACTGATGTGTTTGCTCCAGCTGTTTTTATGACACTATTTACGCTATCTATATTTATTCCAGATGTATTATTTGAACCTAAAGCAAAAACAAGTATTTTTCTTTTCTCTGGTGTATTTTTTAAAATTTCGTAGCCTTGGCTCCAATTTCGTCCAACCATAGCGTCAATTTGAGCTTCTGGGAGGAGTTTTTTAATTTCGGCCTCTGAGCGAACGGTGATTGAATCGCCTATAATAAAAACATTTGATCCATTTTCTTGACTAGAAGTTTTGGTTGGTGAGTTTTCGTTTTTTGAAAGCTCTTCGTTGGCTGAAGCAGAGGAAGCAGTGCTATTATCAACGGCATTAAAGTCTCCGTTCTGATACTTTTGGTAGATTTTATTAGCAGTTTCGACGCGAGCGTTGTATGATGGTTGGCCTTTTCCGCACGATGAGCAAACTTCATAAACTGATGCGATATATCCAGCTAATTCGCTTGGGTTATTGCCATTAAAAAACGCTTCATATTTTCCGCCACGTAATTCAGTGTTAATCCAGCCAATTGCTGCGCACCATAAACTCCAATAATCTTGATCTGAACCAGTGTTTTCTTCAATTTTAGCTTTCAGCTGGTCATCTGAGAGTGAGCCGTAATGGATGTAGGCATCATTTTCAAAATAAGTATCCTTGAGTCCAAACTCCTCCATTTTTTTTAAGTAACCCTCTCTACGACTTCTAGCTGTCCACTGGGCAAAACCAAGTCCAATTCCAGCAATTTTTTTTCCAGCGGAATAATGACTGTAGATATGTTCCATACAAGTGGAATGTGTCTCATTTTCATAAGTGTGAACTGTATATGGATTACCTTGTTGTGTTTTACACCCAGCTTTACGGGCTGAGTTGTATGATCCTTCTTGTGTGGTAGGAGTTCCTCCTTCATGTGCGAAATTACCCATTAGTGCGGCGGTTTGCTCTGGGGTAAAACCATATCCGCGAATTCCAGACCAAAGTTTTTCATCTTTTGTATTACCAGAAATATTACATGTTCCTACTATTGAATTACAGTTGCGCTGTCTTATGGCGCCATTTGGGTTGTAAAACACAATGTTATTTTCACCAAACTCATCTTCACGGCCAGTAGGAAGTTTTACTTCAGCAAAAACTGACGCAGTGAGGATTGAATTTAAAATTAAGCAGCTTGAAAAAAGAAAGCAGAAGAAAGATTTCAAAAAACGTTCGACCTTCATAATAGTTTAATTATAGCATAAACTGTTTAAGAACAGTTGGAGTATTTAATAAGATAATTTTTTAGATCAATTTTATTCTCTTCTAGGTAGTCGAGAGCCTTGGACTTAAGTTTTTCAAGACGACTATTAGTGCAAGTATAAAGATAGATGTTAATAGTGATGCGGCCATCCTGATTTTTTTCGGCAGAAATTTTATAACCAGAATTATAGTCGTTGTATGGAGTAACGTTCCAGATTTGATCAGTACCAGTGTAAGTTTCATGTAAGAGATCGGCTTTATAATCAGCAATTTGTTGAGTTCTAGTAGACTCTTTTTCGTGGTCTTTATAATAAGTGCCATTTTTGTCGAGTTCGGTTAGATATTCATAAATATAGGTGGTTTGATCTGGCTCGGCGGTAATAGTGGTGTTAAGACTGACAAATCCTGCTTTTTCGATTTTTAATGTATAGGTGCCTGGTTTAAATTTTAAGGTGGTGTCAGTAGAAAAATCTCGACCATCAATGCTAACTATGGCGTCACTTGGCGCAACTAGGATTTTGATAGTAGAGGTTTTATCCTTGTTGATAGTAAAAATAATTAAACTATAAATAATTAAACTAATAAAAATAAATGCAAGAAAGAGTAGTGAGAAACGAACGAGTTTTTTTTGTTGCTCGGTGGAGTCATGTTTTAAGAGATTGAATTTTTGCATATAATTCCCTTTTAATTTCCTTTCCAGCGATAAGCTTTAAAAGTGCCAGCGTTTTGATAAAATGAGCCAATTTCGCCAGTGCGGCTACCGTGGCTGGCGCTAGCAATTTTACCAACACCATTAACTTCAACATACATTTCAATATGACCGTTGCTGAGACGGATGTCGCCGGATTTAAGTGAGTCTATAGTGTTTGGCACTTCGACGAATTTGCCGGAATTAGTGACGTAATTCCAGGTGGCGCCGTAGTTAGAAACGCCACAGCAAACAAAGTTAGGATCGATGCCGGATGAGCGATATACGGTGGCAACAAAAGCATCACAGGAAGCACCAATGCGAGCGTATTGATCGCCATAAGTAGAAAGTCCAACGTCAGCCAAAGCTTGTTTATAGGTGTCGCGAGGAGTGAGCCCGTGGCCATATTCTGGCCAAGCTAAGTTAATAGCAGTTTGAGTTAAATCGCCATTACCGGAAGCGCTACTGCAATTCGAAAGACCGCTAGAGCCACCAAGGAAGGCGTAAATAACAAAGGCACCTGGTTGGAGGTTGGCTGGACTATCCATTTTACCTCCATCGTGAATAATTTGTTTCCAGTTGGGGTTTTTACGGCTATCACGCTGTTCATCAGCGAGATTCATAACGTAGGGTGAGCCTTCACCACGATTCGCTTCAGCTTCATTAAAACCTAGATCGCGAGCTTGGGCGATATAGGATTTGGCGGTGCCATTGTAACGGAAAAAGAAGGTTTTGATATCATCATCGGTATTTAAATTAAGATTAGAGCCATAATTATTTTTAACAAGGTCAGCTACAATATCGGTTTGACGCTGAAATTCAGCATCTGAGATTTCACCAGCAGGCTTAAAAGCATTTTCGTTAGTACCACCAGCAGTGTAGGAATAGAGTTGGTAAGCACCCTGGCCGTTATTGGGGTTATAGCGATTGGCGCCGGCTTCACGAAAATGTAGGGCGGCAAGTAATTGCCACGGTAGATTATATTTTTTAGCGGAAGATTCGTAGAATGGTTGGTTTTTAGTAATTTTTT
This sequence comes from uncultured Candidatus Saccharibacteria bacterium, assembly GCA_938043965.1. Classification (GTDB taxonomy): domain Bacteria; phylum Patescibacteriota; class Saccharimonadia; order Saccharimonadales; family Saccharimonadaceae; genus Nanosyncoccus. Next base: position 17,385 of record CALIQQ010000006.1, on the reverse strand, counting down.
GAAAAGAGTTCTGGTCAAGAATTGCGTCACCGCTGTAAAGTTGATTGGAGCCGGAAGTGATGGAACTGCTACTAGTGGTACAATTTTCGCCATCTGGATTATAGTAGAAAATGTTATTTAAGTCATAAGTGTCCCAAGTTTTTTCTTTTAAAGCTTGGATTGATGGCGCGAAAATAAAGTTCAATAAAATAGAACCAATAAGAAAATAGCTTTTTAAGTTGGACTTTGTTAGGTTTTTCATGCTGCGAAACTCCTGGTTCTAAGATCAGAAAAATTGATTTTTTGAATCATGAAAGCTAAAGTTGGTTTGAATTTGGAAGATTTAAAAATACTAGGCTGATTGGTTTTTATTTCGACTGGTGGTTGGTAGTGGGCGAGATAATTGTAGTACTCAGCGAGGGCAATGAAATTTTCAGCGGTTTCTTTGGATGAGCCGGTGTAGCGAGCAAGTAGACCAGCTGGGCTGGTATCGATCGGGTTGACTTTATACCAAGCTTCTTTATAGGCAAGAGTAGGATGTTTAACTGAACCATCTTCACTAACAGTTTCTTTTAATTTGAGTTGGGCGGCGATGCGTTGATCTTCGGTGAAATGTTGGAGGTAGAGCATTTCTTCGTAATGTGGGTTGGTGTCAGGATTCATGACGCAGAAGGAACCGCGAGCCCAGCCTTCAGTTTCGGGATCCATTTCTTCAACTGCATTAACAAGATCAACCACGTCATTTAAGATTGGAATGTTGTCAGCAAAACCAAAACTGGTTTGGAAGGCATTGGCAATGTTGGAATCATAAACTCCGAATGGACTATCACGCTCATCGCAGTACATGGTTTTATTGGCAAGTAATGAGTTTGGGATGACTTCATAAGTGCCATCAGTTTTTTTGCGGACATTGCGACTAAGAATGGATTGATATTTTTTATCGTCGCTAGAAATTTTCATAAAATCAGGATGAGTAGCAGTGATTTCTTCACCATACATGCCGCAAGCCGCACCAATTTCGGTGAGATTTTTACAAGTAGATTCGTCGGAATAAATAGTGGAATAGTCGGTGCCAGCAAGGTCATAATTTACAGTATATTTTGGGTTGGAAATATTGTCAGCGAAAGTTTTAGCAGTAGCCAGATTGATAAGTCCGGAAAAAGTATTGCCGACGACTTTACTGGTGGTATTTAATGAACCAATAAGAGAGTTTCCAGTGGTAATTGAGCCGAGCTTGGTGGTGATTTGACCAAGGAAAGTATCAGGAGAGGTGGCGTCGAGAGGACTTCTGTTTTTGCGATTTAATTCAGATTCATAAGCTTTTGCGATCATAGATTCACGGGCATAGGCGGTAGCAACTTTTTTATCAGCAAGTAGTTGGCCGGAAGAGCTACGTGCGATTTTTTTATTGCCAGTAGCAGCACCTTTGACGAAGGTTTCGCCGGCTGGAATACCCATGAGTGATTCGGCGGTATTTTCAAAAAGAGAGGTAGCGATTTTTGGGACTAATGCACCAAGGATAGCGACAATTCCTTGCTGCAAGGCAAAGTTAACTAAAGTTGGTTTTACGAGTGTAGCAAGAGTTTTGGCGATGCCGCCACCAAGTAGGCCAACGACGACGGAAACGGTAGCACTAACTGCACGGAGGCCACCACAGATTTTATGATTAGCAGCAGAGAGTCCGATAGCGAAACTAGAAGTCAGGAAGGCAGATTCAACGGAATAATTTTTAGTTTTACTTAAGTCAGGGTTGGTACCCGCGAGAACATTGGCAAAACCTTCAGCTTCGATTGGTGCGCCAGTGACTTGTTTTTCGGTGCCAGTTTCGACGTCGGTATAAGTGGCGGTGGTTGGTTCGTTAAGAAAATTCAAAACATAATTTTGGGCAGCGTAATTCCCCTCTCCGGCCTTAGTTTTACTAAAATTCTCAGCCTTACCTAGAAAATAGTTAATGGCTTGATAAGTTTCAGCGACGGCGATTGAGACAGAAACTAGATTAGCAACCTTTAAGGCTGCACAGGATAGGCTGGTAGTGTCGGCAACACGACCGGCAATGTCGGCGAGGTAACTCTTAGCCTTAATTTTAGCGTCGCCACCCTGGGAGCTTTTAATGTTATCTCCAGACGGAGCTCGTTCGGTGACTGGATTGCCGTTTTGGTCGGTGACGGGTTTTCCGTCCTCAGTTTTTTGACGTTCAGTGACAGTGTTGAGTGAACTGGAGGAGGTGTTATTAAAGAGATCGGATTCAATTTTACGATGAGCCTTAGCGTCGGCGGTAGCATCACCGGTTTGACGATATTTGCGATAAAGGTTGCGAGAAATACCAAGCTTAGTAAAGGCAAAAGTGGCACTGAGATCGAAAAAGTTGCTAGTGCGACCACGCTTGGCTTTAGTAAAGGCTTCGCGGAAATTGACGTCGTTTGAGTAGGTGTCCCTAAAAGTGTTGGCGGAAATTAGTAGGCCAGACCACTCCATAGAATAGCCTGGGTTAGCAGTAGTAACTTTGATGCCCTGTTCTGAAAGGCGATCTTTAAAATAATCAGGAAATTCGCCACGCTTACCAGCGAGTAGCTCTTCGGTAACACGGATTGAATTTTCAGAATAGGAACCGAACATGGTGTCAGTAGCACGAGTAATGAGGGTTTCAATTTGGTTGCCAAGATTGCCAACTAGGGTGAACATGAAGAAAATGACGGCAAGGAGGAATCCGCCAATCAATAAAGCTGGACTACCTTTTTTAAGGCGACCAAAACGACCACGTCCAGGTTTTGCCGGGAGGGTTTTAGGGAGAGATTTACCACGACCGGTATAGTTAAAATTAGATTCAGGTTTTTCAAAAGCGCGAGCTTCATTAGAGGCGGAGATTTCGGAGTTGTTTGGTGTTATTTTTGGAGAAAGAGCGGCAGTTTTTTCAGTGGAGCGTAAAAAATCAGGAGTGATGCTGTCTTTACCGAAATATACCTTCTTATCCATAACTTTAAGATTAAATTATGGGTATATTATAGCATTTTTAAGCTGGTTCTCAAAACATAAGCACTAATTATTCGTGTTTAATATCTGATATAATGTTGCGCTGAATATTAGTGAGGGCAGTAGGGATGGTGGCGAGAAGACTGACGAGATAGACGCCGAGAATAATAAGTGTAGTAGTTGGTAGGTCGAGGGCAAATAATGAGAAATCAATATTTGGAAAACCGGAGTCGCTAATAAGACTTTCGATGATTTTTGTTGAGAAAAAGTTATTGATGATGAAGATGGTGACGAGAGTGATAATGATGCTGGTGATGATGATTCTGGTGGCAACGATAAAAGACATGGAGGTGTAAATTTTTAGAATGTCGGATTTTTTAGCGCCGATAGCACGGAAAATGGCAGAATCTTTACGACTTTCGATGATGAGTTTAATTATCATTAAGGAGAAGATTAAGAATAGGATAATGATTGCAATTAGAATAATTAGAAATTTTAATTTATTGATTTGACTAGAAAGATCATTAATTAATAAATAATTTAACCCGAAAATTTCAGAACGCCATGGTTTGTCGCAAGAGTCTGTATTGGCATAAAAATCGCAAGAATAATTATTTTGAAAATTTTTAACTTGCTCGATAGTTTTAAAAGATATAATGTGAGGACTAATTTTGTTTTTGTAAAAAATATTGTTATTTATAGGACCTTCGAAAAAAAGTTTACCTTGTTTTTCGTAGTTTGAAATACTTTTGAAATTATTTATGGGGATTAATGCGCCAGAATCGAAACGAACGTTAACGATATTATTAAATAGATCGCTGATATCTGCTGTCCTGCTTGAAAAAGATTTTTGCAGAGGAATTACTCCAACAATTTGAAATTTTAGAAGCTCATCATCGGTGCATTTGTTGATTGTTGAAAGATTTTTTCTGAGACATGAATAGTAAGTTAATCCCTTTAAGTTCTTATCCCCAAAAAGGGCTCGCCCTTCTTCTTTTGTAATAATTATGGGGATTGCGCCAGGTTCTTTTTTAAAATCTGTGTATAAAAATTTTTCTATCAATTTATCGTCAATAAAAGTATAAAAATTTCTTCGAACGTGAAAATCGTATGATCCGTATGGAGAAGAATCTTCTTTTTTGAGATCCAACAAATCTTCCTTATCCTTGTCTTCACCTATAAAGTGAAGTTCTTTTCTGTCAAAAAATAATTCTAAATTACTATATGTATTAGCTATGTTGAGAAGATTCTTGTTTGACTCTAGTGATTCTAAAGTGTTTTTTGCAATTTTCACGTATTCTTTTTGAAGATGTTCTATGTACTTATTATAGTTGGGAGAACTGTAATTTAATATATACCCAGACTCTGTTTTTATGTCACTGATATTGTCAGGTATCAACATAGTATCTTTAGCCGGAAATGTTTTTTCAAATGTCTTTATGTCTTCTACCTGTGTCTTTGTTAAATCGAATCTTGGTAGTGAAATAATATTAGGTGGTATGTTTGGAGCAATTTTTACTAGATATTCATGATTCAAAGACTCAGCAATATAATTGTTTATGCTTTTAATGATACCACTTGAAAAGGAGATGAAAAGAAGTAGCGAGCTAATAGCTAATGATGAAATAAAAATAGTAATATAGGTTAGCGCCTTTTTGTATTTTAATCTTTTTCGACTAATATGAAAAGTATTGAAAATAGAAATCATTAAACTAATTCTCCATCTTTTATAATTATGTGTCGATCGGAAATTTTAGCGATGCTTTCTTCGTGTGTAACTAAAATAACAGTAATTTTTAGATTTCTATTAATATGTTTTAATAATGAGATGATGTTTTCGGTACTTTTGCTGTCTAAATTTCCGGTTGGCTCATCTGCAAAAATAACAGAGGGGTCGTTGATTAAAGCCCGTGCGATAGCGACACGCTGACATTGTCCGCCAGACAGTCCTGAAATTTGGTGGTCTCGCTTATCTTCTAGCCCCATGATTTTGAGGAGACTATCGACTTTTGATTCAATCTGGGCTCGCTTTGAGTTTTTAAGATAAGCTGGAATGGCGATGTTGTCATAGACAGATAGAAAAGGCTGGAGGTTATAGGATTGGAAAATAAAACCGATGGTCTGATTGCGAAAATTTGAAAGAGCATTGTCGGAAAAACTCGAAATAGTTTTACCATTATAGCGAATTTCGCCGCTAGACGGACTATCGAGTCCGCTGAGAATGTTTAGCAGGGTGCTTTTACCGCTACCGCTAGCCCCGGTAATTGCAATAAATTCACCTTTATAGATCTTAAGATTAATGTTTTTTAGAACGGAGTATTGATTTTTTTGACCGAAGTTTTTTGTTAATGCAATCGCTTCTATGATCGGTTCTTCCATGACTTAATTATATTATATGTTGACAAAAATAATGCAGTGTTTTTATGGGTGATAAATGTAATATCTGTGTTTTTTATCGGCGGGCGTTTGGATTAGTAGTGATGAGGCCTTCCTCGGTTTCGGAAGCGATAACTTGGATGTGAACATGGTTCTGACCGGCAAAGAAGAGACCTTGTCCGACTGGGAAGTTTGAGAGGCGTTTTTTCTCTTCTTCAGTTAATTTAAAGACGTCAGAAAGCACATCAACTGCGGCGGAAGATTGCTTCAAAAGAAGCTGGAGTGAAGAGTTGTGGACGATGGCACGCCCCATTTTGCTAGACATAAAGTCTTCCACGTCCTGGGTGATAGTAGTAAGTCCAAGGAAGTATTTACGTGCACGCTTAGCAAGACTAAAGAGGAAGTTGGCTGAGTCGTCATATTTCATAAGTTGCCAAGCCTCATCGACGAGGAGAAGGCGCTTTCTTTGATCGGCGCGCACAATGTTCCAGATATGGGAAAGCACGATGTACATTGCAACTGGTCGAAGCTCGTCTTCAAGGTCGCGGATATTAAAAACGACCATTTGGTTATTGATGTTGACGTTAGATTGTTGAGAGAAAATACCTGCGAAAGTGCCGGTGGTGTATTTGCGGAGACGTTGTGCTAATTGCGGACCAGTACCGCCCATATGAAGAAGGGTGTCATAAAGGTTGATGATGGTTGGTGGGGTGGATTGGTGGGTAAGTGGATCGGAGGTGATGCCGGCACGAGCGTAGGTGTCGATGAGGGCTTGGTCGAGATCGGCTTCTTCGTTTGGCGAAAGAGCGGAAATTGGCTGGCCGTTAGCGGAAATTTGAGTGCCGCCGAGCATGAGACGGAATAAGCCATGAAGAGTGACAAGGTTAGCGCGGAGCGCATCGGAAGCATCTTCGCTGTCGATAACTTTTGGTAAATCAAATGGATTGATGCGGACATCAGAGTTTAACGAGAGTCGAACATAGGAGCCGCCGACGGCATCGCAGAGTTTTTGATACTCGTTTTCTGGGTCGATGATAAGAATTTCCGCGCCAAGCATCATGGAACGAAGAGCTTCGAGTTTAACGGTGAAAGATTTACCGGCACCGGATTTTGCGAAAACTACCATGTTGGCGTTTTCAAGAGAAAAACGGTCAAAAATAACAAGGCCATTGTTGTGCATATTGATACCATAGAGAATGCCACGTTCTTGAGTAAGGTCGGCAGAGGTGAATGGGAAGGACGTGGAGATAGCGCCAGTATTCATATTGCGGCGAATTTGAAGCTGATCAGTACACATTGGCATGGTAGTGTTCATTCCCTGTTCTTGCTGGGAAGAAGCTACTTTTGAAAAGACCATTTGTTGGCCAAAAATGGTTTCAATTTTATGTTGGACAAAATTAAGTTCATCGAGTGATTCGGCCCAGATGGTGACATAGAGCCCAAAACGGAAGAATTTTTCAGAACCGACTTGGAGTGCATCACGAAGTTCTTCGGCGTCTTGAATGGCGGCATCAGTTTCAGGATTTCTAATACGACCTTTTTCAGCATTTAAGGAAATGTCGGCTTCAAGCTGAGTAACCTTTTTGCGAAGGTTTTTCATCACAATCGTGGTGTCGACTGGATAGATATACATAGAGATATCAAGCACCTCGTCGATATTGATGAGAGGTGAAAGCCAACCAGTGTAAAGGGTACGAGGGTAGCCATAAACATAAACGGTGCGGCCATATTTAGTGCCAAGTCGGAAATAGCTAGAATGGATTTCGATAGAAGATGGTGAGATGAGGTCACGTAAAGTAGTGATACCTTGCTCAAAAGCACGCTGGACTTCGGCTTCTTCCATAGATTGAGCTTGAGCAGCAAGTTCAGCTGCGGTAAGTTTTCTTTTTGCCATTATTGTTGTACTCCTTGAGGTCGTTCCCCCTTCTTAACATATGTGGTTGCCATTTTAGAAAAATCAATAAACGGTTCGCGGACTGCGGTGTCTGGGTTATTGACGTTGTAATAGAGCTCAGAGAGTTCTTTGGTGTTAAGGCGGACAGAATGGATGCCGATTTGGAAGAGGCCGGAAATGACAGCTTCGGTGCGATTATTGATTTCGGAAACGGCTTTGTCATAAGTGATACGGTCAATTTTAGTGATGGTTGGTTCTTTGGAACCAAAAAGTCCAGAGAAGATGTTTTTTGGTTCAGTGATAACTTTTTCAGCATCCTTAGTGGTGTAATAAGGGATGATGATGAAGAAAGACTTATCCATGATGTTGGCTTCTTGGGAAAGAATATCGATAAAGTTAATATAATCATCCATGAGAACACCAAGTAGCATATTGTCGGTATTGCGGCGAATATCGGAGAGTCGTTCAAGATATGGTCCAATATCGACGCGTTGAGAGCGAATCATAATTTGGGTGGGAAAATTAAGTGAATTGATGAACCCTTGATAGGAATACTCGACGGCTTCACGTTCGGATTCGGACATGAGGTCAAAGTTGATGGATTTACAGGCAATGACAGCACGAAATGAGCCATCTTTCATGATAACCATGCCATCGCGGAGCTCGGAAATGAGGAGGGTGGTTTGAGTAGAGGCAGGGGAGTCGGCTTGAGTGATAGTGACGTCAGCCGTAGCCTGTGGAATGATGGCTGATACATTTTGAGGAGCTGCTTGTGGTATGGCCTGTGATGGGCCTTGTGATGTTGGCGGGATTTGCGATTGAATGTTTTGTGGGTTCATGAATTCTCCTTAATTTTGCTGGTTGGTGCTAAAAATGGCTGGTGGTGGACCGTATAAGTCAGGTGGGTTGATGGCTGGTTGTGAAGATTGAGGCTGAGCGAATTGGGGTTGTGGTGACGGGTAGGATGGTTGAATTGGAGTTGAGGATTGAGAAAAGGGTTGAGGCTGGAATGTTTGCTGAGGTTGGAATGTTGGTTGAGGTTGAAGCGTTTGCTGAATGCGATTAGCTTGTTGTGCGATAGTTTGAATGGAAAAAGAGTTATTTGTGGCAAGATTTTGGAGCTGTTGGTTAATAGTAGTTGGTGTAGCTTGAGGTTGAGGAAGTGAAGGAGCGGGGAGAATCGGTGATGGGGCTGCGATTGGGGTATTAGCGGAAGGGGTGGCGGTGAGATTGTCGGTGCGATTAATGGCAGTACGCATTTGAGCAATAAGTTCTTGTTTGCGCTCTGTTTGTTCTTGTTCGATAATGCGATCAATAACTGGGTTGTCAGCGTCAAGTACGTCTTCAATAGTGTCGGCTTCGGCAGCGTATTCATCCTTCATGGATGAGTCGCCTCGAATAGCATAACCTTCAGTATCGATGATACTGGCAAGAAAAGAGAGACGATGAGAGGCTTCTTCTTCAGTAAGATTACGAGTGCGAGACTTTTCGGCTTTTTTTGGAGCAATAATTTTAATGGTTGATTCCCTTTGGCCGGCAGTCCAGATTCGACGATTAGGTTTAAAATAAAAACTAATGATTGCGGCAAGATAAGTTTCCATCGGCTGATCTTTTTTGAGCGGGAGGGCTAAGACACCAAAAAAGAATACGAACGGAAGAGGAATGAGTGCTAAGAGTGGAAATAATTGAAAAAGCCCCCACGCCCCAGCAATTCCGGCCGCCGCAATAAGGAGATAGATAAACTGCCTAAAGGTAAACGGCCCTAGAAGTTTATCCTCTGCCTCAACATCTTGAGGGACCTTATATTGAGCCATATATGCTTATATTTTATCATAAACAGATTTAAAAAGACAGAAAAATAGCCCCATTTTGGGGCTATTTTTCTTAAGCTTAGTTAGAGGCTTAATTGTTATTTTTATTTTTCTTATAGCTTTGTTTAAACTCCTCATTCTCCATACGGCGTTTATTAGCTTCTTCTTTGCGGAATTTTTCAATATCGAGAGCTTTAAAGATGCGTTCTTTCATCATATCAGCATTCATGTTGCCGGAAGCAATCTTTCGAATGCGAGACTCTAGTGTGACTTGAAGGTCTTTGTTAACTAGATCTTCAAGCTCTTCGTTATCTTCCTTTTTAGATAGATCGAAGTTATATTTAAGATTACCATCCTCATCTCTTTCATTAAGCTTATTGAGCTTTAATCGAGCAACGATACCGCCCCATGTGTCCGATTTCATGGAAATGAGGTCACGAGCAGTGAGTGACTCGAGGTATTTATCCATGGTGTATTTAACAATTTCATTTTCAAGTGCTTGGTCTGCTGGGTTATCTTTTTTGATATTATCTTCCCATGCGCCGAGTCTTGCGTTATATTTCATGCCGGTCATATGGCCAACCATGGAGCGGATTTGTTCTGAACCGGAAGCGAAGGTTGGAAGAGCGGAAATAATTTGAGGTAGCATAGCATTTTCGATATTAATGCGAGCAGTCCTAGCTTGCTCTGGGGTGTAGCCGTTGGAGATTGAGATGGAATTGGTGAATTCATCATTGGCGGCAAATGCAGTACGATCAATGGCATTGAGCTTAGTACCCTCAAGGCTAGTTGCCAGACTAATTTTAGTATTAACTGGTTGACCGTTGGCATCAAATTCATCTTTGATAACACCGGAAACAAATTGTTCGGCAGTAACTTCTTGAGTTTTACGTTTACCGCTAGTGTAGGCCCAAGTTTCCATGTTAATAAACTTGCCAAAACGAGCGAGAGTAGGAGCACTGCCAGACATACTGAGAAGGTTTAGTGCTAAGGTATTAGCAGCGTCTTCGCCGAGCTTAACGGCGCCGGAGTTAAAGTATTCTTCCATGTGAGCGGCAATTTTATCGTAATCACCGCGCTTAGCGAGGACGTTGTGGGCAGCAATAATACCGTCGATATCCTTGTGCTTAATCATATTTTCATACTGTTCGATAACTTCCATAGTAACTTGTTTACCCATGTAGGCTTCGAATCGCTTAATACTACTAGCGCGTTGGGCTTCACTTCTAGAGTAAGCATCGCCAATGACGTTAACGCGAGCCTCATTGGCTAAGCGTTTCCCTTCTTCGGTGAGTTGATTAATGGAGTAACCGCTGGCACCGAGAGCGCCATTGATATAGCGGTCGTAGGCGGCTTGATCGCGAATAGTGGAACTAATAATGTTGCCTTTACTATCCATAACGGTGTCGCGCTCAGCAGCTTTAATAATAGTGTCGTTATAGAAGCGTTCATCCGCTTCGTCGTTACGAGCTTTAGCGGTGAGTTGAGTACGGTAATCGAGGTAATGACCGCCCATACGAGCAGCAGTTTTAACGGCTGCGCCTTTTTTGATGCCATGTTCTTTTTGGTAGTCACTAAGGTTGCCGTAGGCATTTTCAACAACAAGATCATTAGTAAGTTTACGAAGACCAACTTCACGAGCTTCGGCTTCTTCATTCATGTAGCGATTAGTGCGACGGAATGGAACTTGAGTATAGATTGGTTGGTTGTTTTTATCATAGCCAATGACGCGCTTGTTGGTGCGAAGAGCGCTGAGGTCTTCCCCGGTCAGTCCACTAATGGTTGTATTAACTTGATCTTGACGGAATTTAACGCGGGATTGGTGTTTATGCCCAGCTGCGCGTAGAGCGCCACCAGAGAGAGGATTGAATGGTTTACGGAGGTTTTTAGCAAGATGTTTAGCTCGAGCAAGTTCTTTGTGTGGCTCAACGAAGCTACGAACGCCAGCATTAGCTTTATTGCCAAGACTGTTAAGAGCGTTGCCAACTTGGCCGAGTACGGTGCCGGCCATTTTCATGAGACCAATAGCGAAGATAAGAGGTAAAACTTGAACGGCAAGACCGAGGATGATGCCAAGCATGCTGTTGGCACTGCCCATAAAGATGCCGGAAGCAACCTTTGAGGCGCCAAAGAGGAGGCTGAACATAGGATAGAAGAAGATCATTTGGAAGAAAAGATTGGTCCATTTCTTAAACCAGCGTTCGGTGTTAGGTAGGAGGTAGGCACCAAAAGCGAGTGGTGCAACAGAGACTAAAAGTATAATGACAGCTTGACGGAGTGAAATGGTGAAGAGGCCGATTAAAACAGAGATGATGCCGCCAAGAATAACTGGAATAATGGCAAGTAAGAGTCCGAGTGGGCCTCCGGAGAGACCGACGACGAGGGTGCCAATAACGCCACCGGCAGCAATGGTAGTGAAAATATCATAGAAACTAGTACTATAACCAGAACCGAATTGGCCGGAAGAGGCTGCGGTGGTGGCAACCGAAGAGAGGAAGCCGTGAAGACTGCGACCGACAAGGTTGCTGAAATCGACTGCTAAGACACAGATAAGATAAGAAAGGTTGATCAGGATGGCGGCGATAATGAGACGAGGAAGGGCGCGTTTGATGCCATAGTTAGAGAGGCCGAATCCGGTGACTTGGGAATAAATGACGGCCATTAAGAAAATAATAAAGATGATGTTAGTGATATTGCGGGCGTAAACCCAGATCTGGAATACCGGTGACTTTTCGTCCATGGAAATTGGCTCGAGGATCAAGAAATCTTCGATCAAGTCGTAAATGGTATCAATAGCGCGGGATAGGAAGGCAGCAACTGGACAGACAATCCAACCAAGTCCACCAACTTGAGAATAACAGCTGGCATTTTCAGTTTTCTCTTCAGTCTTTTTCTCTTCTGATTTCTCCTCAGCTTGAGACTGGTTGGTGCTTTGGGCGGTGTTTGAGTTTTGATTGGTTGAGGTGTTGTTCCCAGTAGTAGTTGGGTTCTGGTTACCGCTTTGGTTATTGGTGGTTGGTACGGTGATGGCTGGCGCAGGGGTAGGAGTTTGTGGAGTTGGGTCAGCAAAAACTGGGGTGGTTAAAGAAAGAGAGCTGGCGGCAAAAATGATTCCAGCAAGCGGAAAGATTAATGCCCTTTTTAGTTTTTCAAGTATTTTCATCATAAGCTCTCAATTAGCTATGCGGTTATTATATCACACATAAGCAGAATAGTCAAGAGCAATTAAAGGTGTTGATGCGACGGTTAGTCTGGAAAAATGTGTTTTAATATGCTTATGGATAGAAAGAAATTTCTTTTAGGGGACAAATATGATATGATAAGGCTATGAAAAAGATTCTTTCGTTTCTAATAATGGTATTTATGTGTGGGGCTATGGTGACGGCAGTGGCACCGGTGAATGAGGTGGTAGCGGCATCGCAAAGTAAATCTGATAAATGTACGAAAACATTTTTTGGAATGAGGCCATGGTATGCTGGCTTAACTGAGAGTAAAGATGGAAACTGTGTGATAAAGTGGCCGGTGAAAGAAGGCAAAAAAGCTGATGGCGATCAGATGGCGGCGTTTATATGGAAAATTATCTTAAATATATCAGCAGATGTGTCGCTGATGGTGGGATATGTGGCAATTGGTTTTGTAATATATGGTGGCTTTAAATATATTATGTCGACTGGCGAACCTGGTAAGGTGACAGAGGCGAAAAAGATGATTACGAACGCGTTGATTGGGTTAATAATTGCGGTGCTGGCGACGGTGATTGTGAATACAATTTTGGTGGTACTGGGGACGGCGGCATCGTAATTTTTGAAATGAAGTAATGCGAGTATATTATAGGTAATAAAGCTATAAGCAAAAAATAAGCGAAAGAAAAGATAAACGAGTGGACGAGAAGAGGATAAGATGGAAGATGTATTAAAAGTAGTAGCGAAAGTGGACTTTAAGGGCAAGTTGCAGGGGACGGTAGATAATATGCCGAAGAATACGGAGATCTCGGTGCAGTCGATTTTGAACTGGGTGTATGCGCTGGCTGGGCTAGTGGCGGTTGGATTTATCGTTTATGGGGCGGTAAATTATGTAACGACACAGGGTGATACTGGAAAAATCAAACAAGCAGGTCAGACAATTGCGTTTGCGGTGATTGGGCTTGCAGTGGTGTTGCTCGCAGCGGCGATTACTAATTTTGTGATAAAAGCCGCAGTTTAAAAAGTTAAGGCGCAGTTTAGACGAGAAAGAGGATTTAAAAGATGAAGGAAAAAATTGGAAAAATTTTAGTAGCGGGAGTGATGATACTGGCTTCGATGATTAGTTTGGGTGCGACACCAAGTTCGGTCTATGCAGGAACTTGTGCTAAAGGGGTGAGCGAGGCGAAATGTAATAAAATCTGTAAAGAAGAAAATCTAAAAAATCTGTCGAAAGAGCAAAAAAACGCAGCGGGATGTGATACGGCATCTGGCGCGAGTGTGACCAATAATATATTAAATGTGATTCAGGTTGCGATTGGGTTTATTGGTTTAGTGGCGGTAGTGGTGATTGTATTTGCGGGTCAGAGATTTTTGTCTGCAACGGGCGACCCTGGAAGGATTAAACAGGCGAAAGATATGATTTTATACGCCGGGGTGGCATTAGTGATTGCAGCTTTGGCTTTTGCGATTGTAAACTTTGTAGCAGGAGTATTGACCACGAATGCTAATATGAATCAACATTAAGAGTGATAGGCTGTTCGAGGTAGCTAATGTTGGAGTGAAAACAATAGGGGTTACCTCTTGCACTAGTAGCTAAGTATGATATAATATCGTTAAAGTAATATAAAGGAATTGAAATGAAGATTTCTAATAAAATTAAAACAGTTGCAGCAGGTTCAGCTGCAGTCGTGGCGGCGGGAGTAAAAGCAGGTGTAGCTTCAGCAGTAACAACTTTTTGTCCGGACGGAAGCGAAGCTGGGGCAAACGGCCTCAAAGGTTGTAGCGATATGAATAGTACGTCAAATACAAATGATCTTATGACGACTGTGAATAAAATTATCAACATCGTAATTGGCGTGATTGGTTTTGCTGCAGTGGCAATGACCATCTACGGCGGTGTTCAATATACAACTTCAGCTGGCGATCCTGGTAAGGTGAAGAAAGCTAAAGATACAATTATGTATGGCATTGTTGGTTTAGTGGTTGCAATCTTAGCTTTCGCAATTGTGAACTTTGTGCTTTCATCTTTGACTAAACAAAGTTAGAAAGATTAAAGTGTGGAATAAAAGGATCCCAGGGGTCCTTTTATTTTATTTAGGGGAGAAATATGATACAATGAGCGTAGAAAATTAAGGAGAAAACATGAAAATTAGAAACTGGATGATGGCAGGAGTGTTGACACTGGCGAGTGTGCTGATGTCGACTTTGCCAGTCTCGGCGGTGACTTGTCCGGCTGGTACGAACCGACAAGGTAGCTCGGCAAGCACGCTAGCGGAGTGTAATATTGAGAATGATAATTCCCTAATCCCAACTATTTTGAATATAATTCAAGTGACGATTGGGGTGCTAGCATTAGTGGCGGTGATTGTGATCATCTTTGCTGGTGTGCAATACACTACTTCGGCGGGCGATACTGGCAAGGTGAAAAAGGCGAAAGACTCAATTCTATACGGTATTATCGGTTTAGTGATTGCAATTTTGGCCTTTGCGATTGTGAACTTCGTGCTATCATCTTTAACGAAAAAGCCAACAACGGGCGGTAATAGTAATAATAGTACAACCAATGTGAAGGATAAAAATGATGGGGGGGAAGGCGAAAGTGATTGACAGCGAAGCGAAAGTGATTGACGGTGAGAATAAAGAGGTTACTGAGGAGAATACGGAGACGGATGAAGCTATTAAACAGATAGAAGAAACCGAGACGAGATTGAATCATCAGCTAGAAGAAATAAATATACAAAGAAAGAAAGATCTGGCATTGTTGACGGAAAAACTGAAGGAGATCGATAAACTTACTAACGTCACAAACGAAAAGAAGCAGGAGCTTAAGGGCTATGCTCAAAAAGAATATAATAATTCAGAATCGGAAAGAAATCAAAAGATTAAGCTAATAAAAAAAGAGCTTGAATTAGCAAAAAAGCAAAAAGCTCAAAAATGAAATAAGCGCAAAGATTAAAAAATAATTATTTATAGCAAAAATAACCCCCCTGCTTAGGGGGTTATTTTTTAGGGGTTGAATTATGAAGATATTTTAAAAATAAGCTTAGTGTTGTGAATGGAAAAAGCTTGTGCTTGGCGAATGAAAGAATGGGCGTATAATGAAGATGTATGCACAAAAAACTCCCCGAAGGGAGAGATTTGCTTTCTAGGCGGAATCAGAGAATGTCGATTTTACTAAAGAATATCAATTTTCTTTGGAGTTTCGACTTTTTCCTTCTCGAATGAGATGGTAAGAACACCGTCTTTAAGTTCAGCTTTAACGCCTTCTTCGCGAACTTGGACAGGTAGAGCGATGGTGCGAGAGAATTCGCCCCAGTAACACTCTTGGATGTGCCAACGGGTTGTTTGCTCATCTTCGCCACCACTCAAGATACCAGAGATGGTAAGGATGTTATCGTTAATAGTAACGTCGAGATCGTTTTTGGAGATACCGGCAGTACGAGCTTTAACAACGAGCTTGTCTGCGGTTTCATAAACGTCTACGGCTAATTGACCTGGAAAATCTTCAGGTTCTTCCCACTCTTCTTCTACAGGGAGATCTTCGACAGCAACACTTTTAGAGTGCACTTCCTCGGGTGCATCATCTAAAAAGGCAGCAGCTAATTCATCTTCCATAAGCATGTCGTCGTCATTTGAACGAGCCATTTGCTTTCCTCCACGTAAATTATTATTAAGTTTATTATAAAAGAGTTTTGAATAAAACACAAGAGGTTTCCATGAAAAAATATGTAAAAAATACAACAGTTGAGTGGTTTTTAGATTTACTTTTTCCCTGTTATTGTAGGGGGTGCGGAAAAATTGGTGCGGGGCTGTGTGAGCGTTGTTATTTTTACAACAGAAAGAAGAATTCGGCGTTTGCAAGTAATGTAGATAAGGAATTTAAACAGATTTTTGCTTGTGGAATGAGGGAGGGGCTACTGTCAGAGATGGTTATGGAGTATAAATTTTATTCGAGAAGATATTATGCTGGGGTGTTTGCGAGATTGATGACAGAGGTGATAATGGAGTTGAGCGAGGCTGGAGCGGAGGAGTATGTAATAGTTCCCCTGCCAACAATTTCGAGGCATATCAGGGAGCGGGGGTTTGACCATATTGGGTTTTTATGCGATAAAATGGCGGCGAAATACGGTTTTAAGGTCGAGAGGCTACTCGAACGAGCAAATAGTGCGGTGCAGGTCGGTAGTTCGGCGGAACAGCGGTTAGAGCAAGCGAGAAGAGCTTATAGGATCGCTTCAGGGGTCCATCTGGATGAGAAGAGCCATTACTTGCTAGTTGATGATGTTTGGACGACAGGAGCGTCGATGCGGGCTGCTAGGGCGGTTTTAGTGGAGGAGATGATGGGAAAAACTGGGGTTATGGGAAATAGAAGGGCCATGAAGAAAGAAGAGTGTGTGAATAAGGAAAGGAGTGTGAGAGTTATGGGTGGCGAAAAAGACACGGGAAACGAAAAAAGTAATATAAAAATATCCGCCATTGTAATTGCGAAAAATGACGGATATGAATTTAAATAGAATTAGAGGTAATAGGGGGCTGGCTAGGCGCCTTGGATGTAGTTGACGCCAATAACTGAGTTGAGGACAAAGTTAACGATGGCGTAAGCGAGAAGAGAGATAATGAGACCAATAATCGCATAAAGAATGGTGTTTTTTGCATCGGTGACTTTTTTAGCATCGCCACCGGAGAGAATGTAGCGGAGGCCACCGTAGATAAGCATAACAACGGAGATGATGCCAACGGCTAGGAGGACGACGTTGGTAATACGGCCAAAGACGCCGTTATCGCCAATGAGTTCTGCTGGCATACCTTTAGCGCGAGCGGCTTCGGCACCTTGCTCGACAGGGGTTTTTGGAGCTTCTGCAGCGTAAACTGATATAGCCTTTCCGGTCCAAAGACAGAGAGCTGCACTGGCGCCGGTAATAATTTGAGAGATATTTTTAGTAATTTTCTTCATAAAAGTATTGAATCTCGTGTTTAGATTATGGGTCTATTATACTATATTAGGTGTTTTATGCAAGGATTCGGAGTGAAATAGAGTTGAGTGGAGAGGAGTCATAAAAAATGCCTCAAATGAGGCGGTTTGTCAACAATGGCGGAGGGAGGGAGATTCGAACTCCCGCTCCAGGTTTCCCCAGACTAACGATTTAGCAAACCGTCCCCTTCAGCCACTTGGGTA
>CALIQQ010000005.1 GCA_938043965.1 uncultured Candidatus Saccharibacteria bacterium | reverse complement strand
TTTGCCGGATGTATACGTTCAGTGTCCGGAATGTCATGGTAAGCGGTATAACCGCGAAGCGCTTGAAATTAAGTATAAAGGTAAAACGATTAGCGATATTTTGAATATGACAGTTGAGCAGGCGTGTGATTTTTTCGCGAATGTGCCGGCGATTGCGCGCAAACTGCAAACAATCAACGAGGTAGGGCTTGGCTATGTTAAACTTGGGCAGCCGGCAACGACATTTTCGGGCGGCGAAGCGCAGCGAATCAAACTTGCGACTGAATTGAGCCGCCGTTCAACTGGTAAAACGCTTTACATTCTAGATGAGCCGACAACGGGGTTGCATACGGCAGACGTTAAAAAACTACTCGATATTCTACAAAAACTTGTCGACGGCGGTAATAGTATGATTATCATCGAGCATAATTTAGAGGTAATAAAATGCGCCGACTGGATTATTGATATGGGTCCGGAAGGCGGGCAAGGCGGCGGCATGGTGGTTGCATCAGGTACGCCGGAAGACGTTGCAAAATCGCCGGAATCGTTCACCGGCAAGTACTTGAAAAAGCTTTTATAATCTATAGGGGCTATTTGCAACAACAAGCAACTTAGCTATCTTTTTTTCGAAAACAACACTTTGAATTGGCGCTTGAGCTTAGTGCGCGTACTTTCTTGTTTGAGTGCGTGAATAATCATTGGCAAAACCGATAGGAATATAATAATGAGCGCTGCGACCTCAATATTTACACCCGCTTTGGTCAAAAACTCGCCGGCGTAATATCCGAGATAGACAAACAGCGACGACCACAAGAATCCGCCGATAACGTTGTATGTAATAAATGTGCGGTAATGCATATTGCTTGCGCCGGCAACAATTGGCGCAAACGTGCGAACAATCGGCACAAACCGTGCGAGTACGATCGTGATTGAGCCGTGCTTAGCATAGAATGTTTCGGTTTGGTCGAGATATTTTTTCTTAAAGAACCGCGAGTTTTCTTTTTGAAATAATTTACGGCCGACTTTATGCCCGAATTCAAATCCGACACTATCGCCGGCGACGGCTGCGGCAAAAATAAGTAATGCAAAAATATGAATATCAATTGGTTGTCCATTAAATCCAAGAATCTGCTGTTGCACCATGTACCCGGCGGTGAATAGTAAACTGTCGCCTGGAAAAATGAATCCAATGAGCAACCCTGACTCGGCAAAGACAACGAGCAGAATTGCGAGAATTCCAAAGCTAGTGATGGCGTGAATGAGTGTTTCCACTCAACTATTATAACAATTTTTTGTATTTTTTAGTAAGTCGTTTGGCTTAAAACTATCTCTCAAGTATAATGATTGTGGTAATACAATAAATAATAACTCCGGAAACATATCCGAAAAGGAGAAATATGGGAGACAAGATAACATTGAGAGTAGATCGCCGAGAAATTTTCGGCAAGAAAGTAAAGCAGCTGCGGAGACGAGGGCTGACACCAGGTGTTGTGTATGGTGCGAATATGGAGTCGATTGCAATTCAGGCTGACGCAGGAGAGGTGGCGCGTGTGTACGCGGAAGCCGGCAAGCATACGCCGGTGCAGTTGTCGGGTACGAAACACCGTATTGCGATGATTAAAGCTGCGGAATTTCATCCTATTAAGCATGGTGTTATTCGCCACATTTCATTTCATGCGGTTCGTGCCAATGAGCCGGTGGTGGCGGAAGTGCCGATCCGCCTGGCTGGCGAGGGTGAGTCAGTGGCGGAGCGTAACGGATTGGTCGTTTTGCAAGCGATTGAGAAAATTGAGGTCAAGGCGCTGCCGATGGAACTGCCAGAGTATCTAGAGGTGTCGATTATGGATCTCGCGAATGCTGGCGATCGCGTTACGATTGGCGATATACTGTTGCCATCAGGTGTAGAGATTGTCGATAATGACGATGGTCGCGAAGGTACGGCCGACGACAATGTTACCGTGAAAGATTTAGTCGTTGCCAGCGTGTATGAGCCGGCTGCACTTGAAACTGCAAACGAAGCGGCGGCAGGAGAATCGACTTCGGCTGACGCTGAGGATGTACCAGTTGAAGGCGAAAATCCAGGTGCGGAAGCAGAATAAAAGGTAGCATAAATGTTTTAATCGTCCCCCAGAATTGGGGGCGATTTTTATTCCTCAATAAACCCGCTTGCGCTAAGAATACTGGACCAGCACAAATAGCACCAATAACAAACGTATTATCATTTATGAATGATTCTAAAAACTTTTTTATTTTTTTATTCCGTATAGGTTGCGTTAAATTACTGCACCCTGGAAGAATTAAACAATCATAATCCTCTTTGCAAAACTTAGCACAAGTTTTTACAGGCTGCACTAATATTCCTTCTTCACTCCTAACAGGAGATAGATCTGTATATATGACATCCGTAAAAGTATCAAAAGCCCACCGAAAGTAATACATCAAGTTTGTTACTTCTTGTAAGCTAAAATCAGGATAAACTAATAACGCAATACGTTTTTTCATTAACTGTTCCTCCATAATTTTTGGTGAATCAATTTTGATTCACTTTATGTCAATATTCTTATATTCTATCATTTAATTAAGTTAAGTATTTGGCTTTTAGAAAGACAAAAAGTATTTTACCAGTTAAGTTTGTGCAGTGACCTTAAAAAATCACACCTCATAAGAAGTGTGATTTCTAGGTAAGTTAATTTATTTCATCCATCATAGACATTAATTCCTTATTCTGTTTATACAGCTCAATGTATATCCTATAATAAGGTTTATATTTTTTTGTGTTTTCCAAATTTGGATAATATACTTTGCCTGTCTCAATTAGCTTTTTTGCTTCTACAAAATCTTTAATATGATTTATACCTATCATTGCCATTAAAGCATCACCATAACTTGCACCAATTGTTATAGAAGGTGTTTGTAACTTGATCCCCAATACATCAGATAACATCTGTACCCATTCTTCATTCTTTATTCCACCTCCCGTGACCATAATTTGGTTGATTGGAATATTTAGTTCACGGAATATTTCAAAATGGTGTTTTATTGAGTAACATACAGCTTCATATGCTGCTCTCATAATATGCTTTCTAGTATGTGATAGATTTAACCCAAAAATTATTCCTTTTGCATGAGCATCATTAATCGGCGTTCTCTCTCCAGCAAAGTATGGAAGTACAATCAACCCCTCACTACCAATTGGTATTTCTCGTAAATCCTTCATCATTGCCTGGTAAGCATTCGGTCCACCCTCATTTTGTTCCTTAACTTTATCTGGGTAAAATGTGTCTCTAATCCACTTCGTTAATGCACCAGAAGTATTTGTGCCTGCCGATATATCATATGTATTAGGCACAATAAATGCTTCACGCCATAAGCGATTATCGTCATACAACTTGTCCGTACATAAAATCATATATACCGTGGAACCCACCTGTATCAGCATATCGCCAGGGGTCATTACGCCACTACTTATTGCCTCTGCTCCAGAATCATCTCCACCAGTGATTACTGCTGTTCCTTCTGCAAACCCAGTATCCTTTGCTGCTTCTTTTGTAATGTACCCGGCTATATCTGTTGTTTTTTTGAGTTCTGCAAGCTGGCTTGCAGTACATATTCCATCTATATATTGCTCATTAATGGAGCCATCACGATTATATAGTGGATTAAAACTTGCTAGGCCTAAGAAGTTATCGATTGTATAATTTCCCGTTAGTTTAAAAGTTATGTAAGAGGAGGCCGTTAAAAACTTATGTGTTTTTCTATACACATCCGGCTCATTATTTTTTATCCACAAGATTTTTGGGGCAATATCACTTGATCCTAACGGTCTGCCAAAAAGTTCAATAACTTTATCTTTTCCCCATTTCTCTGTTAATTCTTGGCATTCTGCCAGTGCACGTGCATCAATTCCATAGAGAATTGCTTTGCGTAATGGTTTTCCTTCAATATCTACAGGTAGACAATCTGAACTCAGTGCACTAATTCCAATACTCTTAATATCTTTAGGATCAACTTGCGATTGATTTATTAGTTTTTGAGCAATAATGCAAACATCCTTATACCAAACTTTATCCGCATCGTGCTCGAAATAATTTGGTTTTGGATTCTCAACACCATGTGTTGTAGATGCTGATACAACTACACGCCCCAGTTCATCAATCAAAATACCCTTTGTCTCATTTGTTCCTACATCAATTCCAACAAAATATTTTGATGCCATAATCTTATTATTCCTTTCTAATTCGATTAACAACATCCATAAATTCTTTAACTCTATTTACATCTACTCTTAAATTATTTCCATTACTATCTTGTAATTTACCGTCTATCTTAAAATATGTCCCAACAACTGCAGCATCTGCATACTTTAATTTAGATTCTATTGTTTCAGGTCTACATCCCGTATTCGCTAATACTGCAACATTTGGACATGCATCTTTAACGCATTGAATTAAATTTTCATTAACATCTTGTCCTGCCGCACTAGCAGATATACATAATCCATCTGCTCCAGTTTTGAACACTGTCGATTTTGCGATTTCAGCCAGTTCTCGTGTATCTAAATTCTTGTCAGATTCTGGATTAATAAAATAAAGCATCT
>CALIQQ010000004.1 GCA_938043965.1 uncultured Candidatus Saccharibacteria bacterium | reverse complement strand
AGATGACTCCCGAAATCTGTGCTGCCACTACCACTCCAAATAAAACCGCTACGACACTCGATACTGACGGATCTCATTATGGCGACCCAAATTACGCCCCAACTAAAACCCTCGTAGACACTCGCGACAATAACACCTACACCGTCTCAAAACTCGCTGATGGCCGCTGTTGGATGACTCAGAACTTAAGAATTGCCGGAAAGACCCTTACTCCAGCTGACTCTGACGTCACGACTGATTATACTATCCCAGCCTCCTCTCTCTCCGGCTTTATCTCTTACGACACCTCAAATGCCTACGTAGACAGTGACGGCGGCTTCTATACCTGGTATACCGCTACCGCTGGTACCGGCACTCAGGCCCTCTCTACTGACGGCCAGAATACTACTGTCTCTATTTGTCCGAAAGGCTGGAGACTGCCAACTAGTGGAAATAACGGCGAATTTGAGGTTCTCTATGATAACTATTATTCCTCCTCCGCCTTAAGATCTAATCCAATAAACCTCACTCTTTCCGGCAACGTGGCCATTAGCTCGCGTGGCGGTCAGGGCTCATACGGCGAATATTGGTCCTCTACGGTGTACTCGAGCAGCAACGCCTACGATTTAAGCCTGAATGCCTCGAATGCCGGCTTCGCAAGCCACTACGATAAGACCAACGGGTTCTCTGTCCGCTGTATCGCTCGCTAGATTGCCAGTTCATAAAAAACATTATGATTTATGAAACATTTTGTTATTTTTGAGAAATAAAAAATTTATTTTAAAATGCAAGATAAAAATGAGAACCCAAAACTAATACGGGTTGCTAATAACGCTCCTACTCCGACACGGCATACAATCTGGACCAAGCATCAAGTGGGTATCTATGCTCGCATCGCTACATGCATTGGTAGTGACAAACAGAGGCGATAAGTAAGTTGAGTAATTTTTGTGTTCAGTAATAACAGAGGTGAAAGTGGTTATTTTTTGTGCATACATATAATAGCTAAACCTCTTATGTTTACAGAACATAAACGGAGGTTATGATATAATAAGCATATGAATAATGAAAAAACTGATATCAAGCAAAACGGTGGGCAACCTAATGTTAACGGTTTTACAGAGATGGCTGACACGATGCCATCGTTTGAAAAACACTTGCAGGAGATAGAGGGCAACCCAGAAGTCGTCGAAATGTCGAAGGAGCAGGTCCACGAAGCGGTTATTGGAATAGAAAACCGAGAGGAAGCCTCAGCCTTTGTTAGGGACCGCATGAGGCAGTTGGAAACCACTACTGCCGAAAAGACGGTAGGACAAAATTATACTGACAGTTTCAGGGATTACATTGGTGGAAAAATCCACTACAAAGCGGCGGACAGGATGATGGGCATGGAGATGCCTGACCTTGTGTATGATGATGAGGAGCCATATGTGGCTTTGGTTGAGAAGATGTCGAAAAACCCTAACTATGACGAGCGAAATCTCTTTAATGAAATCACTTTTGCTGTGCTAGATTATTTTGGGGCAGAAGCGGATGCGCTTAGGCGTATGGACTGCTACTCCAATGATTTTGGCGGCACACTATCTGTAAAAGATATACGAGATAATCATGCCGCCTTTTGTTCTGAGCGAGCGGGGATGGCTCACAACATGTTCAAGTTGTTTGGTGTAGCATCGGAGCTCGTTGCTGGGTATCGAGGTGATGAACCGCATGCCTATACGGTGGTATACCCTAAGGGGTATGATGAGGGCAATCCAATCATTTTTGATGTTTCCAACCCAGTGAAGTTTTATGAAGGTGATGAGAAAACATACCGACCTATGGGTGCATATCAAGTTTTGAGGGGAGAAAATAAGGACAAGTTCTTGAACGGTGGCGAAATACAAACCGACTTCTCGGAGGCGGCTGCCATGTGGCAAAAAATGTATGGTAGTTATTTTGATGGCATCACCCCAAAGTGCGAACCTGCCACTTATAGGGCTGGCGGTCTAACTGAGAACGAGAACGGGTAGAGCATATGGGCAGTAGCGTCGATGACTTGATGAGTATCATACTAAGCAAAAAATGCTTGGGACGGTTAAGTGAGGCTAGTATGGAATATGTTGATGCGGAAATAGCCGAGATTGACCGCAAACTGAACGGCAGTGAGAGATTGAAATTAACTGAAAAACAGTTCTTGAACCTACTAAAGAACACCAAGAAACAGATGGAGAACGGCAATTTTGTGCAAAAAGATACAGTTGCCCGTATTTTGTTCTCGAACCTTAGTGTTGACGACAAAAAATGCGTCCATCCTACCTGTAAAGACGCATTTAAAGGCTTAATAAGCAGTGACGATGTCACTCATGGTGGGTGATGAGGGGCTCGAACCCCCGACCTTCTCGGTGTAAACGAGACGCTCTAGCCAACTGAGCTAATCACCCATCGGAGTACTCTGTTATAATACCATATTTTGTGTTAAAATAAAAGAGTTAGTTAAAAAGAAAGAAAATATGAGTAAAGAGGAAAATGCAAATAGTCCAGTAATGCGAATGCGTCATACCCTTGCTCACGTGATGGCAGCGGCTGTGCGCGAGTTATATCCAGACGCAAAATTTGGGATTGGACCAGCGATTGAGACTGGTTTTTATTATGACATTGATTTTGGCACTAATAAAGTGACAGAGGCTGACCTTGCTCGTATTGAAAAGAAGATGCGCGGAATTGTGGCACGAAAGTTACCGATGACTTATCGGGAGGTAAGTCACGAGGAAGCAATGAACTTTGCGATTGAAAATAAACAGGAGCTAAAAAAGGAGCTGATTGAGGAGCTACCAGAGAGCGAAACGATTTCGCTATACGATCTAGGGGAGATTTTTACAGATTTATGTAAGGGGCCACACGTTGAAAATACAGCGGAGTGCGGACCGTTTAAGTTAGTAAAGCTGGCGGGAGCGTATTGGCGAGGGGACGAGAAGCGTCAGATGCTGACACGAATTTACGGGGTGGCATTTGAGACGGAAGCTGAACTAGACGAATTTTTGAAGCGCCAGGAAGAGGCGAAAGCGCGTGATCATAGAAAGCTTGGAAAAGAACTGGATTTGTTCTGTTTCTCGGACTTGGTTGGGGCGGGATTGCCGCTATTTAGCCCACGAGGGACGGTACTGAGGGAAGTGCTGTCGGATTACTCGTTGTCGCTAAGAAAACAAGCAGGCTTTAAAAAAGTGTTCACTCCACATATTACAAAGACTGACCTATACAAGGCATCGGGCCACTTTGCTAAGTTCGGAGATGAATTATTTATGGTGCATTCACAGGTGAATGGTGACGAATTTGCTCTGAAGCCAATGAATTGTCCACACCATGCACAAATTTTTGCCTCAAGGCCACGTACCTATCGCGAGATGCCGGTGCGTTACATGGAAGCGACAACAGATTATCGTGACGAGAAAACTGGTGAGCTCGGAGGGCTGTCGAGAGTAAGAGCGTTAACTCAAGATGATTCACACGTTTTTTGCCGTTCATCGCAGATTAAGGAAGAAATCCAGAGGCTAGTGGCGATTGTGCGGGAATTATACAAGACAGTAGGGATGAGTAAATTAAGTGCTCGATTGTCATACCGTTCAGATGAAGATAAGTACCTTGGCGACAGGGCATTATGGGAAATGGCACAGCAGCAAATTAAGCAGGCGGCGATTGATAACCAGCTAGAGTACTTTGAGGCGGAGGGCGAGGCGGCCTTTTATGGACCGAAAATTGACTTTATGGCGGAAGATGCGATCGGGCGTGAACATCAAGTAGCGACCGTGCAGCTAGATTTTGTGCAGCCAGAGCGCTTTGAACTAGAGTTTACGAATGAAAAAGGCGAAAAAGAGCGACCGGTGATGATTCATCATGCAACACTGGGGTCGATTGAGCGATTTATGTCAGTATTTATTGAACATACTGGAGGCTGGTTCCCATTTTGGGCGGCGCCAGAACAGGTGCGCGTGATTAAAGTGGGCGCAAAAGACGAAGCAGTCGAAGAATACGTTGAAAGGATGCAGGAGATACTCGATGGAGTGGTGCTTGAGCAACCGCTTAAATATAATGAGCTAAGGTTCACGGTAGATGAAACGGACGATTCTTTAGGCAAAAAAATTCGCAGAGCAACTGAGATGAAAATCCCAG
This sequence comes from uncultured Candidatus Saccharibacteria bacterium, assembly GCA_938043965.1. Classification (GTDB taxonomy): domain Bacteria; phylum Patescibacteriota; class Saccharimonadia; order Saccharimonadales; family Saccharimonadaceae; genus Nanosyncoccus. The sequence continues at coordinate 131,671 of CALIQQ010000004.1, read as the reverse complement.
CGATTTTAGTGGTTGGACCAAAAGACGTCGAAGCTGGAGAGGTTTCGGTGCGCCTAAAAGACAAAGAAGAAAAGGTGAAACTTGAAGAATTGGCGGGATACCTCAAAGCCTTATAAGGGGCCGGTGATTGTGATTGTGGGGGCAACGGCGTCAGGTAAAACTGGCGCCGCAATTGCGATTGCAAAGAAGATCGGGGGTGAGATCATATCGGCGGACTCGAGAACAATTTATAAGTACATGGATATCGGTACGGCGAAGCCGTCAACGGCAGAACGGGACGGGGTACCACATTTTGGATTTGATCTAGTGGAGCCGAATGAGAGGTTTACGGTAGCGGATTTTAAGCAGTATGCTGAACAAAAAATTTACGAAATTCGACAACGGGGGCGAGTGCCAATTGTAGTCGGAGGTACGGGGCTGTATGTGGATGCACTAGTTTTTAATTATCAGTTCGATGGTAAGGCTAAAGATGTGAATCATGGTACGGCGCTGGGAAATAAAGAGGCGATAAAATATCGAGATCGTCAGAAAATGAGTAAAGATTTTTTGGTGTTTGGGATCAAGTGGGAGGCGGAAGAACTGAGAGCGAGAATTGAGGCGCGAGAGAGGACGATGTACTGTGATGGGTTGATGAATGAGACGAGATTTTTAGTGGCGAAATATGGGTGGGGGAGTCAGGCGATGAAGAGCAACATTTATCAATTTGCTTGGCAGTATTTGAACGGAGAGTGCACCCTTGAGGCAGCGATTTTAAAAAATGTTTATGATGATTGGCATTTAGCGAAGAGGCAGTTAACCTGGTTTAAGCGCAACCCGGAGATCAAGTGGGTAAAAAGAGGTGAAATTGAACAAGTAATTTTAGCTGAACTTAGGAAGACGGTTTAATGGAAGCCTTAAAAAAATTGCTCGGTTGTGGTAAAATAGAAATAAGTAAGAGAGTAAAAATAAATGGCAAAAGAAAATAGTACACCACTTGAAAAACTTTTCGGCTCAAGAACGAGAACTAAGTTGCTCGCACTGTTGTTTGGGGCGCCAGAAAAGACCTACTATGTGCGAGAGATGACGCGAGTAATCGACGAACAGATTCATTCGGTACGCAGGGAACTACTTAATCTCGAGGGGATTGGCATTGTTAAGAGTGAAACCTATGACAATAAAATCTATTATTCAGCGGAGATGAAACATTTGTATTCAAGAGCATTGTCGGAGCTATTTTCGCCAAAAACAGTGCGCGTGGAAGATGCTGAGGTGAGGCCAAGCGGCTGGGGTGAGTATATACGCCCAGTTAAAAGCTTTTTGAAATGCTTAATTGTGACGAATCGAATGCCTGGGCAAGAGGGGGTGGACCTTTTGATTGCCGGTGATGATAAGACCAAAAAATTGACCCACTGGGCAGAGATTGTAGAAAAGAAAAAAGGGAAGCCGTTAAACTATGTAATTTTATCGACAGATGATTTGGCTTACCGCTTGTCGGTGCGAGATAAATTTATTACGGAAGTGTTAACGATGGAGATTTCAGAAACTTACGATCCGGATAACATGCTAAAAGATTTTAAAAAAGAAAGGTAAGAAATGTTTGAAATTGAGGGCACAAAAAATCCAGACGAAATCGTGATTCGAACGGCGAATAAAACGATTACGTTTAATATGGCAGAGGCAACGGTTGACGCGAACCTAAATGTAGGAAAATTAGTCGGACCTGGCGAATTTGAGGTTGGGGAGGCAACTATTCGAGGGGTAGGTATCAATAATAATCAGAATACAATTTATGATGTCGTAATTGGCGGGGTGCATATTGGTATTACGGCTGGGTTTGAAGAAGGGCTGGATGAGATTGTCGCTGACATTCTTTGTACTAGTTCTGTGAGGTCAGTGCGTGAAATTGCACCAAAGCTAGTCGTGGCGATGGGGAACGTTGATGGCATGGTCTCGGAGCTTAAATTAACTGCTAAGACTGAAAAGAAAGTTAAGCTAAAGAAAGCGGACGACTTACCATTAGCACTAGAAGTGATCGTATTGAATTAAAAAATGTATTCAATTTATCAAAAATGAGTGTCCAGGCGACACTTATTTTTTGCCAAGCTGTTGTATAAAAAATGTATTCAATTAGCGCAATGTAAAGGAGTCATGTAGATTGTATAAAAAAGTTATACAATAAAGTAACAATGGAAAAAAGAGGAAAAGATGCTTGCGTGATATAATAGAGACATGGACATGATGTTAATTATAGTAGTTTTTGTAGTAGTGCTGGTTTCGATGATTTTGCACGAAATGGCACATGCTTACGTAGCATATTTTCTAGGGGATGAAACCGCAAAGGAAGAGGGGAGACTAACTCCGAATCCACTAGTACATATTGACCCGTGGATGTCGATTATAGTGCCACTGGTGTTATTTATCTCGGGCGGTCCGGTGTTTGGTGGGGCAAAGCCGGTGCCGATTGATCGAAGAAACTTAAGGGGCGGTGTTTGGGGAATGGCACTGGTGGCGGTGGCTGGACCTCTGATGAACTTTCTGCTAGCTCTTGTGGCGTTTCTGATGGGGCACGCTAGCGGTTTATTGTACGACAATGGCTTTTTAGGGTCAGTGGTAATGCAAATCATCATGACGAACCTAGGTTTTTTCTTATTTAATCTGATTCCAATCCCGCCTTTGGATGGCTCGAGGATTTTATACGCAGTGGCGCCGGATGGGGTGCGGGATTTGATGGAGAAAATGGAATACGGAACAGGTCTGGCGGTGGTATTTGTGCTAGTGTATTGTTTTTCGCAATTTTTGTCAGCATATTTAACAGGGGCGATGCGGGGAATTATTGAATTCTTTTTCTTCTTGGTTGGAATGTGATATACTAGAGTTAACCCGGTGGCAATATGATTTTCCTGAATAATCATATTCTAGGGATTTCGTGACGCTATCTCCGTGGAGACGCGTATAAGATTTTACCCACCTTGTACATACTACAGGGAAAATGAGTCACCGGGCCTAGATAATAGAAATTTTGAGAGTGGGAAAATGAAGCAGAGAATAAGGGTGGTTGGTATCGTTTCTAAGGGAGACGATATTTTGCTTTTAAAACGTCCACAGGGGCGAATGGACGCTGAGCCGGTTTGGGAATTGCCAACGGCAAAAATTGGTTTCGGTGAACAGCCGGAAGAAGCGATCGTTCGAGTAATTGATGAAGCGCTAGATGTAGCGGTCGAGAACTTAAAACTAAAGGATGCGGTGACATTTGTGGCACTATCTTCAGCGAGCCGCCTCTATAATTTATATATAGTTTATGTGGTGAAATTACCAGATGAAGCGAAGATCACCCTGTCTGACCTCTATTCGCAGTATAAATTTTTGAAATACAATGCGGAAAATGTGTCGAAAATGAAAATTGAAGATGCGACAAGAAGCGTGCTGGCGATTGAGCTAGGGGAAAACGAAATTGACCGAGCGCAGATCTTTAATAATCAGATGGCAGATGTTTCGCAAAACGTTTATCGTAATGTGGCGAATGGAGTGACGGTCTACACTGATGGGGCTTCAAGAGGAAATCCTGGTCCGGCAGGGCTCGGCTATTATATTATTGATGAAAATGGGAATGAGGTGAAGCGTGGCGGAGAGTTTCTTGGCTTTGCTACCTCAAGAGTGGCGGAATATTATGGACTAAAAGAGGGGTGTGAGCAGGCGATTGAGCTCGGCTATAAGTCGGTGCGGTTTGTATCAGACAGCTTGATGATGGTGAATCAGATGAACGGAATTTATGCGGTGAAAAATCGAGATCTATTGCCAATTAAAAGGGATATTGATGCGTTGTTGAAGCAATTTGAGGCGGTGGCGTTTGTGCATGTGAGACGAGAATACAATAAGGAAGCGGACGCAGAGGCGAATTTAGCGATTGACCGGCACTTCGAGCGTAGTGAAAATGATTATGTCTGAGTTGGCCAGATAGAAAATTTGTGATATAATTTGAGCAGCTCGAAAGGCGACCGCTTGAGAAATCAAGAGGAAAGTCCGGGCAACATAGGATAAGGTAGTCGCTAACGGCGACCGTTCGAAAGAATAGGGAAAGTACCACAGAAACGAAACTACCAGCTTGCTGGAAAAGGTGAAACGAGTGAGGTAAAAGCTCACAGTGAGATATAGTGATATATTTCAGAGGCAAACCCTACCTGTTGCAAGGAGTGCTAGAAGCTTCGATCCGAAGACGCACGTTCACCGCTGGAACTTATCGGCAACGATAAGGCTAGATAGATGGTTGCCACCTCGAAAGAGGAACAGAACCCGGCTTAAAGAGAGCTAATATAAAAAATAACCCCGAATAGGGGCTATTTTTTTGTGCCATTATTATAATGATAGTTATAATAATACTGATGATTCAAGGGCTAGATTATTTCAATAAGCCTTTTTTCTTGAGGGTACGTAAAGCAGATGCGCTGATGTTAACGCGGATCTTTTTGCCGTTAACTTCCAGGGTGCGTTTTTGGATGTTTGGCTTAAAAACTTTACGAGTTTTGTGTTGAGAGAAGGACACATTGTGACCGTACATTTTACCTTTTCCGGTAAGTTCACAGATAGCCATTATTTGTCTCCTTTCTGAACAGTTTCAACAATAGCTTTGAAAGCGGCAGGCTCGTTAACTGCGAGATCGGCAAGGATTTTGCGATCAAGAGTGATGCCTTGCTTTTTTAGGCCATTAACTAATTGCGAATAGCTGATGCCGAGTTCGCGAGACGCATTATTGATGCGAGTGATCCAAAGAGCGCGGAGATCGCGTTTTTTGTTTCGACGATCGCGGTAAGCGTAGCGAAGGGCCTTAATAACACCTTGTTTAGCTAAACGGTAGCTACGGGTGCGGTAATGTTGCATGCCTTTGGCAGCATTTAAAATCTTTTTGTGCTTTGCGCGTGCAGGAACGCCTCTTTTTACTCTCATGATTAAACTCCTAGTGCCGTTTTAACATTTTTTGCAATTTTTCCGTTGATAGCGCCAGCGGTTTTCATGTTGCGTTTTCTAGCTTTAGATTTTTTGGCAAGAATGTGGTTGCCATATGCGCGTTCGCGGATCAATTTTCCAGTACCGGAAATTTTGATGCGCTTTGCGGTGCCTTTGTGCGTTTTAAGCTTTGGCATATTTTTCCTTTCGTTTAGTATTATTGGAAGTACAAGCGGGGAACCGTGAAAGTAGGAAATTACTTCTTCCGAATTCCAACTGCTAGGTTACGTCCAGCAAATTGAGGTTTACCTTCAACGATGGCGACTTCACTAAGTTCAGCAAGAATTTTTTGCATCAATTCATCACCGAGTTCTTTGTGTGCCATCTCTCGACCGCGGAAGATGACCATAATTTTCACCTTGTCACCGTCCTCGAGGAAGCCTTTGATTTTGCGGATTTTAATGTTAAGGTCGTTATCAGAGATTTTTAGACCAATTTTCATTTGCTTAAGCTCAGATTGCTTTTCGCGAGCTTTTTTGCGATTTTTCGCCTCTTCCTTCATCTTTTGGTATTGGTATTTACCCCAGTCGATGATTTTTACTACGGGAGGGTTAGCGCTAGCGGTAATCTCAACGAGATCGACCCCTTGTTCGCGAGCAAGCGACTGAGCTTCTTTGCTCGACATGATGCCGAGCTGCTCACCATTAGAACCAATTACACGAACTTCAGGATAGCGGATTTCTCCGTTAATGCGAGTATGCGAATTTTTATTACTAATGGTGTTAGTCCTTTCTCTTATAACCTTAACTCTTTAATTATAGCAAGTTTTATGAGTTTTTTCAAGAGAAATAATAGGGGCGAGATTAGATGTCCATACGGTAGGAAAGAGCTTCAAAAATGTGCTCACTTAAGATAAGATTTTCTCCAGCGAGATCGGCGATAGTTCTAGCGACTTTAATGAGTTTAAAATAAGAACGAGCGGAAAGTGAAAGTGATTCGGCGGCGTGTTCGAGAGCAGATTTTGCGGCAGGAGCTAGTGTTAGATACTTAATGACTTCGGCGGAGGAAAGGGAAGCGTTGGATTTGGTGGAAGTGCCATAGCGAGCGGTTTGCCGGGCTATTGCCTCTGTTATATTATTTTTTACAACAGCCTGATGTTGAGCTGCACTAGCAATTTTTTGAGCATTATGCTGATTTGATAAAATTTGTGAACAGAGCAATTTTGTATCTACTTTCGGGACATTGATGCGTAAGTCGATGCGATCTAAGAGTGGGCCGGAGAGTTTGTGACGATATTTTTCGATTTGAGACTTACTACAGGTGCAGGTTTTGGTTGGATCGCCAAGAAAACCGCAAGGGCAGGGGTTCATGGTGGCGATGAGGATGAAATCTGAGGGGTAGGTGTAGCGAGTGTTGGCGCGAGCTAGGGAAATTTGGCGGTCCTCGAGTGGTTGGCGTAGCGATTCAAGTACTTCACGGCGGTATTCTGGGAGCTCATCAAGAAAAAGGATGCCATTATGCGCCAGCGAGATTTCGCCTGGTCTGACGGAGTTGCCTCCGCCGATAAAAGAGATAAGAGTGGAACTACTATGAGGTGAACGAAAAGGGCGTGAGTAGATTGCAGTATCTGTGAGACCAGCAAGACTATGCAGTTTAGTTGTGTCGATCATTTCGGCGGCAGTAAGATCAGGCAATAGAGTGGCAGCAGCGTGGGCAAGCAAAGTTTTACCAGCACCTGGTGGACCGGATAATAGCAAATTGTGGTGGCCAGCGATAGCGACGATGAGAGCCTTTTTTGCTAACTCTTGGCCGTAAATTTGGTCGAGCAGAAGCTCATTTCTATCTGTTTTATTATTTTTTACAACATCTAGGTTGGGCGGAGTTTGTGGTGAAATTTGCTGCTTTAAGATCTGAATAAGTTCGAGTAGGGAAGTGGCACCACATACAGATAGATCAGGAATGAGAGTAGCTTGAGTAAGATTTTTACTGGGAAGATAGAAAGTACGAAAACCAGCTCTCTGGCCCGCTTCAAGGATGTTGATGACTCCGCGGATGGGGCGAATTTGGCCATCAAGAGATAATTCGCCACTGAAGATGCTATTCGCAACATCAGATGAGAGTAGTTGTTTAGACTCTAATAGGATACAAACTGCGATTGGAAGGTCAAAGAAATTGCCGTCTTTGGCGAGTTCTGCAGGCGCTAGATTGATAGTGATGTGTGAATCAGGCCACTTTAGCCCTGCGTTTTTGATAGCGTTTCTGACGCGTTGTCTGGCCTCAGAAACGGTCTTATTGGCCATGCCAACGATGTCGAATTGAGGTAGACCTTGGGTAATGGAGCACTCTACTTCGACGATGCAACCATCGAAACCAAGGGGGATTGAGGTGAAAACTTTTGCTGTCATGTCGAGCCACATACTAGCAGAAAAATTTTAGGTGTAAAGCTTAAGATTTATGATGAAAAGAATAACAGAGATGATAATAAAAAAGATTTTGGAGAAAAAGCGAAAAAACAGAACAAAAAGAAAAAAAGAGACATAAAAATAAAAAATAAGGGGTAAAATAGTGTTTTTCTAATAATTATAGGATGGATAAGGCACGCTTTAATTTTGGCAGCGGAATTGGTGAGATAGTGGATCTTGACGTCGAAGTCGCAGTGTTGATGCTGATGTTGGTGTGAGAGTATTACTGCCGATGTTGGTGTGAGAGTATTACTGCCGATGTTGATGTGAGTATTACTGCCGATGTTGTAAAAAATAATAAAACAGATTATGAATAGAGGTTATGTTAAAAACTTTACAATAGAGATGGTCTGTGGTAGAATAAGGCTAGTTGGGGCTGACAAAGCTTAGACGGATTATTAACAGATACCAAGCATGACGAATGATACCGTAAGTATTGAATAAGTGAAGAAAAAACTTCCAAGCACGTGCTTTTTGCACCTGTTTATGCCTAATTGAATAATTTAGGATGGTCTAAGGTCGAGTTTCCATAGATTCTTGGATTATTATAGCTTATGGAAATGGAATTACTCCTGTGACGCGGGGTGATTCGAGATTTAGTCATGACGTCTTTTAGGTTTCGTTCTTTGCCGCCTAATAGATGAGTCGAGAATAAAAACAGAGAACTATGCATGTAGAATGGTATTATGAAGATTTTTCGGACCCGGAGGCAGTATCCGGCAGCTCCACCAACTAAAAATGAAAGTAAGGGACCTGAAAGAATAGGCCCCATTTTTTATGCAAGAAAAAAAGAAAAGTGAAAAATAAGTGTCCTGCTAAAACAAAAATTAACCATGATTTTTTGTGGAAAAGTGAGTGAAAAATTATAAAAAATTTATACATGAAATGTATTGACATAAGCTTTTTAGTACGATATTATAGAGGTAGCTTCTGAATAAAATTATTATTCAGAGGTTCAAAAACAAAAATAGCCAAAATAACTCCACACTCTACGGATTAAGTCAGTTTTCCTCGCAGTTTAGCTGACTTAATCCAACTAAGATAAAAACTAATCAACGCCAAATAAAAAAATCAACGCCAAATAAAAACTGAAATTATTCAAAGCGGCCAAAAAAAGCCGCATTTTTTGTATGCAAGGCTAGTTCTTTATAGAAAGTTGGAAATGCATAATATAATGATATTTTTATGTTGCAGCGCTTCGGCGTAGGGATGTTTTGCGTGGTGAAGTTTTGGTGCAATGATACTTTGCGTGGTGAAGTTTTTCATGCAACATGATTTTGGGTGGTAAGATTTTTCGTACGGCATTATTTTTGCGCGGTAAGGTTTTTGCTCAACGATGTTTTGCGTAGTGAGGCTTTTTGTATGGCATGGTTGCGTGGTGAGGTTTTTCATGTGGTATGGTTTGGCAGGGCAGAGATTGATGTGTAAAAAAATGGAGCAGTGGATCACGGAGTGAAAAATAAACGGCAAAAACTACACATATGTTGTATATTTTACAACATATGTAATTGGCGAGAATAACAGATTGAAATAGGAGAATGTTGTAAAAAATACTATAAAAATTGTATTCAAAGGTATTGCATAATACGAGTGGATGTGTTAGACTGAAGACAGTCGAAATGACAAACATAAAAAACAAAAATAAAACGTAAGAAGTGTAAAAAATGAAGCACTGAAACGCAGCGGCGTAGGAAGCGTGAAAAAATAAGCACTGAAACGTAAACGCAAGAAGCGTATAAAAACACACATTAACAAAAAGCAAAAATCAATAGACTACGCAAGTAGGTGAGAAATAAATTTGGCGAGCTAATAGGTAGTTTCTAGCCATAAATTACAAACTTTCCTGAGCAATCGGGAAGAAAACTGAAATTACCTAAAGCTCCGCTAAAGCGTTTGATTTTTTAAGCAGGTTCTCAAAAAATAACCAGAAACTTGAGGCTTAGGGGACTAACCTGAAAGTTTACGATAAACCAATTTGGAATAGCGAAAAACATCAAACTGAGCGTTGAGCGCGTTTTAGAAATCTTAATTAGCACATTTAAAAAGAGAAGAATTAAGATGGATAAAGCAAGGACAGATGCCCCTCTATACGAGGAGCGGTCAAATAAGCTATAGATGGTGAGGGTTGCGGCTAATAGTAATGTTTTTAGAGCCGGATAACCCCCCATCTTTAGCCCTAGAGATTGAACTTTAGGGCAAATAAATATCACGTTAAAACGTGGCGCAAGATCCTGCAATATAGCTGGGATTAACTTACAACTAATGGGAGTAAACATAATGGGAAGAGCACGATTTTCTCGCAGTTTTCGTGGCTCATAGGGTGGATCGCCGAAACCTGATAAGGTGATAGTTTGCACCAGATTGCCATTATCAGGTTTAATGGCAGTTGATTTTAGGGGGATAGCACAGTTCAAAGCCATTAAGGAGCGGGCTTTTAGCTGAAGTGAGAATGATTTTAATGGCGAACCGCTTTAAGGGTTCGCTTGCACATTTTTTTGAAACGGTTATGGTATAATAAAATTATATGTTGAGCCGGATTTTTTTCTTTATGTCGCTTGTTGCAGCAATAATCGTGGCGGTGATGTTATTTTTTACAACTCCAGCTGGAATTGGTCCACTGGGGATTTTTGTATTCTTTTTATTGGTTTACGTGGTGGTGTTGGGGGTAATGATGGAAATAGTAAAGATTTTTAGGCGAATGGTTGATAGAAAAAAGGAGTTAACGTGGCGGGAATATGCGGATGCGGCGGTGTTGGCTTTTTGGCCAGTGATGCTTTTGATTTTTATTTCAATGGGGACAACGAATTTGTTATTTTCGGTGATTGGTGCAACAATTTCGGTGGCTTTAATAATGCTTGTGATTAGAAAAGTGTGATAAAATAAGCATATGGATAATGGGAATGTGGGACCTGGAAACAATTTAGCACAGAATTTTGAACGTTCGATGACGGAGGCTCCACAATTTAATCCTGAATTTTTGCCGGAACCAGAAGATAAGGAAAAGGATCCCGGGGATAATCTTGAGAGCGTAGGGAATAATCCGAATGCAAATAACGGACTGACATACATAGATCCAATGATGTTGGGGGCATCGACGATCAATGCTGCTGGGCTTGACGAAAAAGTTCGAGTGGCGGCACTGGGGGAGGTTGTGGATGAAGCGCCAGCGGGAATGAAAAAGCTGACAGAAGATCAGATTATTGGTACTGATATAAATACTTCGAAATTTGCTAAGGATGGGGTGTCGAATGAGTTGGCTAAAAAGCTAGATGCCAATAAAAAAGAGCCTAATTTGTATCGACAAATGCTTAATTTTGTTGAACAGTCAAAAAAATCGCTGGCGGAGAGTTTTGTTGATCGAAAGTACTTGGATGGGGGTAAAAAATAATGCCAAATATGGTATTTTTTGTTAGTGCGCTACTAGTAATTGGATTAGTTATCCTGTTTGTGGTTAAAAATTTTAAGCATAAGCTAAAATTAAAAAACTATGAAAGACAATTAAAATTAGTGCCACTTTTAATCCACTTACCGCCTTCGACGGATGATATTGAGGTGGGCGGAAGAGATGAGCGTGACATTAACGACGAGGCAATCTCCGCGGCGACTATTATGTACTCAATCATTGCATCGACAATTAAAAAGAATAATTTTAATACGAAATTATACGGGCAAAGATATTTTTCCTTTGATATTATCGCGGTAGGTAAATTCATTAAGTATTATGCAGTGGTGCCAGCAGTACTAGAGGAGACGGTAAAGCAGGCAATCGTGTCGTCATATCCGACAGCAAGGCTGGAAGAGGCTGATCAAGAAATAATTTTTAGAGATGGAGCAACGGCTGCGACGGTGGCTGGTGGGGAATTCGAGCTGAAAAAGGAATATATCTATCCGATTGCGACCTATGAGGACTCGAAATGGGATGCTCAAACTGCGATTTTGAACGCATTGTCTAAGGCTAAAGATGAAGAAGGGGTGGCAATCCAGATTTTGTTTAGGCCAGCGCTCTCGGGCTGGATGAAAGTCTCTGAACAAAAAGTTTCCGACATTAAAAGTGGAAAAAAGAGCTGGAGTGGTTCAAATTTACCGCTTAGAATACTACATTTAATGTTGGATGTGGCAAAAGCGCCATTTGAAGTGCCGGAAGAACACAAATATGATACAGGTGAGAAGCCATTATCACAAACAAAGCAAGAAGAAATTCAGGCGATTGAAGCAAAGACGAGACATCCTGGTTTTGAAGTTTTAATTAGAGTGCTAGCATCGACTGAGTCGAAACAACGCTCAGAGGCGTTAGTGGGAGGGGTGGTAGCGGCATTTTCGCAGTTTGATTCGCAGATTGCAAACGGTTTTAGATATAATGTGAATAAAAAAAGTGAACAGCTCGCATCAGATTACATCTACCATAATTTCCCGAAATCGAACAAAAATTGTATTCTAAATACAGTAGAATTAGCGTCAATTTTTCACTTGCCGAGTCAAAATTCAATTCCAACCTCTGGAGTGGAAAGGCAAATGACGAAGCAGGTGGATGGTCCAGCACGTTTGATGGATGAAGGTGTGATCCTGGGGGTAAATGAATACCGCGGTGAGAAAAAACAGATTAGATTAGGGCAAAAAGACCGTCGTCGTCATACGTACGTAATTGGTGCGACTGGTATGGGTAAATCCGTATTTTTGAAAAATGTGGCGTTTCAAGACATGATGGATGGTCGAGGATTTGCATTTATCGATCCACACGGTGATGTGACGGAGGAATTGTTGTCGATGGTGCCGCCAGAGAGAATTGATGATGTGGTGTACTTTGATCCTGGAGACTTGGAGAACCCAATCGGGATGAATATGTTTGAATGGACAGCGGAAGATCAGAAGGACTTTATCGTACAAGAGGGGATTAATATGTTGTATTCGTTGTATGACCCTGGTCATACGGGTATTTTTGGGCCACGAGGCGAACAAATGTTTAGAAATGCAGCGATTCTTCTGATGTCGGATCCGGCTGGGGCGACTTTTATTGATGTGCCAAAATGTTTTATTGATCCGGAATTTGTGAAAGAAAAATTGAAATATGTAACAGATAAGAACGTGTATGATTATTGGACGAAAGAATTTCCGGCTTCACAGAAATCGAATGATGCGGGTGAGGTAGTAACGTGGTTTAACTCAAAATGGTCGCCGTTCATTGCTAACCGCATGATGAAATGCGTGCTCGGTCAGGTGAAATCCGGTTTTAACATTCGTGATGTAATGGATAACCAGAAAATTTTGCTGGTTAACCTTTCAAAGGGTAAACTTGGAGAGACAAATTCGAAACTACTGGGTATGATTTTTGTGATGAAGTTTCAGGCGGCAGCGATGAGTCGAGTTGATACACCAGAGAACGATCGTAAGGACTTCTGTCTATTTGTGGATGAGTTTCAGAACTTCTCAACAGATAGCTTTGAATCGATCCTATCAGAGGCGAGGAAATTCCGTTTGAATTTGTTTGTCGCGAACCAGTTTATGACGCAGTTGACAGATAAAATTAGGGAGGGTGTGCTCGGTAACGTTGGTACAGTGATCGCAGGTCGTGTAGGTGTGACCGATGCAGAGATGCTGGAAAAGGTATTTGCCCCGACGTTTAAGGCAGAAGACCTGCATAAACAGCCAAACTTCCATGCAATTGCGACGGTGATGATGTATGATATGCCGACAGCGCCGTTTACGATGAATTTGTTGCCACCGATGGGGGAAGAAAATCGAGATGTGTTTAAATCGCTGAAAAATTATTCAGCGACTAAATACGGTCGTCCGATTACGGAGGTGGAGCGAGAGATTAATGAACGAATGTCGCCGAAAAAACCGAAGGAAGAAGTGATGCTGGAGAAACCGAAGGAAGAAGTGATGCCGGAGACAGCGGCCGCAGAGCTATTTGATGAATTTGATGAGCTAGACGATATGGAAGTAAAAGCGCAGACGAAGAGACCGAACTTTCTAGATGAATGGAAAGGTAAAACGGCGTCAGGCCAGGCGATAAGAGATGTCGCAGGAGTGACGGGGCAGAGTTCAGGGGGAATGATGGGGATGACGGGGCAGAGTCCTGAAGGAGCGATAGGGGTGACGGAGCAGGCTGCAGAGAGGCCTGAAGAGGCGCTAAGAGAAGCTGAAGCTCAGCTAGCTGACTTGGAGCGCAGGGCGAAACGTAAGCAGGAAGAGATGTCCGATGGTGATGTCATTAAACTACACTAGGGCGATTTTAGAATAAAAAACAGCAACATATAGCACTTTCCTTTGAAACTAGCCTTAAAACGGCTCTCATTGGCTTGTAGGGGGATTTTTGCTTGACTTTTTAAGCCATGAGGGCTATACTGGTAACAGATATTGAGAGAGGTAATTGGTGGGTTTAACCCCTGGTATCTGGGATAGAAAATAATAAAGGAAAAAAATGGTTAAAAAAGAAGAGTACGATAGCTCTGAGATCCAAGTGCTTGAAGGGCTAGAGCCAGTACGAGTACGTCCTGGTATGTATATCGGTTCGACTGGATATGAAGGGCTACATCACTTAATCAAAGAGATCGCAGATAACGCGATTGATGAAGCGATTGCGGGATATGCGACTAAGGTTGAAATTACAATTTTAAAAGATGGGGGTGTGAAGGTCGACGATAACGGGCGTGGTATCCCAGTAGATTTACATCCGAAAACAAAGAAATCGACGCTTGAGACGGTTCTGACGGTATTGCATGCAGGTGGTAAGTTCGGGGGTGGCGGATATAAGGTATCGTCAGGTTTACACGGTGTGGGTTCATCGGTAGTGAATGCACTGTCAACTCGGATGGTGGCGGAAGTTTATCGAGAAGGTAAAATTCATCACATTGAGTTTGAAACTGGAAAACCAACCTCTGATTTACAGATTCAAGGCAAAACAAACAAAAACGGTACATCAATTACATTCTATCCAGATCCGACAATTTTTAAAGAGACGACAACCTTTGATTATGACTGGGTTTCGCACTATGCAAGGCACCAGGCGTATCTAACAAAAGGTATTTTGATTTCAGTTTTTGATGAAAGAACTGGGGCAAAAGAGGCCTTTTATTTCGAGGGTGGAATTTCGAGCTATGTTAAGCGCTTAAATAATGGTAAAGAGGTCTTAACAGATGGGATCTTCTACGTTGATAAACAGATTGAGGATTCAGAAGTAGAAATTGCAGTGCAGTATAACGATACTTTTGCTGAGACAATGAAGCCATTTGCGAATAACGTTTTAACTCCAGATGGAGGTACACATGTGGTTGGCTTTAGGACGGCACTAAACCGAGTAATCAATGATTATGCTCGCAAAAATAACCTCTTGAAAGAAAAAGAAGATAACCTGACTGGTGATGACATCAAAGAGGGGTTGGTGGCAGTTATCTCAGTTAAATTACCAAACCCGGAATTCGAGGGGCAGACCAAGAACAAATTGGGTAATCCAGAGGTGCGTGGCTATGTCGATAAAGTGATGAGCGAATACTTTGGGTATTACCTGGAAGAGAATCCAGCAATTGCGAAGAAAATCGTACAGAAAGCGACTTTGGCAGCGAGAGCACGTAAGGCAGCGAGAGCAGCGCGTGATAACGTGATTCGTAAAGGTGCTTTTGACGGACTAAATTTGCCATCAAAGTTGGCAGACTGCTCATCAAAGACTCGCACGAATTGTGAACTCTTTATCGTAGAGGGTAACTCGGCAGCGGGTTCAGCTAAAGAGGGGCGTGATTCTGCAATTCAGGCAATTTTGCCACTGCGCGGTAAGGTGCTAAACACAGAGCGTGCGCGCCTAGATAAGATGTACGCTAACGCTGAGATTGTATCGCTAATCAAGGCGCTGGGTACGGGAATTGGTGACCAATTTGATATTGATGGATTAAGATACGATAAAATTGTGTTTATGACCGATGCTGATGTGGACGGTGCGCATATTTCAACGCTACTGCTCACATTCTTCTTTAGGTATATGCCAGAGTTGATTAAAGATGGGCATGTGTATCTAGCAAAGCCACCGCTATTTGGCTTGATTAAGGGAACCGGAAGCGGACGTAAAATTGAATATATCTATAACGAGGAGGCACTGGAAGCAACCTTGGCGAAAAAAATTGAGGAGCGTAAAGCGGCGGGGACGAAAGTGAACGACGAAGATGAGCGCTTCAAACAGGCTGGTTATACAGCACAGCAACGCTTTAAGGGTCTTGGTGAGATGGATGCAAATCAGCTTTGGGAAACCACGATGAATCCTGAAAATAGAACAATTATTCGGGTAAACATTGAGGATGCAGAGAAAGCGGATACGATTTTTACGAAATTGATGGGGCAAGAGGTCGAACTCAGGAAAAACTTCATTCAATCAAGGGCAGCAAGTATTGATCTTGATGACTTGGATTTCTAGGAAAGGATAGATGATGGAAGAAGACAAGCAGAATAAAGAAAACCAAAATCTAGAACAAAATCTAGCGCAAAATGAAGGGGTGGGTGAAGTGGAATCGACTGAAGAAGCGCTGAATAGGGGAGTGGAAGAGCTGACGGTTGAGAATGTGATGGAGGACTCCTTTATCCGATACTCGATGTCGGTAATAATTGACCGTGCTTTGCCGGACGTAAGAGATGGTTTGAAGCCAGTGAACCGCCGTATCTTATATGCGATGCAGAAAAATGGTTGGAAGGCTCCGCATGCAACAGTAAAATCGGCGCGTATCGTAGGTGAAGTGATGGGTAAATATCATCCGCACGGTGATTCGTCAATTTACGATGCGATGGTGAACTTAGCGCAACCTTGGAAGATGCGTTATACGCTAGTAGAGGGCCAGGGTAACTTTGGATCAATGGACGGTGATGAGCCAGCAGCCTCACGTTATACTGAGGCGAGAATGGATAAGGTGGGGGCGGAACTGTTGGCGGACATTGAGAAGGAAACCGTGGATTTTCGTGACAACTTTGATGGTACAGAAAAAGAGCCGGTGGTTTTGCCGGCAGCTTTGCCAAACATCTTGCTAAATGGCCAAATGGGTATTGCAGTTGGTATGGCGACCAATATTCCACCACATAACTTATCAGAGGTGATTGATGCAACCGTGGCCCAAATTGATGATCCAGAAATTTCGCTGGAAGGCTTAATGAAACACGTTAAAGGTCCAGATTTTCCAACTGGGGCAGAAGTGTATGGTGGTGAGCCGATGAAACAGGCTTATGCAACTGGTAAAGGGTCGGTGACGATTCGTGCAGTGGCTAACATCGAAGAGCGCAAGGGTGGTAGGTATAATATCGTGATTACTGAAGTGCCTTACGGAATGAGCAAGGAATCTTTTATTGAGAAAGTGCGTCAATTAGTGATTGATAAAAAAATTACTCACATCTCAGATGCGCGAGATGAATCGGCGCGAGGTAAGGTGCGAGTAGTTGTGGAACTCAAAAAAGATGCTTTCCCGAAGAAAATTTTGAATCAGCTCTATAAATTAACGGATTTACAAACCAATTTCCATTATAATGTGCTGGCTTTGATTGATGGAATTCAGCCTCGCGTGATGGGTCTAAAGGAGATTTTAGCGGAGTTTATTAAACACCGTCAGAAAGTGATTCGTCGAAGGACTGAATATGATCTCAGGAAGGCGAAGGAAAGAGCGCATATTCTTGAGGGGTTGAAAATTGCATTAGATAACATCGATGAGGTGATCAAGACGATTCGTGAATCGTATGATGATGCTGATCAGCAGTTGATGAAGAAATTCGGCTTGTCGGAGATTCAAGCGGCAGCGATTTTGGCTATGCAACTACGTCGTTTGCAGGGGTTGGAGCGCGATAAAATTGAAGAAGAATTAAAACAGCTGCACGAGTTAATTAAGAAATATGAAGCAATTTTGGCGGATGAACAAAAGATCTTGGCGGTAGTTAAGGAAGAATTGTTGGCGCTAAAAGATAAATACGGCGATGAGCGTAAGTCAAAGATTTTTAATCATGAACTAGGAAAATTCTCGGAAGAAGAATTGATCCCAGAGGAAGAATCAGTAATTTTGATTACAGCAGAGAACTACGTAAAGCGTGTTTCACAGAATGATTTCCGTCGCCAAAACCGAGGTGGCAAGGGGAAGCGAGGAATGACTACCAAGGAAGAGGATGTGATTGCACAGATTATTACTGCATCTTCACATGATTTCTTGCTATTCTTTACCTCAAAGGGCCGAATGTTTAGGATGAAGGCTTATGAGATTCCACAGGCTTCGTTGCAGGCAAGAGGAACAGCTGCAGTTAACCTGCTGAATATGCACCCAGACGAAAAGGTGACAGAGGTGATTAAAGAAAATGCAGAAGTTTCCGTGGAAGATGGTTATCTCTTTATGTGTACAAAGAAGGGGACAATCAAGAAAACAGCGATTAAACAATATATGAATGTACGCTCAAATGGCTTAATTTCGATTAAATTAGATCCAGGAGATGAACTCAAGTGGGTGAAGACGACAACGGGCCAGAATGATGTGATTATTTCAACTTCGGCTGGACAGGCAATCCGCTTTAACGAGGCAGATGTGCGTGCGATGGGTCGTTCGGCGATGGGGGTGAGAGGCATTAGATTGAGGCCGAAAGACGAAGTGGTTGGTATGGATATCGTGACCGATCCAAAGCAGAAGTTGATTGCTATTGCGGCAAATGGCTACGGTAAGGCGACATTGGTTTCAAACTTCCCAACCCATAAGCGGGGTGGAGTCGGAATTAAGGTGGCAGCAGTAACGGCAAAAACTGGTACGATTGTGGCGGTGCATACCTTGGACCCAGAAGCTTCAGAGGTGATTATGATGTCTACTAAGGGGCAGGCGATTAGAGTAGCAGTAAAAGATATTCCGACGCTTGGCCGAGCAACCCAAGGGGTCAGGATTATGAAGATGGCCGAAGGGGATACGGTGGCATCACTGGGAATTGTGCTGCCAGAGGAAGCTGAGGAAGAGTAGAATTAGTTGAAAAGCTAGGGAAGCGC
The DNA here is from genome assembly GCA_938043965.1 of uncultured Candidatus Saccharibacteria bacterium. Taxonomy (GTDB): domain Bacteria; phylum Patescibacteriota; class Saccharimonadia; order Saccharimonadales; family Saccharimonadaceae; genus Nanosyncoccus. Next base: position 113,311 of record CALIQQ010000004.1, on the reverse strand, counting down.
TATATTAGCTAAAAAAGGACTCGAATTATCAAGAAGAGTCCTTTTTTTTGATGGGAACTGAGTTAGATTAGATAGGAGTTTGACTTTTTGATGTGGGTCGGTTTTGGTTTCGACGCGGGTCGATTTTGGTTTCGATTTTGGTTTTGGCGGACCCCTGTTAAGTGTGAATAGCACAGAGGTAAAAAGTGTGCTACCTCTGTTAAGTCAATGGTCTATAAGGGGTAGGAATGAACATTTTGACAATTTGGGGTAGAAAAAGAATAGAAGGTGCTATTTTTGGATATTTTTTAAGTAAATTAGTGATACGATCACCCCTGTTATAGCGGGGTTTTCTATAAATAATAAAGCTTATGCTTGCAACTAAAAAATTTTTTGCTAGTATGCGAGCCAAAACTAAATAGGAGTTAAAAATGAGATTATTTCAAAAATGTGGACTCATGATGGTGATGACAGCCATAATGTCTTTGATGAGCGTAGTCCCAGCAACGGCAATGGGAACTAGGCCGTATACGTTTCCGACACTAAGGAATGGAAATTTACTAGACATTTATGTATTATCGATAGATCAAACCAACAATCAGATGGAATTTGTGGTTAATACCTGGGAGTTAAGATATAAGAGAATTGTGGGAATTCAATTGAGAAGGATGAAAAATGAGTTGTTGGAATTTGAGAAAAAGGTAATGAGTTATGAGCTCGAGTATGAAAAAGAAAAGCTAGTGAGGAAGACTGAGCCGGTGGCTGATTTTATACATCTACGCGACGAAAGCTGGTCTAGAGGCGAAAAAGATGATACGTACAGAATTTATACAGTTGACATAACTGGATTTGATTTAAAAAATAATAAGGCTGGAAAAATATATTATACAGCAGAGTTTTTAGATGGGACGAGATGGGTGAATGATGTTGACTATAGCGAATGTCAAAAACAATGGGTAGCAGGTAAGTATTGTACAGCAGCAGAATATAAGGTAGGGGCAGAGCATAATAACGTGATTTACGAGTTGATGGACGCACCAGCGAAATTTACTGGGCGAAAGCAAGAGGAAACTGATAACACTCTAAAACCAGCAGAAAAACAGGGGGAGACAGAATCTGAGCCGGGGAAGAGTGGCGAGACGAAAGATAAAGCATCAAAGGGGGAAACCGATAAGAGTAGCGAGACGAAAGACGAAACGCTGAAGGGGGAAACCGAGAAGATTGGCTCGAGAGTAGTGAGTGAACAGCCTGAAACGAAAGAACAGGATAATAAAGCGGGGAATAATAAAATAGACCATAGTGCAAAGAGTGACAAAGCAGAGAACGACACATTGAATAGGAATGAGACAGAGGATAGGGAAGTAGAGGAAGATAAGGTAAAAAATGATAAGACGAGGGACGACGATAAGATAGGGACTGATAAGACCGACAGTAGGCTAAATAAAGATAGCAGTGTTGTGAGTACAGCAGGAGTCAGGCCAGAGATGATTAAAAAATCGATGGTAAAACTCCCGGCTAAAATGGAAGGTTTAGTATCGGGTACGGGTGAGAATGCTGCAGACAAGCAGACTGACGGAAAAGAAAAAATGGATGGGGATGATGGAGACGTTGATACAGATGAGGGGACGAATTCGGAAAACTCAGATGAGACTTTAGCGGTACCAGAACTTGGTAATACTAATAAAACGGGCAAAAATGAAAATATGACGGTAGGTTTTATGATTAGTATCATTGGCGGCGCTGCACTAGGCGCAATCTTAACTTGGTTCCTAATTTCAGTCATAAAAAAGAGAAAAGAACATACGGGAGACCTTTGATCGGGTCCCTTCTCTAGGCAAAACTATCTCCTTTAAAAAATAATTGCCATTTCTCTGAATTGAAAATAGGATGTACTTTAAAATAATTTCGCGTAGGAAGCTTTGTGTATATAGAACTTCCTAAGCCGATCTTACCTCCGCTTGAATAGGGACATTAGCTCTACAATTTTCCGTTACTTCACTTCTAATTGCTTTAACCTCAATCATAATTTCTTGATATGGTAGTAGGAGCGGAGGTAAGAATAAAGATTTTGTGATAGAATAAAAGCATGGGTAGTATAGAAATACTTTTAGCATTTTCTTTAGGATGGGTCTTAGCGCAAGGCGCCAAGCTAGTAATAGCAATCATTGCTAGAAAAGGAAAAATTAGTTTATTGGAATTATTAAAAATCGTAATGAAATCGGGAGGAATGCCATCTTCGCACACCGCTTGTTTTACGGCAACGGCGCTAACAATTGGTCTTAGAAATGGATTTCATTCGGATTTATTTGCACTGGCGGTAGCGGTGACAGTTGTAATTGTTTATGATGCAACAAATGTACGCTATGCAGTAGGTCAGCAAGGGAAGACACTGAATAAGATGATCGAAAGCTCTAACAGTAAACTAATCAAGCCTCTAAAAGTAGTAGAGGGGCATACGGTACCACAAGCTATAATCGGTTTTATGGTGGGTGTGATTGCGACTTATTTGGCGCAATGGATGATGAATTGGTTGGTTTTTTAGTAAATTTTATAGAAAAAGTAGTCTTTTTTGAAAAAAGTCTGAAAAAGTCAAAAAAAGTCTAAAAAAGGGGTTGACTTAGGTCAAAATATGATATAAGATAAGAACATCAAACGACTGCGAGAGGTTATTTTACCAGTGTCTTAGTCTTTGAAAGAAATTTAACAATTTAGTTGTGCAATTTAAATTTTAAAGAACTTAGAAATAAGATTTTTAAAATATCATCGTCAGTTTATTTTTATTTGAGTAATCAAATTTGAGTTTTAGACTTCTTCGGAAGTCCTTAATGGAGAGTTTGATCCTGGCTCAGGATGAATGCTGGCGGCGTGCCTAATACATGCAAGTCGAGCGGTAACAGGGTTTCACCGTGTTCTTGACACTCCGGGCTTATAGCGGGAGTTAGTTTTTCGAGAGCACCGTGAAGCTGCTGACGAGCGGCGGACGGCTGAGTAACGCGTGGGAACATACCCCAAATTGAGGGATAACTACTCGAAAGAGTAGCTAATACCGCATGTGATCTTTGGATTAAAGCTTCGGCGATTTGGGAATGGCCTGCGTACGATTAGATAGTTGGTGAGGTAAAGGCTCACCAAGTCGACGATCGTTAGATGGTTTGAGAGGATGATCATCCAGACTGGGACTGAGACACGGCCCAGACTCCTACGGGAGGCAGCAGTAGGGAATCTTGCACAATGGGCGAAAGCCTGATGGAGCAACGCCGCGTGCAGGATGAAGGCCTTCGGGTTGTAAACTGCTTTTATAAGTGAGGAATATGACGGTAACTTATGAATAAGGATCGGCTAACTACGTGCCAGCAGCCGCGGTCATACGTAGGATCCGAGCGTTATCCGGAGTGACTGGGCGTAAAGAGTTGCGTAGGTGGTTCGATAAGCGGATAGTGAAATCTGGTGGCTCAACCATTCAGACTATTATCTAAACTGCTAAGCTCGAGACCGTTAGGGGTAACTGGAATTTCTAGTGTAGGAGTGAAATCCGTAGATATTAGAAGGAACACCGATAGCGTAGGCAGGTTACTGGGACGGTTCTGACACTAAGGCACGAAAGCGTAGGGAGCAAACGGGATTAGATACCCCGGTAGTCCACGCCGTAAACGATGGATACTAGCAGTTTTGGGTATCGACCCCCGGAGTTGCGAAGCTAACGCGTTAAGTATCCCACCTGTGTAGTACGATCGCAAGATTAAAACATAAAGGAATTGACGGGGACCCGCACAAGCGGTGGATCATGTTCTTTAATTCGATGATAACCGATAAACCTTACCAGGTCTTGACATCCTTGGAATCTTTCAGAAATGAGAGAGTGCTTTTTAAGAGCCAAGTGACAGGTGATGCATGGCCGTCGTCAGCTCGTGTCGTGAGATGTTTGGTTAAGTCCATCAACGAGCGCAACCCTTGCAACCAGTTGTATTTTTCTGGTAGGACTGCCCCGGTAACGGGGAGGAAGGAGGGGATGATGTCAGGTCAGTATTTCCCTTACGCCTTGGGCTAGAATCGCGCTACAATGGCCGGTACAATGCGAAGCGAAGCAGTGATGTGAAGCAAATCGCACCAAAGCCGGTCCCAGTTCGGATAGAAGGCTGAAACTCGCCTTCTTGAAGTCGGAATCGCTAGTAATCGCAGATCAGCATGTTGCGGTGAATACGTTCCCGGGTCTTGTACACACCGCCCGTCAAACCATGAGAGTCACCAACACCCGAAGTCCGTCTAGGCGGCCTAAGGTGGGGGAGATGATTGGGGTTAAGTCGTAACAAGGCATCGGTACGAGAACGTGTCGATGGATTACCTCCTTTCTTGAGAAGGAATTGATGCGCATAGGACAGTAATGTTTTATGTAGCTAGGTCGGTCGTAATTGTGCTTAGTAAGCTTAAAGCATAATATAGCTCGCAAGAGATACGACAAAAGCTTATTTAGATGATGAAAGATTGCACAACTAAGTTGTTAAAAGAAAATCGCCTTTTTAAGGCGATTTTTTGTGAGATAAGGACTAGATAGAAGTAGAGGTAGAGCAAGGATATAAAGGAAGTCTTAGGGGCTAGAGTATAGTAGGGGTGTTTTTGCGTGTTATAATAAGAATAATGGAAGATTCAAGAAATTTGATAGACGAGTACAAGGGTCTGGCTAATGAAGAAGTGAAAAATAGGCTGGCAGAAAAGCGCAATACATTAGAGGTGGCGATTGAGAATGTGTCGCACGACTTTAATGCTGGCACGATTGTTAGGAGCGCGAATAATTTCAATGCAGCAAAAATTCACATTGTCGGGCGTCGAAAATATAATAGGCGAGGTGCGATGTGTACCGATAAATACTTGGAAATTTGCTACTGGCCAGACCTGGAAAGCTTTTTTAGAGATCAGCGCGAAAGAGGAAGGGAAGTAGTGGCGATTGAAAATAACGTAGAGCGCGCAAAGGGGCTTTCTGATAAACAATTTAAGGCGGAAACGACATTGGTGTTTGGTAGTGAAGGCGATGGATTAAGTGAGGAATGCCTAAGGGAGCCTAGTCGAAGTAATGATTTTTGTGGTGTGGACGATGTACGATATATCGAGTCTTTTGGTTCAACGCGATCAATCAATGTAGGGGTGGCGGCAGGAATCGCGATGTATGAGTGGGCGCGACAGGTAGTGTTAAAAAATAAGTAGCTAAAAGTAGTCTAAAATAACCTAAAGTAACCTAAAATAACCTAAAATAACCTAAAATAATCTAAAGTAAACTAAAAAGCACTAAAAAGAAAGAAAACTAGCTAGAGCTTAAAAATAGCTTTGACTAAGGTGGTAAGAATGAGAGTGTGAAGGTTTGCCATTACGATAAGACCAATGCCGACTCCGATTAGCCCCCAGAACTTGACGCGATCATAAGAAGAAACGCCGGAGAGCATGTGATCTGAGATCTTTTGATAATTGGCAACCACAGCGCCACTGGCTATTAAGATAACAAGACCAATAAACATCCAGCCAATATTGAAATTCCAATCCATGATTATATTATAGGGTATACTGCGTCAAAATGCTAGTGTGATGGGTAAAAGAAATGAGATTTTGGGGTTGCAATTTTCAAGAGTTTGGGGTAAAATAAGATAAGACTGCTGGGGATATAGCTCAGCTGGTTAGAGCGCGTCACTGATAATGACGAGGTCTGTGGTTCAAGTCCACATATCCCCACCATTAACATCTAGGGAAAAATATGGGGCAATAGCTCAGCTGATTAGAGCACCGCCTTTGCAAGGCGGGGGTCCAGGGTTTGAATCCCTGTTGCTCCACCATACCATGAAGTTCGCCGTTGGCGAATTTTTTGTTGGTTTCAAAAATGTTTTTTAGAAGAAGCTTTTAACGCGATAGGGAAAAGCTTTTAATGCGATAGGGAAAAACTTTTAATGCGATAAGGGAATAACGCATGGAAATAATAAAAAATACCCCTTATCTCTCAACGTTAAGGGGTATTTTTGTGATAATTTCTAGGTAAAATTAAGCAACTTTTTTAGCTGGACCGCGTTTTGAAAGACGGCCACCTTTAGCACCGGCCAATTTAGCGAGTGCTGGATTTGCGGCAAAGCCGCCAGTATGACCAAGACGGCCACCTTTTTGACCGATACGAGCGTAGAATTCAGTACCGTATTTGGCTTTATTAGTTGCGGCAGCCTTAAGGCCACCTGCTTTTGTTCCTGCCATATAAAATTCCTTCTGCCCACCAATTATATTTTAAAATGACCCTCGCCTAGAGGGGAGATTATTAAAAAATGCCCACCTTTAAGGGTTATGGCTCGATTATATCATAGTGTTTGTGGTTTGTCAATACCTCTTATGGAAAGAATAGACCGAACAATTTTCCGAACAAAGAAACTTATGGTAAAATAGGGGAAATACGGAGGTGAGATGAAGAAGACGAAACAGATGCAGAAACTAGATGATTATCAGACATCGGCGCTAAAATACGATACTTTTTCAGGATATAAAGATGGGCTGATGAAATACTCAAAAGATGGAATTATCCTAGCGAATGAGACGGGTTTGATTGAGAAGGTGCTGGGCTTAACGGGTGAGGCTGGAGAGGCGGCAGATAAGTTTAAGAAAATTATACGAGATAAGGGTGGCGTGATTTCTGGAATGGATAAAGAAGAAATTACGAAAGAATTAGGTGATGTTTTATGGTATGTGGCGATGATTGCGGAATATCTTGGGGTGTCGTTAGCAGAAGTAGCAGAGGTGAATATTGAGAAATTGGAGTCGAGGTGGAAACGCAATAAGATCCACGGTGAAGGTGATAACCGCTAGGGTAAGCTCTTAGTTTTAGGGGGGGGCTGTGACTTTAGAGCATCTATGGGGAATTAAAGTGTCTTCGGTTTTAGAGTAGGTCGCAGTTAGGACAGTGGTAACGGCTGTCTGGGGTCTGAAAACGCGTGAGGCCACATTTTTTGCAGCAAGATTTTTGATGGAGCCAGTCGCGGTAAGAATCGAGTTCATTTTCGGCAAATTCTTCGTCATAAGTGAGGTTAAAGTCTCGTTGCCACGTTTGGTGGCGAGATAACTCAAATTTAGCACGTTGCCAGGCTTCGGCTTCGATGCGGAGGCGCTCGATATCGGTTCGATAAGATTGATGGTTTGAAAGGGCGTGTCCAAGCTCGTGTAGTGTGAGTAAGGCAAAGTAAGGCATAGGAGTGGAGCTAGATTGATCGATAAAGATGGTGCCAGAAGGGGAAGTATTGGCGCGTGAGTGAGCAGAAATAGGGGCGGGGCGATACTTGAAACGAGAGCCTAAGCGCCAGGTGATACTTTTAAACTCAGTGGTGAGGGCTAGGAGAAAAGCTTGAGCGGTTTCGGAGAGGGCGGTGTTTTTTAGATTGGTTTGAGTTAGGGGGGTAGACTTAAGATTGCTTGGACTTGCCATAGAGGTAAGCTCCGTAAATGACCGATTCCTGAGGATGTTTGGCGGCATAAATTGGTGGCACTTCGAATTTTGGACCAAGTGAGGCGCGGAGAAGTTGGGTTAAAGTGAGATGAAAAGATGGGAGAATAGTTGCAATAGGTCCAGAAAGTACGACCTGATCTGGCTGATGTTCTTTGATGAGGTCGGTAAGGCCAACTTCGATGCGACAGGCGACGTCGTCAAGAGCGGATTTGCTAGATAATTTGACAACATCGCTGCCTTGATTAGCGAGGCGAATGGCTTTGCTGGAGGCGATTTTTTCCCACTCAAGACGACGCTTTTTGTAGGTTTTTAGAATGTGTCCTGGCTCAAAAGTGGCAGAAGCGGAGGTGAGCTTACCGTTTTTTAAGAGACTGCCACCAATGCCGGTGCCAAAAGTGAGATATAAGGTTTTGCCAGGATAAGAGTGGCATTCGAAAAACGCGCCAAGGTCAGCGTCATTTTTGTAGTAAATGGGGCAGTTGATGCGATTGAGTTCAAAAAGCACGCGCAGGGCAGTTTCAATTTCAGTGCCGTTCCAATCGGGCAGATTAGGGGCGGATTTTGGGTGATGATTTTCTAGAGTACCTGGATAAGAGATGGTGGCAGCGCGAACGAGGCGGCGGCGGAGGGGGAGAATGCGGGGGAGCTGACGGGACAGGTTGGCAAGCCACTGGATCTGAGACGGATGAGACTGCATCTTTAGACGTTTTAAGAGGCGGCCGCGCTCAGAAAAAAGGGCGAGTAAAGTTTTTGTACCTCCAATATCGATTGCGATATACATGATATTATTGTAACACGAAAAAGTAGAGGAGAGGAGTGGATTAAAAGTATAAAGCCCAGCACCTTTGCAACAAAATCTTGCATAAAAATAAGGTAGCTCTTAAAACTTATTTCTATCGATTTTTGGAGAAAAAATTACATATAACAGATCTGCAACTTTTGAGTGACCATAGCCTTAAGAGCTATTTCATCATCAATATTTTTATCGTTTTACGAAGATGTTTATATTTAAATTAATTGGTTAAATTCGCACCATAAGCGAGAAGCTTTTCGCGATTCTTTGCTATATCACTGGGTGACATTTCGCTAACGATAGTATTGATATCTGCGCCATGGTTGATAAGGGTGTCTAGGTTATCGGCAATATCAGAAGAATACATATTTTTAACTAATTCATTTACGTCTATATCTGCGCCATGGTTGATGAGGGTGTCTAGGTTATCGACAATACCATAAGAATGTATCCTTTTAGCTAGAATATTAATATCTGCGCCATGGTTGATAAGGGTGTCTAGGCTCTTGGCAATATCAAAAGGATCCATTCTTTTAACTAGAATATTAGTATCTATGCCATGGTTAATAAGAGTGTCTAGGCTTCTAGGAATATCATAAGAATTCATTCTGTTAACTAGAATAATAGCATTTACACCATGGCTGATGAGGGTGTCCAGGTTCTTGGCAATATCAGAAGAATCCATTCTTTTGACTAGAATATTAGTATCTATGCCATGGTTAATAAGAATGTCCAGGTTCTTGGCAATATCAGAAGAATTTATTTTTTTAACTAACTCATTTACATCTATATCTGCACCATGGCTGATAAGAGTGTCCAGGTTTTTAGCAATATTACTAGAACTCATTCTTTCAGCTAAGATATTAGCATCTGCGCCATGATTGATGAGGGTGTCTAGGTTATCGGCAATATCAGAACGACCCATTACTTCAGCCAAGATATTAGCATCTACACCATGGCTGATGAGGGTGTCTAGGTTATCGGGGATATCAGGAGTACACATTTTTATAGCTAACTCATTTACATCTATATTTGCACCATGGCTGATGAGGGTGTCTATGTTTCTAGAAATATCAGAAGGATCCATATTTTTAACTAGAATATCAATACCTACGCCATGATTGATGAGGGTGTCTAGGTTATCGGCAATATCAGAAGATTTTATTTTTTTAGTTAACTTATTAAGATCTATCTCAATATCATGATCTAAAATATATTGGATATTATATTTATTTTTTAATTCCTTAAGTCTTGGATCACTTCCATTGTACGTATCCAGAGTAACAATATTGCGATTTATCTCATAAATAAACTCAAGTTCTTCTTCAGTAAGATCTTGGTTTTCTTGCATTTTCTTATCTAGACGAATGAGTTCTTGTTTGTCTTTAAAACTCTGATTATATTTTTCGCCACCTGGGAGAGAGAGGACTTTTTCCTGGACAATAGGAACTAAAGCATCTTCAATGGCTTGTCCATCATTTAATCCTGAGACTTCAGCTACATTACCATCTGGACTTAGTCTTATTGAAGCAGAACCATTATCGGCATAGCCATCTTTAGATTGATCGGTTTTGAGACGGAAGATGAAGAATCGAGCTTTGTTATCATTATGGTTATTATCTTCGTATTCGTCGTAATCATAGTCGTCGTCATCTTCAGCACCATTGCTATCGTAAGCGCCCCAGCTAAGGTAGTTATTGGCAGTATGCGGATCAGCAATACACCAACGAGTACCTTCAGCAAGTCTAGAGATTTGTTCTTCATCACCTAGCTTATATTCGAACCAGTCACCTTGGATATCTTCAGTACGTTCTGGTGTCTTCATGATTGTTTTAGCGTCTAAGAGTTCTTTGGAATAGAGTTTATTGAAGTTACCAGATTTAACAAGAACACTTAGTTTTTCATCTTCAGGATGTTTTTCGAACCAAGCAGAAGAGTCTTGGCTGAAGAAATCATTAATATGGCTATAGACTTTAGCTAAGACTTCAGGGTTAAGATTTGGAAATCCACCAACAGTATGTTTATCACGTTTCTCAAATTCTTTAGTGTTATCGTTATAGAGTCCCATTCTAGAGAGACCATCGAAAGCGTAGACTTTGAACCAAGTAGGATAAGGACAATCTTTATCACTGAGATAGTTTACCCAAGGAGCGATGGTTCTTTCTTGTTCTGCGATGATTTCATTAGTGAGATAGTCCTTTTCATAATTGCTTAAGGTCCTACCTTGACCTTCATTGCGTAAGATTTGTTCTTGTTGTTTCCAGTATTTATCGGTGATGTCTTCTGGTTTAATGATGACTTTAGAAGCGGAAGTTTGCCAGAGTCTTTGTTCTAGATTATCACCATGTTTTTCAATTAGAGAGTTAAGACGAGAGAGATAAGCATAGTTTCTACGCTCATTATTTTTACCTGGAAGTTTATCATGATTATTTCTAGCTTTATCGAAGGAAGATTCAACAATATCTTTATGCTTAGACTCAAAATTAACAAGTGAGAGAACTTTTGCGCCTAATTCATTTTGGATTCTAGTCTCATCTGGTATTAATTCTTCATTATTATATTGTTCTGGAATGTTATATTGCTCTGGAATATTTGAATGTGGTTCTGGATTTTCTGCAGAATGTTCTTGTTCTATGGAGTCTAGCGGGTGAGGATTAGTATTAGGGCTAATTTGGTTCGGGTTTGGCATGATGGACGCTCCTATTTATCTTAAGATAGTTATTGTGAGATTCATTTGTATTAAATATAGCATAAACATAACTAATATGCCATAAGATAGTCCTTTCTTATTTATAGTTAGTTCCTAGAAATAAATCTAAGAGCTACCTTATTTTTGTGCAATGTTTTGTTGTAAAGATTGTGGACTATTATGTTAAATTGACAAAAATAGAAAAAATGTTAAAATATAAGCAGTTGGCTTTTGATAGTCAGGTCGCACATTAACACTCTAGCACAGAGATTTCGCAGTTTTAGCACAGGAGGTGGAAAAATGAAGAATGTGGCTAAAATCAATTTAACGATTGAGAACTGTAAAGACTGTCCTTTCTTTAAGAAGGACGAAAAAACTGGCAAAATGAAATGCCTTAGAGAGGCAAGGGTCAAGGTTGTGATTCGTGAGGAAGAGCAGATACCGGATAATTGTCCATTTGTTTTGGAACGTTTGGACAAAGTGCTTGAAATTATGCATAACTTACCGATGACGAGAATTCCGGCAAAATGCGTTTTTCAGGTTGAGAAAAAACAGAAAAATGGCGACCCGGACCGTCACTTCAATACGGACAATGGATTTAAGCATCTTCGGAGAGTGATTAAAATGGGATTAAAACTTTTTGAAGAATGTTTAAGGTTCGGATTTTGCGAGGAAGATTCTTTTGAGAAACAGAAAAAACTGTTTGAGATTGCGGCGCTAATGCATAATACGGGCCTAGATGAGGCGCCAAAATCGTACGTGGTGCATTCCGTGGAAATTGCAAGGAAATATCTCTCTGAAAGCGGCAAGGTAGATATTGGCGAGGAAGACGTAGAGGTGATTTGCTCGGCAATATCAAATCAGTTAACTGGATTAAGGATTGAAAGTCCGGTGACGGCGGTTTTAGCCTTAGCGAATCAGATGGATGCTGTTGGCGAGAGAGTCTTAAGGACGCCGGTGTTCGGTGAATCGGAATTTCTAAAAATCAAGGAAGTATCTTTAGAATTCTTTGGCTCACGTAAATGTCCGGAATTTGCGGTTTTAAGGTATTTAACGAATGAATCGACGGACAAGTTTGAGCCAATGGCTGCGTTTAAAGCTTTTCCAAAAAGACTTTCGCTGACAGCAAAAGTGCTGAAAGATTTTTTCAACATAAGCGATTTTAGGTTCTATGTGAACCAGGAGCGGTATGATGTTGAGGAAATAATAAAAGCAGTGACGGCAGCAAAGAAGTAGCTAGAGAACCTTGGGTATATCCCAAGGTTTTTTATTGGCTTATGTTTTATTTTTAGGGCCAAAAATGCTAAAATAGGGGAAAAGGAGGTGCTTTGACAAAAGCGATATTGACAGTTTCTGATTTGAAAGCGGCCGTGAATGAGCAAGAGATTTTAAGGGGGATTAACTTTTCGATCAATAAAGGTGAGACCGTGGTGCTACTGGGGCAGAATGGTGCGGGAAAATCGACGGTGGCGGCGACTATTTGGGGTGACCCAAAATTTAAGGTATCAGGTAGTGTGCAGTTTAAGGGTCAAGAGATAACAGGGATGAAAATCAACGAGCGTGCAAAAAAGGGGATTTTTGTGAGCTTTCAAAACCCAGTAGAAGTGCCTGGGGTGTCGACAACAGAGATGTTGAGGACGGCGCTGGAGGAAAAAGATGGAGCTCACTTGGCGTTAGACGAGGTGAGAGAGAAAATCAATAAAGCGGCGCAGAAGTTAGGGCAGAACATTTGGTTTTCGGAGCGGGAATTAAATGTAGGGTTTTCTGGGGGTGAAAAAAAGAAAAACGAAATTATGCAGATGTTGGTGTTAGAGCCGGAATTAGTGATTTTGGATGAGATTGATTCGGGGCTAGATGTGGACGCGGCAGAAAAAGTGTCAGAGATTTTGGCGGCATATCAAAAGGAGAGTGGTTGCACTTATCTAATTATTACGCATAATATGCGGATTTTGAGCCACTTAAGGCCGTCTAAGACGGTATTGATTGACAAGGGCTCTGTTTATCGGGTAGGAGATGAGAAGCTCGCTAAAACGATTGAGAAGAGGGGCTATAAGGCGATATTTGACGAGATTTCGGCCGAGGAGGGAAAATGAAGGGTTTAAGTAAGGAGCTGGTACTGGAGCTCTCTAAACGCAAAAAAGAGCCAAAATGGGTGCTGGAAAAAAGATTGCTCGGATTGAAGTATTGGGACGAGTTAAAGATGCCGGTTTGGTCGCCAGATTTAACTGGGTTGATGTTGTCAGAAATTGAAACTTATGTTAGGCCGGTGAGAGAGATGGTTTCGAGCTGGGATGAAGTGCCGAAGGAAATTCGAGAGACTTTTGAGAAATTAGGTATTCCGGAGGCAGAAAAAGAGGGGTTGGCTGGAGTGGGGGCACAGTATGATTCTGAGGTGATTTATCACAATTTGAAGAAACAAATGGAAAAGCAGGGGGTAATTTATTTACCAATTGAAGAAGCTTTTATAGCGCAGACTGAAATTGAATTTTTGGGCGAAAAAATGAAGGTGGCTGAGCTGGTGAAGAAGCATTTTATGAAGGCGATACCGGAAAATGACCATAAATTTGCGGCACTACATGCGGCAGTATTTTCAGGTGGATCATTTATCTTTGTGCCAAAAGGGGTCGAAGTGGAAATTCCTTTGCAGAGCTATTACCGCTTGAATGCACCTCATGCTGGACAATTCGAGCACACGCTAATTGTAGTAGATAGGGGAGCATCGTTGCATTTTATTGAGGGGTGCTCGGCGCCAAAATATAACGTGGCAAATTTACATGCGGGTAGTGTAGAAATTTTTGTATACGAACGAGCGAAAATGAAGTTTTCGACAGTGGAGAGCTGGTCAAAAAATATGTTCAATTTGAATACAAAAAGAGCCATTGTTGAGGAAGAGGGGTCGATTGAATGGGTAACCGGGAGTTTTGGTTCAAAGGTGACGATGTTATATCCGATGACGATTTTAAGGGGGAGAGGTGCTAAGTGTGAGTATACCGGGGTGGCTTTTGCCGGGGAGGGACAGGTGATTGATAATGGGGCAAAAGTTGTTCACGCAGCGCCGGAAACTTGTTCGATTATCAATACAAAAAGTTTAAGTAAGGCGGACGGTGTGTCGGTGACGCGTACGTTGGCAAAAATTTTACCAGAAGCGCGAGGAGCGAAGGCTTTTATTGACTGTAAGAGTTTAATCTTGAACGAGGGAGCTAGGGCGGAGTCAATTCCGATAGTGAAGGTGGCTTGTATGGAGGCAGAAGCAGCGCATGAAGCTTCGGTGGGGCGTATTTCGGAAGAAGCAATTCATTATTTGGAGAGTAGAGGGCTGTCTGAAGAGGCGGCGAAGGCAATGATTGTGCGCGGATTTACGGCGGAGATTTCGAAGGAACTGCCGATTGAATATGCAATGGAAATGAATAATCTAATTCGGATGGAATTAGAAGGAACGGCATAATGATGGATTGTCCAGAGGTGTATCTTGATAATGCAGCAACGATGACGAAATATCCAGAGGCGATTTTTGCTGAGGCAAATTTTTATACGCAGATTGATGCGAACCCCTTAAGAGGATTGTATAAAAAAAGTATCCAAGCTACAACAGGGGTAGAAGCGTGTCGAAGGGCGATTTTGGAGCTAGTGGGGGCTGATGATGAATACCTGGTGATTTTAACGAGAGGAGCAACAGAAGCACTAAACTTGGTGATGCGAGGGCTAAAAAAGGAGAATGACGGATTTGGCCTAGTGGAGGAAAATGATAAAGTAGCGGTGGATATCGAGAGTCATCACTCAAATTTGTTGGCGGCGAAGATGACGTATCCAGAATTAAAGATTCTTAAAGGGGACTCGACTGATGAATGGCGGGAAGCGGTGCAGGGTGCGAAATTGATTTCTTTGACTGGGGTATCGAACGTGACGGGGGAAAATTTGATGGCGCGGGTAAAAAAAGTGCGCGAGGCGCTACCAGAAGCGATTTTAGGCGTAGATGGGGCGCAAATGGTTGGTCACGCGGAAATTAACTTGAAAGCGCTTATGGTTGATTATATAGCGTTTTCGGGGCATAAATTTGGGGCGCCAATGGGGATAGGTGGGTTAGTAATTAAGAAGACATTGGCTAAAAAGATGCGGCCATTGGTGTTTGGTGGTGGAGCGGTAGAAGCAGTAGATGAGACTGGGCAACCAACGCTGGCGGAGGGGGTAGAGCGATTTGAGGCTGGAACTTTGGCCACGGGGGCGATTTTTGGACTAAAAGTGGCAGCTGAACGGGTGTTAGCGGATTTAAGAGAAGGGAAAAACCAAAAAATTAAGGAAATAACGCAGAGGGCGGCGAAGCGGCTAGAAGAGAGCGGGGAAGTTGAAGTGTTGGCAACTAACGGGGGGATTATTACGTTCAATGTGAGAGGTGTGCATCCGCATGATACGGCACAGATTTTGGCGGATGAAGGGGTGGCGGTGAGAGCGGGATTCTTGTGTGCTGAGCCATTTTTGAAATATAAGGAGTGGGGTCCCGTGGTAAGAGCTAGCTTCTCGGTGTTTAATACGGAAATGGATGGAGAGCGACTGGTCGAAGCAGTAAAAAAAGTAAGAAAAAGGATGGGGATTTAATGTACGACGAAGTACTGATTGAGCACAATTTGCACCCGGCTTATAAGGGGGAAATTGAGGGGGTGGAGCCAATTAAACTAGTGAATGCGAGTTGTGGTGATGAGTTAAAAATTTACCTCAGAGTAGAGGGCGGGCGAATCTTAGATGGACGTTTTTTAGGTAACGGTTGTGCGATTGCGTTGGCTTCGGCGGATTTGTTTATTGCAAGTATAAGGGGTCGGAAGCTGGAAGAGGTAGCAGAAATGGCGATAGAATTTAAGAAAATGATATTAGGCCAAGAGGCCAAAGTGGAGGGGTTAGGGGTCGCAAAAGCAATGAACTGCGTTTCGAGAATGCCGGCGAGAGTGAAATGTGCTGAACTGGCTTGGAAGAGTGTAGAGAGCTTGAAAAATAAGCATAACTAAATTATAATTGGAGTAATTTAGGAGGAAAAATGATCAAAATTGACGAGAAATTCCTAGAAGAAGTGGGTCTTTCAACGCTAGCCGAAACAAAGAAGGCGGATTTTATTGCGAAAACGCAGGAAGAATTGGAAAATCGAGTTGGTGAAAAAATGAGTGAGGGAATGACGGTTGATCAGCTCCGTGAATTTGAAGGAATTATGAATAATGACCGAAATACAATGATTCGAGTATTGTCGCAGATTGGTGATTATCGTGAGGACGACTTGTATCGGAAATTATTGAAAAAACACGGTGTAACAGAGGGGACGTTAGAAATTTTGGGTGAGTTTTTGTCGGTAAAATGGATTCAATTGAATCGCCCAGATTATGCGACGATTACGAGGAATGTGGCAGATGAGTTGAAGCGTGAAATTATCGAAGCATCAGCGATGATCTTGAACGCGAATGCTGCTTAGGATAGACTTAAAGTGGAAACTATTTGGCATAGCCATTAAGGAAGGATTTAGCATCCATGGCTTTGCGACCGGCCGGCTGAATTTCGTCGATGATTAAGAACTGATGATCGGAACATTCAAGACTGAGGGGGGTTTCGGCGAAATTAGAGATATGTGCCGATAAAATAATGCAATCCAATCCGAAAAAAGAGTACTTGGACTTAGGGAAGTTTTTAAAAGCGCGGACTTCATTGAGTAGAGCGGCGGCGGTTTTTTCTGTTGGATTTAAGAGTGACATTGATTTATCAAGTTTTTTAGTAAAAGTGGCGAGCTTGTCATCTTGAGGGATTGGAGTGGGCAAGTTTTCGAGATGTTCGGTTAGCCAAGTTGCACCAGCCTCAGCGAGGATTTGATAGATTTCGTCCTTAGTTTTTGTTTGTCCATGAAAGTCAAAGGTGATTTGGTGATAAATAGGGCCGGCATCCATGGCTAACACTAATTTCATGATTGAAATGGAGAAGGTCTCATCGCCGTTTAGGATGGCAGATTCAATAGGGGAGGCGCCACGATACTTTGGGAGGAGGCTAGGATGGAGGTTTAGGATGCCGGTTGGCTCGAATAGGTCCAGGATATCGGATTTGACGATGACACCAAAGCTGGCCAAAATGCCGAAAGCTTCAGGATGTTCACGCTTGAGCGATTTGACAGTTTCAAGGTCGGATTTAGTGCGAGCGTGAAAAAGCAAGTCAAAATTAGCTGCGAGGATTGGTTTAGAATAGTCAGCGAGAGGTCCGTTACCAAAAAAGATGATTTTAGGCTTCATCGGGGAAAAGATCCGGGTTATTTTTAACGCGAGCTAGGTAATCAACAGGAGTAATTTCGCCCTTATCGTCGAGCTCAAACCAAGCGTCTGGTTGGTCTTTAATGTGGTCAATAAAAAGTACGCCGTCGAGGTGATCGATTTCATGAAGTAGAGTGCGGGCTAAAGAGCCCTCGGCCTTAATGCGAACTTCGGTGCCGTCGATGGTTTTAGCTTTAATGCGAACTTTATTGGGGCGGGGAATGAGGCCGTAGAATTTTGGCACAGAGAGACAGCCTTCGTAGTCTTTAATGATTTTGCCGTCAGTTTTAATTACTTCAGGGTTGATGAGGGCAACAAAGGCTTGGTCGTCTTTATCTTCCATGTTGTCACGAATAATGATGATACGTTCGTTGATACCGAGCTGAGGTGCAGCCATAGCTGCGGAAAGTTCAAAAGGATGTTCAGCCTCCCATTCGAGGGAATTTTTAATCATAAGATCAATGTGTTTTTTAGTTTCGTCCGTGATTTTGCTGACTTTTTTTGAGACAAGACGTAAGCGCGGATCGGGAGTGACAATAATTTCCATGCGATAATTATAACATATATTAAGGGTTTATAACAGAGAGGAGATGAATTTTTGTAGTGCTTAAGCCAAAAATGTAAAAAATAAAATAAAAAATGTATTAGAGTGAAGATAAGTTTAGTTAGGCTGTTGGAATAGAAATGAAGGGAGCCGAACAGAATTTGACTCCATGCTCTTGTTTTCCGTTGGCGATATTTTAATTAAGCTTTTCCAATAGCTTAACTAAGCGATGAGATAACGTTAAGCCTAGTAAAATTAAAGCAGAGAAGGAGAACTAAAGCAGAGAAGGAGGATCGATGGAAATGCGAAGGTCAGGGAAGTCATCGAGGGAACGAATGGCGGCAAGAAGTGATTGACGGTTTCCGGATTTTACGACGATTTGCCAACAGAAGCCACTACTGGTGTGTTCATGAAAGGCTGGTGTGGGAGCGGAGAGATAGATGTTTGGTTTTGATCTAAGGGCTTGATGGACGGACTTAATCTTGGCGAGAGCAGCGTGTTCGGTTTTATAGACCACAGATAACTTTGCAAGATAAGTAAAAGGTGGAAAATGGCCGGTTTTGCGGCGCTGGATGAGGTAGTCGTAGAATGCGGAGTAGTTGGATTGAATGGCGTAGTTGATGACGGGGTCGTCGGGGTGAAAGGTTTGGATGTAAGCATTAGCGATAGAGAGATGTCCGCGGCCAATGCGACCTAGGACTTGATTGATAAGAGAAAAAGTGCGCTCTTCGGTCGAAAAATCGGGCAGGCTGAGGCCGGAATCGGCTTGGACGATACCAATAGTGGCAAGTTTTGGAAGATCGAGTCCCTTGGCGATAGTTTGGGTGCCAATGATGATGTCGATGTCGCCAGATTTGACCTGTTCATAGAGAGCGTCAAGACTATTTTTTTTGTCGTTGTCGCCATCGAACCGAGCAATTTTAGCAGTTTTAAAGAGACGTCGTAATTCAGATTCGAGTAACTTAGTGCCAAATCCCTTATGAATAACTTCTGGATGATGGCACTCTGGGCAACTAGTGGGGATTTTGGTTTGGTAGCCACAAGTGTGGCAGATCAATTGATAAGAATCAGAATGGAGAGTGAGGGGAAGAAAGCAATTTTTACAGAGAGCTTGCCAGCCACAATTTTCACAAATAGTAAGGGGGGCGGAGCCACGACGATTATGGTAAATTAGGGTCTGGTATTGATGATTGAGATTGGTGCGGATTTGATCTAGTAGCGGGGAGCTAAAATAACGGTTTTCGGTAAAAAGAGAGCGGTCTTTAAAGTCGATAATTTTTACCTCAGGCTGGATGGCCGTGGATTTAGCTTTTTCGGTGAGAGTAACGAGAGATTGGTGGGATTTGGCGAGATAATAATCCTCAATTTTAGGAGTGGCGGTGCCTTGAATACAAAAAATATCAAGAGTTTTAGCGATGAAACTGGCGAGACGGAGGGCGGAATATTTAGGGGTTTGATCTTGAAAATAGGTTGGTTCGTGAGCCTCATCAATAATGATGAGGCCAAGATTTTTAACAGGGGCGAAAAGAGCGGAGCGAGGACCAATGATAATTTTTGGAGTGGTTGACAAAAGAAGTTGCTCAAAATTGTCACGCCTAATCTTTGCAGTTTGTTTGGAATGGATAAGAACAATATCTTTACTAAAAGTTTGCTGAAAAACGGCGACAAGCTGAGAGGTGAGGGCGATTTCGGGTACTAAAAGTATAGTTGAACGGCCATTTTTGAAAGCCTCTAAGGCGAAACTTAGGTAAATGTTGGTCTTGCCGGAGCCAGTGATGCCGTGGAGTAATTTTGTGTTCGGTCTAGCCTCGATAAGGGAAGCAACGGCTTTTTCTTGGGCGGAGTTGAGAGTGATAGAGGTGTGCGGGGTGATGGCGGTGGCGGCGGGTTGAGCGAGTTTATGGCGGTTATTAAGGGTGCTAGGTAGAAAAAGATTAACGACTTGAGGTAGAGGGGTAAGATAGTATTCAGAAAGCCAAATGATGGATTTTAAGAGGTGGGATGGGAGCGGAGTGTCATAGAGAGGCCGAATGATGGATTTAACTTTAAAGTCGGCAGTAAAATGATTGATTTTGCGATAAATGACGCCGACAGTGGTAGTTTTACCGAGGGGAATCTCGACGATGGTACCAACAGGGAGGTTTCGATCGAAGGTGTAGGTTAAAATTCCATCCTCTAAAAGAGGGGATTTTTTAAAAACTTTAGCTGGCAAAACCTCAAAATACATAACTCTATTATACACGGTGATAGTGTTGTAGTTTTGACATTTTTGGGCTAAAATAGGGGAAATTGGAGGTATCAATGTTAGATGTTTTTATTACATCGCGAGTAAGAAGAAAGATTTTGGTGGTATTTGCAAAATACCCTGATTTTAAGACACATGTGAGGGCGCTATCGAAGCTAATTAAAGAAGATCCTGGAAACATTCAACGTGAATTGCACCGGCTGGAAAAAGGAGATTTTTTGATTGCGACTAAAAAGGGGAACACAATGATCTATCAGACGAACAAGCAATTTCCAATCTTAAAAGAATTGCAATCGATGGTGATTAAGACACAGCAGCTATCCAATAAATCGAAGCCGAATAAAACGATTGGCTAAAACCGGGGCATCTTTTGAATGTTCAGATGAAAGAGGCGAGTAAAAATTGGTGAAATAAGGTGCTGGAAGAATGAAAGGAATTAAGTGTGTCGCGGATTTTTGAGGAGATAGTGCGAAAAAGGGGGCTGACGGCTGATTTTTTGAACCCAAAATACTTATCTCAACCAGAAATTTTTCAGAAAATGCCAGATATGGCGAGAGCGGTGGAACTCATTTTGGCGACGATTTCAAGGCAAGAGAAGATTTTGGTGTATGGTGATTATGATGTGGACGGCGTGACGGCAACAACCTTGATGGTAGAAGCGCTAAAATTGGCGGGGGCAAAAGAGGTGGAAACGATGTTGCCAGACCGTTTTATTGATGGATATGGGATGTCGAAGCGGGCAGTTGAAGAGGCGATCTCAAGACAAGTGAAATTGGTGATTACGGTGGACTGTGGCAGCAATAACTCGGAGGTAATCAAGGAGTTGAAACAAGCTGGAATTTTAACAATTGTGACTGATCATCATGAAGTGATGGGAGAATTGCCGGAAGCGGAGGCGATAGTGAACCCGAAACGGACGGATTTAATCGAGGAGGAGCAGGCGGCGATTAAAGAGGCTGGACTGTGTGATTTGGCTGGGGTGGGGGTGGCTTTTATGGTGGCGTTGGCGCTAGTGGCAGCAGGAAAAATTCGGCAGGGGCAAGAGAAATGGATGCTAGATTTAGTGCTAGTGGGAACTCTGTGTGATGCGATGCGACTGACGAAAATCAATCGGGAATTAACCTATTACGGGGCGAAAGTGTTGGCTAAGACACGCAGGATGGGTCTAAAAGAGTTGATGCGAGTGGCTGGAGTGACGAAAGTGAGTGCGGAGGCGGTTGGATTTCAAATTGGTCCAAGATTAAACGCGGGCGGAAGAATGGAATCGGCGGAAATTTCACTGCAACTACTAATGGCGGAGTCGAAAGCTGAGGCGACGAGATTAGCGGAAGAACTAAATGAACTAAATGCTGGGCGAAGAGCGGAACAGAATACGGCGATACAGGAAATCGAAGAGAAATGTCAAGTTGAGCTGGCGCAGTCGGTAATTGTAGTAGCAGGTGAATGGCATGAAGGGGTGGTGGGGATTATCGCTGGTCGGCTAGTCGAAAAATATAAGAGACCGGCATTTGCTTTAACGAAAGCGGGTGAGAATACAGGGATCTATAAGGGTTCGGGCCGGAGTTTTGGAGAATTTAACTTAGCAGAAATGATTAAGGCTTGTTCCGAGGTTTTAGTTGGCGGGGGCGGCCATGCAGGGGCCTGTGGCGTAAAAGTAGCAGCGGAGCAGGTCGAGCAATTTAGAAAGAGGGTTAATCACTATTACGAGTCACTTAAGCTAGAAAACCAAGAGAGATTTTTGGTGGTTGAGGCAGAAGTGTTGGCGGAAAATCTAAATGATTTTACGGAAGAACTGTTGGAGGAGTTAGCGATGTTGGAGCCATTTGGTGGCGGTAACCAGGAGCCAGTTTTTGAGCTTAGTCGTATGAAAATAATAGAAGTAAGAGGGGTTGGTAAAGAGGGGAAACATTTAAGGGCGGTGATAATGGATGAAATGGGGCGAAAAATGACTTTGATTGCATTTTCGGCGCTGGAAGAATGGTTGGCGATTCAACCGATGACGGAGGTGTCGGTGAAGGTGCAACTGATGAGGAACGAGTGGAATGGTCGAGTGTCAGTTGAGGGAAGAATCTTAGAGATTAACTATTGAAAAAGTGTGCGGTATCTGATATAATGCACTTAATATGTTAATCAAAGTAACCAGAAAAGATCAGAACGAAGCAAACGAAAACATCATTCGTCGTTTTAATCGTAAGGTTTTACAAAGTGGTATGATGCCACTAGCTAAATCACAGCTTCGTTTTAGCAAGCCGATCTCAAAGCGTGAGCGTCGTCGCAAAGCAATTTTACGCGATATTCGTAAGGCTGAAAAAACTGAACGTATTAAGTTAGGCTTAAAATAAAAAACTCTCCTCTAGGGGAGTTTTTTGATGCTATAATGGAAGTATATGAGAATCATTTTTTTAGGTGGACCTGGATCAGGCAAATCAACGGTGGGCAGTCGGCTGGCTGAGGGTTTGAATTGGCTATGGGTATCTTCAGGGGAAATTTTACGCCAGAGTAAGGAGCCGTGGGTAATCGAGAAGCTGAAAACGGCACAATTATTTGATGACGAGATGATTGCATCACTCGTGTTGTCGAGGCTACATCAGACGTCGAATGCGATTTTAGATGGTTTTCCGCGAACGCTGAAACAAGCGGAAATTATGATGAGTAGGGGTGAGAAAATTGACGTGATTGCTGAAATGGTAGTGCCGATCGAGGAAGTGCAGAAACGACTGTTTTTAAGGGGGCGAGATCAAGACACGAAGGAGATTATCGAAGAACGTTTTAGAATGTATGAACAAGACAAGGACGAAATTGTAGCATTTTTAGTGGGGAATGGTGCGAAATTAGTGAAAATCGATGGCGTGGGGACGCCGGACGAGGTTTTTCAGAGAACAATCAATGAGTTACAGGAGGCAATTTCAAAATGATCATGATTTATGGGCCAGCTGGCTCGGGTAAATCAACTCAGGGTCGGTTGTTGGCGGAAAAAATTGGGGGAATAGCATTATCGGTGGGCCAGATTTGTCGAGAACAGTTTATAGCATACACAAAAACAGCGGCGATGGTACCAGAAGATGAGCTAGCGGAAGCTGTAATTAAAGAGGTGCGAAAAGCTGAGATGGCTGGAGTG
Source organism: uncultured Candidatus Saccharibacteria bacterium (assembly GCA_938043965.1). Classification (GTDB taxonomy): domain Bacteria; phylum Patescibacteriota; class Saccharimonadia; order Saccharimonadales; family Saccharimonadaceae; genus Nanosyncoccus. The sequence goes on along the minus strand of CALIQQ010000004.1, from coordinate 90,209 downwards.
CCAGTAATCTTAGATGGTCAGCCATGGTCGAAAGAGAGTAAGGGATCGGAGGTACTATCGAACGCGACGAATGGTGTAATTGTGATTGATGTTGAGCGAGAAGAATGCATTAAGAGGTTGTCCGGGCGAGGAAGGGCTGACGATGAATTGTCAAACTGGAATAGAAAATTAGAGATGTTTAACCGTGTTATGCCAGAATATGAGGAGCTGCTAAAGTCTAAGCATGTACCGATTAAACATGTGGACGGGATGGGCGAGATTGAAGTAGTTGCGAAGCGTATTTACAATTTGTATAAAAAATTTGTTCAAAAATAACAGAGGTAAATAGTATAATTTTCTTTAAGAAAGACCCGCGTTAAAGTGGGTCTTTTAGTTGGGCTAATTCAGCTAATTCAGCTAATTCAGCTAATTCAGCTAGCTAAGTTAAGTGTGTTAAGCGCGAGGGCAATTTGGTAAAGTAAGAACCTCGTGACCGTCTTCGGTGACTAAAATGGTGTGTTCGCAATGACAGCCAATTGAGCCATCTGATAATATGACTGACCAGCCGGAATCTTGGTCGACATGATTATAGGGTTTGCCAAGGGAACTCATTGGCTCGATGCAGATACAATCACCCGGCTTTAAAACGTAACCATGACCGCGGCGACCGTAGTTCGGTACTTCTGGTGGCATATGCATTGATTTGCCAATGCCGTGGCCGATGTAATTTTCGATGACGCCGAGTTTGCCTCGACGAAGTACTTGTTCGACAGCATAGCCAACGTCACCAAGGTGTACGCCGGGTGCGACCTGGTCGATACCAGCCCAGAGAGCGGCTTCAGTGGTTTTTACCATCTGCTTGACGGCTGGATTAGCGTGGCCAACTATGGTAGTGAAAGCGGCGTCGGTGTGATATCCTTTATATTTTATAACAAGATCAAAGCTGACTTTATCACCAGATTCGAGTGCATAATCACTATCAGGAGCGCCGTGCACTAGTTCGTCGTTAACAGAGATGCAGATGCAACCCGGAAAAGGCTCTTCGAGTTCATCGTAAGAGCAGGTTGCGCCGCGTGATTCGATTTTTTGGCGAGTCCAGCGATCAAGCTCGCGTTTAGTCATACCAACATCAACATAATCACGAAGTTCCGCGAGAATTTCACCTAAAATCTTACCGCCTTCTCGCATGGCGGAAATTTTTGCCATATCCATAGGCTACATTATACTCCTGTTGTTGTAATTTTAAAAATGTTTATGGTATAATTGGCGCATGGAAGAACAATCTAAATATGCATTTGGAGTTGATGTTGGCACCGAGAATGTGAGGGCGGTGGCACTAGAAGTCCAGAATCCGGAAACGGTGAAAGTGATTGCTTACGGGGAAGCAAAAAACATGAGGGGAATGCGAAAAGGGATTGTGACAGACTTGTCTGGCCCAGCTGAGGCAGTTGATAAGGCCTTAAAAATAGTGGAAAGCATGAGCGGGGTGAATGTGGATCATGCTTATATTTCAATTAACGGTTCACATCTATCTTCAGAGAAGGTTTCGGGAATGATTGCGGTATCGCAATCGAATGGCATTACAGGGGAGGATCTGGACCGGTTAGAGGATACAGCGATGAGCGGTAGGATTTCAAGTAATCGACGAGTGTTGGATGTGGTGCCACTAAATTACACACTGGATGGACAGGGTGGAATTCGGTCGCCAAAAGGAATGATGGCAAATAAAATTGAGATGGTAGCGAATGTAGTTTCTGGACTAGCTCCCAATATCGATGCGTTAGGTCGAGCAATGGCACTAGCAAATTTGGAAGCGTTGAGATTTGTGCCGGCAGTAATTGCATCTGCACGGGCAGTTTTAACGGAAAAACAGATGGAAAATGGGGCCTGTGTGATTGATTTTGGCTCAGCGACAACCTCGATTGCAGTATATGATGAGGGTGATTTGCAATATCTTGGGGTGGTGCCGGCTGGGGCGAATAATATCACGAAAGATTTAGCGATTTCGCTGGAACTTAATACAGAGGTAGCTGAAGAGATTAAGCTAAGATTCGTGACGCCAGATTTTGCTGAGACTGGGAAGGAAGTGACTTTGAGACATGTGGGCGAGACGATTAGTTTTTCGCAAGATGAAGTAAATACGATTGTGAAAGAGAGAATTGTTGATATTTTTGCACATATTGATGAACACTTAAGGCGAGCTGGCTATGCTCAGAAGTTGCCGGAGGGGGCGATAATTGTTGGTGCAGGCGCAAAAATCAAGGGCTTGGCGGGACTTGCTAAAGAACAATTAAAGATGGCAACTCGAATTGGGGTGCCTGGAGCTGGATTGTCGGGGATTATAGAAGACATTGAACGTCCGGAATATGCGGCAGCGATTGGATTAGCTCAAATGATGGCTGATGATGGAAGATTCTCTGGTATGGGGGAAATGAAAGAGAAGAAACCGTTTGATTTGTTGGGCTTCCTGAAGAAGAAAGAGTAGTTTTGTATAAAAAAGTTGCTCAAAAGGGGTGAAAAACGAGATTTTTGGGTGAAACCCTTTAAATATCGTTTTTTATGTGCTAAACTAGAGTTAATTTATCAAAGTGAGGAGTTAAAAAATGCCTGAAATTAAACCTACAGAGGTGGAAAGCACAGCTAGTATTAAAGTTGTAGGTGTTGGTGGAGCTGGTGGCTCTGCAATTAACCGAATGAAAGAAGTTGGCCTGAATGGCGTTGAGTTTATTGCAATCAATACCGATGCGCAGGCGTTACATCACTCAGATGCAGACGTGAAAGTCCATATCGGACAGGGCTTGGGTGCTGGTGGCGACCCAGATAAGGGTCGTGAAGCAGCGGAGGAAAGTCGTGATAACATCGGACAATCTCTCGAAGGTTCAGATATGGTATTTATTACACTCGGTGCTGGTGGTGGTACTGGTTCGGGTGCGGGTCCATTGGTAGCAAAAGAGGCAAAAGAAAGAGATATTTTAACGGTCGGTGTGGTGACTAAGCCATTTACTTTCGAAGGCGCACAGCGCAAAAGGAATGCTGACCGAGCAATCGCTGAGCTATCAAAAGAGGTAGATGCGTTAATTACAATTCCAAACGACCGATTGTTACAGACGATTGATCCAAGAACTCCTCTCCTTGAAACTTTTAAGATCGCAGACGACGTCTTACGTCAGGGTGTGCAGGGTATTTCAGAGTTAATTACCGAGCATGCACTAATTAACTTAGACTTTGCCGATGTGAAATCAATTATGAAGAATGCTGGATCGGCGCTAATGGGAATTGGCCGAGCTTCAGGTGAAAATCGCGCAAAAATTGCAGCTCGTCAGGCGATTGAAAGTCCACTAATTGAGGTGAAAATTGACGGCGCAAGAGGTGTGCTATTCTCAGTAGCTGGTGGATATGATATGTCTATGAGCGAAATTCAAGAGGCAGCGGAAGAAATTACGGGTGCAGTTTCGCCAGATGCAAATATCATCTTTGGCGCATCAATCCGCCCAGAATTAAACGAAGAGATGGTGATTACGGTAGTAGCGACTGGTTTCGACTCAGATTACTATCGCCAAAAACGCGCAGAAGAAGTTGTGCTGGCGGAACGTGAAAGCTATAGAGATGAGCAGCCTGCGACCTCAGCGATTGAAACTGAGTCAATTGGAAACGAAGAAAAGGCTGAACCAAAATCTAGCTGGGATGAGGCGGATAAGCTTAAAGACGACGAAGATGATTTAGACGTACCACCTTCACTTCGGGCAAGATTGCGCAGTAAAAAATAGTAAAACTTAGGAGGTTAAGATGGCAAATGCGATTCAAATCGGGGACAGTAAGGTGCTCGAAAGCCGTGAAACTCCTGATGGAACTATGATTCGTCGGCGTCGGGTGACGGCGGACGGGAAACGATTTACGACCTATGAACGGATTGAAATGCCGGCTTTGGTGGTGCGAAAACGCAGCAACAATAAAGAGCAATTTGACCGAGATAAGCTACTAACAGCGGTTAGGCGCAGTGTAGGCAAGTTTTTTAATTCAGATCTTGAGGTAGAGGATGTCGTGAATAAGGTTGTGCAGAAAGTCTACGATCTTGGGCGTGATGAAATTGAATCGAAAGAAATTGGCCAGGCAATCTTAAGCGTGTTAGCAGAGGTGAACGAAGTAGCTTATGTGCGGTTTGCTTCGGTGTTTTTAGAATTTAAAACGCTGGAGGATTTTGAGAATATCATTCGAACACAGCGGGAAGAAAATAATAGATAGGGAGAAAAAATGCGGGTGGTAATGGTGACACGGGATAACGCTGAATACACTAGAGAGGCAATGGAATGGATGGCGGAGTTTACGCGGTCAACTGGTATTGAGGTTGAACTACAAGATCCAGAGACGATTATGGGTGAGATTTTTGCGACAAGCCATGAGATTATGCAATATCCGACAGTTTGCGTGGTGGATAGTAGTAGTAGGATAATTTCAAAGTGGGCAGGGAAATTGCCACAATTTGAAGAGGTGTCGTACGTCTTAAGAGATGCCTAAAACGGTTGGATGTGATATAATAAACCTATTATTGAGCAAATAATAGGTTTATTGTTGGATTAAAGGAAAAATATGAAATACAAGGCAGGCGAAAGAAAAAGAGCAATCGAATACGAAAAAGCGGTGTTGGATTTTTGGGCAAAGGATCAAACCTTCCAGAAATCGATTGAGAACCGCGATGCAAAACGCAGCTACGTGTTTTACGATGGCCCACCATTCATTACGGGGAATCCACATCATGGAACCTTATTATCTTCAATCGTAAAGGATGCAGTGCCACGTTTTTTTACGATGAACGGATATCGTGTGGAGCGACGTTGGGGTTGGGATTGTCATGGTCTGCCAGCAGAGAACTTTGTCGAAAAGCAGCTAGGAATTACGGATCGTCGTGAAATTGGTACGAAATGGACACTGGAGACCTATATCACAAAGGCACGTGAATCAATGGTGGCAAATTCTGAAACTTGGGAATCGACAATTGCGCGAGTAGGACGTTGGGTTGATTTTAGAGGGGCATATCGCACCATGGATAAAAATTTTATGGAATCAGTGTGGTGGGCATTTAAAACTTTATACGAAAAAGGCAAAATTTATGAGGGACGTAAAGTTTTAATGTACGATACAAAATTTTGTACACCAGTCTCAAAAGCAGAAGTTAATATGGATAACGATGCGTACCAGACGGTGACTGACCCTTCAGCATATGTGAAATTTAAGATAGAAAATGAAGAAAAATTTTTACTCGCTTGGACTACAACGCCTTGGACGTTGCCGGCAAACCTGGCACTAGCAGTTTCACCAAAATTGGAATACGGTGTGTATGAAGTGGCAGGTGAACAAATAATTATAGCTACGAAACTGGCCGAAAAAGTATTAGGAATAAGTGAGGAGCCAGCGGAAAAGTACCTAGGAAAAGAATTAGTCGGACTAAAATATAAGCCGCTAATTGAGACGGTGGCAAAAACGGAGCGTAGTGAAGGCACATATAAAGTGCATGGGGCGGATTTTGTGTCTGCAGAAGACGGAACTGGTATCGTGCATATTGCACCAGCTTATGGTGAGGATGACTACGAACTTGGTCAAGCTGAAGCGGTGGATTTTGTGGATGTCTTAGATGATAAAGGTTATTATTTGCCGGAGATGTCAGAAAAATTGCATGCATTAGGAGTGCGAGATACTGACGAAAACGGAATGGAAATTTGGGCAGCAAATAAATTTATCGCCAAAGTGCTGGAAGAAAAAGGGGTGGTCCTAAAAATTGAATACACTAAGCACGAATATCCATTTAATCCACGCTCAAAACAGCGTATTATGTATCGTGCGTTTCCGAGCTGGTTCTTTGATATTCAGGGATCAAAGCCGTTAATGCTTGAGGAAAATGAGAAAATAAATTGGTTCCCAACACATCTTAAGCACGGTCGTTTCATGAAAAACATTGAGCAGGCACCAGATTGGAACTTATCACGCGATCGTTTTTGGGCGACGGCAATGCCAGTTTGGAAAGGCGACAAGGGGAGTGTAAAGGTGATCGGCTCATATGACGAATTATATGAGCTGTCCGGAGTGAGATTGGAGGATTATCACCGACCATGGGTAGATGAGGTTGAATTTGATCTTAACGGCGAGCATTTTAAGCGAATTGATAAGGTGTTGGACTGCTGGTTTGAATCGGGCTCGATGCCGTTTGCACAAATGCACTATCCGTTTGAAAATAAGGAGAAATTTGAAAAAAATTATCCAGCAGATTTTATTGTAGAATACGTGGGCCAGGTGCGAGCATGGTTTTACTATGTACATGTAGTGAATGTGGCACTTTTTGGGCAAAATGCGTATAAAAATGTGATTACGACGGGAACTTTGGCGGGGAATGATGGTCGAAAAATGTCGAAATCGCTTGGAAATTACACTGATCCAAATGAGTTGATGGATAAATACTCAGCAGATTCGTTAAGATTCTTGCTGTTATCGAGCCCAGTTTTGGCAGGCGAAGATTTTGCTTTGCTAGATAAAGACGTATCAGATGTGGCGCGTAAATTGGCGATGATTTGGAATACTTACGATTTCTTTACGATGTATGCGGAAGTGGATGGAATTGATTCTATTGAGCTTGAGAAATGGTTGTTTGGTGCGAAGGCGGCTGAAAAGCAAGAAGAATCGCAGAGTTTAACACAGCTGCTACCGAAGACGGAGGCGTTTTTGAATCCGTTAGATAGATGGATTGTTTCAAGAATGTATCAGGTAAGAAATGAAATTACCGAGGGAATGATGCAGTACAACCTGCCGAAAGCATTGGAAAAAGTCTTGCCGTTTGTGGATGATTTGTCGAACTGGTTTGTGCGTCGTTCACGCCGTCGTTTTTGGAAAACGCAAGATGATAATGATAAAAATGAGGCATATGCGACACTTTACTTCGTATTAGTGTATTTAGCGCAAATTTTAGCACCATTCGTGCCGTTCTTAGCGGAAGAACTGTATCAAAAAATGACTGGCAAAAATAAGTCGGTGCATTTAATGAATTGGCCGGAAGCGGGAGAGATTGATGCTGTAGTGATAGCGGAAATGGCTAAAACTAGAGAAGTCATTACGGCGGGGCTTGCACTCAGAATGCAGAAATCAGACAATGAGGAGCAAATAAAAGTGCGACAGCCGCTAGCTGAGTTGGTTTACGATGGAGAAAAATTAGACGCATATTACGAGAGTATTATCGCGGACGAAGTGAATGTGAAACGGGTAGTAAATGGTGAGGCGATGAACCTTGACAAGAACCTAACGCCAGAATTAAAGGCAGAAGGGTTTGCTAGAGAGCTAATTCGTTTCATCCAGGCTGGACGCAAGAAAGCGGGGCTTTTGGTTGATGATCGTATTAAATTGTCAGTTTCTTGTTATGTCGCAGAGGAACAGATTGAAATGATTAGACAGGAAGTCTTAGCGGTAGAGTTTAATACGGATGCGTCAGCAGAGAATTATGCGTATGATGAAATCGTGAAAATTGACGGCGAGAACGTGACGATTTCGCTCGAAAGGGCCTAGTGCGAAGCGTTGATAGAATAATTTAAAGCGCTACTTAATTAGTCTTGGCGGATAAATAGATCTCTTTTAGGGGTCTATTTATTTTTTTGAAACCTTAGTTTTTAGGTAAAAGACTTCTGTTTTTTAAGTAAATGGCCCCTGTTTGATTTGCATTATTTTTAGAATGTTGTATGAATAGTATTGACAAATAAGCATAAGTGTGATACACTAAGGACAAGTTAGACAAGAAAATAAAAATAAAATCAAATCTAACAAAAAACGATCAATAATCCAAAGTTAGCCGCTTAGGCAAAAAGAATATGAAATAAAAAAAGAGGGAAGACGATCGAAAAATATAAAAAGCTGGTGTGAGTAGAAAATACGACTAGCGCAAGACCATTAAGAAGAAAGGTACTACTATAAGAATAGGCGGGAGCCATAAATCCGAAATAAATATCAAATAATCAGGAAAAAGAAAATAGATAGACGGGCGGGAGCCATAAATCCGAAAATAGAAAACCTAAATGAGAAGAACACCAATGTAAGAGTCTGTATAAAAAAATTATTCAAGCAAAAAGAACTGATGACAACAGATATGAATGATAAAATAATTGTTCAAGAATAAATCAAAAAGAGTTCAATGCAAATAATAAAATTAGACAGTAAAATAAACAAATAATCAGGAGAAATAAAAATAGATGTCGTTCGAATTTTTTGAAAATGAGGTCGGCTATATCTCGAAGCAAGAAATTACACCAGAAGCTAAAGCAAAAATTGCGAAAAGATTAGGCCATCTTACAACCATAATTAGCTAATAAATTATAAAATTTTTAACCTTTTAACAAAGAACTGGATGAAAAATCCAGTTTTTTGTTGGATTAAAACAGGTGCGCTACTGGGGTTTAGTTTGGTTTTAGATGGAAATAAAGGGAATGGGACGGATAAAATAAGTAATTGGACTAAAAATGTTGACAAAAGTAAACATAAGCTGTAAACTGGGGGCAGAAAAAGTCATATTTTAAATAAAAAAACAAAAGAAAGGTATCTCCACACCATGAATCAAGATGACGCTAAGCTCAAGGAAATAATTGAGCGCATCAATAATCTACCAGAAGGGGCTGAAATCCCAGATGAAATCCTTAATCAACTAACCCAAGAGCAGATGTTGGCTGTATTTGTTGAAAAAATGATTAGCGACAAGGGTATTGCTGCTACTGACGAGTTGCGCGGAAAATTATATGTAGCACTATCAGATGAGGTGACTAAAAATATGATCTTAGCAATGCCAGATTACCTAGTTGAAAAATTGAACAACGAAATTGATCAGGGCGCAGACGAAAGAGCGATTAACCAGGCAATCAAAGAGTCAGGAATTGACGTGGAGACAATTACTGAGCAAACAATGATGGCATTTCGTGAAAAATATCTTAAGGAGGAGAATTAATTATGGAATTCGGTTCAAAAAATCGCTTCGAGGCAGGCCAACCAATCAATACAGATGATGCAATGAACGATATGCCAAAGAATGCAAATGATGTGTTTGCACAGAGAGTGCAAGAGCGTGTAGCAGACGGAACTTATACGCAAGAAAAAGCAGACAAGTTGCTGGAAAAAGCAAGAGCACGTAGCGAAGAAAAGGCTCGCAATCAAGCAGAAACTGACGCGTATAATGCTTGGGTAAATATGACTCCGGCTGATTTTGAAGCTCGTGAGAATAAAGTGGAGGAGGAGTATGATCCAGTCTCAACTTTTCAGATCTATCCAAGAATGCAGGGCGAAACGTCAGCTGAATATGGTAAAAGATTGAGTGAGATTAAGGCGGCTGAAAATCAATATCTTGAAGAACACCCAGAACCAACGGTAGAAAAAGCGGCAATGAGCGCATATAGGGATATGGTGAATCGCCGAGTTGAAAGTGGTGATCTGAAATCCGATGAAGCGGAGGCAATGATTCAACGTCGAGAAGAACAATATGCTGAAATGGAAGCAGAGAAGCAGGCTGAAGTGGAAAATGCTAAGGTTGCAGACAGTTTTGCTGAAAGGCAAGAACAAGAGAAAATGGCAATGGCAGAGCGAATTCGCAAGGAAGTGCCAGAAGCTTTGGAGTTTTTAGAGAAACATCCTGAATTAAAGCCAGAAATGGTGGCAGCAGTAAGAAAATTGGAAGAATTGGAAAAAATTTCAGAAATCAATGAGCAAACTGACCAGAAATTAAATGAAGAAATGGTGCGCCGTAATGAAACTTTCATGAAGGCAGTAGAGGCATTTAACGCTGCGGCTCGCGCAAATGAAGCGGCTCGCGCAAAAATGGCAGGACTGGAAGCTGATGCTAGAAATGGTAAGACAGTTTCTGAAGAAGAGTTCAAGGCAGTTGAGGACGAAATCCATGCAACTGAAGTCAATATGCAAGAGGCAAATGCAGCAAAACAAGGCGCGGAAGATAATTATAATGCGGTTGAGGCGGCTACGAGAGCTGCAGCTGAGAAGCAAACGGCAGATATCAATAAGCGCATCAATTTTTATGATAGGGCAGTTGCTGAAGAGCAAGAATACTACAATGTGAACGTCAGCAGTCTAAGAGAAAAGATGGCGGAAACTGAGGCGGCAAATGAAGCAGCGCGTGCAAAAATGGCAGGACTAGAAGCTGATGCTAGAAATGGTAAGACCGTTTCTGAAGAAGAGTTCAAAGCAGTTGAGGACGAAATCCATGCAACTGAAGATATGATGAGCAAAATTCAGAAGAGCCTGGACTTTTATAAGGGTGACCAGAAAGAGTCTGGCGAAAAGTTGGACGAGTGGGTCGACTATAAGAGAGCTACAGACAAGGACCAGGAATTTATCGATAAGCTAGAGGCGGCTGAAGCTGAAAAGGCTGGCAAAAACACGGAAAATGTCGCTGAAAAAGACGGGGATGGGGACGGCGATGAAGACATTGAGATCGTGGCCGGTAAGGATGATCCTGAGATCGTGGCCGGTAAAGATGATCCTGAAATCGTGGCTGGTAAAGACGAAGATGGCGAAAAGACTTCGGAGGAAGAGGAACTTGAGACGGCTGCGAAAAAAGGCTTGTTTAATAAAATGCGAAACTTCCTTGGCTTAAACGAGCAGGCTGGGAACGGTATTATGTCAGCGTTAAGGCATAGTAAGATTGCGAAAGCGATTTTTGTGACGGCACTTTCAGCAGTCATTCTAAATAGCCTTGGTGGATTTTTCTCGAAACATCTTGAAGATAAGAGTAAAGATTTAGCGCAAAATCAAGTGAAGGTTGAGCAAGGCACTAATCAAAAAATGCCAGATTTAAATGAACTAGCAAGGCGTAGTTTAAACGTGGTTGATGACAGTGCTGAGCGTAAAGAAGTGCTAGATGATTTAGTAAACACTAAGGCATACGGACATGATATTGTGGTGAATATCAACGAGGGCGACTGGTCTGGAACGAGCTCATTCTTCGATGCGAACAAACATGGAAAATTTGACCTAGTATCACCAGTGACTGACCTTGAGGCACTAAAAGATATGAAAAATCATGAAAAGGCGGAGGCAATTGCCGAGGGTTTGTCGCAGAAAATCGATGACCCGACTTTAATGACTGAAATTGCAGCAGCAATGGGTAACGTTAAGGTTGATGGTGAGGGTAAGAACATTCAGTCACTTTCGGATTGGAATGATATCTTAAGAAGCGCTCAGGACGACGATGTCTTCCGCAATAATTTGTTGGAATCGATTAAAGAGGGTGAAGATGGCTGGCGAGACATGGTGTCTAAGAACGACTTGAAGTTAAATCACGTTGATAAGGGTGACACATATATTTCGCCATACGCAGTTAATATCGCAGAGCAAGGCGAAAACCCGAACTTAATGATGTTTGTACATCAAGAGGTGACGGCAACTGAAGATCTAGATTGTTTGGATTTCGTTGATAGGGATACTGGCGAAAGTATTCTTGATGCAAATAAGATTGGTGGTTATAAATACAATTACTTAAAGGCTTGTAATTTAATACCAGAAAATGCAACAGATGAAGCTGCGCAAAAAATAATGGCAAAATATAAGGTTCTAGGCTTCTCGCAAGTTTGTAGTCAGCTATTGATAGAGCATGTAAAAACAGGTAGTGGCACAGAGTTAGATACTGGCACAGAAGGCACCGGTGAAGAAGGAACTGGTACAGAAGGCACCGGTGAAGAAGGAACTGGTACGGAAGGTACCGGTGAAGAAGGAACTGGAACGGAAGGTACTGGTGAAGAAGGAACTGGTACGGAAGGTACCGGTGAAGAAGGAACTGGTACGGAAGGTACTGGCATAGAAGGTACCGGAACGGAAGACGAATTTAATTCTGGTATAGAAACTGGTATTAATACTGGTACAGAGGTGGAGCCAGATAATGCAATCAATGTAGTGCCAAAGACCGAGGAAAGGGTTGCAAATGAATACTGGGATAAGGCAAGTGTGACTGATTATGATCAATCAACTAGAGGTGAAGTGGTTGATACTGCAAAAAGCACTAAAACAAGCGTAAACCAGGAAATAACTGGAAGTTCATCTAATACGGCTCAGGATGATTTCCTGAAAGGCGGAATTCAAAGTACTGGAAATGCTGCAACTGATGCTAAATATGATGGTTCAAACACAGAAGGCTGGAGAGGGAATACACCGTCAACTGAAACTGGAACACAAAATATCCAGGAACCAACTACACCGGCAGAGGTGAATGCAATTAACGACTCGGCAGCAAACCAAGGTTCGGCTACGGCAAATACAGAAAATAGAACCGACCAGCAGAATGCAGATGTATTCAACGATATCTTGAACGGAAATTAGTAAACAAAAACGATTCGAATAAAGGGAAGAAAGGAGCCCAATGAGAATACAAACAAAAACAAAAACCTGGGAAGAATTTCGACAGTCAGCACGTCGGATTCTTCCGGTGGCTGTGCTTTCGGTTGGCGCGGTGCTAGGTATAGCACCAGCTGATGCAAATGCGGAGTCACGAGCATGGGGGCCGGAACGTCCAACGTATACCTGGCAAACGCCAGCGGATCACGTGACGTTCAACTCGATCACCGATAACCCGAGTATTGGGGATGAGCGAAACTTTGTGCGCATTAAGAAATATGGCACAGAGGAGAAATATCGCGATTCGATTGACCTTGAGGTTGGAGCTGAATATGAGGTGGGGATCTGGTATCACAATGACGCTTCTGCAAACTTGAATGCAAGTGGCAAGGGGATGGCGAATAACGTAAGACTACGGGTTGAAGAACCTGGTAAAGTAAATGGGGGGCATGCGGGTGAAATTAAAGGTGTTATTAGCTCGACAAATGCTAGCCCAGCTGAGGTGTGGGATACGGCATATGTACATTCCAAATCAACCGTGTTGCTTCGTTATGTAGCTAATTCAGCAACTTTACACAACCTCGGAAACGCGAATGGTCAAATTTTAAGCTCAGAGGCAATGTTTGGCAAAGAAGGTGCGAAATTAGCACACTCGGTGAAGTACTGGGGCGATATTCCTGGCTGTAATGAATATGCTGGATATGTAACTTATCGCTTTAAGGTCGATCAGGCTGCCTTTGATATTTCAAAAACAGTTTCGAAGGAGAATGACGGTAATTATGTTGAAAAAATTATCGTAAATCCTGGTGACGTATTGGATTTTAAGATCGACTATAAGAACACCGGGACAATTAACCAAAAGGCAATTATTGCATATGATCATATGCCAAAAGGCCTAACTTATGTGAATGGTACTTCATTCTTTAAGACCAGCTTTAATACTCAGGGTAATTTCGTATCGGATAAATTGTTTGATGGCGGAATTAACCTCGGTGACTTTGCTCCAAATGATAGTATGTCGCTAACCTATAAGGTGGAAGTTTCAAAAGACGAAAAAATCTTCCCATGTGGTGATACAAAAATCTATAACAATGCATCAATTGCTACGGCAAATGGCACTGGATATGACAAAGTTGAAGTGACGGTACGCCGTGAATGTAAACCAGTTCAGCCACAACAGCCAAAAGAGTTGCCAAAAACTGGTCCAACTGAGGTAATGCTTGCGATTATTGTGGTTACAACAGTCGGCGTAGGTGGTGCTTACTACATTGCTTCACGTAAACAGCTCAAAAAAATCACTGAACTATCGAAATAAGAATAGTTAAGTAGCTCCTTTCTGAAAAGACCTAGGTTTAGACCCCTAGGTCTTTTTAAATATTTTAAAATGCTTATGTTATAATGGAAATAATATGAGAGAAAAAATAAAGAGGGAACTGACGATTGTCGAGGGGCGCGAAAAAAATGCAAAAATGGCTAAAGAGTTAGTGGATGCTGCCTTAAGGGCTGGATTTAAGGTAAGATGGATCAAGAAATTTGATGAGTCGAAGGTGGCCGATGGCAAGATTGATGAAATGATGACAGATATGGTGCTATGGAGAGGTCCAGTAGGTTATTCTTCGTCCGATGTGATAGAAAGGATTCAAATATGGATCAAACGCCACAGGAAGGTGACGATGAACACGAATACTGTTGGTGGCAGAGCATATAATTCACATAAGTTTTTTCAGCATGAATTATTTTTGAATGATGAAGTGACCAGGGCGTGTACATTGCCGTGTTATCCGGCAATGTCGGTGGACTTTATTTTAAAGAAAATAGTAGGAACGGGGCGATTGACCTATCCGTTTGTATTGAAACCGAATTATGGAACTAGAGGCGAGGGTATTCAGCTAATTAGAAATGAAGTTGATTTAGCTGCCGTGAAAAATAATTTAGGGAATTTTTCGATTGAAAAATTTGTTGAATCTAGGTATGATTGGCGCGTATTTGTGCTGGGTGGAGTGCCACTTGGGGTGATGAAGAAAATAGGAAATGAGGCGGACCCAGCTGATTTTATTGCTAAGTCAGCTGGAATGAAACGTTGGTCTGAAGAAGATGCCGAGATTGCTGAAAAAATAAAATATATTGCAACACATGCATCAGCGACCTGCGGACTGGAATATACTGGAGTGGATTTAATTAGAGATGACAAGACTGGTCAAATTGTAGTCCTAGAAACTAATGTGGCTGGAGGTTGGCAGAATGGATTTTTCGAGGCGACAGGGGTAAATGTTCCTGAGAAAATTATGGAGTGGTTTTCAGATCGAGCTGATTTTTATGACGGATTGGGGCGAAAGGCGGTTGAGCAATATGTGTCGCGTCGGCTTAGTTTAATGTCTCGAGCTGGACAAGAAAAATACAATGAAATTAGAAGTTTTAAGTATAAAGTGAATAAAGATTTTACAGAAGCTGAGCAAATACTGGATGATAAAACGGCGAGCCTCAGAGATAAATTGGAGGCGGGGTACTTAATTATACAAGGCCTAATGAATGAGGTGATGCGAGCAAAAATTGAGGGGCTAGTTGAGATGGTTGAACGATATGAAATATCGAGATACGGTAATTTCATCGGAAAAGATTGTGGCGTGATGGAGGATGCGCTGATTGATACGGCGCTCTATCTTGCAATTTCAGAGAAGTTGTGATAAAATAGTGAAAGTTAAAAATAAAGGAAAATTATGAAGAAATCAGTTGTGCTTATTGGCGGCAAACAGTATGTCGTCAGTGAGAATGAGACCCTCCGTGTGGACCTCCTCCCGGCAGGAACAAAGACGCTCGAAACTGGTGCTTTACTCCTAATCGACGGCGAGAAAACTACCGTTGGTAACCCTGAAGTAAAAGGCGTAAAAGTTTCAGCAAAAGTAGTAGAAGAGAAAGTAGCTGGCGACAAAATTCGCGTAATTCGCTACCACTCAAAGAAGCGTGTGCACAAAGAAACTGGTCATCGCCAAAAATACTCAATGATTGAGATTACATCGATCAAATAAAATTTAGAAAATCTCCCAACTTAGGGAGATTTTTTGTGTTTTAAGAACTGAGACGAGAGTATAGTGGGATAAGATAATATACGATAGTATAAAAATACTAAGAAATGGCTTAAAAGATTTATGATTTCGCTTGCGTTTAAAAGCTAAACCGCTTATAATTATATACGTATAGGAGTTATAAAAAATGAAACGGTATAGCATGAACAAGTTTTTGTGCTTAAATAGGCTGACAATTTGTTTGGTGGTGATGCTATTTTTCGGAGTGTTAGTGCAGAATGATGCTGTAAAGGCAGTGGAAGCAGCGGTGACTGATTTTGACGTAGAAATTAAACCAATGATTTCTATTGCAGCACCAGCAGAGCTAGCCTTGGAAGTGACGCCAGATGTGGCTGGAACGTTTACGTCGAAAGCAGTGAATGTTGACGTTGCGACTAATGCTATGAAGGGCTATGAGCTGTATGTTTCTTCAAAAGACAATACGACACATATGAAATCGGAAAAAAACCCAAGTGATGCAGTGAACAAGATTACTTCTGACTTTGCGGGTGCAGTGACGAGTAATACGATGCAGAAGAATGCTTGGGGCTACTCGATAGACAGCACGAATTTTAAAGCGATTCCGAAAAAAGATGCAGCAGTGCAAATTAAAAGCGTGAATGCATTGCCAACGGCTAGTGAGCTAAAGACGACGGTGCACTTCGGAGCGAAGGTGAATACCGATATTGAGACTGGTGATTACAGTGCCTATGTGATTTTTACTGCCTTGGCGCATGAGAACCCATTAAAACCATTGCATAGCATCTCCAGAATGCAACAAATGACAAACTCAATTTGCGAAGCTTCTACGACGCCAAATAGGACAGCCACTCAGCTTGATACTGACGGCTCTCATCATGGCGACTCAAACTATGTGCCAACGGCTACGCTGGTTGATGTTCGGGATGGTAGTATGTACACGGTTTCTAAGCTGGCAGACGGTAAATGCTGGATGACCCAGAACCTAAAAATTATAGGTAAGACAATTACGCCGAACGATTCAGATGTGACGGAGAATTATACTATTCCAGCTTCGTCTATAAGTGGCTTTGCTGAAAATACTAGAGATATTTCCGATGCCTATCTTGATAGTTACGGTGGATTTTATAGCTGGTATACGGCAACGGCTGGTACGGGTAAGGACTCGATGCGGACTATTGGACAAGTTGCATCTTCTTCGATTTGTCCAAAAGGTTGGAGGTTGCCAACTGGTGGTGCTGATGGCGAGTTCGTTAAATTTAGAGAGCAATATAATTCAAGTGGCAGACTGTTCTCATCCCCAGTCAATATGACGATGGGTGGTCATATTGGGAATGGTGTGAAATATAGGGTGAATGATCTGGCGATTTATTGGAGCTCAATGGTGTTTAATGACGTTTCTGCTTATACAATGGCAACGACTCCAATAAATAATGGGTTGGCGAACTATGGTTTCTACAAAACCTATGGTTTTTCGGTGAGATGCATTGCAAAATAAGAGAATTTAAAAATAGCCTTTTATAGGCTATTTTTTTAGACGATAATTTTATGGCGGAAGCGAGAGGATTCGAACCTCCGAATGCCTTACGACATTACACGCTTTCCAAGCGTGCTCCTTAAACCACTCGGACACACTTCCGTCTTGTAGGATATTATACCATAGAATAAAAGAAAAAAGACAGCTCTTATCAAAAGAAAAAAGATTGGCTTTAGACGAGATGGGAGATTGGAAATGGAGAGCGGAGTTGGTAAGTTAAGGGGATCAGTTATTTTTTCAGGGTGTAGAAATAGAGGCGATCGGAATTTTTAGCTTTTGAATTAGTGACAATGCGAGTTAAACTATAGCTATTTTTAAGTTGGCTAGTGTCGGTTAGATTGTCTTGAACAGTTAGAAGTTCATTTAGGCTGCCGAGACTGACAAATTTTTCCAATAATTTAGGTGAAGCTGTATCGTTGTTACTGGCGGTAGTTTCTAGGGCTGAATCTGGGGTTAAACTATTTGAGATTGAATCTAGCGAACTGATATCGCCGTTAGTTGTAGTCGAATTTACGCTTGAAGCTGGTGGATCAAGATCACCATTAGTGGTAGCGTTATCCAATGTTGGGGCTGTTGTAGATGGTAGATGGTTGAGAAGAGTAACTTTTTTAGCGTGCCAGAGATTTAGGAGTGGCGGTTGTTCTAAAATTTTATAGAAATCATATTCAGCAGGATTGGTGACAATTAATGTATCTTTTTCGCTCAGATTGGATTGAATAATAGAGAGATCATTACTGAATTCATTGGCGACGGCTGGATTATAGCGATAACCAAAAACAAAATGAGAAAGATCTGAGACGATCATAATCATAAGAAAGACGGTAATTGGCAAGACCCCAAAAATGCGAGCATAGGGGTTTTCTGGGAATAGGCCATACCAGCTATTTAAGATGTAGCGAAAGCCATGTGCAATAAGGATAGCAAGGGGGAGGAGTAGAAGGATGGCGGAGTAGGGATTGAAGCCAGAAATAATAATAGTAAAGAGAATGAGGTAGGTTGCAATCGAATTGCGTGAGGCGAAGAATCCACGATAAGTGGAAATAAGCCCAGTAATGGCAAGTGCAAGAGAGGCCAGTCCGACAAGTGGTGCAAGGAAAGTGCTTTCGACCATACCACTCCATTTGAAAAACGGCAGGAAGGCAGTTTTGATGTTTTTAAAGTAGTGTGGCCAGGTGAAGTCGCTCATAAAGAGAAGGCTTTTAATAGTGTCGGGAGTTTTGGTTGCATTGATAATAATGAAAGTGCCGGTAGCGAGAGTGATGGCGCCAATAATAAAGAGAGGAAGTTTTGGCAGATGAGTGATGGTAAAGCGAAGATGAGGGTGCAATAGGGCATAGAGTACGATAAAGAGGGCGAGGTAGAGCATGTAAGGCGTGAAGAGACTAAGAAGAAGCGCGATAGCGAAGACGAAGCTATAGAAAGGTTTTGGTTTATTCTCGCCTTGGATTTTTGAGCCGAGCCAAAAGAGTAGAGTCGGCCAAAAAAGAGTCATAATTAGAGGCGTGCCGGAACCAGAAATGTAGAGAAAACTACTCGAGAGAACGGCGATGATGCTAGCAAGAATAGCGACATTATTTTTAAACCAACGGTTAAGTAGGAGGATAAAAAGAACGCCAAGAAAGCCACCGAAAATAATACTGGGTAGTTTAATGCCATAAGTCGTGAGTCCAAAAAGGGAAAGGGTGATTTTTTGGAGAAGATGGTAGGGGAGGTTAATGATGTCGCCGGAAATAATATGGTCATAATGTAGGTTATTTGAGGTGACAACTGAGGCCATTTCGTCTTGAGAAAGGCCATTCGGAGTAATGGAGGGGAGGTAAGATAAAGTAAAAATAAAAATCAGACCGAGCAAAGCGTAGACAATGCTGTAGCGATGGCGGTAGAGGAATAACTTTGAGATTTGATGTTTTTTCATATGTATGGCCCACTCGATATACTTAACTATTATAGCACAGTTTAGTGCTATTCGCCGTCACTATGTTTTTTATCAACAGAAAGGAAGCGGTTTTTTGTATTATCAAAGAAGAGTTCAATCTTATTGATTGGACCATGACGGTGCTTAGCCATGATCAATTCAGTGATGTTGGTTGGCACAAAATCAGGTTTGTTTTGGTTATAGTAGTCGATACGATGGAGGAACATGACGAGGTCGGCGTCCTGCTCGATGGAGCCGGATTCACGTAGGTCGGAGAGGACTGGGCGAGGGTCATCGCGACCAGTCACGGTACGGGAGAGTTGGGCGAGAGCGACAACGGGAATTTCGAGTTCGCGGGCTAGAGTTTTTAAGCCACGTGAAATCTCGGTCACCTCTTGGACGCGGTTACCAGCATAGCGTTCGGAGCCTTGAATGAGCTGAAGATAGTCGACGATGATTAGTCCTAAATCATGATCATGGGCGGCGCGACGGGCTTTGTTGCGAAGTTCGAGGATGGTCATACTAGAAGTATCATCGATCAAGATTGGTACGCCACTCATGTCACCGAGAGCATCGCCGATTTTAGAGAAATCATCGTCAGAGATATTACCAGTGCGGATATCCCAAGAGTTAACACCAGCAACTGGTGCTACCATACGGTCGACGATTTCAGATTTTGCCATCTCCATGGAGAAGAAAAGGACAGATTTCTTGTTAATTTCAGCAATGTTATAGGCAAGGTTTTGGGCAAAAGTGGTTTTACCCATGGCAGGACGTGCACCGATAATGATGAGGTCGCCCTTTTGGAAACCAGCCGTGTATTTGTCGAGGTCAACGAAGCCAGTTTTTAGACCACGCAAGGCACCACGATTTTTATGGAGGTTCTCCATACGATTGAACGCGTCAATTAAAAGATCGGAAAGAGGGGTGTAGTCACTTTTGATGTTTTTATCAGAGACTTCGAACAACTCTTTTTCAGCGGCACCAAGTAATTCGCCTACCTCTTTTTCACCGTCATAGGAGCCTTCGACGATGTTAGTGCCGGCACGAATTAAGCGACGGCGAATGGAGGCTTGCTCAACGAGATCAGCGTAAGCGGTAGCGTGAGCAACGGTTGGAACGGTATTAGAGAGATCGGCGAGATAAGGTGCGCCACCGATGTCTTTTAGAATTTTTTGGTTACGAAGCTCAGAGGTGACGGTAAGCAAATCAATCGGCTGATTATGGTCGCTCAAGCGTTTCATGGCACCATAAATTAAGGCGTGGCGCTTATCATAAAAATCTTGAATTGAAAGTTTTTCAAGTATGTCAGGGAAGATGGAACTGTCTTGGATGATGGCGCCAAGAAGCGAACGTTCGGCTTCGACGTTCTGAGGGGTGATTTTTCCACCAGCTGCATCATCTTTGTTGGTACGGCTTACATTTGACATGTGATTTTAAATAGTCACTAAAATGGACTATCCTCCTCCTCGGTTTTAGCTATTGTTCCCATTATATCAGAGATTTGATTGAGATTCTCTTGCATTTTTTCACTAATGACTGGAGCTTGACTAGGTTCGCCGTCAGCAAAAACAGCCTCTTCGGGAATTTTAGTCTCAGAAATATCTATTACATTGATAAAAAAGCCGGAAGCTGATTTTTTTAAAATGTTTAAATTATCTTTAGCTCTTAAAATACTGACATAGCTTTTCATAGAAGGATAAATTTTTAATTCCTGATCAGAGAGAATGTAACGGGATTTGCTCAGGATGATGCCAATACCATTATTGAGCTCACCAACATTTTTAACGAAGGCGCGGATGTTGAGCTCACCGCCTTGGATGACAGCATCGGTGAGAGAGGTTTCGGAATAGGCAGGCTGCTTAGGTGCTTCAGCGGCACGACGTTTTAGCTCGGCTTGGTTTTTGGCAATTTTATTAAGAAAATCTTGGCGTTTTTGGTCAGAAGTTGGGTTAGAGGTGATGCTTGCGGCGGGTGCCGGAGTGGTGAAAGAGATTGGAGTAGCGAGAGCTTTTCTAGCCTCAAGAAAGGCGACGAGTAATTTTGCTTCAGCAAAGGGATATTGAACGGTGAATAATTTTTCAACAAGATGAAGGGTTTTTGGGGTTGGTTGCTCGGTAATGCGTTCAATAATGACGCCGGCAATAGTTTCGGCAGTGCGGCCAGAATTTAGGAGGTCCTTTAGAATAGAAGTGGTAGTATCCAATTCATCAGCTTCAAAACTGGAGAGTAGATTTTTAATTTTTTCATCTTCGGGCAGGCCGAGGGCGGAATCTACATCGGAAGCAGTAATCATGTCGGAGCTGGATTTGAGGTTGGAGATTTGATCGAGCAGGGAAATAGAGTCGCGAAAACTACCGCCACCACGTCGAACAATAATTTTTAGAGCGTCATCGTCGATGGAGAAGCCTTCGGCGTCAGAAATTTTGCGGAGATGTTTGAACATGGTTTCGGTATCGGCAAGCTTAAAATTGTAAACTTGGGCGCGAGAAGTAATGGTGACGGGTACTTTTTCGAGGTTGGTAGTTGCGAGAATAAAAATTACATGCTCTGGTGGCTCTTCAATGATTTTTAATAAACCGTTAAAGGCGCTCTTTGAGAGCATGTGGACTTCATCAATGATGTAGATTTTATAGCGACCTTCGGTTGGAGCAATCATAGCTTTTTCGCGTAGGTCACGGATATTGTCGATGCCGGTATTGGAGGCACCATCAATTTCAATGATATCAACGTAGGAATCTTCCAACTCATAAGGGAAGTGATTGATTTCGTGAGCAAAAATACGCGCGACAGAAGTTTTACCGCAACCGCGAGGGCCGGTGAAAATGTAAGCGTGAGAAAAGTTACCGGTTTTAATGGATTCTTTTAATGGAGTGATGACTGCATCTTGGCCATAAACTGCCTCAAGCGAAATCGGACGATATTTGCGATATAATGCCTTTCCCATAATATATATATTATAGCATGAGAAAGGCGCTGAACAGGCTAGAGTCTTTAGACTTTATTGATGACTGGGATGACGATTGGAGTGTGGCCGGTAGCATCATAGAGAATGCGAGTGATGTCTTCCTTGATTTCATCTTTCAGCACTTTTAGTTCAGGGTCAGTTGACACGGAGCGGTCGGTTTTAATGCGCAAATAGTGGCGAATTTTACCAATCAACTCTTCGGAATTGTCGAGGTAGATGAAAGCGCGTGAAACGATATCAGGCGTCTTAATGAGGCGACCAGTCTTTTTACTGAGAGTGAGTACGATGATAAAAATGCCCTCGCGTGAAATATGAATGCGATCTTTAATTACGGCCTCATGGACTGGCATATCGGCGTCATCGAATAATTTATTACCAACATGAACACGGCCGGTTTTGCGAATACGCTGATCTTTAGTAAGCTCAACGACATCGCCGTCGTCAGAAATAATGATGCGATCTTTTGGAATGCCAATAACATTTTCAGCCATTTCGGCGTTGTGCTGCATCATGAAGAACTCACCGTGGTAAGGCATGTAGTTAGTTGGCTTTAATCGAGTGACGAAGTCAACGTGGTCTTCGTAGTAGGCGTGACCAGAAAGATGTAGTGGGCCGATATTAGTGAGATGAGTTTTGCCGTTTTGGATGACCTGAGCGCCCTCGCGGAGAAGACCATCAACGGTATTAACCACATGTGGTTCGTTGCCTGGAATTGGATTCGAGGAGAAGATGATGGTGTCGGTAGATTTAATTTTAATGTATTTGTGGGCGCCAGAAACCATACGGTTAAGAACGGCGTTTAATTCACCCTGTGAGCCGGTACAGACAATAGTGACAATTTCATCAGGAAGTTTAATGATATCTTCCATCTTCATGATAGTGTCTTTAGGAGCCTTGATTTGATGGGTGCGGAGGGCAACTTCGATGTTGTTAATCATAGAAAAACCGGCAAAAGCAACTTTGCGACCACGCCTGGAAGCCTCTTCGAGGATCATGCCGATGCGTGAGATTTGGGAAGAGAAGCAGGAAACGATGATGCGACCATTAGCGTAATGGTCCATGACCTTGCCGATATTTTCGCCAACATCATATTCAGAATGTGGATGATGACCTGGGGAATCGATGTTGGTGGATTCGTTAAGCATGAGAGCGATGCCTTCGTTCTTAACGATTTCATCGATACGCTCGTAGTCGGTCTGTTGGTAGAGTGGATTTTCTTCAGCGCGCCAGTCGCCAGAAACGTAAATGACACCATTTGGAGTGCGAACTACGATGGCAGTGTTGCCTGGAATGGAGTGAAGAGTGTGAATAAATTCGACACTAAGGTGTTCGGAGACCGCCAGCTTTTCATGTTTGAATGGATCAACAGCGATGTAATTCATATCTGGGACTTCATCGAGTTCTGACATCTGTTTTTTAATCATACCAATTGTGAACTCTGAGCCATAAATTGGAGTGGTGGTAGGGAACTTTGGCAAAATATGACGGCAGGCACCGATGTGGTCAAGGTGGGCGTGAGTGAAACAAATAGCTTTGACTTTTTCGAGATTATCTTCAAGGTATTTAATGTCAGGCACCATGTAGTTGACGCCTGGGTAATCATCACCGGCGAATAAAACACCCATATCGATGACGATAGCCTCGTTTTTATACTGAATGACGGTCATATTTTTACCAATACCAAATTCACCAGTACCGCCGATTGGGATAATGAGGACTGAATCCTGATCTGGATGAGCGGTTTTTAACTGTCCATTCGTAACTTGAGCGCCATTGTAGCCGTTGTAGCGAGATTTATTGACTGGAACGCCGATGATATGCTGGGTGGCTTGAGCGTTGACATCCTGGGAAAGCATACGCTGATGATGTACCATGTCGCCTTTTTTAGTGGAGACAGAAAGATCAATTTTACGAGAGTCGGCTGTAGATTTCTTAGGAACAGACTTCTGATTGCGATTATTTTTAACAGGACGAGCAGATTTTGAAGATTTTGCTGAGCGATCATTAGGTTTAGCCGAATTTTTGCGACCGTTTACGAGATGCGCGTCTTTACCACCTGGCTTGAAATTGCTATTGAAGTTGCGACGTTGAACTTCTTCGAAAATGACAGCTTCGCCGGTAACGGTTGGGGCTTCAGTTGTCTGATCAGGCTGCTTTTGGCTTTCTTCAAAACGACGTTTGATTTCAGGAAGTCGCTCAGCTTGCATTTTCATTAAGCGTGCGCGACGTTCTTGTTCTTTTTGGTTCATAATGTTTCCTTGATTATTTTATAGAAGTGCCGACACAAAAAGCGGAGGCTTTCTCATGTCTGTACAAGTAATTATTTATTAACTATATTATATCAAAAGCTAGAAAAAAGTGCAACATGTTAGAAATAGGTTATAATAAAGATATGATGGAAGGCAAAACAATTTTAACTGGTATCCGCGTAAACTCAGAAATGACGTTAGGAAATTTTTTGGGGGCACTTTTGCCTATGACGCGATTGGCAAATAAATATTCTTTGAATAATAAAATTAATATCTTTATTCCGGATTTGCACACAATTATTTCAGAGGTGGATGGGGAATTGCAAAAAAATTTGATACAAGGCACTAAGTATTATCTAGCGGCCGGCCTTGAGGTTAATAAAAATGTACACATTTATCGACAAAGCTATGTGCCTGCGCACAGTGAGTTGTGCTGGATGTTGAACTGTGTGGCAACAATGGGGGAAGTGAGCCGAATGATTCAATATAAGGAAAAATCAAAGAACGGCGATGCGGGGACGAATGTGGCAATTTTTGATTACCCAGTTTTAATGGCGGCGGACATATTGCTATATGATGCGAATTATGTGCCAGTCGGTGAGGACCAGTTCCAGCATATTGAATTGACGCGGGACATTGGTGAGCGGGTGAACCGTAAATTTGGTGAAATTTTTGTGTTGCCAGAAAAGACGGAGAAGCAAGTCGAATTTATTGAGACGGCGAATAGTGCCGGCGGAATTAGAATTCGCGATTTGCAAAGTCCAGAGAAGAAGATGAGCAAGTCGGCGTTGGCGGAAAATTCGAAAATTATGATGAATGATGATCCGGTAAAAGTGGCGAAGAAAATTATGTCAGCCCAAACAGACTCGCTTGGTAAAATTGCCTTCGATATGTTTAACCAGGCTGGCATCTCAAACTTGCTTCAGATTGAAGCCCTAATATCTGACGTGCCGCTACAGGAAGTAATTTCAACTTGGGCAGGTGAAACTCGTTATGGTGATTTGAAAAAGAAAGTGGCAGAAACAGTCTCAACATATTTATCAGAATTCCAGGAAAAAGTGGCGAAGATTAGCGATGAAGAGGTTTATCAAATTTTAGCGGAAGGTGAGAGATATGCCAATGAAGTGGCGCAGGCTAAATTGTTAGCAGTGCAAAAAGCATTTAAGCTAAGATAAAGTTAGTTATAGGCTAAAACTAAGCTAAATGGATCTAGTGTAATGTTGGAGCAAAAATGAAGGCGGAAAAAGTCTTAGCGTAACCGTTTTATGGTATAATTAGAACATGGCAAAGGTTATATGTGTGACTAACCAAAAGGGTGGCGTGGGGAAAACTACTACGGCAGTTAATTTGGCGTATTATTTAGCGAAGGAAAAATTAAGAACACTGTTAATTGATCTTGATCCGCAAGGTAATGCAACGAGCGGAATGGGGGTAGATAAGGCTGCGCTCGAGGCGGCCTATGCACCAAATTCGACCGTGGCTGGACAATCAATGACGGAAGTGATGAATGGTACAACTTCGCTACTGCCGATTGTGCAGACGACAAAATTCAAATACTTTGACATTGCGCCAACAACGCCACAACTGGCGAACACTGAGGCGGAAATGGCGGCGGATAAGAAAAAGTTCGTGCGTCTAAGAGATGCTGTGAAGATGATTGAAGGAAATTATGATTATATTATTATTGATTCGCCACCAAGTTTATCGCTTTTAACTGTGAATGCAATGATTGCGGCGGATTATCTATTATTGCCGGTACAGACTGAGTTTTATGCAATGGAGGGGTTGACGCAGCTTCTAGAATCAATGAAATTGGTGAAAAAAGCAATGAACCCAGAGTTGAAATTATTGGGAGTGCTCGCAACGATGTATGATAAGCGTACTTCATTGTCAGTGCAGGTGCTAGCTGAGGCACAAAAATACTTTAAGGATAAAGTGTTTAAGACGACAATTCCGCGCAATGTTCGCGTGGCTGAAGCGCCGAGTCATGGCGTGCCGGTAGGTGCATATGACAAGTTTTCGAAGGGGGCAAAGGCATATAAAGATTTAGCACGAGAAGTAATTGAAAGGACGAACGAATAATGGCAGGACTGGGTAGAGGGTTTGAAAGTTTAATTCCGACAGAATTTGTGGATGATGATTTTGATGTGACGGCGAAAGAGGATAAGAAGGCTTCAAATCTGACGGAAGTGCCGATTACTGAAATAGTGCGAGATGAGGACCAGCCAAGAAAAGAGTTTGCACCAGAAGCGCTAGAGGCGTTAGCCAACTCAATTAAAGAGCATGGGGTATTGCAGCCGCTAGTGGTGGTAAAAGAGGGCGATAAATATAAAATCGTAGCAGGCGAAAGGCGCTTTAGAGCGTCGAAGATGGCGGGGCTGGAAAAGGTGCCAGTGATTATTCGTACTTTGGAAGCGCAAGAGCGATTAGAGATCTCAATTATTGAGAATGCGCAGCGTGAGGATCTTAATGCGATTGAAATGGCAACAGCTTACGCAAAGCTAAAATCACAATTTAACTTATCGGAAGCGGAGATTGCTGAGAGAGTTGGAAAGAGTAAATCGGCGGTAGTAAATACGATGCGACTGCTTAATTTAGCTGATGATGTAAAAAAAGCGATGGTGGAACATAAGCTGTCGGAAGGGGTGATGCGCCCGCTGATTGGTGCAAACGAAGAACTGGTGGAAAAAATTTTACCAAAAATTATTGAAGAGGGGTGGACGGCGAGACGAGTTGAGAAGGAGATGGCTGAAAAGAAACAGAAATCTTCAGTGCGAGCAGTGAAACAAACAAGCTACGTTAAGCAGGAAACGGTGCTGGCGAAAAAATATGATGCAAATGTGAGAGTGCGTGGTCGTTCGATTACAATTACTTGTCGAACAGATGATGAACTAAAGGAACTGCTAGAAAAGCTTTAGATAAAACTGAAGCTGAGGGGGGTAAAGCTAGTAAGTCGGAGCATGGAAGGGAATAGATAAAAATGGATCAAGCAAGAATTGAAAAAGCAGTTCGACTCGCGACGAAAATGCATGAAGGGCAGAAGCGAAAATCAGGTGATCCTTATATCGTGCATCCGTTGGCGGTGATGAAAATTTTGCAAGACTGGAAAATGGATGAAGATACGGTCATTGCTGGGGTTTTGCATGATACGGTTGAGGATACGGGCTTAACACTGGAGGAAATCAAGCGCGAGTTTGGCGAGACGGTGGCTTTTTTGGTGGATGGAGTGACAAAATTAGGTAAAGCGCGAGAGGGGATGCGCGATATTGATACTTATTTACCTCAGACAAAAGATAATTTATTAAGGCTTTTGATTGCGACGGGCTCGGATATTAGGGTGTTGATTATTAAATTGGCGGATCGACTACATAATTTAAGGACATTATCGGCATTACCGTTAGAAAAGCAAAAGAAAATTGCAAAAGAATCACTGGAGGTGTTTGCGCCACTGGCAGACCGATTAAATATGGGGCGTCTCAGGGTGGAAATGAGCGATATCGCTTTTTCGTACGTGGACCCAAAACGCTATGAAGAATTAAAAAATTTGATCGATGAAAAAAATCGTTCAGCCGAAAAAACCTTGATGAAGATTAAGAAGGAAGTGTCGGATCTGCTAACGGCGGAGAAAATTGAGTTTGAGATTTCAGGAAGAATCAAATCAGTATATTCTTTACATAAAAAATTGGCGAAATATAATCAAAACATTGATGCAGTGTATGATTTAACGGCACTGAGAATTATTGTGGCTGATATTACGACTTGCTATCTTACGTTAGGACTAATTCATTCGCTATATACGCCAATGACAGGCAGGATTAAAGATTATATTGCAGTGCCAAAACAGAATGGATACCAGTCTTTACATACAACGGTCTTCACGAAAGATAAAAAAATTATTGAATTCCAAATTCGCACTAAAGAAATGCATGATTATGCGGAACATGGTCTAGCAGCGAGCTTTTATTATAATGAACAAAAATTAACCGAAAGTTATAAGCAGGGAAAGATCCAACATTTACCAACTAATTTATTATGGATTGCGGAGTTGCAGGCGGCGGCAGCACAGCTGAAAGAGGGGCGAAAAGTGGATCTAAATAAATTAAAATTGAATCTATTTGCGGGTAAAATTTTTGTATACACGCCGAAAGGCGACATTGTAGATTTGCCAGATGGGTCATTGCCACTAGATTTTGCGTATCGTTTACATTCGGAGATTGGTGGCCATGTGTCCGGAGTGAAGATTAATGGTAAGATGTCGAACTTGAATACTAAATTGAAACACGGAGATATCGTAGAAATTTTGACAGCAAAAACGCAGACTGCGAAGTCAAACTGGTTGACTAAAATTTTTACCTCACACGCGAGGGCGAAATTGCGTCAGCAGCTAAATAAGGGGTCTGATATGACGCCAAAAATGACGCCACCAAAACCGAAAAAATAGAAAAAGATGTCGCTTATGGTAAAATAAAAATATGCGGGAGTTTTTTAAACTACGTTCAAATTTTTTAAAAGCATTCTTAGCGCTGGCAATGACAGTAATTGTGGCGAAACTTTTTTCGATTCAAATTATTGAGCACGACAAGTACGCATCGCAGGCGGAGGCGCAACACACGATGCAGAATACGATTGTAGCGAAAAGAGGTGAGATTTACGTGATGGACGGAGATAATCCGGTGCCGATGGTGATGAATTCAAAAGCGTGGAGCATTATTATTGATCCGCAAATTACACGAAAACAGAGAGAAAAAGTGGAAAAAGTGCTGGCAGAAAATGCGCAGGAATACGTAACGGTGAAGAATTTTGATAATGTATATAAAGATACGGTGTCGCGATATTTAGTTGTGGCAAAAAATGTGCCTTATAAAAATGCACAAGAGATTAAAAAACAGGATCTGCCCGGGGTTTATTTTCAGGGAGCAAATAAGCGAGTCTACCCGGAGGGGAAAATGGCGGCTGGACTACTGGGTTTCGTAAACCAAAATGGTAATGGTCAGTATGGGGTGGAGCAGGCGCTCAATAAGGAGCTGGCGGGTACGAATGGGGTTTTGAAGACGGTGAAAGATGTTAATAACATTCCGCTGACGATTGGTGATGAAAATGTGCGAGTGCCGGCTAAAGATGGAACGAATGTGGTTTTGTCGATTGATCGCAATATCCAAAATAAGGCGGAGCAAATTTTGGCGGAAAAAACAAAAGAATATAAAATTTCGCATGGAACAATGATGGTGATGGATCCGATGAATGGGCGAATTATGGCGGTGGCGTCGGTGCCGAATTATGATCCGGAGAACTACGGTAAAGTGAAAGATGCGGAAGTGTTCCAGACTAACGCAACGATGGATGCCTATGAGGCGGCCTCCGTCTGCAAGGCGTTTGCGTTTGCAGCGGCAATTGATTTGCAGAAAATGACACCAGAAACAACTTTTTATAATAGTGATCAGACAATTGTGGACGGCTGGCCAATCAATAACGCTTGGAAAGGGCATATCGGTACATTAACGATGCAACAGGCACTGACTTGGTCACTCAACACAGGTTCAACACAGGCACTGAGGTTACTTGGCGATTCTGAAACTGAGATTACGAAGGCGGGGAAAGAGAGGCTGTATGATTATTATTATAATAAGTTTTGGCTGGGGAAATATACGGGAATTGAAATTGCAGAGTCCGCGGGGATTATTGTGGCACCAAACAAGGTCGATGCAACTAATGCGCGATATGCAAATATGACATTTGGTCAGGGGCTGAATGTGACGGGAATTCAGCTGATAACGGCATTTTCATCACTAGTGAATCGAGGCGAGTACTTTAAGCCAACGGTAGTGGGGGGCGAAATGGTGAACGGGGAATATAAGGCACGTGAATATGCACCAGCAGATCATACGACAGTTTCGGTGGCAACTTCAAAAACCATGCGAGAAATGCTGGTAAAAACGAGAGCGGCATACAGTTCAGCTCTGCAGGCAGATCAGGGATTTTACGTGGGTGGCAAAACGGGAACAGCGCAAGCGATTCGTGATGGCAAATATGTGATGGATGAAACGATTGCCACCTACCTTGGCTTTGGTGCGAAAAACCGCGATTCCGATCCGCAATATGTGATTTTGACGAAGTTTTGGGAAAAAAATCGTAATCTGACGGGCGATTATCACGCAATGCCGGCCTTTAATGAGATGTCGAAATATATGCTAGAATATCTGAAAATGAAAGAATAGGTGATATAATGAGGGTGTATGTTTAATAATGTATCGATGTCGCAAGAAACTTTCTTCGGGCTGATTTTGGCGTTGGGGACTTTTTTGTTATCGATGTTTTTGACGCCAATTTATACGCACTTTGCATATAAATATCACTGGTGGAAGAAACAGAAGCAAACGACGGCAACGGGGGATAGTTTGCCGATTATGACGAAGCTACACGCACATAAGTTCAAACATGTTTTTCCGACGATGGCGGGTATAGTGGGTGTGGTTGCAGTTTTCTTTGTGACCTTTTTTTGCAACTGGAATAGGGCGGAAACTTGGTTGCCGTTAGCAGGATTTTTAGGTGGGGCACTGGTGGGATTTGTAGATGACTTGATTAATGTGTTTGGTACTGGTAAAGGGGCAGCAGGGCTAAGAGCGCCAGTTAAGTTCTTCATGATTACGATGGTGGGTCTAGGGCTAGGCTGGTTCTTTGTTTATAAACTAGGCTGGTCTTCGATCCATATCCCATTTTACGGTGACTTTAACTGGGGTTCGGCGCTAATGATTTTAGTATTTGCGTTTGCGGTAGTCTCGACTTCGAATGCGGTGAATATTTCGGACGGGTTAGATGGTTTGGCGGGCGGACTGATGATGATTGCCTATGGTGCTTTCGGGGTAATAGCACTTTTCCGTGGCCAAGTACAATTATTCGCGTTTTGTATGACAGTGGTAGGTTGGTTACTATCATATGTTTGGTTCAATGTGCCTCCAGCACGCTTTATGATGGGAGACGTAGGTTCATTCGCACTTGGAGCAGGGCTAGGCGTGGTATCAATGATGACGAACTCATTCTTCCTGTTGCCAATTATTGGCATCCTATTAGTACTAGAAGCTGGCTCAAGTCTGATTCAGATGCTAAGTAAGAAGATTTTCCATAAAAAAATCTTTTTGTCAGCGCCAATCCATCATCATCTTGAGGCAGAAGGTTGGGGTGAGGCGAAGATTGTGATGCGATTTTGGATTATTGCGGGGGTGTTTGCGATTATTGGTATTTTTATAGCGCTAGTGGGTGGCATCATCCAAAAATAAGGAGGCATTTTGCGAAAACACAGAGGCGATTTTCTTATCATAATGCTTATGCTCATACTGATGGGGCTGGGATTATTGGTGATGTATACGATTGGTCCGGTGCGAGCAAATTTTTTGAATGCAGCGCTAGGTAAAACGCAGTACTCGAATAATTTTTTCTTTTTACGTCAGCTGATTTCGGTAGGGTCGGCGTTGGCGATGTTTTTTGTGTTTGCAAAAGTGCTTAATTATAAGAAAATTGAAAAAGCTTCTGAGGTGGCCTTGGCTATAGCACTGTCGGCCTGTCTCCTGCTGGCGATTTCGCAGGTAGTGAAATTACCGCTAGCTAAATGTGAACTAGGGGCATGTCGCTGGATTGCGGTAGGAGGGCTATCGATTCAACCGGCTGAATTTGTGAAGTTTGCGATGATTTTATATCTTGCAACTCTATTTGGAAAATATAACGAAAAAGGAAAGAACATTTTACATAGTAAAGAATTTTTGGTGCGATTTCTAGGCTCACTGGGATTATCGCTGTTTTTTATTGTGGTAGCGCAAAAAGATATGGGCTCAGGGATACCGATTGCGGTGATTGCGCTATTCATGTTGCTGCAGTCAGGTGTGCCGTTGAGAAGTTTTATGTTAGTGATGGCTGCTGCAGTGATACTTGGGGTGGGTGCGATTATGACCTCGCCACACCGACGAGAGAGGGTGACGACTTATTTTGGCGGGAAGACGAGTGAAACGGGTGAGAAAAAAGAGAAAGCGGACGCAAAGTCTTACCACATCGAAAACGCCTTGATTGCGATTGGTTCGGGCGGACTACTAGGGGTGGGGATTGGTAATTCGGTGCAGGCGACAGGCTATTTGCCGGAATCGATTAACGACTCGGTGTTTGCGATTATGGGTGAAACTTTTGGCTTCTTGAATCTATGCCTAATTTTAATGGGATTTGCGTGGCTACTACTACGAGTTTTAAGGGTGGCAGATTATTCTGTGGATTATCAGAATAGTTTGATTGCTGTGGGAGTGTTTGCTTGGATAATGACGCATGTAGTGGTGAATGTGGCGGCGATGACAAATATCATTCCGCTAACGGGAATTACTTTGCCGTTATTATCTTATGGTGGAACTAGCATGATGGCAGTTGGGGCGGCGCTAGGATTGATCTATCAGTTATCGCAATACACGGCAAGACAAAGAGTGGCAGACGATGAAAGAATGCCAGTAGTATCGGGGCCAGCTAGAAATAACGGAGCGCAAACGATTGAGTATAGAC
This sequence comes from uncultured Candidatus Saccharibacteria bacterium, assembly GCA_938043965.1. Lineage (GTDB taxonomy): Bacteria > Patescibacteriota > Saccharimonadia > Saccharimonadales > Saccharimonadaceae > Nanosyncoccus. The sequence goes on along the minus strand of CALIQQ010000004.1, from coordinate 57,631 downwards.
AATTTAATAATAGGAGGAGAAGATGAAAATTCTAGTCGTCGGCGGTGGGTCAGGTGGGCATATCACGCCGGCAGTAGCAGTGGTGCGCAAAATTTTAGAGAATCGACCAAGGACAAAAATCGAGTTTTGGACGGATAAACGCTATTATAAGAATGTTGTGAAAATCACAACAGAGATCGGAGTGCATTGGGGGGATGAAGATAAATTGGGCTCAGCGAAAAACCCTTACATCAAGGTACGACGAATCGCAGCTGGGAAGTTTCACCGTTATGCTAACTTAAAGCTACGGGATTATTTTGACAATAATGCGAAAACTTTGAAAGATGTGACGATTGGAAATTTGGTGGGTTTCTTAGGTTTTATCCGAGGGCTTTTGCAAGCGTTCTTTAGGTTGCTGCCAAAGCAAAATCGACCAGATGTGATTTTTCTAAAAGGAGGGTTTGTGGGGCTGCCAGTGGGGAAGGTGGCGCAGCTTTTAAAGATTCCGTATGTGATTCATGAGTCGGATGCAGTAGCGGGTTTAGCAAATCGTATGTTGATGAAAAAGGCAAAAGTGGTGGCGATGGGGAGCGCTTTTGACGAAGGAATTAAGGGGCGAGAAAATTGGGTCTTAGTGGGGATTCCAGTGGCAAATGAATATAAGAAAGTTTCAAGTACGACACAAAAGCAGCTGAAGCGTGCGACAGGGTTTGACCCGGAGCGGCCGTTAGTGATGATTACGGGTGGTTCGCAAGGAGCAGAGCATATTAACCTTGCGGTGAAAGAGATTTTGCCGGAACTTTTAGAGGTGGCGAGCGTAGGGCTGGTGGCGGGGCGTAAGCACTATGAAAAAATGCTTGAACTAAAAAAATACGAGGAATGGGACAAGGCGAAGCTAAAGTCGAACTTTAGACTATGGAAATTTTCGCCAAGTATGCATGAATTGTTGGGTGCGGCAGACGTAGTGATTTCAAGAGCGGGGGCGACAACGATTGCGGAGTTGGCGACATTGGCTAAGGCGGTGATTTTAGTGCCGTTCGAGAAACTACCTGGTGCGCATCAATCAAAAAATGCAGATCGGCTAGAAGAACTCGGCGCGGTCTTAGTGGTGCCAGATAACGAAATGGAACAGAAACCGGAGCTACTACTAGAGGCAGCAAGAACTTTAGTAAAAGATGAGGTAAAACGAGCCGAACTCGCGAAAAAGTTGCACGAGGAATCAAAAACGGATGCGGCGGAGAGGTTGGCGGATATCTTAGTGGAAATTGGTGCCAATAAGTCATAGAGCTTATGCTAAAATAGAAATATGAAAATTGGGCAGACGATTGTTTCTGAGCGCGAGCGTGCGGTTTCGGAATCAGAACGGATGGAGTCGAGACGAAAGGAAGAAAAACGCAAGAAAATCTCGATTATGATGTTTTTTGCGGGGCTGACGTTGGTGATTGTGGTGGTGGCTGGGCTGGCAATGAACGCAGTAGTTGAGCGAAAGAAGAGTGAGCTATCGAATCAAAATGAGAAAAAATACCAGCCAAAAGTGGAAATTGTAGATGCGGCTGGGGCAGGCTATATTACCGATAAGATAAAAACGACAGTTGGGATGCTGGAAGAAGATTTTTTGAACTTAGGGTATCGAGTCTCAAAGGCGATTGTGCCGGCGAATACGGCTAGGGAAATAGATATTTTTCTAGAGGGGGTTGAGCCATTTTTTAAGATACATGTGGATCGAAATACGGCAGAGTCGGCAGAAGATGCAGTAAGAATGATTAAGCATTTGTCGAAACAGCAGAAAAAAGCGGTTTATGTCGACGTGAGAATTGTAGGCAGAGCGTATTATAAGGGGCAGTAAAAACTAGTTATCCACAGGAACAGATGAGCTTGTGGAAAACTCTGAAAAATCTGTGAAGAAAAGGTAGAAAAAGTACTTGCATTAGCAATTTAAATTGGTTATACTTAAGTCAGTGGAAAGCAAGAAATAAAAACCACAAATAAAAAGAACAAAAGATGAAAGATCAGACGACAAAGATACAAAACGAGTTCAACTACGAAGTAATTCGTCTGACGAAAAAGAAACAGTAAAGCGGCGGTTCTTTTTCTGTACATTAAAAATGTTTGAGGTCGGTCAACTAGGAGTTTTGGCACGTGTCTTGAGGATACACGTCATCAAAAACCTTAGTTCTTCTTAAACAAAACCTCCCAATTAACTCAAAAACAACCTACACAATAATCTCTCAACTACTATAATGATATGTTTAGCGTAAGCGGGCAAATTATGGTACTTATTGTATAGAACTTAAACAAACATTTTACAAAAACAAAAATGCTAAAGTTTCTAGTTGACCGGGCTCAAACGAAAATAATAATCTATATGGTATAATATAGGTTATGGAAGAACTCCATATACCAGTATTGTGTCAAGAAGTAATTGCAAACCTGAATCCGAAAAAAGGTGAGACCTATTTAGATCTGACTGCCGGATACGCGGGACATGCAAGTAAGATTTTGGCGGTTACGCAGAATTATAAAGGCGCAACGCTCGTCGATCGAGACGAGAATGCGATCTCATATCTCACGAAGAACCTGAATGGTGAAGTTGAGATAATAAAAGATGATTTTTATAGTGCTACGCAATCCTTAATCGAGTGTGGAAAGACTTTTGATATGATACTTGCGGATTTTGGGGTTTCATCTCCGCAGTTAGATAATTCTGAGCGAGGTTTTTCGTTCTCAAAAACGGGACCACTAGATATGCGCATGGATGAGTCACAAAAAATGACGGCATCAGACATTGTGAATAAATGGCACCCGAGGGAAATAGTAAAAATCTTAATGGAATACGGCGAAGAAGGCGCAGGCTTAGCACAGAAGCATGCTAGAGAGATTGTCGAGGGGCGACCTTGGCGAGATACTTTAGAACTGGCTAATGCGATTGCTTTTGGGAAGTATATCTCGAAAGCGAAGGGAACGAAGTGGCACGGTAAACATCCGGCAACACAGGTGTTTCAAGCGATTAGAATTGCTGTAAACGACGAGCTTTCGATTATCGAACGGACTTTACCGAACCTACCGAAATTACTGAATAAAAACGGACGAGTAGCGATTATTACTTTTCATAGCTTAGAAGATAGGCTAGTGAAAAAGTATTTTAAAGAGCATTCGACCTTGGGCTTAGAATCGGAATTTGAACTAGTGACAAAAAGTCCAATTATGGCGGAGAAACTGGAGTTAGCTATCAACTCTAGAGCTAGAAGTGCGAAACTTCGAGTAGCAAGAAAAATCAATTAGGAAACTAATTGAAACTTTTGCGACCGGAGTGAAGCTGGCTAGAACTAGATTGATAAAAATAAAAACAAAACATAAAGGAGGCAAATATGCCAAAGCAAATCATTGTAAAAAGCAATTCACGAGCTGAACAAATTAAAGTCAACTTTAGATAGTGAATCTACTTTTACTTTTGGGATTTTAGGGTAACCTTAATGAGGCGAGCTAAAAATCCCAAAAGCTGGCGGGTCAGATTCGCTAAACGGAGAAGACTCGATTTTGGTTGTGAGTTAACCAGAGTGTTTTAAAAAAAATATGACCTTCCTGAGGGTATCTTAAAGCGATGCGGTGGTGCGGCTTTAAGATATACCTCAGATCTAAGACTGAAATTGAAACACTGGTGGCTCGAATTTTGATATTTTAAAAATAAAAAGAAACATAAACATTTAAGCGAGGAAAAATGCGAAACGGAACTTATACGGCAAGGCGCAGGGCTGACGTAAAAGAGTGGCGTGGTAATGCGACAAGAGAATTTGGAATGGGTGAAAACTTCGGAGCTTTTTCGACGGGTTTTTCACGCAATCGCAATACAATTAAATTTTCAGGTAGTAAAAAACTAGGTAGTATGGCTTTAGTGGCGGTATTTTTCACGCTACTTTTAAATTTAGGCCTAATTTATGTGGATCAAAGTGCAAAAGCAACAAACTTTGACTATAAATTGTCGGGTCTTTCGACACAGATCGATGATCTTGAAGCAAAAAAGAGCGACTTGGCGGTCGAGAGAGCAAGATTGACTTCGATTGCAAATTCGAATAATTCAAAGGTGGCGGCAGCGATGGTGAATTCCGGTGCGGCAGAATACGCAGAATAATTTATTCCACTTGTGCTTTTTTAGACGTAGTTATATAATAACAGCTAGAATAAGGCTGTTATTTTTAAATAAAAAGGATATTGGGGTGATGAGTAAACACAAATGTCGAGTGTTGGAGATAAAAAGTTTTTATAAAACACTAGGCGGCTTGGGTCTTTTTGCCTCTATGCTAATACTGGGTTTTGTGGCTTTTTCGCTCTTTTCTCCCATCGTCTCTTCTAATGCTGAAACCGAAAATACTGCTAAAGTCTCCACTCCAGCTGGCACTATTTCTCTCGCCACAGAAGATAATGTCACTATTAACATTACTCCAACTCCAACCCAAAAAATCTATTCTAAAACCACAGCCCTAAAAATCACTAACTCCTGTAAAAAAGGTGCCACTATCACTCTCTCCACTAATAAATCTCACAATAACCTCGAAAGACAAGGAACGGATACTTTAACTAAAACTATTGCTTCAATTGCAACCACCGGAAACCTAACCGATAATTCTTGGGGTTACACCTTAGATAACAATAATTATCTACCAGTCCCAACCAAAGACCAATCCCCAGCTACCATCTACAACACCACCTCAGCTACCGCTTCCACTACTACTCCAGAAAACCTCAATCTTACCTATGCTGTTAAGACTGATGATACTATTCCATCTGGTACCTACACTAACGACCTAGTCTATACCGTGAATGTAAAACCAGAATGCTTACAATACACTCTAAAATTCAACCTAGATCAGGGTACCGGCAAACCAGGTGCAGTCTACACCGACAGACAACTATCCTATGGTACAAAAGTCAACCTCGCTGATTTCACCCCAACCCGCACCGATTATGAGTTTATGGGTTGGATTGCTACAACGAACAATCCTACTACTTCGGCGGTTACTTATAGTGATAACGCTAATGTAGACATTAACCCTACCAATGCAGACGAAATAACGCTTACTGCTAAATGGAAGCTAAAACCTAAGGGCATCTACACGATTTCTAACATGCAACAGATGAACCCAAATATCTGTAGGGCTAACACTACTCCAAATAGAAATGCTACTCAGCTCGACACTGACGGCTCCCGCCACGGAGACCCAAACTACGTTCCAACTGTCACTCTCACCGATACTAGGGACAATAACACTTACACCGTCTCAAAACTCGCTGATGGCAAATGCTGGATGACCCAGAACCTCCGTATCGCCGGAAAGACTATTACTCCGGCTGACTCCAATGTTACCGCTAACTATACTATCCCAGCCTCCTCGATCAACGGCTTCAGCTCTTACGACACTTCAAACGCCTACGTAGACTCAGATGGCGGTTTCTACACCTGGCATGCTGCTACCGCTGGTACTGGTACCACCGCAATTGCTGTCCAGGGCCAGAACGCTCCGGCTTCCATTTGTCCAAAAGGCTGGAGGTTGCCAACTGGTGGTAATAACGGTGAATTCAAGATTCTTTCTGCTAATTATCCATCATACGGATCAATGATAAATTCTGATCCAGCAAACTTTACTCTTGCTGGTGGTGTGTACAATAGTATGCGTGGCCAGCAAGGCTTAATTGGCTACTATTGGTCCTCTACTACAGTCTCTAATAATGGTGCCTACTATATGGGGCTACAAAATTCAGGAGACGTTAATCCAGTCCATGCTGATGGAAAATATAGTGGTTTTTCCGTGCGCTGTATCGCTGACGACAAGCTTACTTTTGATAATATTGCCAATATGCAGGATATGACGCCAGAGATTTGTGCCAATGCAAAAGAACATCAAACTGCAACTCTAAGAGATATTCGTGACGGTAATACTTACACCGTAGCTAAGCTAAAAGATGGCAAATGCTGGATGACGCAGAATCTTAGAATTATCAATAAAACCCTCACCTCAACTGACTCCGACGTCACGACTAACTACACTATTCCGGCTTCCTCGATCAACGGCTTTAGTTCCAATAACACCTCAAACGCCTATGTAGACTCAGACGGCGGCCTCTATACTTGGTATACCGCTACCGCTGGCACCGGTACCCAGTCCATGTCTACTCAAGGCCAAAACGCCACTGTCTCTATCTGTTCAAAAGGCTGGAGGTTACCAACTAGTGGAAATGGTGGTGAATTTGAAGCACTCAATAATAGATATAGCTCCATTTCTGATTTAACGGCTAATGCAGACTTCACTTTTTCCGGTCGCGTGCACAGTAGCTCGCGCGGCTATCAGGGCTCAAGCGGCTACTATTGGTCCTCTACGGTGAACTCGAGCAGCAACGCCTACCATTTGCTCCTAAATACCTCGTATGTCTACCCTGCGAACTTCAGCAGTAAGAACTATGGTTTCTCTGTACGTTGTATCGCTCGCTAAGACCACCTACTCTTTTTAGCTATATTTTAGTATGTTATAATTAAAACTATGAAAATAGTCTTTACGGATGGTTCGGCCTCACCAAATCCTGGGCCGGGGGGGTTTGCGGTAATTGATGCAGCGACGGGAGAACCGCTAATCTTAGGGCGGTCGGAGCTAACGACTAATATCGTGATGGAGGGGGAGGCGATTTTAGCAGCGATGACCGAATTTTTAGATGGGGTGGAAATCCATTCGGATTCAGAGTTTTGGATCAATGTGCTGACGAAATGGGCGCCGACTTGGGCAAAAAATGACTGGAAGAAGAAAACTGGTCCGATTAAAAATCTGGAGCTTGTCAAGAAAATGTACGAGGCTTATAAGGACGGCGAAAAAGTGAAGTTGATCTGGGTGCGAGGACATGTAGGGACGGAAATGAACGAAAAAGCAGATGAATGGGCAAATAAGGCGCGAAAAAAGCAGACTTATTTAGATTTAAGTATAAGGGAAATCCTGGTAAAGGAGGAGGCATGAAAAAAGTAATCATAAAAGTGAAGCTGAAGAATCGGGATGAATTTGAACGCAAAGTAACCGAAATGGATAAAGATTTTTTGCCGATGTATTGGCTACACGAGCGCGTGTATGTACCGCGAAATTATCGCAAAAAAAGTTCTTTTCCGCGGCTAGTGCTAAAAACAGAGATGCACGCAGTGGACCGTCCGGCGAAATATGAGCTGCAACTAAGGCGACACATTGAAGATTCAGGAATTGATATTGTTGAAACAACGATAATTCGGGATTATCAAGAAGCGGCAAATATGATTTTACAACTAGGGTTTGAAATTCAAAACGAAGTGTCGAGTCGTCGGCAAGAATTAGCTTTCGAAAAGGGAAGAACGCTGTTTTTAGATAAGGTGGATGGCATCGCCGGATACTACGCGAAGTTTGAGGCGGAGCTAGAAGAGGGGGACAAAGTGGAAGCAGTGAGAAAAGAGCTGGTAGAGCTATTTGAGAAACTGGGTCAAGATACGAAAAATTTAGTGCATGACTCATACGCGGAACAGATGTAAAATTAAAGTGGGAAATAAGGAGGTAAAATGACCGAAATCACAAATTCAGAAATTCAAAGAAAAACCGATTTTGATGTATTCCAATGGGCAAACCAGATTGAAGAATATAAAAATAACATCAGCTGTGAATTGTTTTTGTTCAATAAAAACTATACGCCATTTAAGGTGCGTTATTCGGATAAGTTGACGGCATCGGTGAAGGCAATGTTTATGATGGAGGCGACTTCATACGTAATTAAAGAGGCGGATAAGGGGCTCGAGCAGCGTGAGTATGAAAAAAGTGACGGAGAGTCGCACGTTATCTATCGTACGGATTTGGCGAATGTAGTGCGGGCGGAATCATTGGTGAGCTTGATTGAGAAGGAATATAAAGATATTGCATACTTTAATGACGGTGGTTCGGGCTCAGAATTTAAGAAGATTAAGGGAATTATCGCGAAATTCTCATATCTTGGTGGCGATGAAGGGAATAAAGTTTTTTATATCGCCAAGGGAATGGCAGGCTCATCGGCTCTGAAAGGTGCTACGAGCTGGGAACTGAACGGGGAGAGTTTTGAGCCGTTTGCCGCCGAAATTGCGATAAAAATGCCGGAAGATAACCAGGTGGCGATTGTGGACGGGAATGTGGTGATTTTTAATCAATCGAAGTTCGAAAATCTCTTCCAGTATGACTATAAGACGCAAATGATTGCAGACGCAAAGGCAAAAGAAATTATGGATAAATATAAGTTGACACTGGATGAAGGGTTGACTTTAAATGATCTACTGCAAGATAAGAAACCGCTGGTGAAAAAGATTCAGGAGATGGATATTCCAGCAGCAATGACCCAGAAGCAGGTGATTGAGTATTGTGACGAGATGCAGCTTGAGTTGATGTCGGACGAAAACAATTCGATTATTATTCAGGACGACAAGGACCTTTCGATGTTTATTAATTTGATTAACGAGGATTATTATATTTCGCCAGTGAATGGGCTGCGTTACGAAATTAAGTCAAAGAAGCTACTGTCTGAGCCGGAAGGCGAGGCGCCGAGAGGCTAGGGTTGTTGACACTGAGAGGCTAGGACTATTGGCGCTGAGAGGTTGAGAGGGACCGTTGGCACTGAGAGGCTAGGGGTTTTAGAAAAGCCAAAAATGTGATAAAATATCTATAAATTTTAGATTATTTTTCGTGGAAAAACAGAAAGGAGAAAAATGGATCAAGAGAAGGTGATTCAAATTGCGGGTGCGATTACGGTAGATGAGCTTGCAAATGAGCTGGGACTTTCTGTGACGGCGCTAATTGGAGAACTATTTAAGCAGGGAATTGTTGCGACAATTAACCAGCGCATTGATTTTGATACGGCGACTTTGATGATTGACGAGTTAGGAATTAAAGGGGTGCGAATTGAACGAAAAAATACGGCAACGAAGACCTCGAACATTCGTCATGAATTGTCGGAGAACGCAGTGGTGCGACCGCCGGTAGTAGCGGTGATGGGGCACGTGGATCACGGTAAGACAACCCTGCTTGACACCTTGTTGCATAAAAAGACGGTGGAAGGCGAAGCTGGAGGAATTACGCAGCATATTTCGGCGTATCAACTCGAGCATGAGGGGCGAAAAATTACTTTTCTGGATACGCCTGGGCACGAGGCATTTGCGGCCATTCGTCAGCATTCGGCGATTTTGACTGATATCGTGGTGCTAGTGGTGGCGGCAGATGATGGTGTGAAGCCACAGACGGTGGAAGCGATTAAATTCGCTCAAAGTGCGAACGCAAAAATTATCGTGGCGATTAATAAAATCGACCGTGAGGGGGCAGATGTGGCGCGCACCATGGCGGACCTTTCGCAGCATGGATTGCAGCCAGAAGAGTGGGGTGGTGACATTACGATGGTACCAATTTCAGCAAAACGAGGTGATAATATTGAGAAATTATTGGATTTAATCCTTTTGACGGCGGATATTGAGGAACTGAAGGCAGATGTCGATATTCCGGCAGAAGGCCTGGTGATTGAGTCACACATGGAAGTCGGTAAGGGATCGGTAGTGAACTTATTAGTGACTGGTGGCGAGCTGAAGACTGGTGAGTTTATCGTGGCTGGTTCGGCTTATGGTAAGATTCGTACAATGCTAGATTTTAAGGGGCGACCAAAGGGTAAGGCGACACCTTCGACTCCAGTGACGGTTACTGGTTTTAAAGAACTGCCAAATTTTGGTGATCAATTTATTGAAGTCGCAGATGAAAAAACGGCAAGAAAACAGGCTCTACTTAATGCACAGGGTAACTCAGATGCGTTGGCTAGCTCAAATGTGACTTCAAGCGATTTACTGCGTATGATGAACGTGGCGGACAATTCAAAGGTCTTTAACGTGATTGTAAAAGGTGACGTGCTAGGCTCAGTGACCTCAGTGGTGGACTCATTGAAAATGATTGACACGCACGGAGAGGTGAATTTAAACATCGTTTCGACTGGAGTGGGTGACATTACAGAAAACGATATCTATATGGCGGCGGGCGATAATACGGTGGTCTACGGTTTTAACGTGGCGGTGCCGACGAACATTGCAAAAATGGCCGCAAGAGATGGCGTAGCTGTGCGAAACTACAGAGTGATTTACGAATTGATTGATGATGCTAAGAGTGCAATGGAAGAGTTGCTTGACGCGGAGGTGATTGAGGAAGAAGTCGGTGAAATGAAAATTAAGGGGGTCTTTAGGACTGAGCGTACTGCAATTATTGCTGGTGGCGAAGTCTTGACTGGTAGAGTGGCGGCTAAGGTTGTGGCAACGACTGGCGAAGAGCTAGAGGTGTTTGGTAGAGTTTATCGCAATAAAGAGCTAATCGGGGAAGTACAGGTTGATTCTGTGCAAAAAGAGAAAATGGCAGTAGCTGAGTTGGTGGCGGGTGAGACTGGTGGTATTGCATTTAACCTCGAGAAAAGACTAGTGATTGAACTAAATGACCGAGTGAAATTCTTTACGAGGGAATTAAGGAAGAAAAAGCTGTAATAGAGGGGTAATTACCGAGGGGAATTAACAGGGGGATAATAAAGGGGCGAGAATGACTGCTGGTGGAGGCGGTCATTTTTGTTCGGTTTTTGTTCGGAGAGAGGGAATTAAGGGATTTTTTCGAGAGAATGGAAGAACGGTAAACTGGCGATTTTATAGGGATAAAAGGAGAAATAACAGAGAAGAGAAGGGGAAGCGGGAATTGTTAAATTTTGAGGATTTTTTGTGAAATTTAGCATAAAAAAGGGATTTCACAAGGAATTTTCACAAAAGTCAAGGCGGCTAACAGGGGTGGCATCAGAAAAGCTCTTCTCCGAGGGTCCAGAATTGCTCGGAAGAGCTCGACAAATTTTAAGTTAATCTGAATAAGCCGTATCTGTTGTGGCGGTATTTTAGATCTATTTGATCGAACCGTAGCTGTTGCAATAGTGTTTTTTGGATCTAGCGCTTTGGACTGCCTAGCCAAACCATATCTGTTATGATGGTATCTTAGGTCTTTTAATGATGTAATTCCCGCTCGGGGCCTTTTAAAGAGGCTTCTTAGTATATATGTTGATTCGTCTGCCGGCTACCTAGTGTCTTGTCGTAAAATAGGTATTGTGCGACATTGGAAATATTTTGAAAAGACGATTAACTAACCGTTTGGAATATAGGCTATTTTGGACTAAAACTTGGTAAAACTAGAAAAAGCGGTCGCTATGCTGCTAACCGCTAGTTCTTCTAGTGATGGATCGAAAGAAATCCTGAATCTGTGTCTGAAGCCTTGTGTTCGTGGAGATTTTGGCGCAATGATTCTTGATGCGCGCCTGGAGCGATTGTTTGGCTCGTAGAGACGCCTGGACGGCCATCATGTAAGTCGGAGGCGAAGTTGACTGGATGCGACGAAGAAACGCTTTTTAGAGGGTCCTGTGGCCTTGCAGAGGCATTCAGATTGGGTCTATTGCGCTTATTATTGTGTTGCCGAGAGCGATTTTCGCCCTTTTTAGGGAAATTTTTAGGGAATTTCTGGAGGGAATTAGGGGTAGTTGACGTTTTTACCTCTGTTTTTTTAACAGTTTCCTTCCCTTTTTCGTTTCCTGCTGCGGCTTTAATGGATTTTTCTGGCGCGTTAGATTTTTCTGACGCGATAGATAATTCTGATGCGTTAGATACTTCCGCTGCGTTAGATACTTCTGACGTAGTAGGTTTTTCTGATGTACTAAGGGGCAATTTTTCTGATGCGTTGATAAGCTGTTTAAGATTTTTTAGGTCATTTGACCTCTGTTCGTTAGAGGCGAAATTGGGACTGATTTTAGCTTTTTTGAGCGCTTCCGGTGAGTTGATGATCGCGGATTTAGAGTTATTTTTAGGAGAATTAACAGAGGTGGTAGCGTTTAATGCGGGAGTTTTGGTGGGCTCAGCAGGGGTAATAAAACTTGGTTTAGGACCATTAGCGTAGTTTCGGTTAATGTAGCCATTCCCGTAGTTACTGCCCCAGTTAGTTCCCTTTTTCTCGTCGGCTGGTTGACGACCAGAATCGGATAAATTTTTCTTGTATTTTTCACTTTGCTCAATGGTCTGGCGGATTTCAGTCTCAACTTCTGCACGATTTCTAGAGTATTTTTCACGAGAACTGCGGACGATGCTGTCGAAGTTATCTTGCGGAGTTTTAGGAATATTGAGGGTAGTGGCAGAGAAAGCAGGGGCTTTTTCTCCGTTAATGATCATTGAGATAACAAAATGCCGATTATTCATTTGGAGTAAATCTTGGGCTTCAAAAGTTGGCTCAAATTGCTTTGATAACAGAGGTGCGTCATCAGCAGAGACACGGAAAGAGATGGTTGTACCGACGTTACCAAACACGGCATCGCGAACAGATTCAGTCATCTGAGCGATATATTGGTTGGCAACAGTAAGGTTTAAGCCATATTTGCGGGCCTCAGAGAGAATGACGGCGAAGGAGTCGGTAGCGAAGTTCTGGAACTCATCAACATAGAGATAGAAAGGACGGCGTTGTGAGATATCAGGGATGTCGGAGCGACTCATAGCGGCAAGCTGAATTTTTGTGACGAGAAAGGCGCCAAGAATGCCGGCATTATCTTCGCCGATAAGGCCTTTTGAAAGGTTAACCACAAGGATCTTTCCCTCATCCATAATTTTACGGACGTTAAAACTGGAGCGAGGCTGGCCGATGATGTTGCGAATAATTGGATTTGCAGTGAAGGCACCAACTTTATTTAGAACAGGGGCTATAGATTCATTAACTTGTTTATCGTTCCATTGACCGAATTCTTGCTTCCAGAACTGAAGGACAGTGACGTCAGTACAATAGTCAAGAGTTTCCTTGCGAAAATCTTTATCAGTCAGGAGTCGAGAGATGTCAAGTAGAGTGGTCTCCGGACGGTCTAGGAGAGCGAGCAGGGTGTAACGCAAGATGTGCTCGAGTCGAGGACCCCAAGAGTCACCAAACATACGCTTAAGTACGCCAATGACCTCAGAACAAACGTTTGGTTTTCGAGATGGATCTGAGAGCTCGAGCGGGTTAAAGGCGACTGGGTACTGGGTGTCAGCTGGGTTGAAGTAAACAACATCGTCGATGCGATTTTCTGGCACAAAACGGAGATTGTCGATCGCAAAGTCGCCATGTGGGTCGATAATACAGTAACCTTGGTTATAAAAAGTGTCGGAAAGAGCAAAGAGCTCAAGTAGACCAGATTTACCGGCACCGGTTTGACCAATGACGTAAACGTGACGTGAGCGGTCGCGACGCAACATACCAAACTGGTGGTTGATGCCACGGAAGTTGGTAAGACCAAAGGCGGAAATGTTTTCATCTTCGGCGGCTCGTCCGGTGATAACTGGGAGCTTAGCTGGCGGTTCAGCGGTTTTAGAAGTCGCCCAGACGATGTTTGGGGTTTCAACCGAGGTATGTGGCAAATGGTAGACTGAGGCTAGCTCTGAGATATTAAGAATAAAGCCATTGTCAGTGAATTGGCGTAAGCGATAAGCTTCGAGGTCGTCTTTATTGAAGCTCCCACCGAGTTGTTTAAAGCCGTTTAAGTTAGTCGAGTTAAATTGTTTAAATGTACCAACGATAGCTTGCATATTCAATTTAGCGTTAATTTCGTTCTGGCCAAGATAGGCGAGGCGAATTTTAACCTGATATCCGAGTTTGGTGGCCTTTTCTTCAGCGGCAGCAACTTGGGTTTTTGCGCGTTCGGAAAGCTCAACTTTAGTCTCAGTAGTAGTGCCGCCAGCTGGTGGGGTCCAAAGAGCTTGGATGGCTTGAATGAGCCAAGCCCAATCGAGACCGAAGATTTTGAAGCTTTTGGCACCAGACTTAATATATTTTATCCATTGATCGGTGGTTTTATGCCAAGAGTCTGGCACTGGACGAGCTAGAACCTGGATCCAGAGTTCCTCTTTCTCTTCGGTGCCAAGTTTGGCAAGAGTACCAGTAATGCCGGCCAGTGGGTCAACCTCGAATGTGTCAAAGGTTTTAATAGGGAGAGCCTCGTTAGTGGTTAAGCCTAATTCTGAAGTGTAAATGACGGAATGTGAGTCGCGACTACGAGGAATGTAATCTTCTTCTACGAGGTGAATTTGGACTGAGGGGTATTGAGCGTAGATTTGGCCCTCGACAAAACTTTGGAGGACCTTAGGGGTCCAAACGTAGAAACGAATTTGTCCACCAGTTGAAACGATTTCAAATGAGAGGTGTTCCTGAACTCCACCGGAGTTTTTGAGCTCGTTGGCGTCTCTTAAAATACCATGTAGAGAGGCGAACATTTGTTCAGCAGCTAACTCTTTTTTGTCATTTGTGCGCGGAATTTCAAGCATTAAAAGGACGGAGTCAACATTTAAGACTTTTAGTCGATTGATTTTTTTATAATTACGATAAGTTAAAAAACTTAGGATGCCAATGGCAGGAATCCAAAAAAATGGCATCAGTAAAAATTGAATAATATGGCCTAACATATGCTACTATTTTAGCATTTTATTCCGCTATTGTATAGGAATTCTTATCTACCTTTTTGAAGAGCTTTTTGTTTTGAAGGTTAAGTAAAATAGTGGTTTCTTTGACCTTACGGAGGGCAAGTACACGTTTGACGATTTGCTCGCGAGAAAGTGGCTTCTTAGCTTGTTTTAGGACGTCGGAAATAGTTTCGGAGACGGTTCCCTTCTTGTAGCCCCAAGAATCGAGGGCATAAATGCCGCGACCGATAAGGACGAAACGAGGATCTTTGATGAGCTCGTTATGTATGGCCTGGATGGTAACATTTTTGCGACGAAAATCGGAGCCTTTGATAGCTTCGGCGATCTCCTCAAAATGCATCGGTTCCCTCTTCTCTTCTAGTACGACATAGATTTTATCGCGAATGTTTTTTGGGTTAACAGTTGGCCATTTAGCGAGACCCCAGAGATCATTAAGCGTGGCAAGTAATTTAGAGATTGACGCAATAGCTTTAATGTGACTAGGATGTTCATAATTTAGATTATTGTCAAGCTCGTCGAGTGAAGTTGGAGCTTTATTTTTCTTGATAAGTGCAACGATTTCATCAACTTTAGCTTTGATCTCCTTTTCGCTGCCGTAATCGGCAATACCGATGGCATTGAAGTATTTTTCGCTTTCTTCAACTACGGTGAGGCTGGCGGAAATTTCGCCAATAAAAGCAAGGGATTGACGTTGTTTTTCAGTAACGGATTGACTGAAGATCTTTTCAGCAAGGTCGGAAACGCGGGCGATGCGACCCATTTCGGTAAGATTGCGGATGATGATTTTTTCAGCTTGAGCGAGTTCGGGAATGTTGCCATCTTCAGCTAGAATGCGTAAGCGAATCAGAATGGCTTTTTCGAGTTGGCGCACGCGCTCGCGAGTGATGGATAGCATATCACCAATCTGCTCGAGCGTTTCCTTGTTGCCGGAAAGCCCAAAACGACGTGAAATAATTTCTCGTTCGCGATCCTGTTCAATAATTTTTAAGCTACCGCTAATCGCCTTAGCGATGACTTCCGCATTCTGATCCACTGATTAACTCCTTTAATCCACCCCTATTTTGCTAAATCATTTTATGTATATTAACATATTTTTATACTAATATCAAATAGGTCATGTGGGGATGATTTTTTTGAACTTCTGGTATTATTTTACCACATTTTTTTACATTTAGGCAAAAAAGTTATATAAAAATTTTACATAAGCAGTATTATTTTCTAATATGAAATAATTTGCGAGTTTTTGATGTTAAAGAGTGGTTTTTGTGGCTTTAGTTTTAGTGTGTTTGGGGTGGCGAGTTTTAGGGCCATTAGCTTTAGTGGTGGCTTTTGCTTTAGTTTTCGCACTAGCTTTAGCGTTGGATCTTGCGCTAGCTTTAGTTTTTGCACTAGCTTTAGTTTTGGCGGTAGCGCTAGTTGGTTTTTGTTCGAGCAATGCTTTTGCCTGTTCGAGAGTGAGCTGTTTTGGATCAACGTCTTTTGGAATTTTGGCATTGTTCGGGCGTGCTCTACCCTTCCCTGATGCAGGCTTGATGGCTGGACCTTTGATGTATGGACCGAACGGGCCAATAATAATTTTAATTTCACCCCAATCGGCAATAATGCTGGCTTTTTTCTGCTGGTAAAGCGCTTCAGCTTTTTCTAATGTGATATGATAAGGATCTTGTTCGTGATCGCGCTTGTCAAGAGAGATGTTGTAGGGGCCAGCGATGAGGTATGGACCAAAAGGACCGTTTGCGGCAGTAATAGCTACGCCGTCTTTGGCATTACCAAGAGTACGCGGCAGCGCTGGTAATTCTAGCTGCTGAAGGGCTTGCTCAAGATTGACACTTTTAACGGTTTTGCCGGCTGGAAGTGGGGCAAAGCGAGGTTTTTCGCCAGAGTCTTTTTCATTTTCGCCAAGTTGAATAAAACCGCCGTTACGACCGATTTTGGCGTAAATTTTTTTACCAGTTTTAGGGTCGGTGCCTAACTCGGTAGATGAATTATAACGGTTGGCCATGGCGCCATCACCAACAGCCTTAGAAAATGGACCGTAAAAGTCACGTAGCATCTTTAATTTCGTGAGTTTAGCTTCGGCGATTTGGTCAAGTTTTTCTTCGACGCCAGCGGTAAAGTCGTAATCGACGATTTGTTCAAAATTTTCAGATAAGAAATCAGACACCAGTTCACCAACTGGAGTAGGAAGTAATTTGCCCTTAGTGGCACCAGTTTTTTCAGTAATAGTAGCTTCGGAGATGGAGTTCGGGGCGGCGTCTGGGTCGGAAAGCGAAGCTTTGCCATGGAGATTTAAGGCCATGACGGCGCGCTCTTCCCCTTCGGATTCGCCCTTAATAGCGTAGCCACGAATTTGGATGGCAGACATGATGGAGGCGTAAGTGGAAGGACGACCGATGCCGAGCTCCTCAAGTTTTTTAACTAAAGTACCTTCAGTGTAGCGAGCTGGCGGTTTGGCAAAAGTTTGGCGGGCTGAGACGTCACGCATATCGACGAGGTCACCTTGAGTGAGTGGTGGTAGATTAACGTCTTTGGCATTGCCATAAACCTTTAAAAAACCGTCAAATACAATAATTTCGCCCTTAGCAATGAAGTTATAGGTGGTTTCAGCTGGAGTAATTGTGATCGTGGTTTTGGCGACCTTAGCGTTAGCCATTTGGGTAGCTAGAGTGCGGTTACGGATGAGCTCATAGAGTTTTTTCTCGTAATTATTTTTGCCAGCGGACTCAACTTCGATGTGAGTTGGGCGAATAGCTTCATGGGCCTCTTGGGCGCCGGCAGACTTAGTTTTAAAATGGCGAACTTGGAGATATTTTTTGCCATAAGTACGTTCAATGTAGCCTGCAATCATACCCAAGGCTTGCTCGGAAAGATTGAGCGAGTCTGTACGGTGATAGGTGATGTGACCGGCCTGATAAAGTGCTTGAGCAGCATTCATTGTAGTGCGTGAGCTAAAGCCTAATCTTGAGTTGGCCTCAATTTGTAGGGCGGCGGTAGAAAATGGAACGGGGTTGGATTTAGTACCTTCAGATTGATCAATGGCTGTGACTTTGAAGGCCTTACCTTTTAAGGCTTCAAAAATAGCCAACACCTCTTCACGAGATTTAGGAGTAATTTTTTCGAGATTAGCATCAAAATCAGCCTGGTCTTTAGAGAATTTACCAGAAATTTTAAAGCTGAATTTGAGGTCGAATTTTTCAATTTCTTTTTCGCGTTCGACGATGAGGCGAAGAGCTGGGGATTGAACGCGACCAGCTGATTTAGCGCCCGGTACTTTTTTACGGACAATATCGGATAGGTCGTAACCTACTAACATATCAAGGGTTTGGCGAGCTTGCTGAGAGCTAACCATATTCATATCGACTTGGCGAGGAGATTTGATTGCCGCCTTTAGGGCTGGTTCGGTAATTTCGTGAAAAGTGATGCGATGGGTGGCTTTTGGTAGCTTTAATACCTCAATTAAATGCCAGGAGATGGATTCACCTTCGCGGTCTTCATCGGTGGCGAGCCAGACGGTGTCGGCAACTTTGGCAGCAGATTTCAATTCCTTAACAATGTGGGCGTGCTCAGGGTCAATTTCGTAGGTGACGGCAAAATTATTATGCACGTCAACTTTAGTATCCTTACGAATATGCCCCACTGAAGACATAACTTTAAAATCGTGGCCAAGATATTTTTCAATCGTCTTAGCTTTAGCAGGGCTCTCTACAATAACAAGATTTTTTGACATAATTAAATAGTAGCACAAAAAACCTCTTATTGGAACTAGGTAAGGGTGGGCATCACCTAGTCCCAATAAGAGGCTCTTTGTAATCCCCATAACGCATCTCTCTAATTAGTGACACCGGGAGAACCCCGGAGCGTGACCCACCTCACACAAACTTGGGGCCCGCCGGTTATAGGGGTTGCTATGTTCTTAAGGGGTGCTTTCATAGTGGAGGTAATACTATATGACTTGTAAAAGATAAAAGACAATTTACAAGCTGAAAGCTTTTAAGAACACGCAACTTCTGCTACAATAGTAGTAGAAATTATGATTTATTTAGGTACGGTATAGAGGCTGGGACATTTTTATGTTCACTTATAACCTCTAACTGTTCTTATTATACCATATCGAAAAATAAAAGTCAACACTTTTTGTCTCTAAAATTTTATAATGCAAGTATTATAAAACATTTTCAGAAAAAAGCCATAAGCAGAAAGGATTTTTAGGTATGGATATAAAAAACAGTACGATTCGCGAGGCGAGATATTTGGCAAGGCTAGAGTTCTTAAAACGACCGCCAGAAATGATTTATTATTACGGTAAGATACCGGAATATGTTGGTGAAAGTGCGCCGAGTGCGCGTTTCCCGAAAGAGGGAGTAGGGCGGCCAAAGACGGTAGCAGTAGTAGGGGCGCGTAAGATGACGGCGTATGGGGAGACCTGGGCCTACAAGATTGCGAAAGAACTAGCTGAAATGGGGGTAATTATAGTGTCAGGTCTGGCGACTGGGATTGATACAGCGGCGCACCGTGGCGCATTGGCTGGGCAGGGGCGGACGATAGCGTTGCTCGGGACGCCGATCGACCGAATTTATCCAGCAGAAAACCAGGGCTTGTTTGAGCAGATTTTAATACAAGATGGTTGCGTAATGTCGGAGCTAGCGGTAGGCGCAAAATACTACCCGAAAACGGCCTTTTTGGAGCGAAATCGACTGATTGCAGGGCTGGCGGATGCAGTTGTGGTAGTGGAGGCGGACCTAAGGTCTGGCTCGCTCAATACGGCTTCGCATGCCCTAGAACAAGGAGTGCCACTGTTTGCGGTCCCGGGAGATTTATCGAGGCAGATGTCGCGGGGGTGTAATAGTTTGTTCAATAAAGGGGCGACAGCGGTGACTGCCGTGGAGGATATTCTAGGGATATTATTTACGGGTTCAATCCACCAACAACGGAAACAAAAAATAAAATTATTTGGCTCAACACCGGATGAAACTGCAGTGCTAGAGTGTTTAACTGCTGGATTAACAGCGGGGGAGGAGATCTTAAGTCAAATAAAAACAAAGGAGGCTGATTTTGATGTGACGCGATTTAATGTTGCAATTACGATGTTAGAAATTCGCGGCGTGGTAAAGCGGGACTTTAACAATCGGTGGTTGCTATGCTAGGAATTGATCAATCTGGCCAATGACGTCGCGGAGAATAGTTGGTAGAGCCTGATGTTCGGCCTCGGTGAATTTGCCGAGTACAAAATCGGTGTCACCAATTTTTTGGCGCAGAGCGTCGTTCCCCGTGCCAATGCGAAGGCGTTTAAAAGTTTCGGTGCCGAGACTGGAGATAGTGGATTTGAGTCCATTGTTACCGCCAGCGCTACCCTTTTCGCGTAAACGAAGTTTACCAAAGCTTAAGCTGAAATCATCGCAGATGACTAAAATGTCTTCGGGTTTAATTTTGTAAAAATTTTTAAAGCGCGCGATGGAACTGCCGACATCATTGTAAAAAGTTTGAGGCTTAATAAAAAAAGTGTCGTTAATACGAAAAAATTTTGCATCATATTTTTCGGCTGGTTCAAAATTAATGTTGCGAACTTTAGCGTAAAAATCAAGCGCCAAAAAACCAACATTGTGGCGAGTAAAATTGTAGAGATTGCCTGGATTGCCGAGGCCAACAACTAGTTTCATATATTTAATTATAGCATAAAACGGAAATGCACCTCTTGGTAGAGGTGCATCTGCGTTGGTTAACCTTTTATGACTATATTCTATCACATATTATTAAAAATGTCAAGAAAAACCGTTAAGGACGGTAAAAGCATCCGAAAAAGATGATAAAGATGATAAAACGATCTGATAAATATAAAAAAGGCCCCAAGACGGGGCCTTTGATGGGAGGTTAAATTATGGAGCTATAACTGATTCATGAGCTTACGTATCTTATCACGATTTTTGGTCATAATTCTCGTGATGTCGCTGCGCAAACTCTCGGTCAAGTTAATGTGCGCGGCGATGATTTCATCGTCAAATAGCAGCTTGACGTAAGCCAAACCGTTTTTAAGACGTTTTTCCAGCGAGCTATTGTGAATCTGATTAACGTCACCACAAATAATCATTTTGGAGCCACGTCCTGGCCTAGTAATTAACGTATCAGCCTCATCGATTTGGACACGCTGAAACTCATCTAAAATGATGATAGCATCGTCGAATGAATGGCCTTGAGCCAGCTCGTATGGCATACTGGTGAAATATCGGTCAAAGAGATAGTTTACCTGTTTATCGAGTTGCTCTGAGTAGCTAAGCTTCTTGTCTTCAGACACTTTAGTGTCGTTTTTCTGAATCTCATAAAAAGTTTTCTTTTTCTTTTTGGAATGAGGTGCAGGAAAATCATTAGCGGACACATATTCGTCTTCGTAGCGCGAATAATCATAATGACTATGGTTATTCTCGTATCGATTATCGCCGCGACGGCGCTTATCTCCTAGCTCTTCTCTGTCTTCCCTGCTTGTTATGTTGGTGTCGCCAAATTTGCCGAGCAACTTTCGTTTTTGGCGAAACTCTGGAGTGTTCGCCAAATAGGAGCGAATAGCATCCTTGCAGGCGGAAACTAAAGGTTCCATTTTTTGGTCAAACCCACCTGGCAGGGCGCCGAGCGGATTTTTCGCTGAAGCGGAAGAGATGATGACGGCGCGACTATAGCGACCAGCTTGCATACTTTTTATCGCATGCATAATAGCCGAATAGGTTTTACCAGTGCCGGCTGGGCCGGTGACGGTAATAACTTTAATCCGGTCATCATTTAGCGCATCATAATAGGCGGCGATGCCGGCATTTTGGGGTGCCACACCTTCGCATTGAGCAAAGCGGAGCGGATAGATGCGGCCATTTTCTGCGCTGTAGCGACCGACGTTCTTAAATGAGACGCCATCGTCGAAGTAAAGATTTGGAAAATCTTCGTCATCTCCAAGTTCCATACTGATATATTCGTTGGCTTTTAAGGGTAATTCATCAGGCATGTAATCTTCCCACTCGTCGAGTGAGATACCGGTGGACTGTCCTTCATAACCAACAAAACGGCTAAAAAGCTCATATGGAACAATAACTTCTCGTAGGCCAGTGAATGGGGCCGGTTCTATGAAACTGTAACCTAAAGTCCTGACACCGTACAACTCAGCTTTAGCGCGAAGATTGACGTCGTTAGTTAGCAAAGTAACCGTATTTTTTTGGCTACTTTGCTTTAGGATATTAGCGACATCTTCAGTGCCATCAGTCTTTGCGCCGTCATTGATTAGTTTGGCGGCGAGTGCAGTGACTGCAATCCAGCCGTCATGATCTTCTATTGCTGGCGTGTAAGGCAGATTTTTGCTGAAACTGCGATGAAGCGGCAATAAAGAAATAACTTGATCGTAAAAATCAGTTGGAACTGGCTTTTTAAGCTCAAGAATCTCATTTATTGTGTGGCCGGAATTAGCGAAGAAGCGCTCTAGGCGCTTGACTGCAGTGCGAGCGACCATACCGCGATAGGAAGCTTCACCTTTAAGGTGATTTAATTCATTTAGAACGACTTCCGGAATCACTAGATGGGCATGGTCTAGATTTGGTTGAAAATCGATGGGCTCATGCCAATCTTCGTCGGTAGGATCATAAAGTAAATCAATACAACCGATGAGAACATTAGTATCTAGAACGTAGATGGGTGCGGTCGAAGACTGAGATGAGACGCGCTCATTTTTAGGGAGACTTGCCTCAGGCTTTTTACCATGACTTTCGTTATGGTCTTTGCCGTAGTCTTCAGTATAGTTCTCAACATAATTTTCGCTATGATCGAGCTCGATGCCATCTTCGTCCTCAAGGACTGAAAAGACTGAACGATCAAAGTGATCTTCGAATTGATCGATAGACCCTTTACGAGCTAGTTTAAGTTCACGTTCTTGTGATTGACGCAGGGCGTCCTTGCGAGTGCGAACATTTACTTTTTTCGACATATTAAACCTCCTTTTTAAGGAACATGTGCTGGCATGAAATAATTTCAGGCCTGTGACAAAAATAGGTGGGGTATACCCACTTATTTTTATTATACCATATTTTAGGCTATTTTTAAAGTCTTTTTCGAATAATTCTTGCGCTTACCTTGGGTGCGGTCGTTATAAAAGCTGAACTTGATTGGGGTGCCTAAGAATGGGTAATGCTCGCGGATTTTACGCTCAAGGTAACGTTTATAGGACCAGTGGAGGAGCTCCATTTCGCGACCGTGGAAGACAAACCAAGGTGGGCAAGTATCGGTTTGGACGAGATATTTGAGTTTTGGATGAGTATTTTTTAGTCCAGCTGGCGGATGAGCAGCGACGGCTTCGCGAAGGAGTTTGTTGAGATCGGAAGTTTTAATCTCAGTATGACGAGCTTCGTCGATTTCAAGCGTGAGGTCGAAGATGCGAGTGACGTTTTTGCCGGTTTCGGAACTAGTGATGAGGACTGGGGCGAAAGGTAAGAAATCAAGGTCGCGTTCGAGGCGATCGAGAATGCTATCGATCTCGGTGTAGGTCGGGGCTTCGGTCGGGTTTTTACGAGCTTTGTCGGAAATGGTGGAGGTGACTGGTTTTGAGTTATCGAGTAAATCAGATTTGGTCAGCACTACGATAATTCCCTTACCAGCGTCGACGATTTGACCGGCGAGAGATTGATCTAGTTTATTGTGCGATTCTTTGCTGTCGATTAGGAGAGCGCAGACGTCGGCTTCTTCGATGGCTGCGAGAGTGCGGATGGCGGAAAACTTTTCAATGCCAACTTCGCGGCGTCCAGGTTTTCTGAGTCCAGCAGTATCAAGAATTTCGATAGTGATGTTTTTGTAACGAATTTGGACGCGATTAACGTCGCGTGTGGTACCTTGGCGAGAGCTGACGATGGCTTGCTGTTTTTTAGCTAGCTTGTTGAAGAGGCTAGATTTGCCAACATTTGGGCGACCGATAAGAGCTAATTTAATGAGCGGATTACCATTTTCGTCAAGATTTTGTGGTGCTTGGGTGCTTTTATGGGTGTTAGTAGCCTCAAGAGAACGCGGCTTAAGCTTTACATTAAGTGTGTCGGCGATACGATCTTTTAATTTAGCAATTCCCTGTCCGGTAGTAGCGGAAGTACGATAGGTGTCATTGGCTTTAATGCCAAGCCTAAGGAAATCTTCTTCCGGGAGTGATTCTCCTAAATCGGATTTATTGAGCAATAAGAAGACTGGCTTTTTTGATTTTAAAGCGGCCTTTGCAATATCTTTATCACGTTGACTTGGATATTTCGTAGAATCGAGAGCGAGCAAGATGAGGTCAGCAGTGTCGATGGCATCGTTGATTTGGTCTTGGATGTTGGCCTCAAAATCGTCTTCGGGGTTTTTAAGCCCAGCGGTATCAATCAATAAAAAGGCCTCATCGATTTTAGCGATGACGTTGTCGCGGGTTGTGCCCTCTTCACGGGCAACAATGGCGATATTTTTGTGTGCCATGCGATTTAGTAGACTGGATTTTCCAGCATTAGTTTGGCCGATTAAGGCGACGATTTTTTGCTTGCTCATATTGCTTAAATTATAACATAAAAAATAACCTTTTTCAAGGTTAAAGTGATTATGGTGATTCCGGCGGGAGTCGAACCCGCGATTTTCTGGATGAGAACCAGACGTCCTGGACCACTAGACGACGGAACCAACTAGGTTAGTGAGTTAATTTTAGCATAAAAATTAGTCGCAGTCAAACGAATCGTCAGGCCAATTGTTATCCTCGAGTGAGTTTAGGGGTAAATCTAGGTCAACTAGATCGTCATCAACTGAGCTGAGGTCATCAAAATTTTCATTACCAAATTGGTCAAAGGCGGTGCCGAGATCGGTTTCAGCTGTGGTATTGGCAATGGCGTCATCACTAGAGTCTAAAGAATCAGATCCTGTCTCGAGATTGGGTTTGTTAGTTTTTGTGGTAAAAGTGTAGTTTGATGGCTCTGTCATAAAATAATTATACTACTTAGCGAGCGTTTTTTCGAGGCGAAAAATTTTAATGCAAAGTTTTTGGAGTAGCTTAATAATGGTACGATCGAGAATGAATGAAGCGATAACTGAAATTACTAAGATAATTAGAGTACTGAGGAGCCAGCCAAATAGGTTGCGCGGCAAAAGATTTAAATCGTTGAAAGTGAAGAGGAACATCATATGAATCATGTAAACTCCAAGCGAATGTTGGCCGAGGAAGATGGTGAGGCGGTCAAGGAGAGGTGAGGCATGTTTTGTCATGAAATACTGCGCAAAGTTCCTTAAGGCGATGAAGGTTGCGACCGTAAAGGTGAAGTAGAAAGGCGAGGTGTTTTTGTAGCCATTTCTGATGTTGAAATGGGTGAGTATGCAGTTGATGATTAAAGATAAGAAACCGATGAGGTAGAGTTTTTTGCGTGCGGATTTTTCTTTAAAGAAATCTTCAATGAAGAAGCCGATATAGAAGAAGAGGGCGTAACCGATGAACTCGTATTTAATAGCAAATTCAACGTCGAGTAAGTGCGGCAGGAAGGTGGTGATGGTGCCAAAAACGAGCCCGACAATAGTGAAGACGATTTGGTCCCGACGTTTGAAATTCTGAATCATACGAGCTGTAAATGGAGTGGAAGCGAGTAGGGCAATCAGGACGAAGAGGAACCAATATTCCATGTAGCTAAAGCCATTAAATAGAGAAAGGAGGAAGTGATGCACATAGAAGCCTGGAGTGACGGTGAGATGCTTGTGGTAGACCATAATGTGCCAGTTTTTGATAGCCATGTAAACCAACATTGGGATAATGAGTCCAATGACTTTTTTCCAGTAGTACTTTTTATAAAGATGTTTATCTTCAAGATTGAGCTTTAAGGCGAATTTGCCGGACAACATGAAGAAGAGAGTAACGCCAACGTTGGTGACAAGCTCGGTATAAACTCCAAGTCGAGAAAGTTGACCAAGGTAATTCGGGATTTCGTGCGCCAAAATAATGAGAATCATCGAAACGACACGGATGAATTCGTAGCTTAGATCGCGTTGAGGTTTTACCATAATTTAACTTCTCCTTGTTCGTTAATTAAGACTGAATTTGTGATTTTAACAACAATAATGTCGTCGATAATTTTGACGGAATCGTTGGCTGGATAGGTAGGCATAGCTTTGAATTCGGGGGTATTAACGATTTTAAGATACTGCTTTTCGGTGGCGGAGTGAATGTTGAGTCCGAGAAACTTGCGGAAGAATTCTTCGTAGCGTTGAACGCCAGCATAGCCAGTCCAGGAAATGGTATTGCGCGTTACCATGCCAGTAGTTTTTTCGTATTCACGCGCGGGAGTCTCGATGACGTTGGAAAAAAGAAGTGGTAGATCGGGCTGATAATTTTCAAGTGCAGTGGCTTTTTGATGAATGTTAACGGCAATGGTTTTAAAATCATTGTATTGGTTGTTGCGCACAATGTAGGTGTAAGTGTCGGCGAGTAAAAAAGTCCAGGCAAGTAGGAAGAGGGTTAAGCTAGCGATCCAATGAAGGATGTGGTTGAAGGACGAAGGAGTTAATTTGCTAATAAGATAAATAAAAAGAACGGCAGTAGTGATGATGCCTGGTCCGGTGACGAGATTAATGCGAGTGCCGGAAGCGATGAGATTCATAATGTTGACGAAAATTGGAAACAGGAGGATGAGAATTAACGTAAGTAAGGACTTAGAAAATCTTTGACGTTTGAAGATTTGAATGATAGTGAAGATTAAAATTGCAGCGAGAATGAGATAGAGGAACTGACGGAAATAAAAGTTGTTATTGATGATAATTTCGTCTGCGAAAAAGAAATTGTAGAAATCGGCAAAGGCATTGGCGATATTTTTTGGTAGGGCGAGCAAGGTTTCTATTCCAAGTCCGTTTGCGCCTTTATAGCTAGATGGGCGGAGGTGGTTAAGGCGGCAAACTATTCTAAAAATAATGTAATAGAGGCCAATACCGAATAAAATGATGAGAAGATTTTGGAAAAAGCGCTTCAAGGCACTAATTTCATCCGAGGCTTGTTTAGCCTTTTGTGGTAAATTTTTAAGAGAATTTTCGTTAGATTCGAGAATGGTTTTAATAGTGTAAATGACTAGTAAACCAAGCAGAACGCCGAGATAGGCTTGGTAAAGTGAGCTAACAAGTATGGTGGAAAGAATTGCGAGTAAAATCCAGGACTTGGAATGTTTAATAGAGGTAATTTTTGAGAGTGCGTAAACTGCGAGAGTGGCACTGAAGAAGGCGAGGAGGTAGGAATCGGCGCAGTAAAGATACATGTAGGTTTCGGTAAATTGAGGCGCGGTGGCGATGATGAGGCAAAGGAGAAAGAGATAGAGGCGATTTTTAAGATTGAATAATCTGCGAATTAGCATGAGCGCACCAGACATAAAGCCAAGAGCTAGTAAAATAATTAAAAGTTGATTGACGAAGCCGAAACGAAATTGGTCGAGAAATTGAAGGCTGAAGCGGCCGAGTTGGAGTTCCCATGGGCCAGCAATATGATGATAATTTTCAGATAAGGCATCAGGTGAAAGACCATGGCCGATGAAAAAGTAAAAATTAGTAATGAGGCCGGCGATAAAAGTAGTGAGTAGGATTAGTAGGTCAATGCGGTCAAATTTTTTTAGGAAATCACGAATGAATTTCTCGGGAGGTTTAATCATTATTTCGATAGCCTTCTTAAAAATTAATATTCAGTTTAATGAGATTATATCTTAAGTTAAAATAAAAATCGAGAGATCGAATGATACCTTTTATGGTTTTCGTGTATAATAGAAATATATGAGGCCAGAAGATCAAAATGCCTGGGGTAATGCGATGCAAGAAAAAGCATCGCGACTTTCGGGTGCGAAAGCGATTGGTCAAACTTCAGAAAAAGAAGCGACAGAGACTGGTTCGGCGGCAGGCAATATGGGAGTTGGTAATTCCCCGTTCACTTCAGCTGTGCAAAATGCAAAAGAGGTAGAAGCTGGTAATGGATTTTTGAATAATGTACAAGGAAAATCGCTAGAGCAGGTAGCAACGGCGGCAATGCCTGGCGGTAAGATGGTGGCGGGCCAGGTGAAGAAATTCGGGCCGTTTGGTGTAGTTTTAATAATTATGATGATTATGATGGGGGCGTTTGCTGGGGTGCAAAGTTTGGCACCGTTTGCGTTAATTGCGAATGGACTAGATCAGTTCAATAATCTAAGAACTTCAATGAATAGGCGCAGTACATATTTTATGCGGTTTTCGATGGATCGAACACGAAATCATCCGATTACAAAACGGGCAAAGATTTTTGGTGCAGAGAAATTTAAGATTTCGAAAAGTCAGGCAAAGAAGCTAAAGAAGCAAAATGTATTCTATATTGATTCCGATGAGTTTAAATGTCGTTTTTTGGTGTATGAGGATGCCGATACTGGGAAAAAATATGCGATTGCGGCGAATGACGGTGATGTTGAAAAATTGCCTCATTCAGCAGAAATTGATCTAGATGGGAGCGGTAAAAAAGTTAAAATTGATTTTTCGGAGCGAGTGAAGCTAGATGATGCGCTGGCTGGTTCGGATAATTTTTCACGCTCGGTTGACGTAGGGACGAGGACGATGAAGGGTCATGTGGCAGGCTGGTTCGATGATTTGTCAGATAAATTGCATGGTCGGATTGGGAGCTCAAGAAATAAATTTAAGGATGTTTCCGATACGGCTTCCGAGGAAGAGATTAAGAAAAAAGCACTACCTGGCGGAGGCGACCAAGGGATGGATGAGACGATTAAGAAAACTAGAAGTAGTGATGCGAGAGAGTTAGTCGATGAGCCTGATGGTAATGGCAAAAACGAAGAAAGGCCAAAACCAGTTGAAATGGAGGGGGATGATGATATTGGTAAAAATGCCTCGACGGATCAAATAAAGGCGGCTGTGGGGGCTAAGGTTAAGGCGGCGGTAGCGGCAATGGGGACCGGTGTTAATACGGTTTGTGCTACGATGAAGGCGTATTCGATGTTTGGGATGATGGTGGCTGGCGTAATGACGGCGAATATCCTAAATTATATTACTGGTTTTTTGGAGGCAGTGCAGAAGACTCAGATTGGTGATGGTGGTAAGACTGAACTTTCGTATTACATGACTGGGCTATCGAAAAAAGGTAAAACTTTAAATAAGGACGATAAAGTGGTGGCTGGTAAAGAAAATACTTCGTCATTAGAGTCACCAGCTTGGAATCAATTTTTCTCTTCCGGTAATTTAACGATTAACCCTAATGATGAAGTGGCAAGAAAATTTAGTCGCGATGAAGCGCTTAACGTGGCTCTGGGTTGGGGGAGTGCTATTGGTGGTAGTATTGCAGCTTATCGAAATTGTGCGATTGCACAGGCTGGGGCGGCTACGGTCGATACAATAGTTTCGGTAGCGTTGGCTTTTTCAACTTTTGGGGTTGGCGCAATGATTAAAGAGGCTACGAAGCAGCTATTTAAGAGGGCTTTACTTGGGTCGACTCAGAGTATGATCATGCTTGCGTTGGCATCGCTTTTGCCGTACTTTGCGCAGTGGATGGCAAAAGATTTAATTTCCAATATGGCCGGTGAGGATGCGGCGTATGCAATTAATTCGGGCTTTAATATATATTCTGGTCGTCAGATGCAGATGAGCTCAGGCCTTCCGGCAACAGAAGCGAAACTGATGGCGCATTGGCGAGAGCAACAAGAAGTGATTGCGGAGGAAGGTGCGCTAGAAAGAAGTTTGAAATCACCATTTGATCCGACTAGTAAATATACCTTCATTGGAAGCATTGCGAACTCACTGATGCCAGTTGCGAGTACGTTTAACTCTCCGCTAATGACAGTGTCAAAAACGATGGACACCGTTGGTTCAGCGCTAGCCGGACTGATGCCGACAGCGCGAGCAGATGGGATGACGAAATTTGAAACTTCATTGAATAAAAATTGTCCAACACTAAGTAGTATCGGGCTGGTCGGGGATGCATTCTGTAATCCGTATTTTGTAACAGACTTTTCGACGATGGCTGAGGATCCGGCAGAAGTATTTAACAAGGTCGCTGAAAAAGATGCCAGGAACTTTGATTTTGATAGTGGTGACGACAACCCGAAAATTAAGCCAGATTCAGAGCTTGGTAGATGGGTGGTGTCATGCGCCGTGCGGGACTCACAATTTGGGCAGGTTGATGGTAATGTGTTGAATGCAATTACCGGCTTAATACATACTGGTAATTCAGCCCTAGATACTGCAGTTGAATCTGGCTTACAGCTAGTGCCATTCGTAGAAAATGGAGTAGATATAGCAAATGCGGCAAGAGAGTTATCGAATCTTTCTTGGGCTTCGGGTGAGAATTGTATTAAAGAAGAGTATAAGTATTACTCAAGGTATTCGGAGGATCAGCGGATGATGGAATCGGCGGGTATTATCGAAAAATCGGCAGTAGCAAAGTTGCTTGATGAATATGAAAGGAAGAACCCGATCGATAATTCGTATGAGGGTACTATTGCTCGTTATTCTGGGTATACAAAAGAAGATGTGGTGGCGACATTAGAATCCGTTAGATACTTTGAATGGTTAGCAAATTATAAGCCAATGAATTACGGGCCAATGGAAGAAAAAGTTAATAAAAATGGTTATTATTATGAATCGAAACAAATTGTGGCTGTAAAATATGAGAATTTAATTACTAGAAAGATTATTTATGGTAATTTAAGAAATCGAACTTTCGTGATATGAAAAAGCACCTCAGATGAGGTGCTAATTTGGCCGGAGGGCTTTAGTTCGATTCGAAGAATCCAGGTTCGAATCCCGATTCGAATCGAGAACCCTTTAGTATATCCTTTTTTCCCTTTGCATTATCCAATAAACTGATTATTTCTGGTAATGCAAAAATCACATCGTCCTGAACCAATATCTTCTCGTCATCATAATCGACCCTGATGTTTCTAGGGTCTTTCTTGAACTCAAAAAGCTCAAACTTGCCTCCGGATACATGTCCTACCGAGAATCCGTTTAATGCTAAAATAAGCATGGCATCTTTGTCCATTGATTGCAATACAGCGGTGTGTGTCGTGATTAGGTTACCGTCATCGTCAAAACCAGCCTGCACCACAATACATTGATACTCATAACCATGATCTTCAGCGTAGGCTTTTAGATCGAAAAAGTCATCGTTAGCCCAGTAGCGCTGAAAATTAAGATCTTTTATATCATTACCAAGATCTTTTGTGTCAGTGCTCTCTTCGGCTTCGCTTGAAGCTAAAGAAGAAGCTGGGGATTGACTGCTGGACTCAGCTGAGTTTGATATTGTCGACTCAGAGTCAGTATTGTCATTAATTGTGCTCTTTGATGCTGTGCTTGTATCTGTGGGGTTACTTATAGCTGTCGTTTTTTCTCCGCAACCAAATAATGTAACTGCGGTAAAAAGAATTAAGCCTAAAAAAACATACTTTTTCATAAAAATCCCTCCTTTTTAAAAGTACTACTGGTTGGTTACCTAAAGTGTTACCTAAAGTTGATTATATTATAGCATAAAAACTATAATAATGCAATAGTAATACTGAAAAATATATCAAAAAGCAAGAAGAATAAGGTGAGTGAGATACTAGCTATTAGCGAGAGCGGTGCGGACGGCGTTGAGGCGGGCAAGTACGCGGTTTTGACCGAGAACAGATAGAGTCTGATGGAGAGCCGGACTGAATGGTGCAAATGAAACTGCAAGCCGGATTAAACTAAAGAACTCAGCTGGTTTTTTACCCGATTTTTGGAGGAGTTCGTTTAATTCGTTTTGAAGATTTTGTTCCGACCAATCCGAGACATCATTTAGGTGCTCAATCGTAAGCGTGAGAAGCGAGATGAGCTCAGATTCAGAGAGCTTTTTTAGGAACTTATTGTCTTTAATAAGACCGAGATTGATGGTTGGATCGACAAAGAAATAGTCGGTCATGGTTTTTAGGTCGGAGAGGGTTTTAAGTCGGTCGTAGATAATAGAAAGGACTTGGATTTTATATTCATCAGGCTCAGAGTTAGCGCTAGTTGGCCAAAAGTCAGTGGTGCGAGCGTAGAGAGTTTCGATTCCCTGTTCGGTGGCGATTTTGCGAATCCACTGGCCGTTATACCAGTAAATTTTAACCTCATCAAAGCGGGCGCCGGAGTTTTGGATGCGGTCAATAGAAAAAGCGGATATGAGCTCATTTTTATCGTAGATTTCCTGTTCGGTGCCATCATTCCAGCCGAGACAAGCGAGATAATTTAGCATAGCTTCCGGTAAAATACCATCGTCGCGATATTCAGTGACCGATTTGGCGCCATCGCGTTTTCCGAGCTTTTTGTTGCCAGTCGGAGCGAGAATGTGGGGCAGGCTGAGGAAGAGCGGACGGTCAATGTTAAGGGCCTCGTAGAGTGCGAGGTAATTAGGCATACTGGAAAGATATTCGACGCCACGAGCAATGTGCGTAACGCCCATCTCGGTATCATCGATAATATGAGCGAAATTATAAGTAGGTAACCCGTCTTTTTTAATTAAAATGATATCGTCGCAAACTTCTGGGCCGGTTTTTAGATCACCCATCACTTCGTCATGCCATTGATAGTCTTTTGGGATAGTTTTGAAACGAATCGGATGACCGAGGTCAAGCATGGCGAGGTTTTCTGCTGGTGTCTTTGTTGCGGTCGCTGGGCGATGATTGCGGTAGAGATAAGGAACCTTGTTGGCTTGGTCTACGGCACGGTACTGGTCGATTTGGTCACTCGGAGTAGGGTCAACATAGGCGCGGCCAGCTAAAATGAGTTTCTTTGCCCATTCTAAATAATGTGCCTTGCGCTCAGTCTGGAAATAGGGAGCGTTCGGACCACCGACGATTGGGCCTTCGTCCCATTCGAGCCCGAGCCAGTTTAAGGTGTCTTCGATTAGTTCGGTTGCGCCCTCGACGTAGCGAGCCTGATCGGTGTCCTCAATGCGCAAAATAAAAGTGCCATGATTTTGACGGGCGATAAGGTAAGGATAGATAGCACTACGGACGTTGCCGATGTGTATATAGCCGGTAGGGCTTGGTGCGAAACGAGTGATTGTATTTTTCATAGTTTAATTCCTAACTAAAATATATTATACAATAAAATAACCCTCTTTTAAAGGGATATTTTATTGTGTGAGTTTAGCACTAATTAAAGAGAGCTAACGATACTAATAATTTGTTTCTTGCTGAGGACGCCGGCATTTGCGGTAAGTTTATAGAAGATGCCGTTATTAACCCAAGCGGCGTTACTGTGACTGATATAAATAGTGATGCCCTGCTCACGAACAGTATCGTAAGAATCGCCGTAAGCACCTTTGACATAGTTGGTGAGAAGAGCGGTCGAGTCCCAAGAGCTTTTTTCTTCAGCTAAGGTAAAGGTTTTACCATCAGGTCCAGTAAACTCGATGATGACACTAGAGTTGTTTGTGTAAACGTCGCGAATGGCGAAATCGCGTGGCACGTAATTTGGGTAAGAAGCTTCGACGCCGGTTTGTGCGGCAGCAACTTTAACGGAAAGATTAGGTAAATTGATTTTAACAAGTGCGGCAAGAGCGATGACACAGAGAGAGGAGGTAGCAAAAGCAAGTAGGACTCGGCCAGCCTTGTTCTTTTTGAAGTGCTTGACGGTTTTTTCGGATTTTCTGAAATTGCGCCCAAGTTTTTTATCAGCATTCATTTCTGAACGCATAACATGAGTAGCAATACGTTCTTCTTGTAGATTTTTTGAATGGTGATTTTGTTCCATTTCAAAGAGCGCGCGGTTGATTGCAGCGTCTTTTAGGGCGCGGGACGAAACTGCTTTTGCCAGCTGTTGTTGTGATTTACGAGCGTCAAGGGCGGATTGGTATGGATTTGGCGCTGGAGGTAAGATGGTTTGATTTGAATTGGAAATGCGAGGAGTTGTCGGCGCTGAAGTGATTTTTTGCGGTGCAAGATGAGAAATGCTTGGGCTAGCATAGGTGGCGATTTTATCATCACTAAAATTGCGGTTTTTGTGAAATTCGATTTGAGGAGATTTTTGGCTAGAAAACGATTTTGTTGAAGCGCTTTTATTAGCTATGATGGAAAATCGGTCCACATCGTCGGTGACGATGACTTTAGTTGGGCGCTTAACATAACGACGGTTTAAGGTGGAAGAGCGCTCTAGCCCCCTATGTGTACTATGGCTAGTAATATGGACTTTGATTTCTTCCCTTTTGCTCATTTTTTACCTATTTAAACCTTAAAAACTTATGTCTATTATAAACTATAGCAGTATAAAAGCGCAAGAGGTTTAATCCTTGAAATAATGTTTATTTGTACTAATTCTAGTTTTAGTTTTTTAGCGCGATGTTTGCGAAAATTATAAGTTTTCTTTTACCAATTTAAACTCGGTGGCGGTAGTCTCAGCATTTGAATTAGGGGCTGTTTTAATAAAATAATAGAGATTTTTGTCATTAGGCGAGATTAGTGCATCAAAAGTGTTAACTGCGTTGCTGGTGGCGAGAGTGCGAACGTTTGTGCCATCAAAATCCCAAACCAAGAATTTGCCAGAGGCTTCGTCGATGCGGTATAGAAGAGATTGATCGAGGAAACGAGCGTTTTCGTCGCCATAATCGTACTCATACCAAAGTCCTAGTTCGGCGTCGAAGATAATGATTCTTGATCCTTCTTGAAGTGTAATGAATTCGCCGTTAGCGGAAACTTTTGTGTTGGTCGGTAGGATGCCAATTTTTTGATTAACTATTTGCTCCATTTCAAATTTAAGTCCGCCACCAGTTGGTAGATTGGTGGATTTAAAAACGTTAAGCTGGTGATCGATAGCAGTGAGAACATAGTATTCGCTGTTGTAACGAGTTAAATTAAAAATAATGTTAGCGGTGGACGGATGATCGATAGTAGTGACAATGGTAGTGTCTAGGTCACCAAAGCGGAATAGTTTAAGTTGGCTTTTGTCGTCGATTGGTGTAGTTGCGTAGAAGAGCCAGGACTCGAGTAGTTTAAATTGAGTGATGCTTTCTTCAACTAAAGTGGAGACGGTTTTGTTGTCAAGGTCAATACGAACCAGTCGATTGGAGTTGATAGCGAGGAGGCGACTACCAGATTCATTCTCAAAGGTTAGATTGCTGAGGTAGTTGTTAGTCTGGCTTAGATTGGTGGTATGCTTTAGACTGAGATAATTTCCAGAAAGATTGATACTATTTTTTGGCTCTCTGAGGTCAAGTAAGATCCATTCCCCTTTAGTAGTTTCCATTAGGACCTTCTCATTATTCCTGCTCCAAGTTAGACTAACAATTTTTTTCGCAGTGGTATCGTAATTTTGAAAAACATTATTTAAGGCAAGATTTTTAAAATTTGGCTCGCCGTTAAAATTTTCTGCAACTAGCCACTCATTGTCTTTATAGAAACCAAGTAAGGCAGTTGAGCGGTCGGGTGAGACATGAAAAAAATCGAGTGAGCTAAAAGTTTTAATCGAGCGCTGCTTGCGATTTTGTCTGAAAAGGCGAGGGTATTCCAGGCGCAATAGCCAGCCTGGTGTAACCCGGACTGTTTTTTCCCAGCGTTCGTAGCCAGTTTTTTCAATGGCAATTTTATGCTTCCCTTCAGATAGCATCTTTGAAAAATTAGAAAACTGAGATTCTTTTTTTCCATCAATAAAAACAGTGGCGCCATTAGGCTTAGTCCGGATTGAAACTAATCCGTTTTGCTCAACGGTAAAATTGGAGTTAATTCGCCAGCCATTTACTACTGCAGTAAGAATTATGACGATGGCAATAACAGCGGCAGCCATGAAAAAATCTGAAATAAGAATCTTGATGGCACGTTTTTTGCGAATTAAATCAATATCTTCCATACTAGTGTCTTGAACCCCAAATAGTTTCAAAGAAAGTTTTTTCGTTGTCTGGCATTTTCTGATTGGTGCTATCTTGGGTGGAGTTTTGTTGTTTTAGGTTGAGGTCGTAGGCGGGACTGATTTGTTCGCCAAAAATCAATAAGCGGTAACGAGAAGTGCCGAGTGGCCAACAAGTAATTAAAGTGAGAATTGGTTTATCACCAGTATAGGCCAGAGCTGCAACATCGGATGGCTCTACGGTTTTACGATCATACATGCGGTAAGTGTAGCGAACTTTGTTGTAATCGATGTAGATTAAATCGCCGTTTACGAGGCGCTCAAGTCCAGAGAAAATGAATTTATATTGGTTTGAACTGTAAATGTCGCCGGCTGAATGGCCAGAAATGACGGTATTGCCAATTTGGCCTGGAAAGGCGGCAGCATCTTTGACCATAAAGTGCGCAACGCCATGGTTCATTGCATTATCGATGGTTGGGGTGTCGTTAGAAATGCCGAAGTGAACTGGAACATCAATGTTGAGTTTTGGAATGAGTAGTTTATTAGTATCGGAAACTGCAGTACTGACGGTCGGATCGATGGCGGAAATTCCAGTGTCGGAACTATTGCCTGGAGCAATATAAGCCATAATTGGGGCAAAAATGAAACGATTATATTGTAAAAATAGGACGAATAAAACGACGAAAATACCGGCCAGAGCTGGAATAAATTTATGATGTTTCTGTTTGAGTTTAAAGCGACTGCTGGCCTTTTGTTGAATAGTCTCGCGCAAAGTTTTTGCGACGATGGTATTGTCGGTGGCGCTAGGTTCAAGTTGTTCTGCCGAGAGGGTTTTTAGCTCAGATTCTTTAGCGGCTTTAGATTTTTCGGATTCAATATACTGCTTAGCAGCTTTAGCATAATAATCATTATAGTATTTTTGATAATAGTTTTGCCAAGCAGAATGATAGCGCTGGAGTTCTGCGTTTTTTGGAGCAGTGTTGATCTCGGCGGTTTTATAAGTGGTTGGATTAGTGGTAATTTGAGTGGCGGTGGAAATTGGTTGTCCAGCTGAATGATTCTGACTCGAAAAAATAGTGCCCGTAGAATAAGCCGAAAGGACTTTTTTGCGTGCAATTTCCGCAGCGGTCTGACGCTGACGATCTTCAGAGTTTTGCCCACCGTTATCTGGATTCATGTAGGTATTATAACATAAGATAGAGTTTTTGATAATTGAGCCAATACAAATGGAGTGCAAAAACTAAGATTAGGATATACTAGGTTGGATTGAGGCGTTGCCGTGATATGGAAAATATGCTAAAATAAGTGGAGATGGACGAATGGCGGAATTGGTAGACGCGCCAGACTCAAAATCTAGTAGCAGTAATGCTGTGTGGGTTCGATTCCCACTTCGTCCACCAGATAAGCTCACCGGAGGGTGAGTTTTTTGTGATAGAAAAATGTTTATGATATAATGAGAATAATTGGAGGTGATGGTGAATAAAAAACAACAAGAGCGAGTAAGAAAACGAGATTTTTCAGCAATAATTATTGCTATTAGCGGAATTCTGGTTGGTGGTTTTTTAATTGGACTTGGTGTCTATAATAATGTAACGGCACCGTATAATTTGATGCATGTAAAAAGTTTAGACGATACAAAAAAAGAAGTGATGGAAAAGAATAAAAAACTAGAAGGCTTAAAAGCCAATTTAAGAACTGAATATGATCGTTCGGCGATATCAGAAGAGTATGAAAAGATTGCGCGTGCGGTTTCATCGGCTGAAAGTGAGTTGCTTGATGCGGAAGCGGAGTTATTTAATGTGCAGACCGGTAAATATGATCAAGCAAAAAATAATAAAATCAAAAATTCGGTACCGCTGATACTGATTGGTGTGATTGTGATGATTGGCGCATTTGGGCTAGCCTTAAGGAAGAATGCTGGCGGAAAGAAAAATATAATTTTAACGATGAATACTGAAAATGAAGAAAAATAGAGGACTAAGTTTAGAGGAAGTGCGTGAAAGAAAACGCGCTGGATTGGTGAATTCGGCAGTGATCGTGCCGAGTAAAAGTTTGAAAGAAATTATTCTTTCAAATACGTTCACTTATTTTAATATGGTATTTTTAATTTTAGCGATTTTATTACTAATTGTAAAAAGTCCAATTCGTGAATTAACTTTTTTAGGTGTGGTGTTTGCGAACTCGTTGATCGGAATTTTTCAAGAGTGGCGAGCTAAGGTGGTGCTAGATAAAATTACTTTATTAAATGCGCCAAAGGCGAGAGTGATGCGCGATGGGCGAAGACTGGTGATTCCAGTCGAAAAATTGGTGCTAGATGATGTAGTGATTTTTAAAACGGGCGATCAAATTCCGGCAGATGCGAGAGTTCTATCGGGTGAGGTGGCGATGAACGAATCGCTGCTAACTGGTGAGGCTGATGAAATTATTAAACATGAAAATGACGATTTGCTGTCCGGTAGCTTTGTGGTTTACGGTGAATGCTATGCACGGCTAACGAAAGTAGGTGCGGAGTCATATGCCTCACAACTTACTTTGAAAGCGAAAGCAATTAAAACGGGCGAGCAATCGGAAATTGTGCGCTCTTTGAATGCGTTTGTAAAGATAGCTGGTATTGCAATTGTACCAATTGGAATTATTCTATTTTCACAACAGTATTTATTCGGAGATGCTTCGGCTAGGTTGTCGGTGCAGTCGATGGCGGCGGCGGTAATTGGAATGATTCCAGAGGGGCTATTCCTGCTAGCATCTGTAACCTTGGCGCTCTCGGCAATGCGGCTAGCGCAAAATAAAGTATTACTCCATGATATGAAATCAATCGAAACTCTAGCGCGAGTAGATGTGCTATGTGTAGATAAAACTGGCACAATTACGGATGAAAAAATGGAGGTCGTAGAAGAGTTTTGGCTAGCAAATGACGATAAAATTAATCAATTATTGCCAAATATGGTGGGCGAAGTGGTATCAAATCTGCCAGCCGATAATGCAACAATGGCAGCTTTGAAGCGAAAATACAAGCGGAAACAATCCTTCAAATTAGATGAGTATGAGGGGGTAATCTCAGTGTTGCCATTCTCTTCTAAATACAAGTACTCAGGGGTGCAATATAAAAAAGCAGCCTTTGTGATTGGTGCGCCGGAATTTGTGATGCGAGAAGATTATGAGAAAGTTAAAGCTGTGACAGTAAAATACTCGAAACGAGGTTATCGTGTGTTGGTGTTTGGTCAATATAACGGGAAGTTGGCGGCAAAAGATGAAGCAGTAAAGGATAAAGCGTTAACAGCTAAGGTGAAGCCGCTGGGTATCATTGTACTACAGAATAATATTCGGGAGACTGCGCCAGCAACCTTTAAATACTTTGCAGAACAAGGTGTGCAGGTAAAGGTTATCTCGGGCGATAACCCGGAAACAGTGTCTGAAGTGGCAAAACAAGCAGGTATCTTAGGTGCGGAAAAATGGGTGGATGCAACTAAACTTGGCTCTGGAGTTGATTTTAGAAAAGGAGTGTTAGAAAATACGGTGCTGGGTCGAGTGACACCAGACCAGAAGCGTCGTATCATTAACATTTTGAAAGAGGCTGGTAAAACGGTGGCAATGGTTGGTGATGGCGTGAACGATGTGTTGGCACTGAAAGATGCAGATTGTTCAGTAGCGATGGCTAGTGGCTCGGAGGCTGCAGTGCAAGCTTCGCAAGTAGTGCTTTTAGAATCGGATTTCTCGAAAATGCCAAACGTAGTGAGAGAAGGGCGTCGAGTAGTGAATAATTTGCAGCGTTCTGGCTCGCTATTCTTAGTGAAGAATATCTTTTCGTTCATTATGGCGTTAGTTGCAATTTGTTTTGCGGCGACTTACCCGATGAATCCAACTCAGGTCTCACTTGTAACAATGTTTACGATTGGTGTACCAAGTTTCTTGTTAGCGCAAATTCCGAGCGAGGGGTTAATTAAGGGGAACTTCATGTTGAATGTGATTTTTAACGCAGTACCAGCTGCGCTCACGAACTTAGTTTTGATTGCAGTTGCAACATTTATCGGTACGGAATTTTTACAAATTCCACGACCAATTTTATCGACAGTTTGTACATTTATCTGGGCGGTGGTG
This sequence comes from uncultured Candidatus Saccharibacteria bacterium, assembly GCA_938043965.1. Lineage (GTDB taxonomy): Bacteria > Patescibacteriota > Saccharimonadia > Saccharimonadales > Saccharimonadaceae > Nanosyncoccus. The sequence goes on along the minus strand of CALIQQ010000004.1, from coordinate 18,252 downwards.
GGACTGATTTATTTAGTGCGACTTTGCAGACCATTCGATCGCTATAAAAGTGGAATTGTGTTTCTGTGTGTGGTCGGCATGATTCTCTTCTCGATTTTCCTGAAAGATTTATATGGGGTTGAACTAAAATTAACAATTGAGGGTTGGGGGATTTTCTTAACTGCTTCAGCGCTGGCGTTGCCAGTTATGTTTGGCGCAGAAAAGTGCTTCAAATGGTTTACTAATAAATTTTACGATAAATATATACAGCGGATAATTGCAAAATTACCTTCATTTACTCAAATGATTGAGCGTCGAAGGAAGCGTTTTAAAAAGTATTAAGTAATTATTGAACGAGGCTCGAGAGGCTAGCAAGCGTTGATTCTTAGTCCTTGACGGCGCGTCGATAGACTTTTAATAGTTGTTGAATTTGTGTGCTTTGCAGGGCTTGGTGTTGGTGGCTAAGGGCGGAGCGACTCATGTTTTCAATTAGTTCCGGCTGTTTGATGATGGATAAAATTAAATTGGCCATAGCTGCTGGTGAACTATCGGTGGCTAAAAGTCCAGCTCCCGGTAAAACGACTTGACTCATGTCTGGATCACAATAAATAACTGGTAGTCCTACTGCGCCAGCCTCAAGGATGGTTAGACCCTGTGTGTCAAAGCCGTAAGAATTGATAATAGACAGATGTTCGTTTTTAAGCAGGGTTAGGGCTTCTTGACGTGAAACGGCACCAAGGAATTTGATATTATTGTTTAGTCCATGGCGTTTAACGAATTTCTGGGCTGCTTTAATCTGGTTGCCATCACCGACTGCAGTAAAGAAAAACTGATCAGTGGAGCGTTTAACGATTGCTAGCGCTTCTAAAAACGGCAAAATTCTTTTTTCGCGGCTGAGACGGTTAGTCCAGATGATGCGGAGTGGAGAGGAGTTACTTTTTTTGAGAGTACGAACTGTCTGAGTGCCGTGTTGGATGATTTCGTCGGGAACGCCATTTGAAACAGCGGTGATGGGGCGGCGTACGCCGTAGTGTTTTAGTTTGTCGGCAAAATGTTGACTTGGGGTAATAACTTGATCAGCACAATTAGCTTCACGCACCATCAACTCCCACATGTTGCTAGTGGCGAGTGTCGGTGCAAGATAATGATCCGGTTTAATCTTTAAATCGGTAGAAACGCACGATTTAAGACCGTTAAAATGTAAGGTGTTGAGAATGACGGCCACGATGGTCTTAAATGGATGTGGAACGTTGATTGCGACGGCCTGATCTTCCCTGCCGTGCATAGTTTGAACTAGTGGCAGGTGATACTTTTTCGCTAAAATAATGCCAGCTATGCTGGTGGCAGCTTCGTAGTGGGTATGAATTAAGTCAAAATCGGTTTTAAAATTCGGAAAATTAGCCTCAATAAATTTAATAATCTTTTTAGGCCGACGGGCGATTGGTGCACCGTTAATTTTTAACTTCAAAGTAGGTAGCGTAATAATGCTGCGGTTTTTAGGCGCTTTAGTAGCTGGGCAAAAAATAGTAACTTGATGCCCCAGCTGTTCTAGGGCGGTTTTTTGCGCAGAAACAGAAGAGGGTATGCCACCAGCAATTTCTAGATAAAGATCGGTGAAGATTGCAATGCGCATTACCAACCTCCGAAGCCGCCTCCGCCACCTCCGCCGCCGGAATAGCCACCACCTCCGCCGCCAGAAGAACCAGATGAGTGCGAGAATCCACCGGAGCTAGAAGATGAGACGTCGATTGGTCGAGCAACTGCACTATGGACGATTGAATCAATAGCTCTAAGTGAAGAGTAATTTAGTCCAGCAACATACCAATTCGGCGTAGAATCTTGGGCTAGAATGTAATACTGTTCAAGTTCTTTCATCCAGGATTTTTCGAGACCAAAGAGCGCAGCGTATGGCAGTAATTTTTCATGTAATTTAACGATACCCTCACTCGTAGTGTCGATATTTTTTAGGCTTTGCAGGAATTCTAGACGGTCAGCTTCGGCCATTTTAATGTAGAGCTTTAGTCCATCAAGATAGCGTGAGAGTTCGAGACCGAGAATGGTTCGACTAGCATATTTTTGATATCGGGAGTGTAGTGACGGAAGAATGAGAGTGGTAAGGAAAACTAGAATAATCATAATAGGGAGGAGGAAGGCGCCTTCATAGATTGAGTAGGGGTTGAAATTGGTGAATGACATGTAGATAGCGATAATGACCGGCATGAGACCAATGATAGCATGGGCGACGAAGAAAAAGAGTAGGATTTTAATGATTGAATTTGCGGTAGTGCGAACGCTATTTTTGATGCTAAAATCAAAATCCAGTGAGTGATTTTTGGTCGTTTTTTCTGTTTCGAAGCAGCCCTTTTCTTTTAATGTGTTGAAGAGATTTTTTTCATAACGATTGAAGCAGTCTTCTAGGCGCTTTGAGTAGCCGTGTTGAGTGATTTTTATCTCATCGTTGAGATTAAAATCGTGACCGTTGTTTAGAATTGTAATTAAATCTTTTTGAAATGGCGTTAAAGCTTCTAGGTCTACAACTTTGATGGACCAACTATTTTTGTGATATTTTTTTAGTTCAACTTTTTGTTGAACGATTAGTTCTAATAGGCCGGCGACTTTTTGATTTCTGGTGTAGCCGAGGTAATTTTGGGCTAATTCAGTGACACTGAAATTTTTATGTGGCGTGTACTCTGGGACGATGGGACGATTTTTGAAAAAATCTAATTTTGATTGGACTGGTTTATAGGCGAAACGATAAAAACAGAAGATGATGATGGATAGGATGATGAGCGTGATAACGAAGAGGTGGTAATAAAGAAAGTTGCGATTTGGCTCAGGTATATTAAATGTATCTTGTTTGAAATTAACGAAAATTTTGAAAAAGCGAGGACTACTAATGTTGCTAGCATAAAAAGTGAAGCCATCGTCAGCCTTAGAAGTGGTGCAGGTGCGTTTTTTGATATTTTCACTTGAGCCGTCATCGCAAAAAGCGGTAAATTCAGCTTTTGCCAGCTGGTTTTTGATGGGCATTAAATTGGCTTTGATATCGTCACTGAGATGTAAGTTAACGGTGTAGTTACTGACGTCTTTATAAAAATGTTCAAGTGGTGTAATTTCAAAAACTTGATAATTGAGGCGTTCGTTATAAGCTGGGTTGGCGCTTGTGTTGGCGGCTAAAATGATATTTTTCAGTTCATATTCAAGTTCAATTTTGTGCTCACCATGAAGGTAGTCGATCGTAGAATTGGAGTCGGGTTTAATGCTAATTTTAAATAAGCGCTCTTCTTTTGAAAGCTTAAATTGCTCGACAGATTGGTCGTCAAAAGTAATTCGAACTGGCAATTCAGTTTGACTGTCGGTGGTGAAGCTAGCTCCAGTTTGATTGACGTACGGAATAAAGAAATCGAAAGTTTTCACTAAGTCTTTCGATGGTAGAAGAGCGGTGAGTTTACTTTTGACTTTTAAGTTGGCGTAGCCACTACTATCCTTAGTTAAATAATAATCAAAACGAGCATCTTTAATACTGAGTTTATCAATGTAATTATTTTTTGGTACATTAAAAGTTTTGTCCTCGAAATTGATGGCGAAAGTGAGATTTTCATAACTAGCTAATTGTCCCGTCGAGAAACTGATTCCGTCAGGTAAGTCGGTGATTTTGCAGCGAGATTGGTTATTGGAAGATTTAGTACCAACATAACACCAGGCAGCTAGCTTATCTTTAGTTTCGTTAGTTTCACTGATAAAGGCCTTGTTGCGATAGTCGGGAGTTTTAGAAAAATTACGATCTTTTAAAATGGCATGCTTGATTTCATCGTCAAAATGAAGGTTGGCGGTAACAGACTCGAAAGTTTGGGCCGATTCAGTGCCATTAGTGTTCCAATATAATTCTTGGTAGGCGGTTTCGGCGTAGCGTGAAGCTTCGAAGGCAGTAATGACACGGACGAATTTATATTTAATGACGTAAGTTTGTTCGCCGTGAACATAGGTGTCTTTTTTGCCAATGCGTGCAACAAAATGATTATCAAAAACACCGACATGAACTGGCTCTGGCGAGCCATTACGAGTCACCTCAACCTTAAGTCCACTAGCACTTTCGGTGGTGAGATTAGTATCGTTTTGGTTAAGAAAAGGAATGTAGCGTTCGATGCCATGATTTTGGTTGTAGTTTGGAAAAACTGCTGTTACAGTTTCAACTACTTCCATTTCGCTGGTTTGATCGTCAGTTTTTTTCAAGTAGTAGTCGGCCGTAAAATCCTTAAAGCGAAAATCATTTGTGCCGGCAAAAACATTGGCCGGTAGAGCTGTGAATAAGTTTGCTAAAACTAGGACAAGCGCAAGGAAAAGACGTTTCATAGAGTAATTATAACATAATTATGCCGCGGTAGCTTCGGCGATGGCGGACTTGATGGCGTTGATAGATTTTTGGAGTTTAACGCCTTCAACTTCTGACATTTGAATTTCAAGTCGACGAATAACACCATCACGGCCAACAACGGCTGGAAAACCATAATAGGAGTCAGTGAAAGTGTCATAGGTGGAGACTGGCATGACTCGTTTTTCATTCAAAATAATGTTATTCACGATGTCGTTGACGCAAGTGCCGATGCCATAATAAGTAGCACCTTTTTTGTTGATGATTTCGTAGGCTTCATTTTTGGTGGCTTCGGAAATTTCTTCGAGTTCGCTTGCATCAAAAAGTCTAGTGAGTCGAGTGCCACCAAAATCAGCGGTGGACCAGAGTGTAAATTCGGTGTCGCCATGTTCGCCGACTTGATAAGCATGAATCGACTTAGGCGAAGCATTGAGTTTTTGGGAAACTTTATAGCGTAAGCGAGCTGAGTCGAGCACGGTACCGGAGCCAATGACTTGTTCGGCAGGTAGTCCCGAGTACTTCCAGACGAGGTAGGTCATCACATCCATTGGATTAGAAACAACGACGAAAATACCATTAAAACCAGCTTGCATGATTGGGTCGACAATCCCCTTCATGATGCTAGCATTTTTCTGTAGAAGCTGCATGCGAGTCTCACCGCCTTTAGCCTGTGGAATGCCGGCAGTAATAATAATGACATCACAGTCACCAGCGTCTGCGGCATAGGTACCGGAATGGATGTTAACGTAGGTAGGGTTAACTGCTAGTGTGTTTCTTAGGTCCATAGCTTCTCCCTCAGCATCATCGGCATTGATATCAACTAGCACTAATTCATTAACGGGAGTTTTGCTGCTAATCATACAATAGCCAATACTTGCGCCAACATTGCCAGTACCAACAATCATAATTTTGACATTGTCTTTTTGCATGCGAACTCCTTATAATGTTTATGTTTTAATTATACCAAAATAAAGCAGATTGTGTGGCTTCAAATTTTTGACTAGGGTTAAAAAGTTGGAGGGCGGCAATTTTGCTGGAAAGATTATCAACGAAGAGGCCGATCGGTGAATAGTTGGTATTATTAATGTCGATTGTGACAACTTTGCCAGACTCGGCAATAATAATATGCCCTTGGTGAAAAGTAAAAATGGTAGCAGGATAGCTGAGCGTGAATTTATGCAAAATTTCAACTACAGGTAGGAGCGGGCTGGAGAGTAAAATCATTTTAGGGTAGAGTAGATTGCGGAGTAACTTTTGTAATTGAACCATGGTGAGAATTATAGTGAGATTTTCTTTTTCCATAAAATCTTCGGCGGAGTTTGCAACTAGATCGATGGTGTCACGAGCTAGAATAACTGGTTTTACTGAGGACTGAATGGCCGAAGCAAGCGCAATTGCCGTGATAGAATTTTTGGAAAAATCACCGGTTAGTAAAGTGAGATCGGCGGAATCAATAGCAGCTTTTAATTCGACTGAAGTAGCGAAGCTGCCGGAATCGGTGCTAGGGGCAAAATTAACGCCAACAACTGGCGGAATTTTTGAACGAAGACTGTCGGGCAGAAGCAAGCGCACTTCGCGAATCGGAAGAGAGTTTAAAAACTCAGTCTGCTTGACGGCATTAACAAAATTATTTACGTTGCCACCAATAACTTGGAGTGTACCGGTTTTTTGTTCGGGAATATGCCAAAGCAGATCGGTAAAAAGGGCGCGGTCGGACTTTAGCCAATAATCTAGATTCATAAGTGCTCCAATTCGATTGAAATTGGGCAGTGATCGGAGCCAAAAGTTTGTTCGTGAATTTCGGCGGATTTGAGGTTTTTTATTAGTGAGTGAGAAATGAAAAAATAATCAATCCGCCAGCCAACATTATTGGCGCGGGCATTGCCCCAATGCGACCACCAGGTGTAGCGTATATCGGTCGGATGAAGTGCACGAAAAGTATCAACTAGTCCGCCGGCTAAATAATTGGTAATTCCCTGGCGTTCCTCGACAGTGAAGCCCGCATTCTTTTGGTTATCCTTCGGACGAGCAAGATCTATTTCGGTATGAGCGGCGTTAAAATCGCCACAAACCACGACTGGTTTTTCTTGCTGCAAAAGTTTTAGGTATTGGTTGAAGGTTGGATCAAATGATTGCTCGCGGAGCTTGAGGCGTTCGAGACCGCGCTTACTGTTTGGGACGTAAACTGTAACTAAAAAGAACTGCTCTAATTCTAGAGTTAGGATGCGACCCTCGCTTAATGGATCGCCAAAACTATCCTGCTCGATGGTGAGTGTTGGGAACTTTTCAAAATCGTGAAACTCATTTAAAACTGGAATGTGACTAGCGACAAAGATGGCGGTACCAGCATAGCCAGCGCGAACGGCAGAGTTCCAATACTCGGTGTAATTTTGGAAGTCGGCCGCAACTTGGTCGGGCTTAGCCTTAGTTTCTTGCAGGCATAAGATATCTGGCTTTTGAGTCTCGATTAACTTGGCGAGCTCGCCTTTTTTTAGGACGGCGCGAATACCATTGACGTTCCAGGAAAAGATTTGCATTAAAATAACTTCCGTTTATTTTCACGATCAAGATCTTTTTGTTTGATGGAAAGACGCTTGTCATACTTCTTTTTACCTTCAGCGATAGCAATGTCAAGCTTAATAAAACGACTGCCGCCATATAACTTAGTCGGGACGATGGTCATGCCGGACTGCTTAGCGCGCTCTAATGATTGAATTTGTTTTTTAGTAGCGAGCAGCTTAATGTTTCTAGCGGTGTCCGGGCCAAGGGTCAAGTTATTTAGCCAAAGCTCGTTATTTTTTAGCGTAACGAATGAGCCTTTGAGTTGAACATGGTGATCGCGAATTAAACGCACTTCAGGTCCAGCTAAGTTCATGCCACATTTAATGGCTTCGCCGAGTTTGTAGTCGAAAGTAGCGCGACGGTTTACGGTCACGGTCGAAGGTGTCTTTTTTCGCTTAGTGTGTTTACCCATGGTGAAATCTTGAATATGTTATAATTGATTATAACATGAAAATTGCAATTGCTTCTGATATCTATTACCCAATGATCAATGGCGTAGCAGTGTTTGCGCATAATTTAGCTAATGGCTTAGCGCGAGCTGGGCATGAAGTGATTGTGATTGCACCGAGTTTTAATGGTAAATACCATGTGGAGATTGATCCAAAAACTAAAGTTAAAACTTATCACTTAACTTCAGCAAGGTTTCCGCTCTATCCAGACCAAATCAATAAGGTGCCAGATAAGAAAACGGTACTTGGTTTGCCGATGCCGAGATTGGCTTATCGGCACGGAATTTGGTGGAGCGTGGCGCCATGGAGTGAGGTGAAGGAGATTTTGAATGAGTTTCAACCAGATGTAATTCATCTTCAAACTGCGGAAACAATTGCTCTCGCGATTATGCGTTATGTTCGAAAAAATAATGTACCACTAGTCTCGACTGGCCATGCTTATCCAGATAATGTGACGGGTCAGTTTAAACTACTAAAGCCGAAATTTATTAAAAAACCAACAGATGCGATGCTGAGAATGTATATGGTAAGTTTTTTGAAACATGCGGAATATGCCACGATGCCAACTGAGCTAGCGATTGATGATTTGGTGCCAAAGAACCGAAAACATTTTAAAGTGACAGTGGAGGCATTGTCAAACGGAGTGGATTTAACGGAGTTTAGGCCTGGAGCGCCAAAAACGTCAGTGTTAGAGAAATATGGAATTACGCCAAAAGTAAAAAAACGAGTGCTATATATTGGGCGAGTTGATCCAGAAAAAAGCATTTCAAATTTAATTTATGCATTTTCTGAAACACTAAAAGCGGTGCCGGAAGCGGAGTTATTAGTGGTCGGCGATGGAATTGATTTAATGCATCTAAAAAATCTAGTGCAAGAATTAAAGTTAACGGAAAAAGTGAAATTTACGGGTAAGATTTTGCCGCCAGATTTAGTAGAAATTTATCGTGCCGGAACGGTTTTTGCGACAGCTTCTGAGACAGAGACGCAGGGTATTGTGTTGATCGAGGCAGCAGCGACCGGACTGCCGTTGGTGGCGGTGGATAAGGGTGCAGTTTCAGAATTATGTCAGCATCAAAAAAATGGTGAACTTTGTCAACCCGGTGATATCCAAGGTATGGCCGAAGCATTGGTGAAGATTTTGAGTGACGAGAAATTGCAGGAAAAATATGCAGCGACCTCAATTGAGATTTCAAAATTACATGACTTAAAATACACGTTGAAACGTTTTGAGGAAATTTACTTGGAAGCGATTGAGCTGAAGCATCGCGAAAAAGAAAAATAACTCGCTCGATATTTTTAACGGAAGACGCAACAAAAATGGCCCGGTTGTTCCGGGACCACTTGAACTAGACGGCTTGGGCGACCCAAGTTAAATCTACCGAGTCAAAGGTCAAACGATAAGTTTGCCTTCCGGCTAGGACGTCGAAGATGTGTTTTGCGCCTTGTCCGGCGAAACGCACCTGTGATTTGAGAAGCTCTGTGACTTCGATTTCCTGCTCGCCGCGACGTTTGAAGGTCAACGGTTTGCATGGAGTCATAGCATAGCCAAAAAGGGCCATGACTTCGACGCGTTCTTCGTTGTTATTGTAATTGATTTTCATAAGTAACTCCTAGATTTTTAATTAGAAGTCATTTATGTGAGCCTGATTTATTGGCTCCTGGCGACAAGTATAAATGACGATACAAGCCGCTTCAATCTTTTTTCAAACCCAGTGACCGAGGTATAGGTTGATAAGATTATTGTAGCATAACATAAGTATTTTAGGATAGACTAAAAATTTAGAATAGTTTTTCAGGATGGACTAGACTCAAGATAGTCTAGGAGTTAAAAATAGGGACGGCATAGTGGCCGTCCCGAAAAAGGTACTTCGATTTATTGAAAGAAATTACCAGGCCGGCACTTCACCGCCACCGCCGCAAGCGGGGCACATCTGATTAGTCCCGTAGATATTGCCTGATCCATGGCATGACGGACAAGTTGTCATGCCGGTATGGAAACCGTAGCTGTAGCCAGTCCTGCATGGACAGTTGCTAGCTGCGGTTTCATTTGGGAAGCCAGTTTGGCCGCAGCGCGGGCAAGACCAGTTTCCGTTTCCTTCAACAAAATGATTGTTAAAAATACTCATAGCACACCTCCGTTTTTTTTGTGCTGTGAACAGTTACAAGTAGCGCCATGAACTGACGCTACTTGTCTTTATTATACAATTTTTTATAAATAAGTCAATAGAAAAAATAGAATATAGAATATAGAATAATTAAAAATTAGCGGAATCCTTAACGAGCTGGCAAAACTCGCGAATTTGTTTAATGCCATTAGTTTGGTCTGGTAAGATGGCGAGTGGACTACATTCGTCGATGAAATCAAGGCTCTTAACATGTCGATAAACGGCAGTAAGGAGCTCTTTGAAATCTTGCTCGGCAGCATCAGAAAACTCATAGACTTTATCATGTACGAGCTCAGTATTACTGTCTAGTTCGCTTAAAGCTAGATCATTGCTGGATGGCGCGACAAATAAAATATGAGCTTTGGTGACTTTATATTTGCGATAAGTTGGGCTGAGATTTAGGAGTAATTTATAGAATAAAAGTTGAAGCGTATATTTATAAAGCGAAGCATGGGATTCCCATTTTTCTTTATGGAAATTGCTGGTTTTAAAATCGTAGATTTCAATAGTTTTGTTTTCTTCGTTGATGTTAATGTGATCGATTTTTCCAGTGATCGGAATGCCATTGTAGGTTAAATGTTCAGGATGAAAATCAAGTTCGGCTTTGGCGGTCTGATGTTCTGGCGTAAGGATGTTGCGGAAGGCGGATAATGAGGCGGAGATAGCGACTTTGCCATGAGTGAGCATTCTTGACTGTTCGGCTTCAGTCAGATCTAGTTTTAATACTTCAGATTTGAAGAATTCAAGGGCGTCGGCGTCAGAAATTTTTTCTTTAGTAACTTTTTCAAAAACAGCATGCACAAGAGTGCCGAATTCCATACTTTCGCTAGAAGGTGCGCTTGGTCCGTGGATGATGTAACGCTGATAAAACTCGAGTGGACCAGCATAGGTAATATCAATAAAAGTAGTTAACTTACTAGCATTCATGGCGAAATTCTCGATAGATTGAGTAAGAATGGCTTTTAGATCTGGTTCGAGACGAAGGTAGCTGGCGATCCAGTTTTGGCTAAGATTAAATTCTAGCTCTGCTTCTGGTAGAGTTTCATAATGCTCAATGACATTAGGGTTTCTTAGATAAGGCGAACAGATTTCGCCGTCACTAACTTCGTACTCGCCGAGATAGGTGAGACGATTTGGGGTTTTACCAGAGAAATCTTGCCTACTATTCGTTAGTGTAAGGGTTTTTTTGGCGCGAGTAATAGCCACGAAGAAAAGTCTTAGGCACTCATCGTCAGTGTTGCCGGTATGACGAATCATGGCGAGGTTTTTAGGCAAGCTTAGTTTATTGTTATTCCCTTTGCTGTTCCCCCATGAGGTGTCGTCCGTGGCGATAATGAAGACATGTTTAAATTCGAGGCCCTTGCTTTTGTAAGCGGTCATGACTTGTACAGAATCAGTGGCGTCTTGGTATGGTGAAGTATTAAGAATAGCTTCGCCGGCAGCAGCGTAATCATCTAGAAAATTGATGAAGTCGCGGAGACGAGGCTTTTCAGTCTTAATGTGAGCGAAGATTTTTTCTCGCAAAACGGAAAGATTTTCATATAGATTGTAGGTTTTAAAATCAACCACTTGACTACTGTAATAAGTTAGAAAATTAGACTGGATTAGCTCATTATCATTAGTTTTGATTGGGCAGGCGCCAGTTAAAAAGTCAATAAATTGCTCAAGTGGTGTTTCGAAACTCTTAGCTACTAACTCAGCAATAAAGACGGCGAGTTGTTTGAGATTTTCATTGTCAGAATCTTTTAGATAATCGAGAGCCTGTCTAGTGTCGCCGTAGTGGCTTTTTAGGGCGGTGATGGCGTCGATTGCTGGCACCTGGAAGAATGGGAAAGTTAAAATCTCGAGAAGGAGGTGGGCAGGATTTTGGCCGAGCGAAATTTCATAGACAAAGCGTGCGAGCGTGGAAAGCTGGTAAATGTAAGTATCCTCAAGTACGTTTTCGCGTTTTTCGTAAGCGATATTGATATTTTTATGGGATTTAAGATATGGCAGTAGCGGTGTGATGTATTTGTGCTTTGGCGTGAGAATGGCAATATCGGATTGTTTCTCGCCGGACTGAATGAGTTTGGAAATTTGATCGGCCACCCAAGCATATTCAGCATCAGCGGCTTTGAATTCGTGTCTATTGACGAATGGGATGTCTAACTCGGATTCGTTAAGAATTTCTGAATTGCGAACGCTAGTCAGTTGTTTATTGATGTTGCGTTTTTTGGCAAAACTACTATCGATTTGGTCGGCAATTTTACGCGAAAGATCGAGAATTTCAGTAGTAGAGCGATAATTTTCGGAAAGTGTAATTTGATGGGCGTTAAATTCGTTTTGAAAATCGATTAGATTGCTAGCATTGGCGCCCTGGAAGGCGAAAATAGCTTGATCATCATCGCCAACGGCCATAATGTCTGGTTTTTCTGAAGATGCAATCAGTTTTATGAGTTCAAATTGAGAAGGATTGGTGTCTTGGAACTCGTCTAGCAAAATGTATTGGAAACGTTCTTGAAGCGTGAAGCGAAAACCGTCGTCATTTTTAAGAACCTGGACGGCTTGCTCGATCATGTCGGTAAAATCAAACAACTGGTTTTCGGATAAATAATTTTCATATTCCTGCATGACATGCGCAAGACTTAGGAGCTTTTTGTTTGCGATGAAATTTTTTAAGCGATAATGATTTTCGTGATCTTTCTCGAACAAAGAATTGCGCCATTTAGTGAGCGCGGAAATGCTAGGTTTTTCTTTTTGCTCTTCAGAACTAATAGTGTCTTCAAGTGAAAGTAATAGGTGATTGGCTTCTTTTTCGATTTTGCCAGTAATTGGAACTGGTGAGATGTATTCAGCGATAATTTCGCCAACTTTTAGATAGAGTGCCTTGCCATCTTCAAATTTCATGCCGCGTTTGACGGATTCAAGTATGGCGGAGAGTCGAGGATTCATTGACGCGGTGTCTTCGATGTTAGTTTTTGCAATGAGGGCGAGCTGAGCGGAGTTTAATCTAGCAGATTTTGCTTCAGAAATAGTGGCAATGATGTCTTTTATATCTGCGGTCTTCAGGATGTCGGTGGGAGGTAAACTATCAACGACATTTTGAATGATTTTATATTGGGTGACGGTGTCAATTGGCTGATCGAGATTGCGGTCAAAATGTTCCGCATAATTTTTATAGCTAGACAAAATCTCAGAACCAAAAGCGTGATAGGTGTAAATGTTGACGTCGCTAGCGTTAATTCCAATCATGGAGAGTAATCGTTCGCGCATGTTATTTGCGCCGGCATCGGTGAAGGTGAGACAGAGAATGTTTTCTGGTAAAGCATCAGTAGCATCTAGAATATGAGCGACTTTAGCGGAGAGTAATTGAGTTTTACCGGTACCTGGGCCAGCTAAAACTAAAAGTGGACCATTGAGATAGTCGACTGCGGCTTGTTGTTTTTGATTTAATCCCATATGAGACTATTATAGCACCGATTAGAGGGTGATATTCGGGTTTTGCTCGATAATAGATTGGTTTTTAACGAGAGCAATGATGCGATCTAGGATCGGTGTGTTTCCTGGGCGAACGAAAGTTGGGGTCTGATCGATGGCGGCGATGGCGCCGATACCTTCAACTGTGCCAAGTTGTACGGTGCCGGCTAGGACCTTTTTACCGAGTGCTGGATCGAGTTTTAATTTAGCACCAAAATCATAATTTCTAGAAGTATGAGAACCGCAAGTCATCACTAAATCGCGTAGGCCGCATGAGAGATTAACGGTTTCAGGTTGGCAATTATTGTAAGCAAGAATAGTTCGCATTTCAGCTAGCGCACTGTTAATGAAATCATCAAAATCAAGCGTGGCGTACTGAAGCCCCCAATAGCCAGCACCGATGGCATAGATATTTTTTAGAGCACCGCATAGCATGACACCAGCGGTATCGATGGTGCGATCGAAAGTTAGCCAATCGGCTTGGAAGAGATTGGTAATAAAATCACTGGTAGCGGTTAGGACGACGGGATTTTTTTTGTTCAGATCACTAGCAAATGCTCCGCCAGATAAAACGGAGAAATTATCACCCCAAGGCTTAAAGGAGGCATTGGAAATAAACCCTTTGCTGGCACAGATGAGTGGCTTGTCATGCGGAATGAAGAGGAGGATTTTTGGGGCAGCAGCTGAAGGGACAGCCAAAAGATAGGCTTCGCCGCCTTCGACAGCTGAAGTGAGGCTGCGATCGGGGTATTTGACCGGGTCGTAGTAAGTGATTTGATGACCATTTTCTTCAAGAATGTTTCCGAGGGCAGTTCCAAAAGCGCCGGCGCCAAAAATAGTGATTTTCATGAAGCTATTATAACATATGATGCTTATGTTTGGGGTTATTATGTTTGGGGCTAGAATGTCTGGGGTTAGAATTCAAATGAAGCTAAAACTTCAATGTGTGGTGTGTGGGGAAAGAAGTTAAAGATTTCGAGCGAAGTTAATTTGGCGCCGCCAGCGACCAGTAATTCAATATCGCGAACTTGAGTAATTGGGTTGCAGGAAAGATAGATGACTTGTCGAGGTTTGACTTCGATGAGTTTTTCGATGAGGGCTGAGTCGCAGCCGGCGCGAGGCGGGTCGAGGATGACGGTAAGATTGGGCTCGATGTAGTCGAGGACAGCTTCGGATTTAGCGAGAATCGGTTTTGCGTTGATGAACTTTTTGCAGTTTTCGACGAGCTCTTTATAGGCAGATTTATCGACTTCGACGAGAGTTAAGTCTTTGCCATCGGCTACTGATAGGCCGATAGTGCCAACACCGGCGTAGAGGTCAAGAATTTTAGGGGTATTTTTAATTAAGTGCTTAATATGGCTGAGGGCAATTTCGTAAATTGGCAGGTTGATTTGGAAGAATCCATTAGGAGAGTAGGAGTAGGTTTCCCCTAAGATTTTATCTTCAAGTTTTTTGAATTTTGGATGTGGCTGGCCTTTTTCGAAAAGTCCACCAGAAACTTCGCCGGCTTGGTTGGCACGTAGTAGGATTGATTGATAGTTGCGAGCCTCTTTATTAGTGTGATTTAGTTCATCAACGATGGCTTGTGCCTTTTTGAAAATTTCGGGACGCTCGATAGAACTAGTCTTAATTGGGATTTTAGTGTGACTACCGCGAGCATGAACTGCGAGTTCGATTTTTTCGGTTTCAAAATTATAATAAAGTGAGTACTCCATTTTATTGCGATAATGCCAGAGATTTGGACTATCGTTAAAAGGAATGTTTTTAGTCCAAAGTTTCTGATAGAGCTCGGCGACGATGGCGGTTTTATATTCCATTTCAGTTTTGGGCGTGAAAATCTGCCACGGTGAGGTGGAGAGAAAATGCTCATCTTTAGGTGAAATGGTGATTTTGTGTTTTTTTGTGAGTGCGATACCTTCGTCAAAACTGCCCTTGGTACGGATGAGGCGGTAGCTTTCGATTAGTTCAGTTGGTGCACAGTTCCAGAGAAAGATTTTTTTGCCAGATGGAAGTGTGGCGATTCCCTGCCCGGTAGGAGCAATTTTTTCAACTAAAATTGGGGTTTCTAGCACCACTTCAACTGGGGTGGTTTTTTTGATACGACATGACATTTTATATATTTTAACATAAAATAGCCATTTTAGGAAATTTACGACTTTTAAACAGGGGTGAAAAAATGACACTTTACATTTTTAGAAACTAGAGTAGTATGTGGGCAAATGAAAAAAGAATGGTTTTTAATCTTAGCTTCGATTTTAATTATTATATACGCGGTATTTTTGAATAGTTTTTTCCCGATTGAAGCGAAGAGGACTAAGAGTTTTAGTGGTAAAAATAAGGCTGAGACTGGATTAAAAGCAGAGTTTAAACATGGGGTGAATAAAAATGTTTCACCTGAGGTTTCGGGATTAAGCTTTGGTTATCTGCTAGGCGAAAAAACGGAGTTGCCAGATGGAGTGGAAAATAAAATGAAGGCGATTGGGATGGCGCACATTATTGTAGTTTCGGGAACTCATCTCTCGATTATTATTGGTGTAATTCAGAAGCTTTTTCGGCGGGTTTCGCGATTTGCGGCGCTGTATTTTTCGATTTTCCTCTTAATTATGTATGATTTATTGATTGGCTGGTCACCGTCGGTGATTAGGGCTTCATTTGTGGCGATTCTATCGACTGTGGCTTGGTATTTTGGTCGCCCGAAAAAGCCGATACGAGTAGTGATTTTGACGCTAGGTTTCTGTCTTTTAGTGAATCCATATTTTTTAACAAACGTTTCATTTCAGCTATCGATGTTGGCCTATTCTGGAGTAGTGCTAATAATGCCGATATTAAAATGGTATTTTTACGGAAGAGATAGGCCTGGTCAAATTGGGTCAATTATTCTGTCGAGTTTAGCTGCAATTATAATGTGTTTGCCAATTCAGCTGTATTATTTTGGTAGTTTAAATTTGATTGCTTTACTCGCGAACTTGTTGATTTTACCGACAATTCCTTTTGTGATGGGCATGAGTTTTTTGACAGGAATTTTTGGGATGTTTAAAATTAGCTTGCTGGCTGAACTGACGGGTTGGGTAACGGAGGTACTGTTAAAATTTCACCTTAAAATTATCAATGAGCTATATGATAAGACGGAATTTTTATTTGAATTTAAAAAAGGGCGAATTGAATTTCTGGGGCTATATATAATAATTCTAGTCCTTAGTATGGTCGCGATAAAGAAGCAGATCGAGATAAGAAAGCACAGCTTGAGCGAGGATAATGAGATGTTTGAAGGGGCTGACGGTGCGAAGGATGTTGGCGGAAAGGGGGTCGACTGAAATGAAGTAAGTAATACACCATGAACCAACTAGAACTAGAAAAGCGGCAAAGATGAGGGATTCAATGAGGCGCGCGATTTTAAAGAGATGGCCACGGCGAGAGAATAGGTGGAGAAAAAGCGGAAAAATAATAATGAGGCTAGTAAAGAGGGCCACTTCGACTAGGCCGCGCGAGACTGAGGTGATGATTTTGGTGAGCTGGTCGGCGACAATGGTTTTAAAAGAATCATAAAGAAAGAGGCCAGCAATGGAAGCAAGTCCTGCTGCTCCGGTTGGCTTTTTGAGGAAGAAAAACAGGCTAAAAAGTAAAGCGAAACACGCAATGATTATCATAAGCATATTTTAGCATAAAAATATAAAAAGAGAGAATGTGTAATTCTCTCTTTAGATGCTGTTTGACAGCTGTGGTAGCTTAGGCGCCGATGCGGTCTTTGGAACTTTTGCGAGTAGCGTTATGCTCAATGTATTCGATGATTGGCTTTGCGACATTTCGGCCAGTAACGCGTTCAATGCCGAAACCTGGCGAAGCGTTGACTTCAAGGATGAGTGGTCCACGGCTAGAGCGCATAAGATCGACACCAGCGACATGGAGACCCATTGCTTTGGCGGCTCGAACGGCAATTTTGCGTTCTTCGTCAGTTAGTTTGACCGCAGTTCCCTCACCGCCCTTATGGAGATTGGAGCGGAAATCGTCGTCGAGGGATTGACGTTTCATAGAGGCGACAACTTTGCTGCCAACCACAAAAGCACGAATGTCGATTCCGGCGGACTCTTTAATATATTCCTGTAAAAGAATGTTGGTACCATCTTCGTTGTAGAGGTAAAAGGCCTGGAGCGCTGATTTTGCGGCCTTTTTGGTGTCAGCTAGGACTACGCCGTTACCATGTGTGCCGGTTGCAAGCTTGATAATCATTGGTACGCCGATATGATCAAGTAAAGCGTCAATGTCGGTAGTGTTGCGAGAGACAAAAGTGCGCGGAGTGTCGATGCCGGCCTTAGTTAAGAGCTGAGCGGCACGGAGTTTGTTGCGGGCACGGGTAATGGCGATGGAACTACTGACGGTCCAAACGCCCTGCATTTCAAATTGGCGAACAATCGCACAGCCGTAATTTGTCATACTGTTAGAGATACGTGGTAAAATTGCATCGAATTGACCAAGCTTATTACCATTATAGAATACGTCAGGATGTTTTTCGTCGAGCGAGAGGTAGCAATTTTTGTATTTAACAACGGTCACCTCATGCCCGCGCGCAGTAGCTTCTTCGACAAGGCGTTTAGTGGAATAGTTGGCGTTACCGTTAGATAGAATTGCGATTTTCATGAGCTTTACTCCGTTTTAGATTTTTTAATATAAGTTTGATGAAATTTATATGGATCTTTTCTGAACTTAGGGCCTAATTTCTCGATTTTTTTGGGGGTCTTTAATTTGACAGCGGATTTTGAAACGTCAACTAGAAATAAGCCAGAAATAGTTTTTCGTCCAATTAAGACTGGGAAGATGTTGCGACGACGATTAGCTAGAGTAAAATTAGTTTCTATGATTTGATTGCCGAGGGCAATTTTTAGTTTAGTGCGGTAGCGAATTTGTTTGATGCCATTACTGCTGCGGACACTGGAAATTGTATAGTCGGTGGACTGTAGAGTCTCTCCGGTGTAATTGGGGCTGCTAGGCGCAAAAAGTTTAAAGGTAAGGGTGCCATCTTTTTTAACTTCAATGTTTGAGGCCCAGATTGAAGACGAATCTGCACCGGTATCGATTTTAGCTGGGACTTTAAAAAGTTTGCCAATAGAAATATACTCGGTACTACCAATAACGCCGAGTTTTGATGTCTTATTGGGTAAAATAGATCCGAAAACCATATATATATTATAGCATATTTTGCTTAAGTTTTCAATGGGGCGTAATAGCTCACAACCTTTGCAACATAGAATGGTAAAGTTATTGCCATCAAAAA
>CALIQQ010000003.1 GCA_938043965.1 uncultured Candidatus Saccharibacteria bacterium | reverse complement strand
TGCAACAGATTTGGCTGAAATTGCAGGATCATATCTACGCTGGAGAATATGAGGGGTGGTACTGCGAAGGTTGCGAAGGTTTTGTAACTCAAAAAGAATATGAAGAAAACGGTGGAGAGTGCCCCGATCACAAAAAGCCTTATCAGAAATTATTGGAAAAAAATTATTACCTGAGAATTTCAGATTTTAAGGACGAAATAAGACGGGCTATTGAGACTGGTGAGATGAAAATTTTACCAGAATTTAGAGCTAAAGAGATATTGCAACTTTTGGCAGATAGTCCTGATGTTTCGGTTTCACGACCGGCGGAGCATTTGTCTTGGGGGATTGAAGTGCCGAATGATCCTAGTCAGGTTATTTATGTGTGGATCGATGCGCTGGCGAATTATTTAACTGTTTTGGGATACCCGGAAAAATCGATTCAGGAATTTTGGCCGGCTAATTTACAGATTGTAGGCAAAGATATTTTGCGATTTCACGCGATTATTTGGCCAGCGATGTTACTAGGTCTAGGTTTGGAGTTACCTAAGGTGATCGTTTCTCACGGCTTTATTCAGGCGGATGGACAGAAAATGAGTAAGACAATTGGAAATATTGTTGACCCAATTGAGGCTTTAGATAGACATGGTGTGGATGCTTTTCGTTACTTTTTCTTTAGACATATTGATACTTTTGCGGATGCAAATTTTACATGGGAGAAGTTTGAGAATGCCTACGCTAATGAGTTGGCGAATGATTTGGGTAACTTGGTGCAGAGGTTGGCGGTTTTATGTAAGAAGAACGACGTGGCGAGCTGTGAGCCGGTAGCAAAGCTTGATGTTCAATATCAGAAGCTAATGGATGGTTTTGAGTTTACGAAGGCAATGGATTATTGCTGGACTAAGTTGCAAGATTTGAATCGAGAGATTGATGAGAAAAAGCCTTGGGCGCTAGCTAAGACTGATCCAGAAGCTACAAAATCGGTTTTAGCGGAGTTAGTGCAAAAGCTACTGCAAGCTAATTACTTATTAAAGCCATTTTTGCCGGTGAC
>CALIQQ010000002.1 GCA_938043965.1 uncultured Candidatus Saccharibacteria bacterium | reverse complement strand
AACCCCAGGAATTATCGGTTAAAGTCCCCCCCCCCGAGACGGATGCGATGGTCTTAGTGAAAGAGTCTGCGCCTTGTCTTTCGAGGTTATTGTGGGATTTATTAGTGGAGAGAGTGATGGTAGCACCTTTTTTGCAGGAGTTAGTGATTTTTAGAGTTGTAGTTTTAGAATAGATTTTTTGGGTTGGAGTTGGGGTAATGTTGATAGTAACGTTATCTTCTGTGGCAAGAGAAATAGCGCCAGCTGGAGTGGAGACTTTAGCGGTGTTTTCAGTTTCAGCATTAGAGGAAACGATGGGAGAAAAAAGTTGGAAGATCATAAAAGAGAGAGTGAGAAAAGAGAAAAGTACAAAAAACTTAGTAGATAAAATGATAGAGAGTTGATGCTCTAGACCCTTTAGGGGCAGAGCTCTACTATTAGCCGATAGTACCTTCATATGCTTTATTATAGCATAAGTGGAATGGGAGTGAAAAGAAACTTAATAAAAAGTGAACGCAGCACAAAAAGAATGTAGAAAAAGAACTCCGAAAAATGGAGTTCTTTTTCTAGCTAGATTTTAGATTAAGCAATCTTTAAGCTAATTTTGCGGTTTTCTTTGTCGATGTCTAAGACCTTGAAACTCTTGCGCTCGTTCAAAGTGAAGACTTTTTCTGGATCAACATCGTTACCTTCGCCAAGCTCAGAGACATGAACGAGAGCTTCAACTGCTGGTGAAATTTGAACGAATGCGCCGAATGGGGTGATTCGAGTGACAGTTCCCTCAACTTTTGCGCCCTTTTTCAATTTTTCAACTTCGGAAAGCCATGGGTCTTCAGTTAGTTGCTTGATAGAAAGACTGAGACGTTCCTTGTCGATAGCGATGATTTTAGCATCAATTTCGTCACCAACTTTAACGTAGTCGGCTGGATTATTAACACGCTCCCAAGAAATTTCGGAAATGTGAATCAAACCTTCGATGCCATCAACATTGACGAAGACGCCGAAATCAACAACACCAGTAACCATACCTTTAACGGTATCGCCGATCTTAAGTTCAGCAAAACGTGCAGCAAGACCATCTTTAACCGCCTCTTTTTCAGAGAAGATTAGCTTATTATCTTTCTTGTTTGCATCAAGAATACGAACCTTGATTGTTTTACCAACGAGGCTATTAAGGCGTTGCAAGATTTCATCCTTATCAGCCGAGCCAACACGTGGGTAGTGTTCAGCAGAGAGCTGAGAAACTGGCAAGAAACCACGAATACCTTCGTATTCAACTAGAAGACCGCCGCGGTTAGCATCACAAGGTACGACCTCAACAACTTCAGCTGCTTCTAGCTTAGCCAAGATTTCATCCCAACCCTTATCCTTCACAGCTTTACGAAGTGAAAGCAAGACGTAGCCGTCTTCCATTTCCGCATCAATCACGGAAGCCGTAACGGCTTGTCCGACTTCAAGATTGCGTGCGTATGAAGCTTCACGACGTGGTACAAGACCAACACCCTTAGCTCCTAGGTCGATCAAAATTTCGTGTTTTTTGACCGAAAGCACAACACCATCAACAGTATCACCGGTGATAGCTTGTTTGATAGAATCGCCCTCTTTCGCGAGGAGTTCATCCATAGTTAATTTTGACATTAATTTTTTCCTTCCTTCAGGCTCGTTCAAGAAATGAAATTAGCAGTTTTCATTAGAGTCAACTTCCCCTCTTGAACGAACCCGAATCTTCTCTTTATTATACCAAAAAATCAGTTATATGTAAAGATATGAGGCAAGGCTCTGGTACCAAAGCAAAAGATCCTCTAGGATACCGGGGTTCATTTCGCCCTTTAGCCGTTCAAGCTCGGCAATGAAAGTTTTTTCCTGGGCACGCAAACGCGCAAGACGATATTTTTCCCATTCTTCTTGTTCCGTTTCACTCAGACTTTTTTGGAAATTGCGACCTTTGTAATGCAAAAGTAGCTCAGATAATCTTGGGTCCTCGAAAATTGGATGATAGTCGGCTAGTTCATTCTCCCTACGGCGCGGCACGTCCCGAATTTTTTGTCGATCACCATCCGGAATGAACCCCTCATAAAGTTGGCCATCAACATCGGATACTTTCTCGAAAGTAGTCTTCTTCTCCTCGAACAGTTTTTGCATTTTTGCAGCGAACTCTGGCAAATGAGCATTTAGAATGGCTTGGTGTTTTTCAATGAGGGATTTTTCGAGACCGATTTTCGCCCAACCAGTTGAGCCACGCTTAACTGGGTTCGCCAAATCGGTGGAGTCCATTTCAGATGCTGCATCAAGCACGCCAAGTGGCGCCACCGCTGGGCACTTATTAAATGCTAGCTCTTTTACGATCGGGAACCAGGTTGTTTCAGGATTTTTCAGTAAATCTTCAAGGTTATAGCGCAAATCATAGACTAGGAGATTGCCATTTTTCAAGATACCAATCGGAGCGACAACAGTAGTATGCATATATCGTGAAGGGTAGCGGCCAGAGGTATAAACGAAGGGGCGCTTTGAGTTGAAGTTTTGCATGAGCGTCTTTTTGTTTCGCATATTAAAAAGATAGTCGTAAAGTTTTGGCTGCTTTTCGGCTAATAATTTTGTGACAGATATGAGCGCCTCAACATCAGAGAGAGCGTCGTGAGCATGCTCGTGAATAATATGATTGACTTTAGTAAGATTTTCAAGACGGTTATTCGGCTTATATCGTTTTTCTAGATACGGGTCACGTGATTTTGAGCGCGCCGACATCTCGCTAACTGGGGTGTTTGAATCTGCTGAATTAGATACGGGAGAGACCTCAGTTACCGGCCACTCAATTCCCTCTGGTCTGAGTGCACGGACCATACGCACTACATCCAGCAAATCCCAACGCGAACGGCCATTTTTCCACTGCCACTCATAGGGGTCATAAAAGTTGCGATAGAAGGTATAGCGCATATGCTCATCATCGAATCGGATTGAATTATAGCCAACCGCAATCGTACCTTCGGTAAAAATTTCGGTTTGGACAAAATGACAGAACTCCGGCTCGGTCAGGCCGTCTAGCTGGGTAGACTGTGGGGTAATACCGGTAACGTTAATGGCGGCAGGGCTAGGTAGAGTATCATCAGATAGCTTAACTAACACATTGACCGGCTCGCCGATTGGATTAAAGTCAAGGTCGGTGCGAATGCCGGCAAATTGCATAATGCGGTCAGTTTTTGGGTCAAGACCGCTCGTTTCAAGGTCATAGAAGAAAAAAGTTGGCGTAGTTTCCATAGGATTATTATAACATCAAGTGAGTAGAGATTTAGTACTAAGTGGACAGCGGTTGAGGAGTTTGGGGGTTTGGGGGTTTGGGGTTAATGAGTTTGGGAGTGGAGGGGCTTGTCATTAAGCGGATAGAGGTTAGGGAATTTAGAAAAACGCACAAAAGAAAACCCCGCAAAATTGCGGGGTTCGGAAGAAAAAGATCTTTATAGATTTATAGAGACACTAGGCTGTGACTTAAACGAGCCTTTCTTACCTCTTTGAGGTATTCAAGCTCAAAAAATTCATTAAAGGCTTCTTCAACATTTTTTTTGGTATTACGTCTAAGATAGATAATACAGATCTGAAGATGCGCTTCGGTATTCTTATCTGTAAGCTCTACCTTATTGATAACTCTAGAGCTTGGCTTGAGCTTTTTCAGCAAGCTCCTGTCTCCATCAGAAAGCTCAATGGCTCTCTGATACATCTCGCTATCCGGATCTTTTGATACGGGAATAGCGACGTACTCAAAGTCTTCTTCTCCGTTGGTAGAATAGACTTTATATACACCTTCGCTATAAGAAACCGCCGTAACAGTTTCCTTTAAAATTTCTTCAAGCTCATAACCCTGAAAAGCTTTTATGATGCCTTTCAGTCCAGCTATTCCGTAGTTCCATCGAACAACCGAAAAAAGCTCATAAAGAAATTGCGCCATATACGCCAGTATACAACTAGCAATAAGCACTGCGCAAATAATCATAATAAACTCGGACCAGGTAAATACTGGTACGACATAATCAATACCTTCTGCTGTTGTGTGAATCATATTCTCTCCTCCTTTAAGGTGCATTGTTTTAGATTAGCGGATTTGCTAATCTCTTCAATTGTTTATATTGTAACATATTTTGCAAGAAAAAGCAATAGCAATATAGCTTTGGCGTGTTTAATTTGATAGTTCTTATGTTATAATTGGGCTATGAAAATGGTGCGAAAGAAGAGCAATTTAGTCTCAAAAATGATGATTTTAGCAATCATTTTGGTACTTTTCGTGGCAACTGGCTTTGCGATTTTTAAGACACTTGATGAAAATCATTATTTTGCAGAGAGAAAATTTGAAGAACTGGCGCGAAAATACTACGAAGAGACTCTTTATCCAAAATTCTTGGCAGACCATGGCGGTAATAATTTGGGTGAGGAATTTGATAAATATCAGAGTGGTTTTACGGTGAAACTGCGCCAGATTCTTAATCACGAGTTGCTCGAGCATAACAAGGATTATCGAAAAGTGTTTGAAACTGAGGCGTTTCGTTGCAACACGAACTCTTCAAGCGTGATATTTAAGGCTCGGGCTCCGTACGGAAAAACAGATTATGTCGCGGACTTTAAATTAAATTGCAATAAGCACTAATTTCTGATATAATCAATAAAGCGCCCGGGTGGTGGAACTGGTAGACACGTATGCCTTAGGAGCATATGTCGAATGACATGCAGGTTCAAGTCCTGTCCCGGGCACCAGAAAATTTTATTTGTTTACATTAAAAAGCCCCGACTAAAATGTCGGGGTTTTTGTTTTTCAAGAAAACAGCGTGTCCATTTTAATGGACAGCTGATCAAGAGTTTTGAGGATACGAAAATCTTTATAACCAAATTCTCGCATGCCTAATTCAATCTCAATCAGGCTTTTCTCCCCGATTGATGGTATATGAGTCCATTTGCGGACTGGGTAATTCAATACGTCGTTAACCGTATTGATACCGGCCCTTTTTAGGGAGCGGTACGTCCTACTACAAAGATCGAGAGCCTCGATGCCTGGCTCCGGGACTCTGTCCGGCCTAACGCCAAAACGTATCGGCATGATGTCCCTGATCTTAGGCTGTCTAAACTTCTCGATAGCCTCACTCAAGATCCTTCGATTCTGAGCGCTACTGTTTTTAGCAGTCTCAAAAGGTCGAAAAGTCCTGATATCATGACTGAGGCCAAAGGATTGAATTAAGAGCTCAACCTCAGCGAACTCAAAATTGGCGACGATATCTATAATCGCTTCCAAATCGACGTCATAGATTGGCTTGACGTTCTCATATATTTCATCATCAAACAGGTCATCTACCGCATCTTCGCCGAAAATTTCGCGGTAGAGTCGCCATATATCATAGGTTAGTGGGTATAGGTCATGCCTTATATACCCGGCAATATCAAGCTCATTAACGAGTTCCTTATGCCAGTCCGCGGACTTCTCTGAAATTGCTGGATCTTCGAGCGAAATCGCTAATTGGCGACCCATTTGAACTAGCGATTCTGGTTTTAATAAATCCAATTCCGCCAGCCTGCTTTGTGTGGACTGAGATAGACCTAGCTTACAAAGCTTCAGATCCTTAGCTTTCTTAACTTTACTCTTTAAAATACTCTTCATAAATTTTTATCCTCCCGTGAGCGATTTTTATCTACAAAAATAGCGAATATAAAACTCCAGCTTTAGGACAAAAAAGCAAGGCCTCCTTTCTTGAAAATTTTAAAATACTAGCCAAAAGGCTATCACTAGAGTTTTACTCCAATATCTATATAATAACATATTTTGCAAGAAAAAGCAATAGAGTTATAACTTCGTGGTCCTATTTACTATATACTTCAATCAGGTTATATGGAGTAGAGACTAGTAGCCTTTATTGATTGAGCAGGCGTATCCGATATTATTCTGGAGACGGTTGTAAAACGCAAGGTTGCGAGTAGCGCTTCCCTGGTTTAAGTCAGCCTTAGTGTCCTCGGTTGCACCATAAGTCTTATCACTATAATTATCAGAAGCTAGCCAAGCGTCAATATCGGCAGATAAGATTTCCATGCCATGAGTAATGGTGAGATTTTTGGTTGAGACGTAGTGTTTCAACATCTCAGCAGCAGTTTTTGGGGCGTTATCGGCCTGTGCGTTTTTCTCTTCATAGACTTTTTCGACTGGCTTAGCGTCACCAAAATCACGCTTAAAAATCAGCTCTGCGGAATTTGCGGCAGTTTGATTAGAATAGGTGTAGGCAAAATTAGTAGCGAGCCCGTCAAGTGTTTCACCCTTAAAGTAGAAGATATTTTCTTGAGTGCCACTGATTGCACCAAAAGAAGAATACTCCTCGGGCGCAAGGTTGCGACGGCAAGATAGAGTCGAAAGATCCGGCTCAGAGACCGTCGGTTGGGCCACACTTGGCTTAGCTGGAGTAGCTTTTTGCCCGCCAAACAGCATAATAAACATAACGATTGAGCCAACTAAGACAACTGAGGCGACTGCACCAATAATCAAAGTGCGCTTAGTTAGCTGACGCTTACCGCTATTAGCAGTTGCCATTTTAGCAGTCTTCTCAACTTCTGCACGTTGGATATCGGCATAGGATTTAGCAGAACCAATAGAACCTGGGACTGGAGCAGCAGCAACTAGCGGTTCATCAAGAAGTTCGGTCTCAATTTTTTCCTTACCTTGTTCGCCATGAGCTGGATGGTTGGCGAGACTCGAATCGCTAAAGTCAGTCGATTGAAGGTCTTGGTTAGCGGTAGAATTAGCAATTTCAGACGCGCCAAATTGTGATGTAGATGGATTAGCTCCACCGTAAGGATTTGACTGCATCATGTCTAGACCGAGTCCGGCTGAAGAATTATTTCCTGGATTAGGCTGAGCGGAGACGGTAGCAGTTAAACTGGACTGAAAATCAGCAGATGGAGTAAGCGAAACTGGGCCAACGCTTTCCTCCTCCGTAGCGGCAAGTAATTGATCAGCTAGAGCCGGATCAAGAATGGACTGCATGGACGGTTCAGTTGGAGCACTAAAATCGTCGGTTGTAGTTACAACTGGCTTGGCACCCGCAAGAGCGGCATTTGCAATCGTGGCAGCAGGATTTGGCGTAGGATTAAGCCCTGGCGTGGGAGTTAGAGTAGAGTTTTGGTCCATATTTTTCCTTTTAGTTTTGCGCAATAATTATCATTATTATAACCTTTATGCTATTTTTTGACAAGAAAAAATACCCCAGCAAAGGGGTATTTTCAATTTCTAGGTAGATACCATATTACTCATCAGCTAATTTGCTAGCTGCATCAGCAACCGTGAAGCCGATGATAGCACCGACAACCGGAGCGATAATGTAAGTAAGCGCTGCGAGAGCAATGTCGTTCATGAGAGCACCAAAGTTGTCCGCAACGGTTGGGAAAATTTGCTCCATGATAGCAACTGCTGGGTTCAAAGCAAAGTTATTTTGAAGACCAAAATAATTTGATGAAATCACTACTGAGAATAGAACTGCGAGAGTAATACCGCCAGCAACGATAGCAGCGTAAGTGAAGGCACCTTTTGCAGTTTTATAGCTTTGAGCACGGCAGAAGAAGAAACCAATAACTGAAGCACCGAGCAACTCAACAAAAATGTTCTTCCAGAGAGTTTTGTCTGCGCTGAGAGCAGTCATGGTAGTAAGACTTGCAGCACCTTCACCAGCAGAACGGAAGCCGCTGAGAATCATGAAGCCAAGCCAAGCACCTACGATCTGAGCAACGATGTAAAGCACACCGCGAATAGCAGAGATGCGGCGAGATGCCATCATACCGGCAGTGATTGCAGGGTTAAGGTTTGCACCAGAGAAGGCATAAACAGCCATAGTGATACCGATAGTGCCAATTAAGACGTAAAGTGGCTGGTAAACACCGAGTGTGAACATCAACATTGTCAAGAACATCGTACCGACGAGCTCGCCAATAAGTGCACCCCAGATCTTAGGGCTTTTAAAGATTGTTAGGATATTTTCGTTTGCATCGCATTTTCGAGCAAAAAATCCCTTGAATGGATTTTGCGCGACAGCGACAGGTTTTGCCGTTTCTACGGCAGCTGTTTTTGCTTGAACTGTCTGTTCTGATTTGGTCGCAACAGCTTTCGGCTTTGAAGTAGACTTTTTAGTCGACTTCTTTGACTTTGTGTTAGCCATTTTACCTCCTTAAAATGATATTATTTAAATTATACCACAATTCTATGTTAAAATAGTAAAGAATTTTAGCATAAGGAATACTGGAGGTAACATGGGAGTAATTGTCCATAAGGAAAATGAGCGAAAGACAGAGCTGAATAACCGCATTGCGGCCGATCTTAGAGCAAGAGCGGCGGCAATAAAAGTTGATGACCCTGATTTTGTAGAGGGTGCCGATGATACGCGTGATTTTAAGAAGACTAGTAATTTTGCTTGGGTATGGTTTGCGCTAATCGGATTAGCCTTAGCTTCACTTGTCATTATTATTACGATTTAGGGCTGACTTTAGCTTTTAAGATGAATTATTATCACAATAGAAATAACGCCCCAGACGAGGCGTTATTTTAAGCGAGTTTAGTTTATGCTTCCTAATGAAACTTAGGATTTAATTCCCTAGCGACGTTTTTGGCTTTTATTGCGCTTCGAGATAATCAAGATACCGAAGAATCCGCCAATAAAGAGAAGAGATAGTCCGGTTGAAAGTAAATCTTGACGAGAGAGGTTCATTGCAGCGAAGAAGGTACCGGTATTTGGCACTTCTGGAGCAGGCGCGGAAGCATAGGTGATGGTATGGGTGATGTTTTTTCCAGCAATGTTGCCGTCCTTATCATATGGGGTTGCTACAACAGTGTAGGTACCATCAGTTAGACCGTATTCAGCAAAAGGTAAAGTGATTTTAGAAGCCTTATTCGGGTCAATTTTAACTTTAATTGGTTCGTCTAGAATTGCTTTGCCATTTTTATCAAAGACCTGGACTAGAGTATAATCAACGGTTGAGTTTTTACCAAAGTCAATGATTGGGTTGTTAGTCTTTTCTTCATATCCAGCAAACTTAAAATCGAATGGAGAGACCGTGAAACGGACAGAGTCGGTAGTTGCACCAGCACCATCGGCCCGCACATTCAAAATGTATTCGCCTGGTTTGCCACCATAATTATTGATATCAATGTCGAAGCGATCGGTGCCATCACCTGTGCCGCCAGTTGATACGGAATGTGGTGGTAAATTATAGGTGGTCTTAGTGCCATCTTCGTTGACATAAATTAGTTCATAAACCAACTGGGTTGATTTAGAATAGATAACTTCAACGGAAAAAGTACTGTCACTGTTATCGCTGCCATCAAGTGGGCCATTGATAATGACCGACGGGGCTTGACCAACGACAGTAACCTTAACTTTTACTTCAGCTGAAGTACCATTAGTATTTCTATTGAGAGGCAATAGACTCTCGGCCATTACCGGATTAGTAACGGCAAAAATGCCCATCGAAAGAGTAGTCGCTACCCCAAGAGAGCAAATCATCGCAGATTTTTTCATTTCACACTCGCTTATTTTTTATATTTTTATTTTGGAACCTAAAAGCTCCGATTCAAAGTTTCGCAGTTTCGAATCGGAGCTCCTTTGCTCTAGGCTGGTCTAATCGTCTAGACGATTAGGCGTGACCTCTGAGCGCGGCGCTTCCTAATAAGGATTATAAGCCACACAATAATGATTGTCAATAGCATAAGCATGATAATAATAATGAAGATTGGTAAAATCAGGACGATTTTAGTTTCTTCGACTTTCTTATCAAGAGCAGTGATGATGGTTTTGACCTTAAAGATGCCAAAGATTGGGGTATCCTTCCATTCAAGCACTGCGTGGCGAGTTGGTGAATCTGGAATAATTGGATAAGGTGTATCGATTTTAGCGACTTCACCACCGACAATTTTACTAATTTCCATTGCCATACTAGCGGTAAAGTCCGTGTTGCCCTTATTTGCAATGTCCGCTTCAGCGGTAATTTTACCGTTAGTCATAAAGGTCTTCATCTTGAAGTTTTCAATAGTAGATTCTTCAATAGTGGTACCATTGGTGCGACCGTAAAGGATTAAACCAACGCGAGAGATGGTGCGGACGCCAGTTGAAGTGGCAGTATCGCCTGGGATAGACTCGGCAAAGATAGTAGCATATTGACCACCATCAGGGATATCGGCTGGCACGCTAATTTTATATTCTACCTCTTGGCGCTGATCTGGTTCAAGCTCAAAAGTAGCTTCGGTCTGCCATTTTTTTTCGGCATCAGTTTTAGCGTCTTTATTCTGATTGAAGGTGACCCAACGGGAGACTTGAGTACGCTTAGTTTCAGAGCTAAAGCTAACTTCGTAAGCCTCATTGGCAATTGAGTAAGGTGCGGCATAAACGCGGAACTTGAATTTCTTCGCGCCAATGTTACTGACTTCCATTTTATAAGTAAGGTTGTCGTTTGGGTTCAAAGTCACTCGATTAGCGACAGGTGAAATTTGGAGCCAGACGGCCGGTTTTTCAGTCTCTGCAAACGCTGGAGCAGATGGCACAAGTACCGATACTGCAGTAAACGCTGCGACAATTAAGGTTTTTAGTAGTTGTTTTTTCATATTACTCCTTTTACTCTACTTTTAACAGTCGTTATTTCCTCGCCTCTTTGCGACTGCGACTGCGCGATACAAGCCAAAAGACAACAGCACCAATGAAGACAATGATAAGGACGATTAGCCAAAGTGGGCAAACAATGACTAGTTTTTCTAGTTTCTCAACTTTACCAGCATAGGTAATTGAAAGACGGACATTAAAGATGCCGAAAGCTGGAGTGCCTTCCCATTTAACGTTAGTATAGCGACGAGTTTCTGGCAGAGTGGCAAGAATTTTTGGATCGCTTTCGTTAGAGTAGATCGGTTCGCTACCAAAAAGTGAGTAAACGTCCATCACGTATTTTACGTTAAGATCAATGTTGCCACAGTTTTCGACACGACCAGAAGCAGTGATTGGAGGGTTTAGCAACAGAGTTGGGATATTTTTGTCGACAATTTTGCCACATTCGTTAATCTCACCATTCACCTGTGAGAAAAGAATGAGAGCAGCACGAGCTGAAGCTGAGACGGTACCTTTTGATTTTAGTGGGGTATCAGTTTCAACCATAATAGCAGCGTTCTGTGCACCACCAACTGCGTTTGATGGAACCTTAACACGATAACTAATAGTCATCTCAGTTTGAGGTTTCAGGGAACCCTTAACGCGATCAAAGGTAATCCATTCCGAGAGATAAGTATATTTATTTGAGGTTTCAAAAACTTGTTTACCGTGTTCGTCTTCTTCATGATATGGAGCAGCATAGACTTTAAAATCAAAATCCTCCGTGCCAACGTTACGAACTAGAAAAGTACCGTCATAGGTCTTCCCTGGCTCAAGCTCACCAAGTGTGTGTTTTGCAGGGGAAATCAACAGATAGTATGGAAAATTATCTTCAGCATTAACAGATGCGGAACTGAAAATTCCAGAAACAGTCAACATTACTGCAGCAGCAAGACCTGCAAATATAGCCTTAGTATTAAACTTTGTCATCAACCTCCTTTTTCTTTCCCTCAATTATACACGAGCGAAATCTTTTTTTCAAGGTAAAACTAGTCTTTTTTGTCAGATCTATGGTTATCTAGATTACCAAAGAGAATACGCCCGAGAAAGTGCATGATGGGGCTAGCTTCTTTTAGCTCAAGCAAATAGCTGGCAAAGATATAAATCAGCAGTGAGCCGAGACTGATGATCATAAATTTTGGAAAAGTGACGAAGAAGGAATCGTCCGTACGAAGTAATGGGAAAAATTTTGTCAGAACATAGGCAGAGACTGAAGTCACTACGGTTGCCATTAGCATGCGCCAAATACCTGACATAAAAGTCTTATCAAAAAGCTGATGATTTGAGCGCTTATTAAGCAGCCCGAGCAGAATAAACATCTCAACTACCGCACCAATACTCTGAGCCCAACCTAATCCGTCTGGGCCAAATCCCATAGTAGTAAAGACGATGGAGAGAATAATGGAAAAACCAATTGAGACGACCGAAACAATGAATGGAGTCTTCGTATCTTGGCGAGCATAGAAGCCACGGGAGGCAATATGAAAAACTGACTGAGCGAAAATAGCCAACACGAGAGAGCCAAGGATAGAAGCAATAACTGGATTACCACCATTTTTAATGAAATTCACGATGTAGCCACGAGCAAAATAGGCGATGGCGGAGATTGGGAGAGAGATCCAAACGATCATACGCAAGGCTTTTCTGAAGGTGTCATTAAACTCAGTTAAATTATCTTCCCCAACCTCCTCGGTGAGCTTGGGAAAGAAAGCGGTAGAGATAGCTACGCCGACCAGATTAACTGGCATCGTGTGTAAAGTATTAGCTTGCTGATAGGAACGCAGAGCGCCTGCTCCCATGCGAGAAGATAAATTGGTATTTACAATACCTGAAACATAATCAATTCCCTGGTCAAGGGAGCGAGCCGGAAGAAGTTTTAAAACATTTCTAAAGCCGTGGTTACGCCAGTAAATCTTAAATTCGTAGTCAAAACCAAGGCCGAATAGTCCAATCAAACTAACGATAACCTGCAAAACTGCGCCAAAAACAACACCGAGAGCAACACCCATGATACCACCCTCAAAGAATTGAATGCCAAAAAGGTTAATTCCTCCAGTAAAAACGGTAATACCAATCAAAATACCGACATTATAGAGAGCTGGGGCGAGTGAGTAGAAAACGAAGCGACCAACTGCTTGCTGCATGGAAGAAAGCACAGTGGCAATTGAGAACAGAAATGGGTTAATTGCGATAACGCGCATCATGTTAATTGCGAGAATGGTACCAGATTCGTCTAGGCCCGGACCAACGATGTAGCGAATCAATGGATCTGCTAGAACCATGATGAGGATTGAGGTGATGAGGGTAACGATAGCAAAGAGGTTAAGGACGCTAGTCGAGAGCTCCCAAGCAGATTTTTTATTACCCGAAGCGAGACGCTGATTAAAGACTGGAATGAAGGAGACCGCCAAAGCACCAGAAGTTAAGATGAAGAACATAAAATCTGGCACAGTGAAAGCAGCGGTGTAGGCATCAATCCCTGTGGGATAAGTATCAAGGTAAAGCGAGTTTAGCAAACGATCGCGAAAAATCCCCAGTAACGCTGAAATTAAAGTAGACATACTAAGCAAGACGGCAGCAAACTTAATCGAAAGTTTACTGTTTGCTAAAGCTACAATCGAGCGAAACTGGAGTTTTTTCATTAGTGTAATTTAGCCTCTTCTGGGAGAACTGCACCCTTAAATAGCTCTGGTAAATCAGATTCTTCAAGCGTTTCTTTCTCAAGCAGAGCTTCAGCTAAGCGATCAAGAATTTTCTGATTAGCTTTCAGGACGATTTCAGCACGCTTAGCGGCCTCTTCGCTTAAATTCTTAATTTCTTGGTCGATTAACTCAGCGGTTTTTTCCGAATATGGCTTGCCGGTCGAGATGGTATAATAGCCGGCTTCTTCGCCTGGGAAGACGAGATTTCTGGTGGCCTTACCCATACCTTCTTCAACTACCATTTCTTTCGCGAGATTGGCAACGTTCTTTAAATCAGAACTGGCGCCAGTTGTCACATCATCTTTACCAAAGACAATTTTCTCAGCGATACGACCGCCCATAGCACGAGCTAGAACATCTTTTAGTTCATAAATGTTCTTATAGCTGCGATCCTCTGGCGGTAAGAACCAAGTAACACCGCCAGTATGGCCACGAGGAATAATAGTGACTTTATGGACTGGATCACTATCCGGCAAAACATGCCCAACAATGGCATGACCAGCTTCGTGATAAGCGGTTAGACGTTTTTCATGGTCATTCATGACTTTACTTTGGCGCTTTGGGCCAATCGCGACACGCTCAAAGGCCTCTGTTACATCTTCGCTCGTAATAACTTTATGGCCCTCGCGCGCTGCAGTGATGGCAGATTCATTGGCAATATTAGCAAGGTCAGCACCAGATGAGCCAGCAGTCTTAGCAGCAAGACTATCGAGATCAACGTCAGACTCAAGTGGCTTATTCTTAAAGTGGACTTTCAAAATAGCGAGACGGTCCTTGCGTTCCGGTAGGGCAACGTCAACGTGGCGGTCAAAGCGACCTGGACGGAGCAGGGCTTTATCAAGCATATCAACTCGGTTAGTGGCAGCCATCACAATCACGCCAGATTCATTATCAAAACCGTCCATCTCAACGAGAATTTGGTTTAAGGTCTGCTCGTCTTCACGTCCAGCGCCACCGCGAGCGTCACGCTTGTGTGCTACGGCATCAATTTCATCAATAAAGATGATAGACGGAGCGTTTTTCTTAGCTTTACCAAAGAGATCGCGCACACGGCTAGCACCGACACCCACAAACATTTCAGCAAATTCAGAGCCAGAGATACTAAAGAACGGGACATTAGCTTCACCCGCAACTGCTCGCGCCATTAAGGTCTTACCAGTTCCTGGACTACCCGCCAGAAGCACGCCGCGAGGGATCTTAGCACCAAGTACCTCATATTTCTTTGGGTTTTTCAAAAAATCGACAATCTCTTCAAGATCCTGTTTCGCCGCCTCGTTCCCAGCAACATCTTTAAAAGTAACTTTTTTCTTATCTGGACCATAGAGCTTAGCTTTAGCTTTACCAAAACCCATATTTTCCTTATTCATGCTTTGAGCTTGGCGCATCATGTAGCTAAAGAAAATAATGACTGCTAAGATCGGGAGGCCAATAGAAAGGATATTAAAAACGATGGCTGAATAATCAACCGGCTCTTCATATTCAATAACTGGATACTTAGATTGACACTGCTTAAGCTCGTCGCCAGTTTTTTTATCGCAATGACTGAGAAGACCTTGTTCATACAAGGTGCCGGAAGCATCTTTGCGGGAGCGTTCGGTAGGCTGATCCTTATCTTTTAGCGTAATATAAAGATCATTACCTGTAACGGTGATTTTTTTAATGTTACCATTTTCGTCATTGGCCCGAGCTACGACATCTGAGAGAGCTACTTCTTTCAGCTTATTTGAGCCAGTCAAAACGCTACTAACCATAGCATAGGCTAACAAAACTAGAAGTGCAAAAAATAAGACACTACGGGCATTATTTGAGGCTTTTTTACCTTGAAACTTCTGGTTTTTGTTTAATTTTTTTTCAACCATATAACTCCTAAATTCAGTATACTTTCTATTTTATCATATATAATGTAGCTATGCGTACTATTTTAGATTACCTAGAAAAAAATGCCGAGAGGTTCCCAGATAAAATCGCTTTCGCGGATCAAAATCGAGAAATTAGCTTTTCTGAGTTAGTGACACTGGGACAAAAACTAGGTACAAAAATTACTAAACATGGTCAACTTAATCAACCAGTGGTGATTTTTCTAGAGAAATCCGTAGAGGCAATCGTTGCTCTGGTTGGTACTTTATATTCTGGGAACCACTATGTTTTTATCGACACCACGATGCCGGCAGAACGATTTACTAAAATTCGAGAAACATTAAAAGAGCCACTGGTTATTTCGAAGAATAAAGAAGGTTCAAAACTAGACTGCGAATATATCGACATAGAAAATCTCACGAACATCCAAGTCGAAGCAGAAAAACTGGCAAAAATTCGAAAAGAGATGGTCGACACTAACCCGATGTACATTTTATTTACTTCTGGTTCAACTGGTACGCCAAAAGGAGTGGTGGTGAGCCATCGCGCCTGTCTTGCCTATCTAGATTGGCTAGGGGGCGAGTTTAATTATAATGAAAAGACTGTTTTTGGAAACCAAACGCAGCTCTATTTTAGTATGAGTTTAAGTGATGTAATTGCAACGCTAAAAGTGGGCGCAACCGCAGTGTTAATTCCAAAAATGTATTTCGCTTTTCCAATTAAACTAATCGAAATGCTGAATAAATATAATGTGAACACGATTTATTGGGTGCCGAGCGCATTAGGCTTAATTCGAAAGCTCGACGTGCTGGGGGCCGCAAAGATTGATCACTTGGAGAAGATTTTATTTGCTGGTGAACCAATGCCAGTTAAGACCCTAAAATACTGGCAAAAGTATTACAAAAATCAGCTTTTTGCTAACTTGTTTGGACCAAGTGAAACAGTGGATATTTGCACTTTTTATAAAGTTGATCGCACTTTTAGTGAGACGGAAAGTTTACCAATCGGAAAAATCTGCCAAAACCTTAACGGCTACATATTAGACGAAAATAACCGGCCATCAGACGAGGGTGAATTGTGCATCAGTGGGGCATTTTTAGCTAGTGGATACTATAATGACTTTAATAAAACTAGCCAGACTTTTATTCAAAATCCATTAAATCAGCAATACCTAGAAACAATTTATCGCACTGGCGATATTGTACGCAAAAATAAGCGAGGTGAGATAGAATTTATTACGCGAAAAGATTTTCAAATTAAACGCCACGGTTATCGAATTGAAATCGGTGAAATTGAAACTGCAATTACTGCGTTTGATAAAGTTGATGCAGCTGGAGTAATCTATAGCGAGCAGACGGATTTGTTGGTTGCCTTTTATGAAGGAGATGCTACGGAACAAGCAGTTTTAGAATGGATGAAAGCAAAATTACAGAACTATATGATACCGGACAAAATTGAAAAAGTTGCAAGAATGCCATATAATGCAAATGGAAAAATCGATCGTAAAAAATTAAAGGAAGAGCTAGAAAATGGAAAAAATTGAAGCGATTTTAAACGAAATTAAACCTGGGGTGGATTTTAAGAACGAAAAAGCCTTGATTTCGGACGGAGTTTTGGCTAGTTTTGATGTCGTGACTTTAGTGGCACGACTAAACGATGAATTTGATGTTGAAATCGGAGTTGCTGATATTGTGCCAGAAAACTTCGAAACACTAGAGGCGATTGAGGCGTTAGTGCAAAGATTAGCCTAGTT
The DNA here is from genome assembly GCA_938043965.1 of uncultured Candidatus Saccharibacteria bacterium. Classification (GTDB taxonomy): domain Bacteria; phylum Patescibacteriota; class Saccharimonadia; order Saccharimonadales; family Saccharimonadaceae; genus Nanosyncoccus. The sequence continues at coordinate 154,900 of CALIQQ010000002.1, read as the reverse complement.
AAGATATGGCTATCATTAAAAAATACGAATACGTTAATTTACTAGACCAGACTGAATTAAAACTGTTTTTTGTGCCTGAAAAAAAGCGTGATTCGGAGTTAATTGTTAAGCAAAAATTAGAAGAGCTTGGTTATCATGCACCGAAAATTATACGAGAAAAATATCATCGGCCAAGGGTAGAAAATCATGCAATTTTCTACTCCGTCAGTTACACTAGAAAAGGGATGATACTTTTAATTAGTACGCGTAATGCGGCGGTGGATGCGGAAGTAGTCCGAGCATATGATGCGGGAATCTGCAAACTTTTAGGTATTCAAAAATTAAATAATTATGATTTTTTTAAATTTTTCACCGAGCGTGAAGCCTTACTTAAACTACATAATCGAACTTTATGTGATATAAGTGAAGAATTAGTCGGCAAAACTATGACTTTTTGTTATAAAGATATTATAATAACGGTAGCATATGAATAAAAAAATAATCATTCAGCGATTTTTTGGGATTTCCCTGTTTTTGGGGCTACTATTAGTCCTACTAGTAGGGATTGGCCAGATTTTAAAGCCAAGTCGCGAAGATTGGGTTATGGCAAAGAATGAAGTTTATCAATACACAAAGGATTTGGATTACTTAGCGATTGGAACAAGTGATGTTTCGGTCGCGGTATCGCCAAAATATATTTTTAACGAGACTGGATATACTGGCTGGAATATCTCGGAGCAAATGCAAAACATCGTGATGACCTACTATTCCCTAAAACATCTGCTAGAGGGGACAAAACTCCGTCCGAAATATGTTTTTCTTGGTACAGAAAATTTAATTACGCGCGCAAACAGCAATGATAAATTAACGCGCAAATTCTGGGATAATAAGCCGGTTAATCTAGTGAACTTTGAGATGGCCAACAATTCTGAGACAAGCTACGGAAAAAAGGGGCTCATACATTCCCTACTACCAATTTTTGAATATCACGGAGAATGGAAAAATATCCAACCAAAATATGGCGGTGACGGAAGTTTTGGCTTTAGAAAGGTGGAAAAAATTCACCCAACAGTGACGTGGGACATAAACAAGTATTTTAAAGATGAGAAAGAAAAGATTTCACTACCGGAGCGCAACCTAAAATATTTGAAGAAGATATTAACACTCGGAAGGGAGTATGGTTTTAAACTGGTAGTAGTTGGAATTCCAAACTTTTCATCATATACCAAAGCAAATTTTTTAGCACTACTTAGATACACTAAAACGAAGGGGATCGATTTTATTGACCTTAGGACGCAGCAAAAACCAGAATACGAAATTGATTATTATAACGACTTTTCGGATATTTGGCACATGAATGAGAATGGCGCAAAAAAGCTATCAAAATTAGTTGCAGATTATTTAAAGAATCAGGGAAATTTGACCGATAAGCGTGGTGACACTGATTATGCCAAATGGCAATAAAGGCGTGCCAACGTATTATCCGGTGAATATAATCAGGATGTGACCCCGAAAGCATTCAGTTCTTTGTAGTATTACAGCGTGAGATTGGAGAAGTATCTCACTAGCCTAAAAGCCGCCGTAGATAAAATCTTTTGGACTAAAACCTTCACCATAAATGCCGAAGATAATAATAGCAAGAATAAGTAGATAATAGCAGAGCCAACGAATAATTAGGTGTTGCTTTTCAAGCTGAGTTAGGACGTCAATTTTACGTTCCTTCAAAACAGAAATAACAAAGATAGGAATTAAGGTTACGCCAACCAAGATTAGGTCCTTAATATCAAAGTTGCTAGTGAAGATGGTTAGGCCTTGATACTCGCCAAGCAGTTTTTGGAACGGATAAGTAAAACTAGGCGCTCGAAAGATACTGAAACCGACCAGAATTAACAAGAAAGTGCGAATAATTCGAAAGATTTTAAATAGAAAAAGGTGGTCTAACTTCAACTTTGCAATGATTTTCATAGAAATTGGAGCAAAAAGCACTCCAATCATAATTACAGCATAATAGTAAAGGCCATAGAGAATATACTTACTTCCAGCACCGTGCCAGATACCGTTAACTAGCCAGACGAAAAGAAGTGGAATGGCAATAATGATGAACTGGGCAAAGTTTTTTGGAAAAACCTTCCGAATCACAGCCGATATCTTCGTGTTGATTTTTGAGATCGAAACTGGGTAAAAAATATACTCTTTCAACCAATCGCCCAACGAAATATGCCAGCGACGCCAAAAATCCTGAATACTCACCGCAAAAAACGGCTGGTTAAAGTTTTCTTTAACTTTTACACCAAACATTGAGGAAGCACCCTTAACTATATCAATACAGCCTGAAAACTCCATGTAAATTTGAATAGCATAGGCCAACATGGCAAATAAGTACGAAAAACCACTGAGATTTTGTTGATAAATAAAATCAACTGAAATACCGAGCCGATCGGCAATTACCATCTTTTTAAATAAACCGTAGAGAATGAGCACTGCGCCACGCCTTAGCTCATAATAGTTAACTATATTTGGAGCAAATAACGTATCTTTCAACTGATGATATTGGCCGATTGGACCGAGAGTCATTTTCGGGAAAAATGTTAAAAACAATAGCACCCGAAAAGGATTGTTGTCAGCGGAATGTTTGCCACGATAAACATCTGTAATATAACTAATCGCTTCGAGCGTATAATAAGAAATGCCGAGTGGCAGCAATAAATTCAGGGTCGGAAGAGCAAAGGCTTTGGCGATTGGGTTATAGTATTTTAGAAATGCTAAAATCAGGATATTGAGGAGAATAATGACAGCGAGCACGAAGCGTTTACGTGTCTTGTAACTAGCCTTTTGCGTTTTCTGTTCAACCTTATCAAGCGCCAAAAAACTGGCGTTGATTTTATTCAAAATGATACCGCCGAAATAAATTGTCAGGGCGCTAAAAATAATAAATAGCGCATAAAAATGACTGATAATGAATGCCGAAATAAGACTGGTCGCCAGAAGTGAGAGATAGCGATATTTTTTTGGAGTGCAATAATAAACAACTAGTGCAACTACAAGAAAACCGACAAAACCAATACTATTGATATCGATTGATAATTTCATGAGTCTATTTTATCACAAGAACCAACCACTGATACAATAAAGCATAATTAAAAGAAACTGGCTTTTAGCAACAAAAAAGTGCCTTTTTAGGGCACTTTTTAGGCTTCAACTAGTTATTGACGCAGAAGACGCCACCACCTTCTTTTTTGTAGAGGATGGCAACTTTGCGAGCACCAGTTGAGTATGTAGCGAACTCACCATCGCAGGTAGCGTTAGTAACGATAGAAATTGAGTGACCCTTTCTCTTATCGCCGCTATCCTTATCGTTACTTGGGGTAATTGAATCTTCGTTTTGAAGGTTAGCATTAGCTTGGCTATCAAAGGTAACGCCAAAGCGTTGACCGTTAGAGCATTTATTACCGACCTCGTTTTGTGCTGGATTACACTCAGTAATCCAAAGTGAGTAGTCGCCACCATCCGGATCAGTGAAGGAATCTTGAGCACCACCAGCTTTAACGATTAAATAGTTGTCATAGAAATACTTCCATGTGCCAACGTCGCCTGCGTTAGCAGCACTAGCACCAGCTTTGTGACCAGCGATATATTCTGAGCCACCTTTTGTAGCTGGAATGCGACCACGGTTACTGCCTTGATATTGATTAAGCGCAGTAGAGACACGTGAAATGTCAGCAGAACGCTGAGTATCACGCTGAGAGCGCTGTAATGCTGGAAGAGCAATAAAGACCATCATAAAGATAAGGCCTGCAATAGCAAGCACGAGAACGACCTCAATGATCGTGAATCCTTTTTTAGTAGTTGATTGTTTCATTTATTCCTTTCTTTACTTACCGTATACCAGAGCATACGGATAGCTATAGTTCTTATGTTTATTTTATCATATATTTCTAAAATATAGTCAAGATTGTGCGGGCTTTTATGATTGAAGCGAGCTGTAGCTGATTAAGTAGGTAGTCAAGTGAATAAAAACGCGAGCGTTACTGCGTAACTTTTTGGAATAGTTGCTCCCACTCAAGATGGCTCAAGTCACTTGGGCGAAGATTTTGATCGAAACATAGGTCACTAAAGGCTTGGTCCAACTTAGCTTGTGAATACGGTAAATTTTTAAGTAATTTTTTACGAGGATTAGAAAAGCCTTGTTTAGCAAAGCGCAGAACGGCAGGACTGACCAATGGTTCAGCGCGCGGCGTTAAAATCAGAGTAGCAGAATCAACCTTTGGTGGAGGTGTAAAATATCTTTTTGGCACCAAAATACCGGCTTCTACCATGGCTAAGTTCTGAACACTGAGACTTAAAAAAGTATGCTTCCCTGGCCCCTCTAAAATGCGTTCCGCCACCTCTTTCTGAATCAATAAAACAATTTTCTTAGGCTTAGGGACAGATTCAAGTAACTTTAAGATAATCGGCTTCGTAATATAATATGGGATATTTCCAGCAACCACATAAGGCTCAGTTAATTTAACTAGGTCAAACTGCAAAAAATCCTCGTTAATAACGGTAAGATTTTTGCCCGGAAAGGAATTCGGAAGATTATAAGCAAGCTTTGGATCAAACTCAACCGCGGTCACTTTCGGAAAGCGTCTAAGCAGACTACTAGTCAGAGTACCGAGGCCTGGGCCAATTTCTAGACATTCTGGTTGCAAATCGAGCGCGACACCATCAGAATCAAGTAATAACGCCTCGTCGGCAATTTCATCAAGAATCGAGCGATCTTTTAACCAATGCTGCCCGAGTGATTTATTATTTTGTAAACTCATACGCTTATTTTAATACCAATGGTGTTTTTTCCAAAATTCGACTGCACCAGCCCAACCACCATAACGGTTAACATATTTACTCATCCATTTGATTTGGGTGACTGGATTAGTTTGCCAGTCACTACCGGCCGAAGCCATTTTAGTGCCAGGAAGAGACTGTGGAATACCGTAAGCTCCTGAACTTTTATTCGTAGCATTATAGCGACAATTCGATTCTTTCTGAATAATCCAATAGGCACTAGCGACGTCAGATTCTGGTACGCCAGCGGCTCTAATCCAAGATTCACAAGTAGCCTTATCTGGGTTAGCCGTAAACTCACCAATCTTAGCGCCAACAACAGTAATACGATCAACTGGTTTTTTAATGATGGTTTCCGACATCTTAATGCGTTCGGCTTCTTTTCCGTCCTTAAATTTAATTTGATAAGTAGTACTTTTCTTGCCAAGCTCGCCAGCTTGCTTGACTTTCTGCTGACCGGCAGTCAAACTAGAATCTGGCTCAGTTTTCTCAGAATAAGGCAGATCTTCCTCAACAGTAATAGTAGAACCGCCTCGACGCTTAATTCGATAAGTATCAACGAGTCCAGCTTCAGCTAAAGTGTCTGCACCTAATTCCAGGCTAATTTCATCACCATCATAGACCGATAAACCAGCCTCTTTAACGATAGTTTTCTTATCATAACTAGCACTCATAAGGTATTTTTTAATCATGTTATCTACGACCAATACTGGGCGAGAACGATAAATATTCACACGATAATTATTGGCATTGATTTTTTCTTCGCGCGCCGGGTCAACAAGATCAGTTTCGGCAAGTTTAATCTTTGCACGAGATAAAGCTTCGCCAACAGTAGCAGCATCAGTTTTAATTGTCATTTTCTGTCCTGCTTCATAAAAAGTCACGAAATGTTCGGCCGAAATAATTTCCGCTACATCTTCACCGCTCGTTTCAGCATGCGCTCGAGAAACGTTATCTGCCGCAAGGAAGCCAAAAATTACACTAATCACAAGAAAGCTCAAAAAGTAAGAAATCCGAGAAATTAAGTAGGTATGAGTTCGCAGTTTCATACATCACCATCATAACATGACTATGTCTTTGATGGCAAATAATTGGCTTATTATTAAAAGACCTTTCAGCAATAACCAATAGACAACCGACCAAAAATCTAAAAAGAATTGCAAAAAATCGCAAAGTGCGGTATAATAGAGACATAGAGTGTCTAGGGTGGAAATAAACAATTATTAAAAATAATGTTAATAGATAGGTTTTACCATGAGAACAATTAGAACATGGCAAAAAACTACAGCTTTTGCGCTAGTTTTTGCAGTAATTGCGAACTTCTTCCTTGCCCAAAATAACTTTGCGACGCAAGGCAATATCGAGCAGCTAAATGCAAAGAAGTCTGTGTTTTTGTCCGACTTAAAATACGATAAAGAAAAATCAAGAGCAGGCTGGAACATTTTGCTGTATGATAAAAATGTTAAGCAGGGTCAGTTATCACTAACGGTGAACGGTAAGAGAGAATTTTTCTCAAAGGGTGTTTTTGCCCATGCTGACTCCCTAGTGGCTTACAATATCGAAGGTCTGCAATTTGATAGATTGCAGGGCTATTTCGGTATAGATGCTGCCGTTACAAATGAAACAGATGGTGTAAAATTACTCATCTACGCTGACGACACAACAAAAAACTTGGTCGCAGAAGACACAAGATTAAACAACACCCTAACGATTGGCCAATCTGTATTCTTTGACATCGAGATTCCAGCTGGAACGAAATACTTATACATCGGAGCAGACAAAGCTGGCCACAATAAAAGTGACTGGGCAACTTTTGGTGGAGTTAAGTTAATTAAAAATGGCTATGTTGCGCCAAAACTTGAAGGTGTAGAAAGCCTAGAAAAACTTGATGAAAAACTTCGCACCTACAACAGCGCGACTGAAGCGATCACACAGGCTGAGTTTGACGTCTTAAAGCGCGCGCTCATCAAAAGGACCGGTTATCGTCAGCTGATTGAAATGATGGACGTCTCAGAAGAGAGGCGACTCGCAATTGAGTGGCTAATGCAGGATGTAAAACACCTTAAGGATTTTATGATGGCAGGCGAACCAAACAGCAACTACAGCGATGCATTCCAAGTGCTTGGCCGTCTACTAAAGAAACATAGCGGGGACCTGTCTGACAATACACCAATCCTGCGTGGCACAAGAGGCGATCTATATAACCGTATGATGATGTCACTAGCAGTCGCTCACTCTGGCAACGTCTGTTTCTGGCTGGATAATAGAAGCTGTTCTGATGCAGTGGAACGCTACGAACTCTACAAAGAGATGCATGCAAATGGATTACTTAGAAATGATATTTTCGAAACAATTGAAGCCGAAGAAATGCGCTGGATTATGGAAGGTATGCTCTCGAATAAAGAGCTGAAGTGGCTGAACTACTATTCGCGCGTACGTCGTTTGAATAAAAAATCAGCAGACTTGACTGAAGCTGATATCCAGAATTTAAAGAACGTCCAACCACACCTAGACCCATATGTATATATTCGCTATACGTTTGATTATAAGTACGATTTAGATAAATACTATACTGGCGACGGCACAAACTGGAAACAAAAATATGGCTTCGATGAATTTGACATTAGCTATGGTCTAACTAACATCAATGGATCAGAGCAAAAAGTACGAAAACTATGGATGGTGTTTGAGGAAGGTGCAGTTTGTGGCGGTATCTCAAAAACCGGAACGAACCTTTGGACTGCCTTTGGTATGCCAGCATCTGTGAACGGACAACCTGGACACGCAGCATACTTACAATATGGGGTGCAGGGCGCTGAAAATGGTAAAACCTACACTGCAGAAAACGGCGAAGATTATCGCGCAGGAATTTGGTGGCTTGGAAACAACATCTCGGGCTGGGTTGAATCAGAAAAAGGCGAACGACTTCTTGCGGGTTGGGGATACAACCGTGACCGCAGAAATAAAGACGAGCTCGGGGGATATAACGTGAGCTATGTGCTTCTAGCACAGAATAACCTTAACCGCTACGCAGATTTCGTCAAAGCACGTGAGATGGCAATGTATGCTGAAATCTTCTCTGAAGCAAATGTCAGTGGTTCACCAAAAGATGCTGGGCAAATCGTAAACATCGAGAAGGCTGATGCAACAAAAACCGCTGACCTAATAAAGGGTGAGCGAATCTATGACGAACTCTTAAATGTTGCACCAAGAGACTACGAAGCATGGAAGGGTCTAGTTATTAGCTACCTAAAAGATCGTAGCAAGAGCGAAAGTGACTATGTCACGCTAGCTGGTCGTTTAGCGGAAGGATTAAAAGAGTATCCACTCCCAATGGCCGACTTAATCAACGCATTAGAGGAAGCAACGAAGGACGCCAGCCATCGCTCAAGCATCCGACAGCTCCGAAATGCTGCACTAGAGAAGGCTATTAAGGGCCTACCAAAGAACAAAGATTTCCTACAGCCTGATGCTGCAAGAGATATGGCAAACCGAATTCTTGGCCGACAAGAAGAGATGGTGAAATTTAGCTTTGATGGCAATAATGCCGGAAGCATCGTGCTTGGTAGTAAATATGCCAGTGGTGAAACTCGCTATGAATATAGCTTGGACGGTAAACACACATGGAAAGAGACTAGCGACAAGATTCATAAACTTAGCGAAGATGAGCTAGCCGAATTAACTGAAGAACACGATATCGTAGTACATTTTATTGGTGATGGCGGAAAATTTGGCGATGGTGGAAACCTCGATGCAAATAATCCGGAACACATTAGAAAGCATGCAATCGTAATCGATATTAAGCGCCATGCTACACCAAGAGTTGCTGTGAACGATTTGGAAAATAAAGTTGTCGGCGACATCGAGAAGCTAGAATGGAAAGCAGCTGATAGTAATACCTGGAACGAATTAACCAACGAAACTAGATTCGATGGAGATAAAACCATTATGGTACGAAAGCAAAACAGCGGCACTTCCCTCTTCAGCGAAGAAGTAGCGCTCGGCTTCAAGCCAAATGAAGAAAATAAAGCAAAGCAATATGTGCCTAGTAGCAGAATTAAAATTAAATCGGTCTCATCAGAACAAGCGGATCGAAATAATCGCAAAGAATACGCGCTTGATGGCAACCCTGAGACCTTCTGGCATTCAGCCTGGAACGGCAGCGATAGCAAACGCGAGATTGTACTAGAACTAGATAAGGTCATTAAGCTCAAAGCATTTGAATATATGCCAAGGCAAGATGTATCTGGCGCTAATGGCACTGTAACTGTAGGCGAGATTCTAACTAGCGAAGATGGCGTGAATTTTACTTCAGCTAAAGTTGCCAACTGGGCAAGAAACTCAGTCTTAAAGCGTGTAGAGTTCGAAAATCCAATCAAGGCTAAATTTGTGAAGTTTGTCGGTCGCGAAGCAACTGGCGGATACATCGCAGCAGCCATGATCAACTTATACGAAGATGCGACGGCTGAAACAGAACCAGAGCAGCCAAAGCCACCAGTAGTACAACCGGAGGAGCCTGTGAAACCAAAACCAGCTGAGCCGTCAGAACCGGTGAAGCCAGTACAGCCATCGGAGCCAGCTAAACCAGTGCAACCATCAGAACCGGTTAAACCAGTACAGCCGAAGCCAGCTGAGCCGTCAGTTCCTAGCCAACCGAAGCCAGCTGAGCCAAAGCCAGTACAGCCATCGGAGCCGGTGAAGCCAAAGCCAGCTGAACCAGCACAACCTAGCCAACCATCAACCCCTAATCAACCAGCTAAGCCAAACCAACCAGTACAGCCGAGCAAGCCAGTTGACAATAAAAATACTGGGCAAAGCACAGCAAATGGCCAAATGAACGCTCCAGCAATTGAAAATAAGACGAATAATAATGGCAGTCAGACTCGCCCAGCTCAGAACACCGCAACCAACCAAGGCAACCGAACAGTACCTTCAGCAACAACCAACCAAGGCAGTCGAACCGCACCTTCAACTGGAGTTAACAAAGTTAGCCCTTCAGCAGGCGCTGGCCAAGTTAGCCAAGCCAACCCTTCAGTAAACCAAACTGAAAATAATGGTGGAGCTAGCCAAAGCGAACAGAATACCCAGAATGGACAGACAAATCAAAACGATAAAAGTTCCAGAGAAAGCCAAACTACGGAGCGTCAAACGACCAAAAACAGTAGCCAGAATGACAAACAAAACCAAGAGAAACCGGCCGAGGCCGAAGACACTCAAGGATGGATTAAATATGTCGCTCTAGCCACTGTGCCAGTAGTAGTCGTAGCATCGGGATGGTGGTTAATTGCAAAAAACCGTCGTCGTTCCGACAATAATAACTACTAATAAAATAAGCGCCTGACTAAAACTCAGGCGCTTTTTAAAGCTCAGGTGCTAATCGGACATCACTCAGGCTTTTAAAGTTCAGGCGCTACTCGGTTATCACTCAGGCGCTTTTTAAAGATTAGAAATCACTTGGAAAGGGATCGATTTCGTCATAAACGATATCGTCATTCCAGCTTGAATCCGAATTGGAGGATGAGTTAGAAGACGAGCTGGAAGATGAACGAGAGGATGAGGATGAGTTTAAAGCCGAAGTCGCGGCTGGGCGATGAAACCTAGCGAAGGGGTCAAATGGTTGCTTTTTCGGGCGTGGTGCATATGGGTCAAAATCCACATCAACCGTATCGGCAAATTCATCAGCATATTGACCATCGCCAGCAGCATATGGCTGATAACCTAATTCAGATAAGAAACGAGATGGCAGATTATAACTTCTTTGCCCCATAGAGAAACGAGACGAGGCAAACGTAAGAAAGAGATTGGATTTAGCGCGAGTCATACCAACATAGGCTAAGCGACGTTCTTCCTCCACGGCAGCCTCATCATCAGAACGTAAAGACGGAAAAAGACCTTCTTCCATTCCAACCATAAAGACAACCGGAAATTCAAGACCCTTTGCGGCATGCAAGGTCATCAAAGTGACAGATTTTTGAGTAGACGCCTCATCCGCAGAAGACATCAAAACAGCTTCTGCTAAAAACTCGTCCAGCGAATCAAATTCATTAGCGTTCGAGACCATTGCATTTAGGTTCATGGCACGCTCTTCCCCAGCCGGAGTGCCGTCTTGAACTAGGGCTGGTAAATTAAACTTTTCAAGTAAGCTCAAAACGATTTCTGAAGGCTGCGCAGTCAAATCAGTAGCGAGAATAAAATCTTGGAGTTTTTGGACTGAAAGTTTTGCCTTGCCAGAAACTGCGGAAACTAGAGCGGGCTCTTTTAACGGTTCCGCAGCGACTGACTGGTTAATGAAATTGGTTAATTTAGTGATAGAGGTAGGACCAACTCCTGGCAGGATATTTTTACAGACACGCTCAAATGAAATAAAGTCACGGGGATTAACGAGGGTCTTTAGAAGCGCAAGAGCATCCTTGATTTCCTTGCGGTCATAAAATCTTACGCCGCCAATAATTTTATAGGGGATATGCAAGTTAAGGAGGGCTTTTTCAAAACTATAGGATTGAGCGTTTGTGCGATAAAGAATTGCAAAATCAGCGTAATTGCCAGATTTCACCATGGTGGCAATTCTAAAGGCCACAAATTTAGCTTCAGCAGTTTCGTCTGGTAGGTTTTTAATTTCAATTGGTTCCCCGTCGCCAGCTTCCGTAAAAAGAGTTTTGTCGGTACGGGTTTTATTCTGGTTAATAATTTTTTGTGAGGCTTTTAGGATGTTGCCGGTAGAACGGTAGTTCTGCTCCAATTTAATAGTTTTAGCGCCCGGAAAATCACGTTCGAAATTCAAAATGTTCGTAAAGTCGGCACCACGCCAAGAATAAATCGACTGCCAGTCATCACCGACAACACAAATGTTTTGAGATGGACCCACGAGCGCTTTAACAAGATGGTACTGGACGCGGTTAGTGTCCTGATACTCGTCAATCAAGATATGCTGAAAGCGCTGCTGCCATTTTTGATGAATGACTGAGTTATTACTAAATAGTTCAACTACTTTCAATAGTAAGTCATCAAAATCGAGCGCGTTGGCTTCATTTTTCATTTTTTCGTAGGCGCGAAATACCTTAGCGGTATTTTTTTGGTTGGGATAAATCGCATTACTTTCGTAACTGTCTGCAGTTTCGCCAGAGTTTTTACAGCTTGAAATGATTGACTGAACAGCTTTAGGCTTCAGGTATTTGTCGTCGATACCGAGTTCCTTAAAAGCGCGTTTAATTAAAGCGACTTGATCGTCCATATCATAAATGACAAAGTTTTTGCCAAGTCTAGCAGCCTCCGACTCGATGCGTAAAATTTTAACGCAGATAGAATGAAAGGTGCCCATGTAGGGCATAAACTCACGCGGGACTTCGTCAAGCCTTTCGGGATAAAGTAGATTCCAAAGTCGCTCACGCATTTCACGAGCAGCTTTATTTGTAAAGGTAACGGCAAGAATTTCTCGTTCATTAACGCCGTGGGCCAACAAATTAGCAATGCGATGAGTGAGCGTTTTAGTTTTACCGGAACCAGCGCCAGCTAAAATTAGAACCGGGCCCGCAAGCGTTTCGACCGCGCGCTTTTGTTCTTGATTTAAACCCTCCGTAAACATGAATACTATTATAGCATTAAATGCCGACTAGGGGCTTAATGTCGGCGCCGAGATGATTAAGTCGGCGAGCAAAATCTTGATAACCGCGCGAAATTGAATAGACGTTACGTAAAATCGAAGTACCTGGAGCGGCTAACATAGCAATCAAAATCACGACAGCCGGGCGAAGAGCTGGTGGTGCAACTAGCTCAGCCGAATGCCAGTTAGTTGGACCTTCTATGTAGACGCGATGAGCATCGAGGAGTTCAATTTTAGCGTTAAGATTCGAAAGATAGCTAGTATAGATGGCACGATTTTCAAAAACCCAGTCATGAATCAAAGTGCGCCCCTCGGCCACGGCAGCAATAACGCCAAAGAATGGTAGATTATCGATATTCAGACCCGGAAATGGCATCGGATGAATTTTGTCCATTGGAGCTTTTAGATTAGATTTTTTAATTCTTAGATCTACTAGTCGCGTTTTCTCGTTACGCGAACGATACTCCTCGCTAATTTGAATTTTAGCGTTCATTGATTTTAAGACTTCGAGTTCAATTTCCAGAAACTCAATTGGAGCATGAGTGATAGTAATTTCCGATTTAGTAACTAGAGCTGCAGCAATAAATGACATGCACTCGATCGGGTCTTCGCTCGGCCAGTATTCGATATCACGATCAATCTTTGAAATACCAGTGACTTCGAGAGTAGTGGTGCCGATACCTTTGATTTTTACGCCTAGTTTTTCCAAGAAGAAACAAACATCCTGCACCATGTAATTTGGACTAGCGCCCACGATGGTAGTTTTTCCAGGATAGAGCGCAGCCGCCATAAGAACGTTTTCGGTTACAGTATCGCCACGTTCGATGAGAACGATTTTCTTATTTTCGACATGGTGAAGCTGTTTTTGGTCGACAGTGATATGATAGAAGCCCGCCTTAGCTTTAGCGTCAACTTCCAGACCAAAAGTACTAAGGGCGCGAAGGTGTGGGTCAACCGTTCTGGTGCCAAGTGAACAGCCGCCAGCATATGGTAGTTCAAACTTCTTAAACTGATGTAAAAGTGGGCCCATAAACATAATAATAGAACGAGTACGACGAGCCGCCTCAACATTTAGATCCTGTAACTTTAATTCTTTTGGTGATATAATTTCAAGATCTTTACGGCGATTTACCCAGCGACATTTAACGCCAATTGATTCTAATACTTCGATAATACGAAAAACTTCTTCAATGCGAGCAATATGATGAAGGACGGTTTTACCAGAGTTCAATAAAGCTGCACAGAGCAGACCAACGGCAGCATTTTTCGAGGTGTTAATAGTAATCTCGCCGCTCAAGGTGCGACCACCGTTAATACGATAACTCTGTGAAGATGAGTCGTTTATAGAGAGGATCTGGCCGCCCAGCTCGCTCGAGATCTTTTTCACCATCTCTAGCGAGATGTTTTGATCCCCTTTTTCGATGCGATGGATTGCAGACTGGGAGGTACCAATCTCTTTTGCGAGCTCGGCTTGAGTCAAGCCCTTATCCTTACGCATTTTTTCGATAACTCGACCAATTTCCTGTTGATAAGAGGCTGCTTTTTTCATACTAAAATTATATCACAGTATGAATAATAATGTAAAGCTTAGAGCTGGATAAGGGATGGTCGCCAAGTAGTTGGCAATTCAGAAAAACCTAGCAAATTAGCTACCGTAGGGGCAAGATTAGAAAGTCCAGCATCGGCTAGTCGATTCAGTTCGTAAAGATTGCGATTACTGGTGTTGTCGTAAAAAATGCATGGCACGAGATTTTTTGTGTGCGCAGTTTTAATTTCTCCAGATTCATCGATTAGCTCCTCGGCGTTGCCATGATCGGCAGTAATAATCATCATGCCGCCAAGCTCATCAACGCGCTTAGCAATGCGAGCGAGCTGAAGATCGATTGCCTCCATAGCAACAATTGTGGCAGCCAAATTGCCAGAATGTCCAACCATATCGCCACCAGCATAATTAACACGCACGAATCGATAATGTTCGAGCTCATTAAGCAAAGCATCTGTAATCTCCGCGGCCTTCATCCATGGGCGTTCGTCATAAGGCAGAGTATCGGACGGAATTTCGATTTGACGTTCATCAGGGTATCGCTCATACGAATTGCCATTGAAGTAATAGGTGATGTGACCAAATTTAGCCGTCTCAGCCACAGCCAGCTGCGAGACATGATGCTCGCCTAGAAATTCATGGAGGGAGTTTCGGATTTCTACTGGCTGGACTAGACAATGTTCTGGCACATGAGTATCAGAATTGTATTCAGTCATACCAGCAAAGAAAACCTCAAGGCGACTATTATTTGGAGTGCCACGATCGAATCCGGCAAAGTCATTGTAGGTGAAGGCCTCTGCAATCTCAATGGCGCGGTCGGCTCGAAAATCATAATAAATAAAGCTGTCATTAGCTTTAACTAATCCGATTGGCTGATTTTGTTCAGTGATGACGAAGGCTGGAAGATATTGATCCTGAAGGCTAGGATCTTGTTTGCGCAAAGCTTCGACGGCAGAGAGCGCAGAGTCAAAATAATATTCAGCCCGACCATAGACCATGGCGTTCCAACCACGCTCAACAATGGACCAATCAGTTTCATAGCGATCGGCCACGAAAATCATGCGCCCACCACCGCTCGCGATGCGATAGTCTAGCTCGATAGGAGAGCTGGTTTTCAGATCGGCAATAAAGTCTTCAAGTTGTCTAATATATTTTTCAGCGCTCCTTGGCGGGACATCACGACCATCAAGCACAAGATGAATGCGCACCTTTTTAATGCCTTCAGATTGAGCGCGAGCCAACATTTTAAAGAGGTGGTCGATCGAAGAGTGGACACCACCATCGCTAAAAATGCCAGAAAAATGGAGGGTCGAATGATTTTTTAGAACATTCTCAACCGCACCACGCCAGCCCTCCGAGCGCCAGATCTGACCAGTTCTAAACTCGTCCTCAATTTTAGCAATGCCCTGTTTAATGATTTGCCCAGCGCCAATTGCATTGTGACCCACTTCAGAATTACCCATTTGCCCAGCTAAAATCCCGACAGCTTCACCAGACGCCTGAAGTGCCATTGTTTTTTGAGTTTGAATAGCCTGATTTAAAAAGTCGAGGCGAGCGGAAGCAACCGCGTTACCAATTTTAGTTTGAGAAAGACCAACGCCGTCCATCACGACAAGAACAACCGGCCCACCATATTTTAGCTTGTTCATATTAACTCTATTTTAGCATAAAACGACAAGTGATATAATGGTTTTATGATTGATTTCCTGGATGCTTGGTCGCAGTGGATACTGTATTTTTTTAGTTACTCAATACTGGGCTGGATTTTCGAATCTTGTTATTGCTCACTAAAAACAAAGCCAATGAGATGGGTGAATCGCGGTTTTTTGTTTGGGCCACTCTGTCCAATTTATGGATTGGGGCTAGTAGCAGTCATTTTTATTATGCAACCGTTTAATCATATCGGACTGGCTGGTGAATTTTTCATGGCAGTTTTGATTTGCAGTGTGATTGAATACCTTGCGAGCTTGATTATGGAAAAAATCTATCATGTGAGATGGTGGAGCTACGAGCGCTCAAAGTTTAATCCGACGCTTCACGGAAGAATATCCTTAATGACGTCACTTGGCTTTGGACTAGGTGGCCTACTTGTAATCAACCTTATCCATCCAAGTATCAAAAACCTAGTGCTAGGTCTAAGCTTTGGCACAAAAATAGCATTGACGGTTAGCTTGACCGTAATCTTTTTAATTGACAACTATATGAGCAATGCGGCGGCGGCCTCGATCAAACATGCGCTAAAAGGTGGTGAAGTGGATTTGACCGAAGAAATCAAGCGTTACGCCTTCAACTATTACCGTAAACAAACTCGCCGAACTAGAAAAATCGCTAGAATGATTTTAAAGAAAATGAAACTGGCGCAAAAACGAGCATTAAAACAGCTCCGTGGCACTCAGAGAAAGCTGATGAAACGGGCGGAAAAAATTCAGTATTTAGCTAAAAAAATAGAAATCAGAAAAGAGATTGCGCAAGATATTTTAGCATATATGTCTAAAAAAACTGGAATGAGCTCAAAAAGCCGATTAAGAGAGCGGCAAAAATCAAAAAATGGCAAAAATCAAAAAGCTAAATAGTTAAAATGCTGGTCGATAAAAAATAATCGCAAAAGCGATTATTGTTGGTGTCCGAAGAGGGACTCGAACCCTCATGCTGTAAGGCACTAGCACCTGAAGCTAGCGTGTCTACCAATTCCACCATCCGGACCTATCTTAGATTATACCACAATTATGCTATAATAGATAAAACGAAGTGAGGTAAAGATGATAGATCTAAAATTTCATTGTGATATTGATGCAAGTATTTTAGCCGTGCAAACAAACTCGGCGCAGACAGTGTTAGACGAGCTAAAAAACGACCCGATGGCGGGTTGGCTAACTTTACCGGAAAACTACGATAAATCCGAATTTGAGCGTGTTAAAGCGGCCGCAAAAAAAATTCAGAGCGACTCAGAGTTCTTAGTTTGTGTAGGGATTGGCGGATCATATCTTGGGCATAAGGCAATTATTGACGCATTAGAATCGCAGGTTACCTCGAACACAAAAGTGCTCTATGCCGGCAATGCGATTTCAACCATCGCTTTACAAAAAGTGTTAGATGAAATTGGCGATAAAGACTTTTCTGTTAACGTGATTTCAAAGTCAGGCACTACAACCGAGCCAGCAATCGCCTTTCGTGTCTTAAAACAGAAGTTATTTGAAAAATACGGCGAAAATGCGGCGTATCAAAGAATTTACGCCACCACCGATGCCGAGGCTGGCGCATTACACGATGAGGCATTATATAATCACTACGAACGATTTGTGGTGCCAGATAACATTGGTGGACGCTATTCGGTTTTGACTGCAGTAGGGCTGTTGCCACTAGCAGTGGCGGGGGTCAACATAGATGAATTGATGTTTGGCGCACGTGAAGAAGAAGCTGCAATCACCACTTTTGACAACACGAGTGCTATCTTTAAGTATGCTGCGGTTCGACATATTTTAAGAGCAAGAAATTATGACGTTGAGGTCTTAGCTTGCTTTGAGCCTTGCATGGAATACCTTGAAAAATGGTGGCAGCAACTTTTTGGCGAATCAGAAGGCAAGGAAGACAAGGGGATCTTTCCGGCAACCGCGATTTACACGACTGACTTACATTCGCTAGGTCAATATATGCAAGAGGGGCGTCCAAACATTTTTGAGACAATTTTAACCTTTAAAAATATGCCGGCACCAAAAAACCTAAAACGAATTAACCCGCAATTAGTTGTGCCAAAAATGACAGAAAATCTAGATGGCCTAAGATATCTAGAGGAAAAAGAACTGGGATTCATTAACGAAAAAGCGAAAGATGCAACAATAACGGCGCATGCAAAACATATACCAGTATTAGAGCTAGTTATACCAAGCCTGTCTGAGAGAAGCCTCGGGGCGTTAATTTATTTCTTTGAACTAGCCTGTGCAATTTCGGCAAAATTTGAACAAGTCGATCCATTTAATCAACCTGGGGTCGAGGCCTACAAACAAGAAATGTTTAGATTGCTCGGCAAAAACTAGGTTAATCAAGGCGATGTCTTTTTAGATTGATCGGCAAAAATAGATTGGTTAAGATTCCGTCTAGACTACTCGAAGAACTCAAGCCACCCAAGCACTTAAAATCCAGACTAATTAATCTTTGTGATTTAAGATAACGTTATTAGCATGGAGCCAGCCTTCGACCGTACCACCATCGAGGTATTCCCCGCTAGTGCGAGCGACACGAATACAGCCACCTTTTTTAATAAACGAAGCAAATGGATCAGTAATCATATATTCTTGGTCATTTGGACCGAAGTCATGATTCTTTACGTAATCACAAATTTCCTTAAGCATGCTCGGGGAGAGAATGTATTTCGAAACTGAAGCGAGGCCGGTAACCTGGTCTGGCGCGGGCTTTTCAGTAATTTTCTCTAGTTTTTCATCAACAATAGTGAGCGCGCCGCCATTCAAGAGCGCCTCGTATGGATGGTCGATACCGAGAATGACCGACTCGTCTTCATCTCGGAGAGCGTTCATGAGAGAAGTTGCAGAAGATTCGCCATCTGGATTCCAGATAAAGTCGTCGCCCATGAAACAAAAAACTGGCTCGTTGATATTATATTCTTCGACTACCATAGCGACCGGCACAGCAGTACCATAGCGACCAGAAGGGTCTTGGACGGTATAGTGGATATTAACACCATCAGGTAAAGTCTTAGCGAGTTTAAGACGGTCCGCCTTTCCTCGCTCTAATAAGTATTGATTTAAAGCGAGATTATCTCGATAGAATTCCTGGACCTGGCAAGGCTCGACGTTTGAGATGACCATATAGATATCCTTAACACCGGCTGCAATTAGCTCTTGGACAGAATAATCAACAAGGGGGCGATTGCCAACTGGGAGCATGGATTTTTCGATAATTTTTGTGATGGGGAGGCGGCGTGTGCCCCAACCAGCAACGGGGATAATAGCTTTTGTAATCTTCTTCATGCCTATATTATACTCCTTTTAGGGATTGGCTCAAATAGATTTAGTGGGGGAGGTATCAGCGAGTAATACAATGTTTTTCAGGAGTTAGACAGGGAGACTCGAAGCCTTAGCGGGCGACACAACGGACAGAGAACCCGAGGTACTTATTGCTGTTTTGGGCAGGGTAGACATTCGATGCACCCAGGCTTAGATAGTAGGCGTTAGTGCTCGAGCCTACCTTAGAGGACCAATAGTAGCCGCTTGAGCCCTGACTGTAGTGCGAGTTACTGTTCACGCGGCCGGAAAGGATGAAGTTCACCGGATTAGATCTTAGGGCGGAGGAGGAATTATAGTTATTATATAGAGTTTGAAATTCACTGTTGCTATCTCTGCCGGTTGGTAGCCTCCAGCCTTTTGGACAAATCGAAACAGTAGTATTTCCTGAAAACATGGACTGGGTACCGGTACCAGCGGTAGCGGTATACCAGTTGTAGAAACCACCGTCTGAGTCTACATAGGCATTTGAGGTATCGTATGCATTGAAGCCGGAGAGAGAAGAGGCTGGGATAGTGTAATTTGAGGTGACGTCAGAGTCGGCTGGAGTGATGGTTTTATTGATAATCCTGAGATTTTGTGTCATCCAGCATTTGCCATCAGCAAGTTTCGAGACGGTATAGGTATTGTTATCTCGGGTGTCTACTAGGGTCTTAGTTGAAACGTAGCTTGGATCGCCTTGATGGGAGCCATCCGTGTCGAGTTGAGTGGCGGTAGCGAGTGGGGTAGTAGTGGCGGTACAGATCGCAGGAGTCATCTGTTGCATAGTTGAAATACTATGGAGAGTTTTTTGTGGCTTCGGTGGGTTAGCGTGGGCGATAGCAGTGAAGACGACATTCTTCTCGTAGGTACCGGAAGGGAGAGTGGTATCGGCTTTTACACCGAAGTAGATAGATTGGGTGCGTTCAGCTGGAATAGGATAGGTGTTTAGGTCTTTTAGTTTAACTTGTTCAGTTTTCTTTGGGATGGATTTAAAGTCGGTATTGTTGAGAGAATAGCCCCAGGTGTTGTTTTGCATGTTATTGGAAGTAAGGGAGCCAGTGAAGGTGGAAGAGATGGATTGAGTAATGCTAGGAGTAGTATGCTTCATGCTGGTTTGTTCGTCTTCAGAGGAGAAATAGAGTTCATAGCCTTTAATAGCATTGGTGGAGATGTTGACTTTTAGTTCTTTAGAATCGAAGACACCAGCGGCGGTGGGGTTAATGTTAAAGCTTAGTTCAGTGGGGGCGGAGAGGGAGATGACAGGGTTAACTTCAGCAGCAAGTTCTTGAGTGGAATTATTAGTAGCGTTAGAGCCGAAGATAGGAGCGAAGATAGAAAGGATGGTGAAACCGAAGATGAGGAAGAGGGAGAAGATGGAAAAATTAGTGGTTAGCCGAAAACTGATATTAAACCGGTTTTGATGTAGTTTCACTGATTTTCTCCTGATTTTTCTAATGGAACTTAGTTTTCTTAGACCAAGCTTTATTTAACCCAAAAACTTTATAATCTACTTTGATTTTAGCATAACCGAAATGCTAATGGAAGAGAGATATTGGAGAAATACTGGAGAGATTAAGTGAAAACTAGCGAATTTTAGCTAGATTTTAGGGAAGCTTAGCGAGCGATACAGCGGACGGAGAACCCGTTGTACTTATGGCTGTAGTGTGCAGGGTAGGCATTCGAGGTGTTTAGATATAGATAGTCGGCGTAGTCGCTCGAGTTTACTGTAGAGGACCAATAGAAGCCGCCTGAGCCCTGATCTGCGCGCGAGCCACCGCCCAAAAAGCCAGAGAGGGTAAAGTTTGCATTAGCCATTAAATCAGAAATGGAGCTATATCTATTATTGAGTGCTTCAAATTCACCACCATTTCCACCAGTTGGTAACCTCCAGCCTTTCGGACAGATCGAGACGGTAGTATTTTGGCCTTGGGTAGAGAGAGCTTTGGTACCAGTGCCGGCGGTAGCGGCATACCAGGTATAGAGACCACCGTCTGAGTCTACATAGACACTTGAAGTGTCGTATGTGCCAAAGCCAGAGCCAGAGGAAGCTGGGATGGTATAGTTTGAGGTGACGTCGGAATCGGCCGAGGTGAGAGTTTTTCCGGCAATGCGGAGACTTTGAGTCATCCAACATCTGCCATCTTTTAACTTAGCTACAGTATAAGTATTATCATCACGAATATCTCTTAAAGTTTTAGTTTGATGTTCTTTTGTATTGGCACATAACTCTGGTGTCATATCCTGCATATTGGCGATACTATCAAAAGTAAGTTTGTCATCCGCGACACAACGTACGGAAAACCCGAAGTACGTACCGATGTTGTACGCAGGGTAGACATTCGAGGCAGCCAGATATATAAGGTAGGCGTTGCCGCTCGAGTGTGCCGTAGAGGACCAATACCTGCCGTAGGACCCCCGACCGTAAGGCGTGCTATTGCCCACGTCGCCGGAAAGGGTGAGGTTTACTGGGCTAGATCTTAGGGCGGATAATGAATTATAGTTATTATATAGAGTTTGGAATTCACCACTGCTTCCACCGGTTGGCAGTCTCCAGCCTTTTGGACAAATCGAATTTGTAGTATTTCCTGAGGACATAGATTGAGTGCCAGTGCCGGCAGTAGCGGTATACCAGTTATATAAGCCGCCATCTGAGTCGACGTAGGCATTTGAAGTGTCATGTGCAATGAAGCCAGAGGGAGAAGAGGCTGGGATAGTATAGCTAGTCGTCACATTGGAGTCGGCTGGGGTGATGGTTTTTCCAGCGATGCGAAGGTTCTGCGTCATCCAACATTTACCATCAGCGAGCTTTGAGACAGTGTAAGTATTATTGTCTCGGGTATCGGTGAGGGTTACAGTGGGGACGTAGTTTGGATCGCCATGGTGGGAACCATCGGTATCGAAAGTCGTTGCGGTACGAACTGGAGTAGTGGCAGTATCACAAAGCGCACTAGTCATGTCCTGCATACGGAAAATACTGAAAAAGTTATTTGGATTTTCATGAGCAAGAGCAGTAAAGACAAGCCTTTTAGTATAAACGCCCGAAGGAATCTCTGAGTTAGCCTTCACGCCAAGATAGACTGATTGAACAAGATCAGCTCCGGATGGATAGGTCTTTAGATCCTTAAGCTTAGCCTGAATAGAGTGCTTTGGTACAGCTTTAAAACTAGTATTATTCAGCGAGTAGCCCCAGGTATTATTTGCCATAGTCGCAGGGGTAAGCTCACCAGAAAAAGAGGAAGGAATAGTTCTAGTGATCGCATTATTTACATGCTTCAAATTAGTATCTTCGTCGTAGGATGAAAAATATAGCTCATAGCCAGAGATGGCATTAGTAAAGATGTTAACTTTGACTTCTTGCGATTCAAACTTACCAAGCTGAGTTGGTTCGAGCGAGACCCTCACCTCATCAGGAGCGGAAATGGAAATGACTGGACTAATTTTAGCATTGAGCACTTGAGTAAGCTCGTTTGAGGCGTTAGCGTTTTGGGCGAAAATAAGCGAGACCGCAAAGGCTAATGCTATAGCAAGCAGATTCGTAGAGGACGGTTGAGCTGGCTGAGCTGAATTCGGCTGGACTGGTTGAGCTGGTTGCGCTGGTTGAATTGGCTGGACTGAATTCGTTTGCGCTGGTTGAGCCGGCTGGGCCGGAATAGGTTGAAGGCCAGCGGATTGAAAACGACCATTGACCATTCTAAATTCAAAATCAAGCACAGAAGATTCTTTTTCTTCTTTACTGTTACTGTCAAAAATATCATATTTAAACTCTTCGGCTTTGTGTTTTTCAGCTTTTTTAGCAGCCTCTTCGGCTTGTTTTTTCTGCATCGCTTCAAGCTGAGCCGCCTGCTCCTGTTGTTCCAGCATGACGCGAGTTTGCTCAGCAGCAGCGGAAGCGGCACGTGAAATCATAGAAGCATTAGCAAGAAGCGTTCCGTTTTGTGCGGAGGTAGCTGAATCACCGGTGACTGCCGGAGAGAGTTCTTCCGGCATTACGGTTCTAAATTCATTCTTAAATGCAACATTCTTCCCTTTTTGATATTGAAATTCATATTTTTTATCGAACCCGATCAAATTAAAGCCAAGCCATGGGAATAATAAGGTGAGAATTTGGATGGAAGTTGGTGTAGCAAATGCTTTTGGCAAAAGAAAACTAAATATGGCAAATGGGATAAGGCCGACAATTGGCAGATAGCAAATGAGAGCAAGCCAAGATTTTAGATTGATGGCATAAAAAAGTTGCATTAAGCCATAGACAGGGATAATCGCTTTATAGGCCTTTTGCTTGCCAAAAATTTTAATGCCGACAAGGTAACGGCCAATCTCAAAAGTAATAAAGAAGAATAGGAGAGCAAAAACTAAACCTAAGTTAGCGGCGAGAACTTGACCAAGAGTTGGATGAGTGGGGTCAAAAGCACCGGTAGTAAAAAATAGTAAAATAGAATCAAGATTCATATGCTTATATTTTAGCATATCTTCTAGTTTTTGCTAGGAATTAAAATAAACGGATCAAATTAAGCGCGTTTTTCGCGAGCAAACTTTACATTAAGTGCCGCAAGGTAAGCAACTACACCGAGCATGAGGGCCGAAAAGACAACTTCAGCTGGGCCAGTAGTTGGCATATTAGTTGCAACTGGTACGTGAGCTGGGCTAGGAATAGCCGGGTTAGCAGCTTGAGTAGTTGGTGCGTTTGATGCGGTTGGTGCGGTTGATGCTGGCTCTACAACGACTGGATTATAGCTGTTAGCCGGTGAAGTTGGCTCGACACCATTTTGGTGATCCTCGGCATTAGCTACCTCAGGATTCTCAATTGGTTGATATCCGATTCCAGCATTAGTGGCAATTGAGATTGCCCAAATGCCAACAAGGAAAATTACAATAGCAGCGAGCACTGCAATAATAATTAGTTTAAGCTTACGTGTCTTCAAAGCTTTTTGGTCCATAGTATCCATAATTTAACTCCCTTTTTTCAGCCATCACCACCATAGACCGTTTTTTTTATTAGATTATATTATAACCAAAAAACCCTATTTTGTAAAGGTTGAAAGCCTGGCGGCGGCAAAAGCCTTAGTAGATTTTAGTTTTAAATGCAGTTGATCTAACTTAAAGTCGGCTGGATGTGACAAAATAAAGCGATCTTTAGCTAAGTGTCCGAGTGACTCAAATAACTCGGGCTGAAAATCCTGGATTTCATCATATGGTGGGTCAGCGACCACAAAGTCAAAAGCATTATCAAAATCAATAAGAGTAACAGACTGCTCAATAACCTTTGCGCGATCTGTTAGTTTTAGGTTGGCAAGGTTGGTGCGTAAAATTTGAGCTACTAAACGATTCTTCTCGACAAAGACAACTTGCTTTGCGCCACGAGAGAGCGCCTCGATACCGATCGCACCAGTACCAGCAAAAACATCGAGCAAAGTAGCGTCTTTAATATCCGGGCCAAGCATATTCATAAGGGCCAATCTTTCACGAGAACCCATAGGATGAATAGAATTATTAGCTGGGGAAAGAATTTCACGCCCACGCAATTCACCGGCAACAATTTTTAGATTAGTAAAATTATTTTTCATTGCCTTGTTTTTGATTAGGTAGTGAAGCAAGCCAACACAGGGCAATTGCTTTAATAATTTCCGGCAGCAAAATATCGCGGGTTTCAAAAGCCAACTCAGTAGTCCAACCATTTTTGCGGAACTTATCATACATATTGAGGCTAGCAACGGTTTTTAGTGATTGGTAAAAAGCGCGCTCTAAATCTGGGTGGGCTAATTCAGCATGAGATATTTTTGGAATAGTGCGTTGACTTGGCAGGGCTGCAAAAGTAATAGCTACGCCATACTCAAACGCAATATGTTTACTCATGTGACCATTAGTACCCCAATAAAGCCAGTTATTGCGCAAAGTTTCAAGCGAATTTTGGCCATGCATAATTCCCTTAATTGGAATACCAAAAACTTTAACAAAATCTTTTTCGGTCATGAGCTCTTGTTGAGTCTCTTCAAGCGGAAAATGATGAGCCGGAGTTAAGCCATCAGTAATCGCATGCGCCATCCAAGCCGCCTCAAAAGCTGCACGGATTTCATTGCCGTCAGTCAAGGCCTGGCGTAAATTATATTGATGGTCTTTAATTATCTGGAATAATTTACCATCATCCTTGTCTGGGATAATAAAATGCATTGGCTCGTCCTTACCCGGCGATTTGCGCTTCAAACCGTCTGGTCCGCCCATACCCTCAAACAGCAAAATATCTTTAATGCTAGGAAACTTGACATCTTTTGGTAAGTTTTTAGAAACAATTTTAAAAGCTAGCCTGTCTAATTTTTGGTGCGTGCCAATAATGCGGCCAGATTGCTTCGAGTTGGTTTTTAGAGCTAGAGTAGAATACATTTTAGTTTCGTGATAGTTAATTTAATTTAAAGTAGTTAGTTGTTGATATTTTTTAATCTCAGAACTTAGCTCCTTATATTCTAGCATACGTTCGGGTTGGTCGACAAATTTTTCAACAGCAGCACGAGCGCGTGCAATCAGTTTCGTATCAGCAAGACTGGCAATTTTCAAATTCATCGCACCGTGCTGAAGCTGCCCATAGATCTCACCTGGCCCACGGATTTTTAAGTCAACTTCGGCGAGGTAGAAGCCGTCCGTAGATCTTTCAAGCTCTTTTAGGCGCAGGCTCGGCTCTTTTTCGTTCTGAATAATCAAGAAGCAACTAGAAGCCTTCTTGCCACGACCCACTCGACCGCGCAACTGGTGTAGCTGAGCAAGACCAAAACCTTCGGCATCCATAATAACAATCGTCGTAGCATTCGGTACGTCAACACCAACTTCAACTACGGTAGTTGAAACTAAAATATCAATTTCGCCAGACTGAAAACGTGACATAACTGCATCTTTTTCATCAGCTTTCATCCGACCGTGCAAGAACTCAATGCGTGCTGAGGGAAATTTGAGCTTTAATTTATCAGCCTCTTTTTTAACGTTGGCTGACTCGGTCTTGCCGGTATCATCAATCATTTTACAGATCCAATAAATCTGTTCGTGATCTTTAAGTTTTTGAATTAGATGTGGATATAACGTTTCGCTCATTTGAAGCTCAGAGAGAATCTGCGTTTTAATGGGAGTTCGCCCTTTTGGTAGTTCAGATAAAATAGAAACATCGAGATCGCCAAAAATAGTTAGCTGCAAAGAACGTGGAATCGGAGTAGCGGTCATCGCCAAAAAATGCGGAGCAACGGCGCCAGTTTTTAGCAATAATTTTTGGCGTTGCAAAACGCCAAAGCGGTGCTGCTCGTCAATAATGGCAAATCGCAAATTTTTAAATTTAGTATCATCCGTAATAATCGCGTGCGTACCGACTAAAACATCGATTTCACCGGACTCTAACTTTTCCTTCAAAGCTTCCTTATTTTTAGTAGCACCGGTCAAAAGTTCAACCTTAACTCCAAATGGAGCTAGCAGCTGAGTGAGAGTTTTTGCGTGTTGCGTAGCCAGAATGGCCGTTGGAGCCAGCAGTGCGGATTGAACGCCCGACCGATAGGCTTGATAAATAGCAATGGCGGCCACAACGGTTTTTCCAGCACCAACATCACCCTGAAGAAGTCGGTTCATTGGCACGGTTCGTTCAAGATCTTTTAAAATCTCCCAGGCCGCAATGCGTTGTGCACTAGTTAATGCAAAAGGTAATTTTTGGACAAACTCTTTGGTATTTTCTGCAACAAACTGAAGCGAATCGGCGGTTAATTTATTATTTTCGTTTTTATTTAATTTTGCCGCTAAAATTAATTCAAAAAGCTCTTCGTAGGCGAGATATTCACGAGCCTGCTCAACCTCATTATAATTTTCTGGAAAATGTATATTAAAAAGAGCCTCGGCACGAGTATGTGGTTTTACATCAGGTAACAAATCTGGTGATTTAGCAATAACTTGACGGAGCGACTGAAAAAATTTCTTAAACCAAATGGATTTATAACTACCTTTAGCGGGATAAATTGGCTGAAAACTCTGGTCAATCATAGCAACTTCTTCAGCTAGCGTGACCGTTGGATTAGTGAGTTGGAAACGATTAAATTTAAAATCAAAATTACCGGTAAAAAAGTATTCCTTCTTCTCATCAAAAGCTTTGGCGCGATAGGGTTGGTTATACCAGACTACCTTAGCCGAGCCAGTCTCATCATAAATTTCGCCACTAGTGATATTAAAATTACGACGACGAGTGTATTGCACTTTAAGATTTTTAACTTTAGCTCGCAGCATAACTTTACCAGGCGCAAGACCAACAATTTTAGTTGTTTGATGATAATCTTCATAATCGCGAGGAAAATAATAAACAAGGTCCTTTACCGTCTCAAAACCATATTTTTTCAGGGCAGCGGAAGTTTTCGGCCCGACACCCTTAATTTCCTCTACTTTTGAGAAAAAGTCCATAAACTATTACTGGTTATTAGTGATTTCGTCAAATTCTTCCATCGAAGAAATGTTGATGTCGCGAGGTTTATTGCCATTTTGTTCACCAATTACGCCAATTTCCTCTAGCCAAATCGCGAGACCAGATACAAAACCATGACCCTTACCAAGATAAGTCTGAAGAGAAGCGGTACTGAACTTACCTTTACTCAGCGTAATTTCAATAGCCTTACGCACAATCGGATCGTTTGGATCATATTTACGACCAAGGTCGCCAATTGAACCTCCGGCAGCTGGGCCAATTGAAACTGCTTGAGAAACAACCTCGTCGTTATACTCAGGAGCACGCTGTTCGCGCAAGAAATTAGTGAGCCGTTCAATTTCATCGTCTGAGGCAAAGGCGCCCTGGATACGGCGTGGCTTACCCATCATTTCCGTGGTCAACATTAACATGTCACCGGCACCAAGTAGTTTTTCGGCACCACCCATATCGAGCATAATGCGTGAATCTTGGTTATTGTTAACGGCGAAGGCAATACGACCCGGAACGTTTGATTTAATTAGACCGGTAATCACTTTTACGATTGGACGCTGAGTAGCAAGTACGAGATGCATACCAGCGGCACGACCCTTCTGTGCAATACGAACAATCGGCACCTCAAGGTCTTTACCAGCCTGCATCATTAAGTCCGCCATCTCATCGATAATAATAACGATGTATGGCATTTTGGCCTGTTCTTGTTGTTGCTCATTACCATCCGCGTCTTTAACTGTAGCAGTATGTTTTGCAATTTTTGCGTTATAATCTTCAATCTTTTTCACCTTAGCTTCAGCCATCTCAGTATAACGACGCTCCATTTCATTCACGGCCCATTTCATAGCCGAAAGAGCCTTGTCGGTCGAGTTAATAATCGGGGTCAGAAGATGCGGAATACCATCATACTGGACCATTTCAACCTGCTTCGGGTCAACAATAATTAACTTTAGATCGCTTGGTGTATTACGGTAAAGCAAACTTGAGATTAAAATGTTTGTCATCACAGACTTACCAGAACCAGTAGTACCAGCGATTAGAAGGTGCGGCATTTTAGCAAGATTGCCGACTACCGCATTGCCAGAAATATCCTTACCAACAACAAAGGTGAGTGGATTTTCAGCGTTTTTCCAAGCCTTATTTTCCAGCATGCCACGAAGGGTAACACCCTCGGAACGAATGTTAGGGATTTCAATACCAACTGAGTTAGTACCTGGAATTGGAGCCTCGATACGAATCTTATCAACTGCAAGATTCATTGCTAGTTCTTTATCGCGAGCTGTCAACTTACTAAGGTTAATACCAGCAGGCGGCTTCAAAGTATATTGTGTAACACGAGGACCAACATTGGCACCATCAATCTCGACGTTGATGCCAAATTCAGCGTAAGTAGAACGAATAATTGCAGCATTTTGTTGAATGTTACCCCCGTCTGGTGGGTTATTTTTCTTCGATAGAAGTTCGGTGCTTGGCATTTTCCAGTTTGGATCAGAAACGGCAACGAGCGCAGTTTCAGGTTTTTTCGGTTCCGCTACGGTAGATTTAGGTTCAGCTGGGTGCTGCTTAATGTTAAGCGCACGGTTCTCTTTTTCGGCTTCAGCCACGGCCTTAGAAATGCCACCACGAACAGGAATTTTCTCACTAGCTGCTTCAAGGTTTGCACGACGAGCAATGCGAGCATTCTCTTGATCTTCAGCCTTACGAGTACTACGGAAGAGTCCACCAATCCAACGAAATACTGATGCCGGTGAAATAGCAAGAATAAAAATACCAGTGAGAAAAATTAACACAGCATAGAGAAAAGCAACAGCACCCTTATCAAGAATTTGAGTCATTAAGGTATTTAAGCCCTCGCCGACAACACCACCAGTTGGATGCGGTTGTTTAAAGGTCGGAATACCAAAAATGCCAGATAGCCAAGCCACCATTAAAAAACTCGCAACCCAGGTAACTATCGGAAGACGGTTCCCTTCAGCGCGAAAAATCATTACTGCAAGATAAACTAGAAGAATTGGGATAAAGTAGGTTGCGTAACCAATAATATAGATGGCGGTTTGATGGATACTTTTTAGAACGGTACCACCGGATCCAAACCAAGTCATCACTAACACAACTGCTAGTGCTAATAATATCACTGCGCCAACTTGACGCCAGAACCCACCCGGGAGTTGATGCTCGGGTGCTACCTCTCTTGAAGATTTTCTACTACGTTTACGTTTTGCCATAAATATATTTTAAATCTGGTACACCCGGGGGGACTCGAACCCTCGACCCTCTGTTCCGAAGACAGATGCTCTAATCCACTGAGCTACGGGTGCATATAATCATTATAACACCTTTAGAGGGGATTTTAAAATTTTTACTGCACAAGTTCAGCTTCAATTTGAGCTTCAGTGATTTCTAGCGTATCACCACTTTGAATTTCGCCACTTAAGTTAGCTTTAGCAATGATGTTTTCAACGGTTTTAGAAACAACCCGTTTCAGGGGCCTAGCGCCAAAAGCAGGATCATAGCCTGCGTCAATAAGGCGAGTTTTTGCCAGGTCCG
This sequence comes from uncultured Candidatus Saccharibacteria bacterium, assembly GCA_938043965.1. GTDB lineage: Bacteria > Patescibacteriota > Saccharimonadia > Saccharimonadales > Saccharimonadaceae > Nanosyncoccus. The sequence continues at coordinate 124,979 of CALIQQ010000002.1, read as the reverse complement.
ATAAATGAATTTTAATTTTTTGGGGCGCCAAAGTTTGATTAATGTTACTTAAAATGAGCTCAACAATTTGGAGTAATTCGGTTTTTGAAAGCGGTTTAAAGAGACAGATTTCATCAAAACGGTTCAAAAACTCCGGCTTGAATTCGCGAGATTCAATCAAGAAGTTCACGATCTCAGTTTTTAGGGATTCATAGTTTTCAGCTTCGATGCGAGAACGAATGAGGTCAGAGCCAGCGTTTGAGGTACAGATAATGATGGTGTCACGGAATGAGATTTCCTGGTTTTTTGAATCTCGCAGAACACCCTCGTCAAGTAGCTGAAGTAAAGTAGTAAGCACTTTTGGTGAGGCTTTTTCGATTTCGTCCAATAAGACGACCGAAAAAGGATGTTTTTCAACTTGAGCGGTGAGTGACATTGGATCGGTCGCCGCCTCAGCGATTAAACGATTAACATCGCTAGCTTCAACATACTCATTTAAATCAATACGAATGATTTCCGACTCACCATTAAAATAGACTTCAGATAATACCTTAGCGAGCTCGGTTTTACCAACGCCAGTTGGACCAAGAAAGAGGTAGGTGCCAATCGGCTTTTTCTCATTACGCACACCAGTAGCAGCGCGACGCAGAGCATCGGCAATGGCACGGACAGCTTGGGTTTGACCAATCATGCGCTGATGAATGAGAGTCTCAAGGTTTAATAGACGGTTGCGTGATTCTAGAGTCGAGACTGCCGACTGCAACTTAATGCCCTGTGTTTTTTCAATAGCTTCAGCGACAGATTCACCGAACACAAGACCATCTTTAGCGTAGCGAGCGGCGTTCTCTAAAAGATACATTGCACGCCCTGGCATCTCTAGCTTTTTGATATAACGATTGCCTAGTCGATAGGCTTCCTTCAGGGCCCAATAAGTATAGGTGACGTGATAACGCCATTCAAGATACGGAACTTGATCCTCTAAAACCTTCATAGTCTCAGCTTCGTTGGATGCGCTGACCATAATTTTATTTAGAGCTGTGGAGAAGGCTGGGTTAGTAGCCGAAAGTTCCAAAAATTTCTGTTCATCAAGCGATAAAATAATCCGCAGACGGCCAGCCTGAAGAACTGGCAATAATAATTTTGAAATATCGATCGAGCCGACGCCAGTCTCAAAAAAGAGCTGCGCATTTTCAAGATACAAGATAATGTTTTTAGCAGAATAAGCCTCGTTCATAAGGCTAGTAATTAACCGTTCAATGTCGCCTTGCCCGTCAGTAGCGCTAATGAGAGCTGCAGCGTCTAACTTAAAAATTTGACGATATTTAAGTGTACTTGGAATCTTAGAGTTAGCATCAAGTAGCTGTTCAGCGAAGGCATTGATGATAGCGGAACGACCAGAGCCGACTGGTCCAATTAACGCCACGTTTTGACGGCCTTGACTACTGAAAATTTCAGTCATTTGCTGGATGGCCTCTAGATGGCTGGCACGAAAAAGCTGAGTTTTAGTCGTCTGACTGCGCAGGGCTGAAAGATTTTGGCCAAAACGTGACAACATTGGCGTAAACCCAAAAGTAAAGTCACGGGCAATACCACCATCTCGACGCTTCTTTTTTGAGTCCTTCACTAGACCGTGCAAATAATTATACCAAGCAATTCCCTCTTTCAAATCTGCAAGACCGAGGCGAAGTTGACCGAGGATAGCTTCATGATTTTCATGAGTCATAATTAGCGCAACGGCTAAAATACCGCCAGAAATTTGGGTAGCATTGATTTCAGTTTTGATTTTACGTGCATTCTCGAATACTGGCCGCATGTCCTGCGGCAGTTCAGCAGCAATGGCGCTTAAAAGTTTTGGGCCAATACCAAATCTAAGCGCTAGAAAACGACCTGAGCGAGTTTTAATTAGCTTTGGCGCAAGCTCATTCGGAGTAGGATTTTGATCCATCAAAGAGATGGCGTTAGAAGACAAAATATCAGTAATGTTTTCAGTTGGACCAAGCGGCACCTTTGAAAGTAACAGCTCAATAATCGTCAGGAAAATGAGACAAAATACAGCAGGGATGAAACAGAGCCAGCCGAGAGAAGAGTGCAGGATCAGTAGAGTTAGCCCAGTAAAAAGTGAGGCGAATAAACTAAGCCAAATTAGTAATAAGATAATTGGCGACTTAAAAAGTTGGCCGAGGCGAGCATAACGAGCGCGCAAAGAATTATAATCAAACTCATTCATAGATTAACTCCTAAAATTGTGAGAACAATGAACAAAAGTGGCGTAAACGGCAAAAGCGGCCACAGAATTAAGCTAAAGAGCGAAAGAATTATCTGTAAAAATAAGACGATGAGCCCAAATAAAATAATGAAAATGCGAGTAAAGCCGCCGACAAGACGAGAAACCAAACGATCGAGAAGAGCCAAAATTTTCGCATCAATACTTATGCCGGTTTCACTAACTGCGATTTGGCGATAAGGTGCAAATAAAGTTTTTAGAAGCGACAAGATTGAGTAAAAATCAGCAGTGTCACCTAATTTACTCCAAAGCTTAGCAGCAAAAAGCTGATAGCCGGCACCATACCACCAAGAGAATAGCCCACTAATCAACATGGTTGGCCTCGCAGGCATGCAGAACATTTTCAAACAAGACAGAAACCGTAAGAGGACCAACTCCGCCAATGCGCGGTGTAATTGCGGTAAGGTCGCTACGGGTTCGGATTTCCTTTTTAATATCACCAACCAAGTGCCCACCTTCACTAGCGGTGCCAGCATCAACGACAACTGCACCTGGTTTAATCATTTCACTTTTAATAAGTTCTGGATTACCTGTAGCAGTCACAATAATATCAAAGTTTTTTAACGTGCTGAAATCCGAGCCACGGTGGAAGACTGTAGGATCAAGCCCAGAATTACGCCACATGCGGATCAGTGGAGCGCCAACTAATTTACCGCGACCGACAATGGCAATTTGCTGTTCGCGAAGTTCGATGTTGTGTCCAGCAAGAAGCCAATTAATCGCAGTGGCAGTAGCAGAATCAAAAATACGCTCGGTCTCGCGCCCATCATAGTTCGCTAAACCGTCAACATCTTTTCCAGGTCTAATTAGATTAACGAGTGATTCAGTTTCGGCGGAGTCAAGCAGTGGTAACTGTACAATAATGCCAGAAACCGTTGGATCTTCATTATACTTTTCAATGGCAGTTTTTGCGGCTAGCGCGGAATCAACTTTTTCATCAATCACGTTAATACCGATATCGGCACCATATTGACATTTTAAATTAACATATTTAGTGATGACCGGGTTATCAGAATCACGGATAATCACCAGGCAGGGGTATTGTTTTTTTGAGCGCAACATTTTTACAAGATGCGACTGTCGCTCTTTAATAAATTCTGCTAGTTCCTTGCCATCTAAAAGTTTTGTCATATTATAATCCAATTACATTCGGTTCCTGTTCGAGCGTAAAGCCGAATTTTTCAAAAACGATACTCGAAATCTCAGCTACAGCAAGCTCGAGGTCATGGTAGCTTTTGCCGCTTTCGTTAATTAAAACCAGTGCGGCAGCATCAGAAATGCGAAAGCCATGAAAAATTTTTCCTTTAAGCCCGGCCTGCTCAATCAGCCAGCCAGTGTTAACTTTAGTACCGTGATGAGGAATGCCTTTTTCGTCAAGCATAGCTAGATCGGATTCTTTGACATAGATATTTTTAAAGAAGCTGCCGGCACTGGCTATGGTTTCAGGATGAGGCAATTTTGAATCTCTTACTGTGCGCACAGCAGTAGCTAAAATTTTTGGCTCGCGTGAAGTGATATGTTGTTCAGTCAGGTAGGCTTGAAGTGAGCCATAAAGCTCGCCGGAAATTTCACCTTTTTCTAAAATAAATTCAACTTTCACAATGAAGTATTGGCCAGCTTTAGTTGAATTGAAAATAGAGTGGCGATAAGAAAAGTCGCAATCATTTAATTCAAAGGTTTTTTGTTCACCAGTCAAAAAATCGACAACATGAATCTTAGAAATAACTGATTTTACTTCCTGGCCGTAGGCACCAATGTTTTGGACTGGAGCGGCACCAACAGTGCCCGGAATACCAGCTAAACATTCGACGCCAGTACAACCAAGCGCAGTAGTTTGATCGACAAAGTCATCCCATTTAGTGCCACCGCCAACGATGAATTTAATATGAGACTCATCAAGCACTTCATAGTCGATTTTCGAGAAGCGATTTAAGATAATTGCGCCATCAAATTCAGCATCAGTAGCAAAAGTATTGGCACCACCACCTAGAAAATAGTAGTTCTTCAGCCCGAGTTCTTTAAGTTTTGCCCTAGCATCTAAAATATCTGTTTCGGTTTCAAGTTCAAAAACATATTTAGCATTGCCACCAATCCGCATCGTAACTAAGTCAGAAATTTTAACATTTTGTCGAATTTTCATATATATATTATAGCATAAATTCTATGCAAAACCCCACGAGGTTAGCGTGGGGTTTATATATTTAAGGTTGATTGCGCCATTCTGGAGGCGGCACATCAGGTGGGATTGGAGGACCATTATTGTCATCGCCGCTAGGTCCGCCATTACCGCCAGATCCACCGCCGTTGCCGCCGATAGGTCCGCCATTGCCACCATTACCACCATTGTTGTTGCCGCCGTTGCCGCCATTGCCTCCATTGCCACCGTTGTTGCCGCCATTGCCGCCACCGTTGTTGTCACCTGAATGATCAACCTTGAGACTATCGCCGGAATAGACCGACTTCCAGTCCACATCTTTGGCAAAAGTGCTAAGAGCTTTGCCGTAGTCGTCGGTACGGATTTTACTATGGACATCACGGTTATTAGCGATACTGTGTGCGACCTGCTCAAGTTTAGCTCGGTCCTCAGCGGACAGCTCACCCTTTTTATAAGCTTGACGATAAGCTTCAATCTGACTGCTGTCTGCACCAAGGAAGCTATCTGCAGTAAGAGCCTGAATGCCATCCGTGCGGAATCTGGAAATATCAGACTTACCGTCATGTTTATCGGTATTATTAAAGCCATCGGCCGCAGTTGCTTTAGCAAATTCATATAGCGAACGATGCTGATTTTTGTAATCGCCTTGATTATTCATAATGTTGCTAGAAAAGGCTTTGATTGCATTTTGCGAAACACTTCCACTCTCCTGAGCATTCTTCATCGCATTGTAAATCCTATTCCTACCATCATCACCTTTACTAGCAAGAACATTTTGAAGCGCGCGGATCTTTTTAGTATCAACAGAGCCTTCGTCTTTCATTAACTCCTGCTGAAGCGCAGATTCGATAGTAGCCGCACTCTGATATTCAACGCGCTCACCGTTACTATCAATGAATTCACCATTACGAATAAGCGTCTCGTAGTTCTTGACTTCGGTAGCATCCTCAGCGTCAGCAGCACTAGCAAGGGCAGCATTAAAGCCAGAGCCCGATTGCAAACGATTATATTTACTCTCCGCCACACGCGCAGCAAGAATGGCGTTACGATCAGTACTAGCCAATTCAGCAGCGCGAGCATATTTATTGGCCCGACGCAGCGACACTTTTTTGCCATTCTTAATATCATTTTCAATTTCCCTAGCCTTATCACTGGTCATGAATTTGGTAGCGCGAGCCCGAGCACGAGAAGCAATGGAATTACTCTTAACATCCTTGATTGGCTGTAAGTTGTTAATTCGACCTTTTGCACCTTGCCCAAGTTTATTCCCAAAGCCATTGATTTTCGTGCCAAGCGACCCCACAGCATCAAGCGATTTACGGGTGAGTGACGGGATCATAAAATATGGAATAACCGACAAAAGCCCGGCAACGATAGCCATAATAAAATTTTTATTATCCTCAGCGTCACCAGAGTAGATGACCGTTGCAGTAAAATATCCGGTACCAACCAGTAAACCGATAATTGGATATACCATCAGAACGCCTTTAAATAGACCGAACCATTTATTATAGATTGTCTTAGTATTTGGAAAACCACTAAGCACAATGGCGATAGGTGCAGATACAATCAGCACAATGATTAGGGCCTGGCGCATGCCGAGCACAATAAAGGCAAATAGAATTGAAATTGCGGTAGTTAGGACAAAGAGTAGAATCGGAATAATAATAGCCCAGCCAGTAAGTGCAAATGCGGCAGCTCCAGCTCCGCCAGCCCCAGCTACTAACGCTAAGTAGTGGAAAATTTTTTCAAGAATATGACTATTAGATTCAGCAGCACTGCCGCCAAGTTTACTATTATCACCAAGCCCCTCAAAAAGACTTTTAATGGAGGAACCGATAATGTTTGAAATATCAACTGCAATAGCGCAGAGGATAAACGAAAGGTTAACCAAAATCACAGTAACAATTAGCTTAGGAAGAGTCTTCTTAATACCATAGTTATCAATACCATAGCCAGTCACCTGAGAGAATATGATTACCAAGAAGAGAACGACGAAAACAATGTTAGCAAAATTACGGAAGGTGCTCCAAGCATCAAAGAGCGAGCTGTTTTGCTTGCCGAGCTGTTCAACAATACTGTCATCTACTTGCAGCATTGGCTCAATAGCTTTATAGATGCTGTCGCCGACATTACGTAGGCCAAAGATAGCTGGACAAATAATCCACCCCATCGAACCAGCATTTCTAAAACACCCCTCCTGGATCAACTCAGCTTCAGTTTTTTGCGCGTCTTCAGCATTATTTTCTAAGGTTCCAGACGCATCTTTATCCTTAGTAGCAACAGACTCTAAAGCTCCAGTGTTAATGTTTTTATGATTTTTTGCCAACCAAGCACAGATCTCTTCAAAAGTCCTATCCTCGCCATATTTGCCAGATTCAGCTCCAGTGGATGGGGTTCCAGAATTTTCCGTTGCACTAGCATAACAATCAGTCTGCATAGCACCATTACTGAAGACTGCGATAGGGTAATACCCCAGCGTCTTTTTAGCAGTCTTCTCATTGTCGGTCATTGGTTTTTCCTTAGTGCTGCAGACGATATCCGCCTTATAGTATTCGGATACGTAAGCCTGATATAAGGAAAAAGTGTCCGTAGCCGAAAAAACAGGGTTAGCTGAGTATGCTACGCCTAAGATTGACTTAGTTGCCTTGGACGCAGCCACGGATTTATCTTTGATTTCAAAAACAGAAGCGACGTCTCCAAGGAGTTCTGTCCCAATAAAATTTTCCTGCAAATACATTGTATATCCGTCTAGCAACCACGAGTGGCGATCCTTGACGCAGCTAGGTGAGTTTAAAAGCAGGTCGACCACGCTGCCTTTAAAATCAGCCCAGCGAGTCTTGTTTTTCTGAAACTTGACAACGTCAGTAACTCCACCAAGCCATTGCACCCTACAATCAGCCGCTAAGCTTCCTTCGTTACTCTCCCATTGTAAATTAAAGCTACCCCCACCATACTCATGATCCGTATACTGAATTCTTAGTTCATCAACGCCTATGGTTCCGTCGGGGTTAATGGTATCAGCACATACATAATCAGTTGGAACGTTAGGAATATAATAGTCCGGCTTATCCTCGTTACCCATAGCATAGTTGTACCTAAAGTAAAAACATTCTCCTGTGGTTTGTTTGTTTGTTTTAGTATAGCCTAAATTATTTACCAAAAAATTGGATTTAACATCCGGACTGCCCTTAGGCCAATCTTTAATATATTTCTTAAGTAAGTTATAACATTCAATGCTACGGTCATTTCCATTTAAATTTGGAACCCTTGCCCAATCGCTGCCAAAATTTAATGCATTTTCATTAAAGTCATAGTCCTCCATCGTAAGGGGGCTCTTCATAATACCTTGAGCATAACAATTCCTAATTGCCGTTCCTATGGATTTCATCCAAGCTTCACTGTTTTCAGAATAAGCATTAACCTTATGACTATACAAAAAAACATTCGAAATAGTTAAGCAGATTAATGAAAGTATAATTGTGCTTATTTTTTTAATCCTATTCATATCCTACCTGCTTTATTAAATTATTTATCTCCCAAAGAGATTCCTTAGAATATCCAACGTATTTCAATAAATTAGTTCGTTTCTTATTTTTCTGAGCAATCGAATTAGCTAAATCAACTAATGGTTTGCGACCAATTTTACTGGCTAAGCACTTGTCATTGTTAATATCGCTGAGTGAATTACATCCATTGATTTTATAAAGATCGTAAAAACTTACAAGTTCAGTATAGTAATTTATTTCAGACAATACGGACTCATTGGAGTCCTGAAAATCCACATTAAGAATCTTAGCATAAGAATTTTTTATATAACTAATAGTACCATCTTTACCTACTTCGTTGTATTTTTGAAAAATAGCTTTTTCAGTTGGGATTACGGACGTGCCATAACCATAGGCGAAATCAAAAATCTTCTTGTATTGGTCGATTTGTTTCTTTAAAATTTCACTGGGCACATTATTAGTGGAATCCACTAAAGATTTAAATTTTTTCTCGGCCGTTTCAAAGAATTCATGGTCATTATTTTTTATGGCATTATCTACATTATAAATATCAGACACCGTATAGTTTTTTGAGAAATCTACTTCATTACCTAAGTAGTAACTGACGTAACTATTAAATGCGGAAAATAACTCGCGTTTTTCTGAATTACTTCTATCTGAATCCTTACCCATAATAGTGAGTGCAAAAGCCAGTCCGATTGCAGCCACTACGGTGATCCCGATTAACGCAAAAATGAGCGGTTTTTTAGTTGAGCCAGTTTTCGGCTTCACGCCACCAAGTGCAGCGCCGCTAAATGCAACATTATTAGCTCCAGTTGGAGCAGCATTAGCCGAGTTTAGATTCAAATCATTACTGATGCGATTTAGTTCTTCCCTTGCAGAAAATTTGCGAGATTGGCGCATACCGAGACGGTTACCAGCAGTAAATTGAGCGCGTGGATTCGGGGTAGGGTCTAAAGCTGGATTCAACGCAGAACTTTGAGATGGCGTTGAAGTAGTGGTTAAAATAGGGGTCGAATTCGGGGCCATGGAATTAGATGGGCTTAAGTTTGCGCCACCATTAAAATTATTTTTATTTTCATCAGGACCCATGTTCTTTTAATTATAGCATAAGCATTTAAAAAACAACACCAAATCATAGCTTAAAAGTCTAGTGAAATATACCTTTTAAAAAATATCGGAGACCACAAAAAACATCCTCCGATTACTCAGAGGATGTTTTATGAGACTACAGCTTTTGCTTAAGCCTATTGCCAATTCGGCTAAGTGTATCTCTACACGAACGGCAGGTCAATGACCTTCCGCGGAGCTAGGCTCCGAGAGCGGTCATTTAGTGCAGTTTTTTACGGCTAGCAATGAGGTAACCGGCAGAGGTAATAACACCACCAAGTCCGATTACGCCAGTTGTGATTTCAGTAGCACCAGCAGTTGGGATACTCTTCTTTTCACATTCAGCTTTGTAAGTATTTACATCAACAGTGTTACCTTTAATGCCGTAGTAAACACCATTTTCAATATCACAAGAGTGTTTCTTTGGTTGTTCAGCACATTTCTTCTCAACATAGACGTCTGCGCTATCTTGGACAGCGAATGCTTTAACGTTAGTTGAAGTACCAACTAAAGTATCAGCCTTAGCCCAGTTGATGAGGCGGTTGTTACCACAAGCAAGCTCTTTGTCTTTAACGACAGCTTGGAAACGAATGTAAGCACTACCGTTAACTTTATATGCACCAATGTTAATACCGTCAGTAATGATTGAGTCATTATTTACAGTAGCACCCTGTGGGTGGTTGGTGTTATAAAGTCGAGTTGAACCTTTAACGAGCTCCATGTTAGTTGGAAGAGAATCTTTAATAATTACGTCTTTTACTTCAGAAGCAGTAAGGTTTTTGTAGTGAATTTGATATTCAACAGTTTCGCCAACATTAGCTTTGACGTTTTCGCTGAACTTTTTGTCATCCATTTTGCGAACAGTTTTTTCAATTGAAGTATTTTCGAAAACTGGTTTCACTTTAATAGTGATGTAGTTTGCGTATTCAAAACAACCTGGAACTTCACCGTTCAAGGCATCATAACCGATCTTAGCGCCAGTAGTGACGACTGAGTCAGCAAGTGCGATACCTGGTTTTTTAGCAACGCCGTTATTTTCGAGAAGGGCGGAACCTTCCACATAGTCAAGATAGAATTTACGTCCATCAGCTGACTTAAACACCACGTCATCCCAGTATTTGGATGGAGCAGCGTTAGAAGCGTTAATATAACCATCGACACGTTGTTCGGTTGAAACTACGGTGCCGAGGCTAAAGTTAACACTAACATCTTTCGCAACTGCGTTACGACCATTTGGGTTATTGTTGTGAGCATAAAGACGAACGAGATAAGTTTTACCTTCTTCGACCTTAATTTCATTGTTTTGCCAAACATTATTCACGCCGTTATCGCCGGTTGCGGCATCACGAGCAGCGACGAAGTTGCGTTCGTCTTTAATGTTGCCATTTGGCATGGTTTCATCTTTAATCGAGTTAAAGATAATCTTGTCACCAAGAATGTTGCTGTTAAGTTCATTAACAGTGTAGGTTCTGCGTCCACCAGAGTTATCACCCCAAGCGGAGACGACAGCGGTTGAGACTGCACCAGCAGCAACAACAGCAGTTGAAATCGCAGCAATTTTAATAGCTTTTTTCATAAAAGCTCCTTTCTTAATTTTAGTTAGAATTAAAAATAAGTTTTGTTTTGCTAGCCGAATTGTTAATTTTCGTCTTCACCACACAAAACCGAATCATCTCAAATACAAAAGTTTTGGAAGTTGGAGGAGCGGTGAGGCTCCTCCAAAAAAGTGCTTATAATATATGTTGGTATTTATAGTCCAGGCTCGGAAAACTCACCGCCTGCAGGCTCCTTGTCCGGAGCAGTAACTTTACCGTTACTTTTATCCGTGACGGAATCCTGCTGTTGATGTTTTTCCTCACCGTAATTTAGTTTATTTTGGTCGATTTTATCGACCCTTCCATTTTTATTACCTGAATCTTTTATGGTTTCAGGTGCCGTTGGTGTTACGGTCCTAGGGTCCGAATGACCCTGATTTCTATCTTCACCGCCGTTAGCATTCTGCATATCGCTCACGGACGGATCATTAACCGGGTTAACCGGTGTGACGCCCTTTCCTTCGCCACCGCCCCTATCTGCATTTCCCTTATGGACAGGGTCCTTACTAGGATCCTTTGGTCCAGGAGTAGGGGTTGGGGTTGGATTAGGTGTAGGTGTAGGTGTTGGGGTTGGATTAGGTGTTGGTGTTGGAGTTGGATCCGGTTTTGGAACTCTGTCCGGATTTGGCACCGGATCATCCTTAGGGACCGGATCTGGATCAGGAATATCCTTCTTCCGTTTTTTCTTGTCCGGAACAGGCTCCTTATCCTTACTTTTTGTCTTCTTTATCTGCTTCTGAGGTTCGAAAATTTCGAACCTCTTGTCATAGATATTGAAGCCAAAAAGAAACTCCTTTTTGTCTTTGAGCTTCACGCTGAAGGTCAGCGCTGGCTCATTGTCCACATAGGACTTATTTTTATTCAGGTAAGTCCTCACCCTGTTCGCATCTTCCACATTTTTCAGCGGAAAATGCTTGGTAGTATTGTAGCTCCTAACTCCTTCGAGCGTTGTACGCTCGAGCCAAGCCAAAATACGCTTGGCAGTGTTAGCGTAATACTCCGTCACGAAAAGTTTCGGAGTTTTACTGCCACCAACTAGGTTTAAATCTTCAGCGTTGTAAGACGGTGCATTTGGATGTGACTGTTTCCAGGCTTCTACATCTTCCCCGTCATGAGGAAGTTCGAAGCCATTTTTCTCCCAGTACTTCGTGTGGTACGTTAAAAACGCACCGCAACCATACTGAGAATAGAGCTTTAAAAAATCTTTTGCCCAAGTGGCATTCAGGTCGTAGACCTTAGTACCGTCGGACAAAGATAGTTCTTTCATCCCCCGGAGAATCATGTCACCCATTACTGGGTTTCGCATGATTTCCTCCTGAAGTTCAACGTACATCGCCTCTAAGTCAGCCTTGTCATAGGCTTTCTTATTGGCTTTTACTACTTTGAATGGAAAGGAAACGGCGTCGTATAGACGATCGCCCTTCTTGCCCCAGCCAACTTTGCTGGCTGCGACAGTTCTTTTGCCATTTTTATTTGGCATTGAGCTGTCGAGAAAAACTCTAGAGAAGGTCAAAAACATCTTGTCTAAAGTTTCCTGGTCCAGATCAACAGTCAGCTTGAGCTTAAGCTCATTAAGACTGTCAACCTTGTCCTTGTTAACAGTAACAGTGGTAGGATCAGCACTCTTCGCGAACCATTTTTCGCGAACGTATATAACTGAAACTACTGCTAGCGCTGCGATGAGCAACACTGCAAAGAAGCGTATAACTCTATTTCTCATATTTTAACCCCCTATTATCGTGTAACCATAATGATTGCTGTTATTGCAGCAGCCAATATGATTAAGATTTCCCAGTTACTTTTTAACCACTTGATGAACTTATCTGTGACTAAAAAATTAGAGTCATTTTCAGAGTCAGATTCAGTACCTTCCTCTTCATTGCTACCTTCGTCTTCTTTTTTAGACTCAGGTTCGGCCTCAATATTTCTATAGAAACAAATAAGATTGCCGAGTGCCGTTCCTAGGAATAGTAAAACAAATGCTACAAGCTGAATTAGAATGAACAGCTGCGCATTTTTCTGATCAATTGTAAACCCTGTTTCCTTCAAAGCGGAAATTAAATTTCCTAACCAAAGAGCAACAAAAACTTTAAATGCACGGACTCCGTTGATCCTTAAAAATATATTAAGGACAACTAGAAAAACCAAGATACATCTTGTTACTATGTTTAGCAACTCTATGCTTTTTGACAGATGTGATAACGCGAGCATTACTGCAACGAATAACACAGAAAAAATAATTCTTCCGGTTACTCCGAGGTCGAGGATTCGACCTCGACCTCTTTTCGACACATTATTTGCGGACGTCTCTTCTAGGGCATTCGCAAACTCGAATCCTGAGTAAACAGACAGTACACTAATTATTATCATGAAAAATAAAAATGTAAAATCTACCATAATTGAACCTCCTTAAATTTTTGTTTTGGGGAGTTTTCCCCTGCGACATTTTCCAAAGAGGTTCACCACGCCTCTTTAGAATCCTTTCGGAATCCCCAAGGACGGGGCGTTAAACCAACATATATTTATATCAACAGGTACGGTTTGTACCTGAGATGATTCGGCTTGTTAATGGTCGTCGCAGAGTCTTTCTTAGAGATCCTACAGACTAGCTATATTATAGCATACATAAGCATAAAAGTCAATATATATAACATCTTTTCTCTTATGTTTATATGGGGCTTTCTGATACGCTTATGCTTGATTTTTCTGATTATTATTTTTAAGTATTTTAATTAAAGATAAAAAGAAGTCTTAAAGACAAAAAGAAAGGCCGTGCTAAGCACGACCTTCCCTGGTGATTATAAAAGTATAGGCTAATTTTTCTTGCCGTTCAAGAAGGTTTTAACCTTCTTATAATCTTCTTCATCACCCTCATCGATGAGTTCATCGCGAGAGTTAATGCGGAAGACTTTAAAGAGTAAATTATAGTTCTCAATATCTTTAAGAGCTACACCGCTCTTTAGTAAAGCCTCTCCCTGTGCCATTCTTGTGGCGCCGGTTTTGGCATCCAAGAAACGATATTCAAGCTTATAGGTGTCTGCCGGCTCCTCCGTACTGTCGTCGGATTTGCTGGAATTACTCTCAGAAGAAAGACTAGTGACACCATTTACAGCGTCTGTCAGCCTAACTAACATCTCACTAGGCTCTCCGCCCTTAAAAAATGCGATCAGATCATTTTTCATGTCATCCGAGTTACTGTAGGCAACTAGATCAACAAACGCTGAACGATCTGTGGCTTCTACGCTAGCCACCTTAAGTTCTGAGTTGGCCCCTTTAGCGGATTCCGCCTCAGCCTTTTCGGGTTTCTTGGCCTTAGACTCGATTGATTTTTCCTGTTTCATATCAGGATCAGGCGCAGCTACTATTTCAGGCTGACCCTGATCAAGCTTTTCAAAAAACTTCCTTTCGGGTTTTTTGGCCTTCTTCTCGGTATTTTCTTTGAGGTCTCTTCCAATCATAACGTTGAAAGTGTCAACTACTTTACTCATAATTCCCTCCTTCTTGAGTCCCCCCTAGGGACCATAAATTGTCAATGTGCGGGGCGTTCGCCCCTTTAACCACCAGGTTGTCTATATAATATCACATATGCTTATTTTTGTCAACAGCAGAAAACTTATTTGTTTATTTTTCAAGCAATGGAGCTTCGGAAATTATTTGTTTATTTTTCAAGCAATGGAGCTTCGGAAACGACAATAACTTGATATTTCTCTGGCGATTTGATATAATAATAGAGTATCTGGTGGGATTAGCTCAGATGGTTAGAGCGTCTGATTGTGGTCCAGAAGGTCGTCGGTTCAATTCCGATATCCCACCCCATACAGATGCGAGTGTAGTACAGCGGTTAGTATGCAAGTTTTCCAAACTTGAGATGAGGTTTCGACTACCTCCACTCGCACCAGAACATAAAAAGAAAGAGTATTCATACTCTTTATTTTTATGTTCGCTTATATGAGAAAGGCTGCGTTGTAGGATTACTCGCACTAAAACATAAAAAACGAGAGCTTACTCTCGATTTTTTGTGGCTTAGGAATGAAGACGGGGGAGTTTTTACGAGGAGTTGCTTAATTTTCGGGTGGCTACAGAGGTTTTTTTAAACGTCGGTTTAGCGTTCAGGTCACGGTAGATCTTTATTTAAACGTCGGCTTAATGTTCGGGGTGAATGAGCGGGCTGGGCTAGAGACTGGGCGAGGTGCAGCTGCTGGGTTTAAACGAGCACCAAAACCGCGAGTCGAAGTAGTTTGAGCATTGCCGCCACCAGTGCGATAGGGGCTGTAGCCATTATTTGCGCCGCCGATACCGACTGCATTATTCGTGCCACCGATACCGACTGCATTATTCGCGCCGCCAACACTGGTCGCAGGAACTGAACCGCCAACACCGGCTGGCGTGCCGGCGGCGGTTTTTATAGTAGCGCCAGTAGCCGAACCGACAGCATTGGAAGAGCTACTTGTTGCTGAAAAATTAGCTGAAGTAGGGGCAGAATTAGCGCTAGTTGGGTCATAGGCCTGGGAATGGCGCAAATTTAAAGTACTACCGACAAGTTTAGAGTTGCCGTATTTTTGCACAAATTGGCGTTTTTCTTCAAGCGCTTTGCGATCTGCCATAGATAGACCAGAAGAAGCAGTGCCGATGTTACCTGAGTTTTGGGTTGCACCATAACCGGAAGAATGAAAAAAATCATTACGCTGGTCTGCTTTTATGGTGAAGTTGCGAGCGATTTTATTATTGTTCGGGGATAACGAATTCATCTTAGCTCCTTATTGAAAGAGTGCGAGATAAGCAATAACTCCGATGGTTGCGCCAAAAATAACCGTGAGTGTAATCGCGATAATGAGTGAGATTTTCGAACCTTTAGAAACATTTTGGATAACTACGGTCGGGACGTCACGCTGATTTTTCTCCTTAGCAACAGTACGCGCGTAGATGTTTTTGTGCGGAAGGGGTTCTTGGTATGGAACAAAGCGACCGCGGCCTTTTAGAGAGAACTTTGGGCGTTCAGCTGGTTTTTTAGAGAGAGTTTTATCTGCCATCGAAGTTGGCTCATAGGTTTTATTGCCTCCAGAAAGTGGACGTTTTTCAACCGTAGTGTTAATGAATGGAGAGTGACCACCAATCACATAGCGTGAATTATTCTCAGCTAGACGCTCCTCGATTTCGTCAATATCGTCAATATCATCAATATCGTCAATATCGTTAGCTTCATTATTCTTGTTAGTAGCATCAGTAGCATAGGCACGATTTTTAACTGGTGGATAGTGGATGTTTTTAGCTGAAGCACAATTAGTTGGTTTGTCATAAGGATTTTCGACTGGCGTCTCGACAGCATAGCGACTGTTTTCGGTGGTCTCATTATAGATATCATCTAACTCGGAGAGATCAAAGGGGTCTTTCGAGCCAGCAGGATTTTTTACTGGCAGTTTTTTAGCGACGGGCATTTTATTTTCGGTGGCACGACGACGTTCAAGCTCTAACCTGGCACGTTCCTCGCGACGTTCAAGCAGAATGCGATTGCGTTCACGCAAGGCTTTAGCCTCCATCATCGCGCGGCGCTCAGCTTTTTCTTTTGCCTCGCGCAACCGTTTTAGCTCAGCTTCACGCTCTAAAAGCATAAGCTCTTCCTGTTCTTGTTCGACATGAATACGGCGAGCAAGATCTCTTTTTGCAGCAGCAGCACGACGCTGGTTAATCAGGTCTTGCTCTTTTTGTTGCTCAATTTGACGATGAATGGCCTCGCGGCGAGCAATTTCTCGTTTAGCGATTTCACGGCGGCGTTGCTCGGCATCAGAAAGACTAACGATGCGGGTAGTGCGGACTGAGACTTCCCGAATAACGTCTTTAGGGGCAAAATCTATCATTCTGCCACGTGGATGGGAGCTTGGTCTAACCTGAGTTTGTTCTTGTTCGTTCATTGTTTGATACCTAAATTTGTGTTTATGCTGGTCGATTTTCTTTTATTGTATAGTTTTTCCAAGAAAAATGCAAATTGCCTAGTTTTTAACGCGTTTAGCGAGGTCGATAATGTCAACAAAATGGTCAGAAATAAGCGACGAGCCACCAATCAAAAGGCCATTAACTTCAGGAATAGTAAGATAGGCGCCGGCGTTATTGGGGTTAATTGAACCACCATAAAGAATAGGGATAGACTCGGTTTGAGCTTTACCGTAAATCGCGCCAAGTTCGCGTTTAATAAGCTGAATAGAGGCAGCGACCTCGTCGGGAGTGGCAAGGCGAGCGCCCTTATTGCTGGAGATAGCCCAAACTGGCTCATAGGCAATAATAACCTTCTTCAAGTCTTCTGCGTCAACTTCGGAGAGACCGCCATGAAGCTGGTCGCGGATTACGTCGGCAGTTTCATTAAAATTACGTTCGTTTTCAGTTTCACCAATACAAAGAATTGGTGTAATGTGGTTACGAATGGCAGCCGCCACTTTTTGGCGGAGGTCTTTATTGGTTTCGCCAAAGAGATAGCGGCGTTCGCTGTGACCAATAATTGCATAGTCAACTAGACCACGCAGTTGCATCACGGAAACTTCACCGGTGTAGGCGCCAAAATCTTTCTGATAAAAATTTTGGACAGCGAGTTTAATCTTCGAATGATTACGCTCGAGCTGAATACTGAGGGGCTGAAGAGCAATTAAACTTGGGGCAACGATAACCTCAAGACCACGGCTCGGACTGATGCGCCTTAGTAGTTTTTGAAGATAGATTGAAGATTCACCAACGGTAAGGTTCATCTTCCAGTTGCCCACAATATAAGTTTTCATATTTTTATTATACCATAAGCGAGATAAAGCTATAAGACCGCAAGAATGCCTTTTAGGGCAAAGGCGGTGTCTTCGTGGCTACGCACGGTAATATAATCAAAGCCCATTTGCACAACTGGGTAATCGTTGCCGCCTGGCTGGGTCATATCACCAAAATAAAGTACGTCTTTTAATTCAACGTTAAGGTATTCGAGCAATTTTGTCATGCCGAACTCTTTATTCATGCCTGGAGTGATGGCGTTAATTGAAGTAGTACCACCAATTTCAAACTCAAATTCCGGAGCTTTCTTTTTAGCAAGCGCAACAATCTGCTCGCGCTTTTTGCAATCTGGATCCCAAGCATATTTAGCCTCGGTGCCAGCTTTTTGGCCGAGAGCTGAGAAAGTGACTTGAGAGAGGCGGTTTTCAATAATTTCATCACCTGGAAGGAGCTGATCTGCTTCCCAAAAATTCAATTCCTTAGCAGCGGATTCAATAGCCTCAGTAATCTTCTTCACCTGCTCGTCGGTTAGAGGGTAATTATAAACTTGTTGCCAGTTAGCGGCGTCATAGCCATTGCCGGTAGGTTGATAACGATAATATTGAGTACCTTGCGCCACAAATAAATGAAAGTGAGAGAGCTGTTCTTCAGTCACATGAGCCACTTCAATAAGTCGATCGACAATTTGAATGAGGAATTGGTCGAATTTTTGACCGGAAATTGGACAAATTTCAAAGTGTTTTAGACAATCAGACAAGAGAAACGCAATCTCTTCTGGGATTGGGGTTTTAGCGATGTTTAAAGTTTGGTCGATGTCGAATGAAAGTACCTTTTTCATATAATCTCCTTTAATAGTTTATTTAACGAGCGCGAATTTGTTTTTGCCGCGTTTCAAAATAGCAAGCGACTGAATTTCTAAAGTATCGTCAGTGATTTTTTCACCGTTAATCGAAATGGCATTTTGTTTAATGAGCTGACGAGCTTCGGTTTTTGAGCTGGCCAATTCAGTTTCAACTAGGGCATCAACTAGGGCAATTTTAGGACGATCATCACTCAGTTTTAAGGTTGGCAGAAGCAGGGCAATTCCCTCAATTTCAGTAGCTGAAAGCATACCAATTTTTTTATTGCCAAACAGTAATTCAGTTAAGTTAATTGCGGCCTTAGCACTAGTGGTGCCATGAACTACCTCGGTGACGCCTTTGGCGAGCGCTTGTTGAGCAAATCGTTTTTCTGGAGCAGATTGGTGCTCAGCTAAAATTGACTCGATTTCAGGTTTAGAATACACAGTGTAGATTTTCAGAAGATATTCAACCGAAGTATCCGGCTGGTTAAGCCAGAACTGGTAAAAATCAAAGATGCCAGTATAGTTACCGGAGCCATTATCGACTGAACTAAGCCAAATGGCATTACCCTCAGATTTACCAAATTTGCGACCAGTGACCGGGTCGATGATAAGTGGAGTAGACCAAACATCAGCGGTTTTATTTTCAAATTTGTTAATAAGACGGATACCTGTAGCGGCGTTGCCGTATTGGTCAGCGCCACAAAGCTGGAGGTCGATACCGTATTCACGGTTTAAATGCCAGAAATCATAGCCTTGAATTAGAGTATAGCTAAATTCGGCGTAAGAAATACCGGAGCCGCCTTCACCAATACGATTTTGAATGAACTTGCGGTCAAGTAACTGGGTCATCGAAAATGCTTTGCCGACAGTGCGCAGAAAATCAAGGTAGTTAACGTTTTTGAACCAGTCGTAGTTATCGAGCATAGTAATTTGCCAATGATCGTTATCCGGGTTGCCGTCATTCTTAGTATTAGCAGCACCGTCAGCAGAAATAATTGATTCCATCTGACGTTTAATACAGTTTTTATTATGCTCAATTTCCTCAAGAGTTTTTAGGTCGCGTTCACCAGTTTCTTTCGGGTCACCGATTTGACCAGTAGCACCACCGACTAATAAATATGGCTCATAACCGTGGCGCACAAAACAAGCACACATCATCAAAGCGGCAAGATTGCCGATGGTTAAACTATCAGCGGAAGGATCAGCGCCAAGATAGAACTTTTTCGAAGTGCGCTCATCAAGCGCAGCAAAATCGTTGATAGTAGTTTCGGCCTTAAAGCCACGCCAAATTAGTTCTTCAGAAAGTTTCATAATAAGTCCATTATAACATAAAAACAGAGAGATTAAGTCTCTCTGTTTTACGCTCAGTCTTCGGAATGGTCTATCAAATCTTCAAAGATGATTCAATGAAGCTCTAAAGACAATAATCTTTAGAGATGATCCACCGAAGCCCTAAAGATGGTTTATCGAATTTTAGTAGTCGATTCACCAATAGCACCACTAGAATCACTGACCACTACGCGAATAGTATCACCAACTTTTGCACCGGAGATGGTGACAGTTTTTTCGCCTTCCTCGGCGTCGCCGGTTTTAGCTTGAGTGCCATTTAGGTATATAGTGTACTTATTTAGAGTACCAGAACCCTTTAGGGTGCTAAAGCTAAAACGATAATTGCGGCTTGAGTCGAGAGAGCCGGTGCTGGCAGGAATGACGACAGTTGGAACTTGGTAAGTACAGCTATCCTCCTCTTTTTCATCATATCCTTCTGGAATATCACTGTAGACTTTAGTGCCAGAAACTGGGTCAGTCATAACGGTAACATCAATTGATTCAACGAGCGATTCAGGAGTACAATCGCGGGCAAGTTTCTTAGTGGCGGAGTTAAATTTCAGGGTCTCTTTCTTTTCGCCGGAGGTTTTTGAGTTATACCAGCTCGGCCAATAATCAGTTTGACCATTCACGGAAATACGTTTCAAGCCTTCTGGTTGCGTCCAAGTTTCGTTAGTTTTCCAGCGGCCATCTTTCTCATAGATCTGTTTATGCACATTTTCCATGTAATTATGGACGACTCGACGAACGAGGTTGTTTGAAGAGTTAGAAAGACCACGACCATCATGATTACCGTTCCAGACCGTGGTAGCAACGGCTGGTGAATAGCTGGCAAGCCAAGAGTCTTTAGCGACGGCAGAGTTAGAAGTGGTAGAAGTACCAGTCTTAGAAGCGGTGACGACACCTGGGATAGAGAAGCCGTAAGAATAACTTTGAGCGCCGAAGACCATGGAGCGAGCGTTGGCATCACTTAGAATACTAGAGATCATGTAGGCGACTTGCTTATCATAGACACGCTTACCTTCCTTGTCTTCCCATTGCTCAATAATATCACCAGATGAATTTTTAATCTGAAGAACATAGGCTAGTGGTTTATAAACACCGCCACGAGAAATTGAAGCGTAGGCATTAGCGTGCTCAACACCTCTGACACCACAGCCAGAGCCAATAGCAATCGAGAGGCCAAATTCACTAGGGTCGCGGTCTTTACAGTAAGACCAATCGCCAAGCTCATGCGCAACCTCAAGGGAATTTTCAACACCGTTAATATAGAGAGCTTTTACAGCGCCAATGTTAAGCGAGTTAGCGAGTGATTTACGAATGGTGATGTTGCCATAAAACTTACCGGTGTAATTACGGAGCTTGCAGGAGCCACTATTGCCACCACAATAGGTTTTATCGATGTTTTCATCCTTTAGAATCGTGCCTGGGCCATAGTTTTTACCCTCACGCTGCATAAAGAGTGGGCCGTAATCAAGGATTGGCTTAATGGATGAACCTGGCTCCAGTAGCGAGGTAGTAGCATTAAGTTCACCGTAGCCAGCTCGGCGCCAATCGATTGAGCCGACCATGGCAATCACCTGGCCAGTTTCAACATCAACTGAACTGAGTGCGATATTATCGGAACCGTTCTGGTTGGTCATTTTTGCGCCAGCGGCAACTGCTTCTTCAGCGTATTGTTGGGCACGATAGTCAATTGTAGTTTTAATTGTAAAGCCACCAGCACGCATAGTTTTAATGCCGTATTTTTCTTCAAGTTGTTTTTTAACCTCTAGGACAAAATGTGGGGCCTTAATGTTTTCATATTGACCAGTTTCAGGGCGAATAGTAGCTAAGATATCGATAGCTTTAGCTGCCTCAGCATCTTCTTTGCTAATGTAGCCCATTTCAACCATCACATCTAAGGTTTTTTGTTGACGAGCAACTAGCGCCTTATTGCCATAAGTGTTGTATGGATTTAAGACAGCAGGGTTGTTGGGGATAGAAGCGAGCAAGGCCGCCTCAGCAAGATTGAGATCCTTTGAAGTCTTGCCAAAATAAGCTTGAGCAGCGGATTCGATACCATTACGACGACCACCGTACGGCGACTCGTTAAGATACATAGTTATAATCTGATCCTTGCTGTACATTTTTTCAAGCTCAATCGCAAGAATCATCTCTTTGATTTTACGGGAAAGACCACCACGATTAGCCGAGCTAGCTTCGTCCGCAAAATAGACCTGTTTGATTAGTTGCTGAGTGAGAGTTGAGCCACCTTGGACACCGCGTCCAGTTAAAGTAGAGAGGGTTGCGCGGATAATACCGGAGAAATCTACGCCGCGATGATTATAAAAAGCACGGTCCTCAATGGCGATAGTAGCTTGTTTCATAAAATCTGGGATATTCTTATCTTCAACTACAAGACGATAATCTCCATCGCCACGATCTTCCCAGAGTACTTCCCCGTTACGGTCGGTGTAGACATTGACTGATTCAGAAACCTTAATATCATTCAGACGAATAGAATCGAGATCTTTTTTATAATAGAGGAAGAGCCCACCGATTGCGATGACGCCAACTAGAAACGCAGCGGCGCAAGCTTTAAGAAAGAACATAAGGCCCTGTTTACTGAACATAAACTTAGCCACACGCTTTGGATGAAGACGAGCAAAGAAGCGAGCGACTGGTTCTTTAGGTAATTTAGATAATTCTTCGGCACGCTTTCTCGCAATAGCCTCTTTTTTAGCCTTTAGGCGATAATTTAGACTCGAATAAACATTGAGGCTTTTATCTTTTTTCTTAAATAATGCCTTTTTCGGAGTTTTTGCGTGCTCTTTTGACTTAATCACCTTAATCGGCGCAGCAGAATTGTTCTTCTTTTTCTCCATTTCCACCTCTAACTTAGTTGTTTTGATTACTTCTAGTTTAGCATAAATCACAAACTACTCCAACTGTTTTTAGAGTTTTAGTGCTAAGTAGTTTTCTTGAATTTTAGATATTTTATGGTATAATTTTTATATATGAAGATGTTTGATATTTTAACTGCTTTAATTTTTCTTGAAGTAACAATTTTATTACTACGCTCAGTGCGTGGCGAAAGAGTAAACAGCAAAAAACGTAAAATTTATGTCGACACATCAGCACTGATGGATGGTCGGATTTTAAGTATCGCGGAAGCTGGTTTTATCGGCGACGATTTAGTAATTCCCCGCTCAGCAATCCGTGAATTACAGCTTTTGGCGGACGGCAAAGATTCCGAGAAACGTAGCCGAGCAAGAATCGGCATGGAAACAGTTAATGCGCTGGAGCGTGTAGTGTTCTGCAACACGGAAGTACTGGCGGACCCACTTGATCGCACGCCAGTTGATGAACGATTAATCCAACTTGCAAAAGAAAATAAGGGTCTGATTTTTACTTGTGATTATAATCTACAGAAGGTAGCAGAAACGGAACACATTGAAGTGCTAAATCCAAACCGTTTGGCGTCCGAACTAAAATCTGAGTTTGCGTCGGGCGAGAAATTTAAATTAAAGATTTCAGCGGAAGGCCAAAACCCGAAGCAAGGGATCGGTTACTTGCCAGAAGGAACGATGGTAGTGGTAGATAATGCTGCAAAAAACATTGGTGCAGAAATTACCGTGATGTTTGAAAAATACATTCAGACTAATTCGGGACGGATGATTTTTGCAAAAAAAGTCGCTAAGGCGCCAATGAATGAACCGAGGATTAACGCAGAAAAAACTAGCATAGAAAAAAATGTAACGAAAAATAGTTCCGTAAAAACCAAGGAGCAAAACAAGGAGCTTCGCACAAAAGAAACGAAAGCGCCAAGAACTAAAGCTCGATCGAATCAATCCCGTGAGCTTGGGCGTAAGCGCGATTCTCGTCGATAAGTTTTTGATATTTTAGGACTAGATCCTGGCGATTAAGTTGGTTAAAGACATCAATCGCAAGATCAAAGCGCGAAGCATGATTTAAGGTCAGCATCTGAAGTGGGGTAGTGGTGCTACCTTTTTCTTCAAAACCGTGCGCAAAAATTTTCGTAGTGGTATAATTTCGGAGAATGTTTTTTAGGGTATCTTTGTAGCCATGAAAGTTAGCGATAATTGGCGTATGCACGGTAAATAATTTATCGAAAATTTCAGGAGTCATTTGATGCTCTGTAGTACCAATGTAGTTATGAGTAAGGCTCAAAATGTTGATGAAGCGCAGCTTAATTTCTGGCAGTTCGACACGAACAAGTGCCATGGCGGCCAAGGCTTCGCGAGTAGCAATATCGCCGGCTGCAGTAAAAATAAAAT
The DNA here is from genome assembly GCA_938043965.1 of uncultured Candidatus Saccharibacteria bacterium. Lineage (GTDB taxonomy): Bacteria > Patescibacteriota > Saccharimonadia > Saccharimonadales > Saccharimonadaceae > Nanosyncoccus. The sequence goes on along the minus strand of CALIQQ010000002.1, from coordinate 101,150 downwards.
CAAAATGGTTGGTCTCGGATTCGAGATTAAAAGTATCACCGTCTGAGGCAAAACCAAAAATACTAGCACCAAAATTAAGTTGATATTCAGCATGAAGGTCATCGAGATATTGTGGCTCTTCGGTTTTATTAAACGTTGTGAGATTTACAACATTTTCAGATTTTAACATAAAGTCATAGACTACACGCATTGACTTACTATCGACTGGGAAAAAGCAGTTGACATTTTTACCAGGACGATCAAGTAGGGCGCTAATCAGCATTGGCGATTGATGCGAAAAGCCATTATGATCCTGGCGCCAACAAGTTGAAGTGCTAAGCAGATTGACTGCAGGGTAGGGTTTGCGCCAAGATACTTGCTCACTTTGTTCGATGAATTTTAGATGCTGAACAATTTGGCTAGCAATGATGGTGAAAAAACTTTCATAGCTAGTCATCATAGCTGGTTCGTGGTTTAGAAGATGTCCGAGCATGACGGAAAAAAGTACGTTCTCAGAAAGTAGCTCAACGATGCGTCCGCCATCAGCTTCCTTCAAATCCTGGGGCTTAATTTCAAGATTTGACCAAGCGCGGGAGGTAACGTCATAGGTTGCATCAAGTTTATTTGAAGTGGTTTCGTCAGGACTAAAAAGATAGAACTTTGGATTTTCCTTCATCTCATTTTTTAGCAGTTCACCTAGAGTTTTAGCAGTTGATTTTTTCACATTTTCATTCATAACGTAAATCCTTTTGTTTGATCAAAAAGTTCGTTGAAGCGATAAGAGTTTAGCCATGCTTCGAGAATTTTAAGTTCTTTTAAGTCGGTTTTGGCAGCCGGAAGTGGGATTTGGTGGGACTTAAAATTGCCACGAATTTTTACGCCGTCAATCACTTCTGGGCCAGTTAGACCCTTATCGGTTAACATAATAATAAATGGTGGTGATACCTTTTCGCCATGCTTGATACGGTGAAAAAGTTGATGTGCGTGAATAAGTGCTTTTTCAAAATCATCGATTGCATAGCTAATTGCGCGTTCAGCATTTTCATGAGTGGCGCGAACATAGAACGGAGTGTAGCCAAAGCCACGAATTAGTTCAGACAGCTCACGCTCAGATTTACGACCAGCAATGGTTGGCGCAGAAATTTTATAACCATTGAGATGCAAGATTGGCAAGACGCGACCGTTTGCCTGGCCGGATAAAAGTTTATTGAGATTTAGCGATGCTAAAGTTGTAGCAGTTTCAAACTCGCCATCGCCAATTAAAACGGCAACAGTTTTTTCAGGATGACCTAAGACATAACCATAGCTAGTTGCCAAAGCGTAGCCAAGTTCACCACCTTCGCAAATAACATGCGGAGTGATTGGCGAGGCGTGAGACGGAAAACCATCGGGCCACGAAAAGTTACGACAAATATAGGCAATGCCATCACGATTTCGCTGAGCCTTGTCGTCGATTTTTTCAAGTTCACCATCCAAAAATAAGTCGGCTTGAAGCGCAGGAAAACCATGGCCCGGACCAACCACAAAATCAATGCTATGGTCGTAGGCTTTTAAGCAGTTGTAGGCTAATGTGATGCCAGGACAAGTCCCCCAATGGCCGAGCAGACGTGGTTTAATATCATCAAAATCAAGTGGGCGCTCGAGTAAAAAATTATCTTGCAAAAAAAGTTGCGCAACCGTAAGATAGTTAGCGGCGCGAATTTTTCTTCTGATTTTTTCTTTAAAGTAGCCCGACCCGTGCATAGCACCATTATAACATACTTAAGCAGTTTATAACGCTATCAAAAACTTCTTCACGCGTGCCGGAAGCGTCAATTTCAAACAATAGGCCGAGCTTATCATAGTGTTTTAGAACGGGCAGCGTTTTTTCATGAAACTCTTTAATGCGCGTTTCAAAAACAGCAGGATCGGCATCGTCGCCACGCATTCCGCGGTCACCAAGTGCTTTAGCGGCAGCCCAACGTTCACGGACCATATCTTTGGTTAATTTTAAATAAATGACGGCTTTAATTTCGTGACCAGCAGCCTTAGCATACTTCATTACCTCATCCTCTTCCCCTTCCCAACGTCCGATTGAAGAAAGAACGAGCGGTTTAGAGATAAGCGACTCGTGACTAAAATATGGCAAAACGATATCATAAAATTTATTAGTCGGGATAAGCTGACCTTGATCCGTCATAGATTCGTGTTTGGCTTTTTCATAATTACGGATAATATCGCCAGACGAAAGAAAGGCGCCGCCTAGTAGCTCTGATAATTTTAGCCCGACAGTATCTTTTCCGCTCATTGGAAGACCAAAAAGGTTAATACTACCATCTTTTAGCCAAGCTTGAATTCTCTGAATTTTTTCTTCCATTTTGCTCCTTTTTATTATTTTACCATAAAAAATTTTAACTAAGCTTTAGATAGTAGCCCAGATTTTTAGAAGATTAATAATTTAGAGCAAGAAAAATCCCCCCGAAAGGGCTGGGGGGAGAGGTAGTGTATAATTAGGAAATCATAAGAGAATTGCGCAATGCCTGGAGATAAAATCCTCGCGCAGTTTTTGAAGACGCGCTTCAGAATAATACCCCTCACATAACTCTTTCCAAGTTTTTATCGCCTTCTTTCTAACCTCTTTTGGGATCATCCCCTCACGATTAGAATAAATTCCGTAACCGCGGAACTTGTCACTATACTGTGCGACTTCGCGGCCATTGAGGCAAACCCAAACCTTCATGTTTGGCTCACCTAAATGAACATTGTTACGTTCTTTGAGATGGATAGTCCATTCTCCATCATCAAAAACCTCGAGACAGTGTTTTTCGAAAAACTTATCCATATATAAACCTCCTTTAATGTACTCCTAAATTGAATATTTAGGTATTCTTATCATAACATATTATGGACAAGCACACAAGTGGGCGCTGAGAGTTAGATGCGCTTAACATGCACCATGGCTGGGCGAAGAACGATGCCTTGATACAGGTAGCCTGGCATCAACTCGGTAGCAATAACTTCATGGTCGCCTTCAGACGAATCGTCCATTGAGATAGCGTTATGGAGTTCTGGGTTAAAATCAACTCCTGGTTCGGCGTTAATGCGAGCTAGGTTTAAATCCTTCATGGATTTTTCAAGAGTTTTTTGGAGTGGTGACAAAGCTTCAGGATTAGCACCGATGGCACGAGACATATCATCAAGCAGGGGGAGTAACTTCATAATAGTAGCGTCGGTGGCGAGTTTTTTAGCCTGCTCTTTCTGGAGATCGACTTGTTTGCGGAAATTCTCAAAATCAGCACGCGTGCGCTGCAAATCAGATAGAAGTTCCTCTCTTTCAGCTTCTAATTTAGCGATTTTAGCAGTTTCTTTTAGTGATTTGTGAGATTTTTCTTCCATTTTACTCCTTATAGTGTATTTTCAAGAATGAGACCAGCGTGACGGACTAGACTCATAGTTTCAGCATAATTTTGACGGGTGGGACCGAGTAGCCCAATATAGGAACTATCAGAATAGGGGCTGCGGAACTTAGAAATAATCAGAGAAACACCGCTGGCTTTGCCGATTGGGTTTTCTTGGCCAATAAAAATGTTAAGGGGTTCGCCTGGACGAGCTTCACGTAACCATGGTTCAAGATTATCAAGCAACTGAGCCACATCTTGAATTTTAGAATTATCTAAAAATTCTGGCTGGGCAAAAAGCTTCGAGATACCGGAAAGGTAGAGCTGCTCACCAATGGTAGCAAGGCCAAGATTGCCAGTGAGTTCGGCCAGCATGTCAACGGCGCTGCGAATCGCGTAATCGGTTCGTTCTTGGGAGTGAATACGGACTTCGAGGGCGTGGATGTTGCGATTTGGAGCTTTTTCACCTGGACCGAGAAGACGGCTAGCAGAAACTTCGCGCATGCCGTCGCGCTCAGTTAGAGAGTTAACATAAAAACGGTAACCGGCGTCGGTAGGAATGCGACCAGCAGAAGTATGCGGCGAGGAGAGCAGGCCGAGTGTCTCAAGACGAGCCATTTCAGAACGAATAGTAGCGCTCGAGACATTAAAAAGTTTAGCAAGAGTGACGGAGCCAACAGGGGCAGCCATCTCCGCGTATTCTTCAATAATAGCAAAGAGAATCTCTTTTTGACGCTCGGTAATTTCCATGTTTAAATTATAGCACTTTAGCACTTTAGGGTCAAGAGTGCTAGCATTAGAACTGAGTGTATCAGTGGCGAGATAGAACTAGCGCAGAGGTAGCGCAGACTTAGGTTAGATCTAGTCATCGCGGCGAATTAGAACTAACGCAGACTTAGTCTAGAACTAGTCGTCGCGGCGAAGCATAACTGTAAAAGCTTCGGAAGGAATGTCGATTTTGCCAAAGCGCTTCATGCGAGCCTTACCACGGCGTTGTTTCTCGAGAAGCTTAGCTTTACGGTCGCGGTCACCGGTGTGAATTTTTACGGTCACATCTTTACGGAAGGCACCAATAGTTTCACGAGCGATAATTCTAGCGCCGATAGCAGCTTGGAGCGCAACCTCGTAATTTTGACGTGGAATGACTTGTTTAAGCTTCTTCGTGATGTCGCGGCCGATAGCATCCGCTTCAGAACGATGACACATAATCGCAAGGGCATCAATTTTATTGCCGCCAACGAGAAAGTCGACGCGAACAAGATCCTCGGGACGATAGGAAGAAATTTCGTAGTTAAAACTGGCGTAACCAGAGGTAAGAGATTTAAGTTGGTCATAAAAATCGGTGAGCAAATTTGCCATTGGTGCCTCAAAATTGATGAGGGCGCGGTCTTCCATGTAGGAAATGTTATTGTGGAGGCCGCGTTTTTCAACAATCAATTTTAGGACATTGCCGATCATGGAAACAGGAAGAATAATCTCACCTTTAACCCATGGCTCACGAATTTCAATCACCTCGGAAGGGTCGGGCAGGTCGGCAGCAGATTTAATCTCGATGTTTTTACCGGAATTTAAGGTAACTTCATAATTAGTGCTTGGGTTAGTAACGACGAGATCGAGGTCGAATTCACGCTCCAAGCGCTCTTTGATAATGTCCATGTGAAGCAGGCCGAGGAAACCGATGCGCAAACCAAAACCAAGCACTGGCGAGTTTTCGGGCTCAAATCTCAGAGCGGAATCTGATAGGGCGAGCTTTTCAACGGCGTCTTTTAGGTCCTTATATTGATCGTTGGAGACCGGGAAGAAACCGGCATAAACAAAAGGGAGGACGTTTTTATAACCTGGGAGCGAAGTTTTTGCGGGGGATTTTTCGAGAGTAACGGTGTCGCCAACCTTGGCTTCGCTGGTGGTTTTTAGGTTAGTGACGATGTAGCCGACTTCACCTTCTTTTAGTTCAGATTGAGGAACCATTTTTGGCTTTAGAGTACCAACTTCCAGGGCGATGCCATTAGTATCGTTTTCCATCATGTGGATATTAGCCGTTTTCGGGATTTTACCGTTTACGACACGGACATAAAGGACCACGCCACGGTAGTCGTCAAAGTAGGAATCAAAAATTAGGGCGCGAGTGTGTGACTCGGATGCGTCGACGGTTGGAGCTGGAGCGCGCTCAATAATAGCATCTAGAACAGCCTCGACGTTAAGGCCGGTTTTAGCAGAAACAGGAATAATTTCGGAGGGGTCACAGCCGAGAAGATTGACGATTTCGTGAGTGACCTTTTCGACATTGGCGGCAGGAAGATCGATTTTATTGACGACTGGAATAATTTTCAAATCTTGCTCGATGGCGAGGTAGACATTGGCGAGAGTTTGGGCCTGAATACCCTGAGTAGCATCGACCACCAGGATGGCGGATTCGACAGCCTGAAGACTGCGTGAAACTTCATAGGAGAAGTCGACGTGGCCAGGGGTGTCGATAAGGTTAAGCTCGTAATCTTTATAGTGCATTTGGACCGGAGTAAGCTTAATCGTAATGCCCTTTTCGCGCTCGAGTTCCATACTGTCGAGGAGCTGCGACTTCATATCGCGTTTCTCAACAGTATTAGTTAACTCCATCATGCGGTCGGCCAGAGTAGATTTACCATGGTCGATGTGCGCGATGATGCAAAAATTACGGATTTTATCAGAATTCATTAGTTATTATTATATAATGAAGTGCTGGTTTTGTATAGGGCGATTAGATTAGTGGGCGATACAACGCACAGAGAACCCGAGAGCCTTATTGTTGCGGCTTGCAGGATTGACACCCGAGGTATCCAGATTCATACCGTAGGCGTCGCTACTCAAGTAGACCGTAGCGGACCAATAGTAGCCGTAGGAACCCTGATTGTGGTGCCAGCTACTGCTCACGTAGCCGGAAAGAGTGAGATTTACCGGACTAGACCTTCGGGCAGAGGGGGAGTTGTAGTTATCATAGAGAATCTTAAATTCTCCGTTATTTCCACTAGTTGGTAATCTCCAACCCTTCGGACAGATGGAGGCGGTAGTATTCTGGCCATCAGTAGAAAGAGATCTGGTACCAGTGCCAGCAGTAGCAGTATACCAGTCGTAGAAGCCACCGTCTGAGTTTACATAGGCATTTGAGGTATCAAAGGAGCTGAAGCCGGAAATAGAAGAAACAGGGATGGTATAGTTCGAGGTGACGTCGGAATCGTCAGGGGTGAGGGTTTTTCCAGCGATGCGGAGGTTTTGAGTCATCCAGCATTTGCCATCAGCAAGTTTGGAGACGGTATAGGTGTTATTGTCTCGGGTATCGGTGAGGGTTTTAGTGGGGACGTAGTTTGGGTCGCCATTATGGGAACCGTCCGTGTCGAGCGCTGTGGTGGTTTTTAGTGGAGTAGTAGTGGCGGTACAGATTGCAGGAGTCATCTGTTGCATAGTTGAAATACTATGGATAGTTTTTTGTGGCTTAGGTGGGTTAGCGTGAGCAACGGCAGTGAAGATGACGTTCTTCTCGTAGGTGCCGGAAGGGAGGGTGGTGTCGGCTTTTACACCGAAGTAGATAGATTGGGTGCGTTCAGCTGGAATAGGATAGGTGTTTAGGTCTTTTAGTTTAACTTGTTCAGTTTTCTTTGGGATGGATTTAAAGTCTGTGTTATTTATAGAGTAACCCCAGGTGTTGTTTTGCATATTAGTGGAAGTGAGAGAGCCAGTGAAGGTGGAAGAGATAGATTGAGTGATACTAGGAGTAGTATGCTTCATGTTGGTTTGTTCGTCTTCAGAAGAGAAATAAAGTTCATAGCCTTTAATGGCATTAGTGGAGATATTGACTTTTAGTTCTTTGGAATCGAAGACACCAGCGGCGGTGGGGTTAATGTTAAAACTTAGTTCAGTGGGAGCGGAGAGGGAGATGACAGGATTAACTTCAGCAGCGAGTTCTTGGGTGGAGTTGTTAATAGCGTTAGAACCGAAGATAGGAGCGAAGATGGAAAGAATAGTGAAGCCGAAGATGAGGAAGAGGGAGAAAATGGAAAAATTAGTAGCCGTTCTAAAGCTGATGATGGAGCGGTTTCTTAACAATGTCATGATTTTCCCTTTTGTCACCTTAATAGTTTAAAGTTTTTCCTTTATTAGATCATTTTGACATAACTACAGTGTTGGCAGTAATTGCTAACACTTCTTCATGACCTCAATAATGTTAGTTCTTTAATTATAGCATAAGCGGAATAAAAATGGAAGGAAAAAATAGAAATTACATTTAAGAGCCGAGAAAATTGCCGTCGCGGAACGGATTGACGAAGTTTGGTACAAAATCCTGCTTTTTTAGGTCTTTTTTAATTTTTGACTCTTCGTCTTTTACGATAAGTTCATAGTCGTTAATTTCTTTAATCTCGGAACGACCAATCACTAATTCTGGATCTAAAAAAGCTTTCATGAGTGGGCGTTTTACAATGAACTGAGCGAGAAGCATCGACTCCGGATTAAAAGTATAGTCGATCACTTTACCAAGTTTTGTGCCACGCTTAGTTTTTACAGTTAGGCCGATTACATCAAAATTTAATTTGATTACATTATCCAATTTAATCACATCGCCGTCCGAGACGAGGTCGTCGATCGAATCAATAATCAGGCCGAGGTTTGAAAATTCACGCACGCTAGAAATATCGAGAAGGTCGCCATATTCCCCATTACCGGCCTGAGGTCCGTCAACGCGAAGCGCCATGATTTTTAAATCATTTGGGTTAATAATAATTTCAGAGACGACACCAATTGGACCGCCAAGATGTAGACTAAGCACTGGGCAGCCGAGAAGTCGATTTGAATTTAATAACATGTTAAAATTAGTATATCACATGAAAAAGATTTTGGCAGTTTCTGGAGGAGTAGACTCGATGGTACTACTCGATATTTTTAAAAATGATGCGGATATTTTAGTGGCGCATTTTAACCATGGCACGAGAGCATCAGCGGATGAGGATGAAGCGTTCGTACGGAAACGTTGCGAAGAACTCGGAGTCGATGTTGTCGTTGGACACGCTAAGCTTGGCGAAAAAAGTTCTGAAGAGGAAGCTCGAAAAGCGCGTTATGATTTCCTATTTTCAATTCGCGAAGACATTAAAAAACGCCTACCTGACGAGCCGGTCTTTATTTACACAGCACATCATTTAGACGATTTAGTGGAAAGCGTTTTTATTAATTTAAGTCGCGGAACAGAATGGCGTGGCTTAACACCTTTTATAATGTCGCAGGTTTCACGTCCATTTTTAAATGACGATATATTATTGCCTGAATCACGGGCTGATATTTTAACTTATGCCGCGAGAAATAAAATTACTTTTCGGGCGGACCCAACGAATAGTTCCGAGCAGTTTTTACGTAACCGAATTCGCGCGAAGTTAGAAATAATGGAGCCGGAAACGCATTTTCAACTGAATCAAAAAATTAAAGCGTTGTATTTTTCACAGCAGTTAAAGCGGGTGGAAATTGAAAAAGTCTTAACTGAACTTTTACCAAAAGATGGAATTTTTAAACGCAGTTGGTTTTTACAACTGGAAGACCGGCTGGCGTGTGAGATTTTAAAATTTGCGTTCTTAAAGCAAGAGATAAAATTAACTGGCCCGCAAGTTAAGGATTTTCTAAAAGCAGTGCGAGAATATGCGCCCGAAAAAAAGTTTAACTTGCCCGAAGACAAGTTAATAACTTTACATAAAGATTGGTTTAAGATTTAGTTTAACTAGCGCACTTAAGATTTAGTTTAACTAGCGCACTTAAAATTTATTCAACTTTAGTGATTTCACCATTTTTCAGATGAAGTAGGCGTTGGTTTTTTGAGCCACGGAATTTCAAGGTGAGGTCGCGTTGTTCGAGCACAAATGGTCCGTCGATTAAAGCATCAAGCTCTTTAACGAACTCCCAGGGTTTACCACCTTTTTCTTTTAAAGTTTCGTAAGTATAGCCAGAAAAACTCCACACATTCCAACCGAGTTCTTTTTTCACAAAGCGAGCAATTTCAATGCAAGCTTCAGCTTGGATGCTCGGCTCGCCGCCACAGAAGGTCAGACCAGTCTGACCCTTCATGGCAAGAAGTTCTTTTTTGACATCTTCTAGATCAACCAAAACGCCAGCTTCAGGATTCCAAGTTTCAGGATTTTGGCAGCCCTTGCAGTGAATGAAACAGCCTTGAGTCCAAATCACAGCGCGAAGTCCATAACCGTTGACAATGGAATCGCTTTCGATTGGACCAGACAGGCGGATGTGCGCCTGATCTGATCCTTTGACTGGAGATTTCCACTCAGCCATTATTCTGCTCCAACAGCTTTCTTAGTGGTTTTCTTAGCAGCTTCACGAGCGGATTTTTGGTCTTTATTATAAACACCGTTTTTATCGTTCAAACAAACCGAGTGCTTAACACGAGAGCTTTCTTCAGCTTTTTTACCGTCATTCCAACGCTCAAGGCTGCCAACGAGATAGCCGGTGATGCGGCGGAGACGCTCGAAGAGAACATCATCTTCAAGACGGCCACAGCTTGGACAACGTTCACCTTTAATGATGCCAGCGAAACCACAAATTGGATCGCGATCAACTGGGTGATTGACAGAACCGTAACCGATACCAGCATCATGCATTTGGCGAATAACAGCTTCGAAAGCTTCGATATTGTCGCTTGGATCGCCATCAAGCTCGATATAGCTAATGTGTCCAGCATTACAAAGGGCGTGATATGGAGCTTCTTTTTTGATTTTATCAAAGGCTGAGATTGGGTAATAAACTGGAACGTGGAATGAGTTGGTGTAGAAGTCACGATCAGTTACGCCATCAATTACGCCATATTCACGACGGTCGATCTTTGTGAAGCGACCAGCGAGACCTTCAGCTGGGGTAGCGAGCAGAGAGAAGTTCATATGGTATTTTTTCATATACATGTCGCAGCGCTCACGCATGTGGGTGATAATGTCGAGGCCGAGTTCCTGGCACTCTTCAGATTCGCCGTGATGTTTACCAGTCATAGCGACCAAAGTTTCTGCAAGGCCGATGAAACCGATAGAAAGCGTACCGTGCTTAATCACTTCGCGGAGCTTATCATTCATGCCAAGTTTTTCAGAGCCGAACCAGTTGCCTTGACCCATCAAGAATGGGAAGTTGCGGACGTGTTGGTTTGCCTGAAAGTCATAGCGTTCGATGAGCTGATCTTTAACGATATCCATTAAGGAGTCGAGGTCTTTGTAGAAACCAGACCAGTCAGCTTCTTTGCGTTCACCCAAGGCGATACCATGCTTAATACCAAGTCGAACTAGATTGATAGTTGTGAATGAGCAGTTGCCACGACCAGTGACGATACCGTCCGACTCCGGGAAGATGGAGCCAAAGACGCGAGTACGGCAGCCCATGGTAGCAATTTCAGTATGGTAATCACCTGGCTTATAGTACTGAAGGTTAAATGGAGCGTCGATAAAAGTAAAGTTCGGGAAGAGGCGTTTTGCGGAAACTTCCATACTGCGCTTGAAGAGGTCGTAGTTTGGATCTTCTGGATTATAGTTAACACCCTCTTTGACTTTGAAAATGCTGATTGGAAAAATTGGAGTTTCACCTTTGCCAAGACCATTCATGGTTGCTTCAAGCAAGTATTTGCTGACGAGACGACCAGCTGGAGTAATATCAGTACCGAAGTTAATCGAAGTGAATGGCACCTGAGCACCAGCACGAGAGTGCATAGTGTTGAGGTTATGGATGAAGCCTTCCATAGCTTGGAAAGTTTGCTTTTCAGTATCTTCGTTTGAAACCTTAATAACTGATGCTGGGACTTTAAGCTTTTTAAGCTTCTCGTCATCGCCGAATACAACATCCTCTGGGATGGTGACATTGATTGCTTTTTCAGCAAACTGGTTGTATTTTTCAAGGTTGCGCTTCAAGGCCTTTTTGAAAGTTTTATCAACGCCTGGAGCCATAGCGTAGTCAAAGTTAGGGATGGACTGACCACCGTGCTGCTCATTCTGGTTAGCTTGAAGAATGATGGCAGCGAGCGCCGCATAGGAGCCAATTGAATTTGGAGTGCGGAGGTGACCGTGACCGGTATTAAAACCGCCGTCAGCAAATAATTTGAGTGGGTCGGTCTGGCAGCAAGTAAGTGTACCAGTAGCGTAAAAATCAAGGTCGTGAATGTGGATATCACCATTATCGTGCAGAGCAGCGAAGCGAGGATCCATTAAAACGGTTTTGGCAAACTCTTTTGAACCCTCAGCACCAAACTGAAGCATCTTACCCATCGCGGAATCGCCGTCAACGTTAGCGTTGCTACGCTTAATATCGGAATCTTCAGCTGCATCAGCAAGCGAAATTTTACGATATGATTCCATGAGGTGTGAATGTGCCTCACGAGTACGGTTACGTTCCTGACGGTAAGTAATGTAAGCCTTAGCGGTGCGCTTAAATGAAGACTCCATCAAAACTTGCTCAACAAGATCTTGGATTTGTTCGACCTTTGGAGTGCGAACAGTGATTTTTTCTTCGGCTAATTTCGTAACTTTTTCGGCGAGTTGTTTAGCGCGATCATATTTAAATTCTTCGGTAGCTGCACCTGCAGCTGCGATAGCGTCGACGATTTTTTCGGCGTTGAAGTTAACGATTTTACCGTCACGCTTCTGAATTTTTTTGAACATAAAAAATACCTCCTATAGCTTCTGTCCAAAACTGATTTAATTTATTTTTTTCTTTTTGCGGAATTGCTGACTCTACATTTAGTGTCTGAACTTATTTTAGACCACTAAATGTGGGGTGTCAATATGAAAATGCTTATTTATGTTGTATTATTTACAACTATTTAGGGTCTACCGGTTCGCGATAGATTTGGCTGAAAAATTTTGGTGTATTCTGAGTAAAATAAGCGAAGCGATGGGCATGTTCCGGAATGGTGTCGACAGAATAGGCTTCGTCATGCCAGAGACTGAACTCGGCAATAAACTCGGCGCAAAGAATCCGATTGAGACAGTTATTCGTATGGCAGCCGTAGTCCGACCAATCACGCTCGATGACGGTTTTCAGTAAATTCAATGCCGCAACGGGCAGGGCTAAATTTTTAGCGTGCGTGACTACGGTTAGATAATCTCGATACTGATGTAAATATAATAATATGTTTCTAAAATCCGACTCTAGGCTATTTTGTTCGCAAGCCTGGCGATTCAGTAATTCTTCAAGTCCAGCTAAAAGCTTTGCTTCGTTTTTAACAACTAAATCGGATAGAGATTTATAATGAATATAGAATGATGAATTAGCGAGACCGGCAGCTTTTGAAATTTCACAGGTTTTAATCCGAATCGGAGAGTGTTGCTTTAAGATTTTCGATAATGCTCGTAAAATATGTTTTTCAGTTCCCCGATAAATTGAGTTATTCCCTTTTTGCCTCATTTCGCCCATCCTATTTTATGAAATTTTTAATGAAATTTTCATGACTTTTTATGAGCCACTATTTTATAAAAATCATATCATAAATTTCACATTATTTTCACATTGACGCGCGATAATAAAAATACAATAAATCTAAAGAGGAATTTTCATGAATATATTTGAGCGAGCCCTAGCTTACATTCGGCGAAAAAATACTCGAGCAATAATTATACTGTTAATTTTAACAATTATTACGGCCAGCATTTACGCGTGCTTAGCTGTACAAAACGCCAGCAAAAAAATGGCGTCACGCGTCTTAGCGACGGCGAATGTTTCATTTCAAATTCGGCGAATAGCTGAAGATGGCGAAATAACAACGAGTGCGATCGAACAAATCTGCAAGGATTTTAAAATTAAAAAAGTGAATTATAGGACAACGGTTGACGCTAAATTAAGTACGGGCGAGGTGGTGAGTGGTGAACAAAAAATTCAGATTGATGGCATGGATGAAAAATTTAAAAATTTAGTGAAAGTTTATGCAGTAAATAATTCAAAACTAGAAAATACTTTTACGAGCGAGTCGTTTAAATTGATTTCGGGTAAGCCGATTAGCTCAGATGAAAATCGAATAAGTGATGCCAAGAAACTGGATACTGAAACTAAAAATCAAATACTTGTACATGAAAAATTAGCCGAAAAAAATCATTGGACATTAGGCGATAAAATTACGCTCAACAGTTTAAGTGATGAGAAGAAGGAACAGCTTTTTGAAATTAGTGGAATATTCAGCGGACAAGTCCAAGAGAGCTTTAACGGACTATCTTCTGACTTGAGCGAGAATATGGTGTATGTGAATTTTGGAAGTGGACAGGCTCTAGCGGAGAACATAGATAAGCTGATGGTGAAAAATGCGGGCGTATTTTCAGACAAAAACACCATAGAGCAGGCAACTTTCTTCCTCGAACAACCAGAAAAATTGGAAGAAACAATCGCGGAAATCAAAAAAATGTCGCTGGATTGGCAAAAGCTAGAACTAGCGAAAAACGCAAAAGATTTTGAAGGAATTTCTAGCAGCATTAAAACAATGCAAAGTTTATTAAATATAATGACGCTTGGAATTATTTTGGCTGGAACAATTGCATTATCTTTAATTCTAATTCTCTGGTTACGTGAACGAGTATATGAAATTGGAGTTTTGCTTGCAATTGGAAAAACAAAATTACAAATTGTCGGACAATTTATTTTAGAATTATTATTACTTAATTTACCGGCAACCGTTATAGCGATGTTTACCGGCAGTGTTTTATCGAGGCAACTATTAGCAGGCTTAATAGCGAATGAAGAAATCAGTCAAGTTGGAACGGCGCTAAATAGTAGCATGTCAAATATAATCAATCTGCCGATTTTAGGATTAAGCTTTTTAATTATGACCATCGTGATTATGAGCGCAGTGTTTTTCACTTCGATTAGTATCTTGACCCAGAAGCCGAAAAAAATACTAGCAAAAATAAGTTAATAATAGAAAAGGAGAAATATGAAAGTACTAAAATTAGAAAATGTCGGATATCATTATTCGGATTCAAAAGAAAAAGTTTTTACCGAGTTGAATGCTGAATTCAGCACGGGAAAATTTTACGCCATTATCGGAAGATCTGGTGCTGGCAAATCAACATTATTGTCACTACTGGCTGGACTAGATGCGCCGACCGCGGGAAAAATTAAGTTTGAAGATGAAGACATTAAAACAAAAGGATATAATTATCACCGCAAAAAACATATCACTTTAGTATTCCAGAATTACAATTTAATCGATTATCTCAGTCCGCTAGAAAATGTCAGGCTAGTAAATAGTGGCGCTAAAAAAGAGATTTTAACTGAACTCGGACTAGACGAGGAGCAGATTAGACGCAATGTGATGAGGTTATCGGGGGGACAGCAACAACGTGTAGCCATTGCTAGAGCATTAGCCTCGGAAGCGCCAATTATTTTGGCGGACGAACCAACCGGAAATCTTGACGAGCAAACCACGACGGAAATTATTGAAATCTTAAAACGCTCTGCGCACAAAAACAAAAAATGTGTGATTGTGGTGACGCACAGCAAAGAAGTTGCGGCGGCAGCGGACCAAGTTTTAGAGTTAAAAAATAAGCAGCTAAAAATTAAGTAGGGAGAGTTTATGTTCAAAAATGCTTTTAGATATATTACAAGGAAGCCATTAAAATCAGTTGTGATTTTATTAATTATCGCAACCATGTCAACGCTGAGCCTAGTTGGATTATCAATAAAAACGGCAGCAGAAAAAGCTTCAAAAGAAACCTTCAAAGATATTACAAATAGCTTTGCAATGCAGATTAACCGACGAACCAACCCAGGCACGCCACGTGGTGCTGGAAATTTGAAGGGCGAAGATATTACGCAAATTGCAAAAATTGACGGAGTAAAAGAGCATGTCAAGCGCATGGGCGTGGTGGCGGATTTAGTTGACCACGAAATTATTGCCGCAAAAGGTGAGGCAAGAGATGCCGAAAGAGCGAGAAAGTTTGGCCGAACGTTGATAGTGACCGGCGTAAACGATTCAACAAAAGAAGATAAGTTTGTGGCGGAAACTTTCAAGTTGGTTGATGGTCGTCATTTAGAAAAAAGTGATGTGGCGACTGTTTTAATGCATGAGGATTTGGCGAAGAAAAATAATTTAAAAGTGGGTTATAAATTAAAAATTAAATCAAACATTTATGATGCGGATAACGAAAAGCAGGCAGACGAAACAGTGGAGGTGACAATCTTGGGACTATTTGCTGGTAAAAATAAAACTGGCGTATCGAGCGCACAGGAACTTTATGAAAATAATTTAATCGCCGACTTAGATACTGCTGCAAAACTTTATGGCTACACTAAGGAAAATGCCATCTATCAAGATGCGACGTTCTTTGTAGATGGAAATAAAAACCTTGACCAAGTGATGAGTGCGGCACAAAAATTGGCAATAGATTGGAAATCTTATCAACTAATAAAGGGGTCGAGTAATTTCCCGTCACTCCAAAAATCAATCGCTGGAGTTTATGGAGTTGCCAGCAAGTTATTGATCGGTGGACTAATTTTCTCGGGCGCAATTTTGACCTTAGTCCTATTCTTGTGGCTAAATGCAAGGCGCAAGGAGATTGGCATTTTGCTTTCAATTGGCAAAAATAAATGGCAGATTGTTGGGCAATTTATGTTGGAACTAATAATGATTGGAGTGGTCGGCTTCGGCGTATCCTACTATTTTGCGAGCCAGACTGGTGGCAGCATAGCAAGTGGTATTGTAAAAAATGTGACTACTGGCATTACTAAAGAATTAAACAAAGAAGCTGCAACTTCAAAATTAGCTGGTGGCGCAGAAATTGACGGCTTTAATAAAACAATTACTGACCTAGAAATTAAAATTGAGCCAGCTGATTTAATTTTCGTAGTCGTAAGTGGAAGTATAGTGATTTTAGTGTCACTAATAATCAGCTCAAGCAGTTTAATGAAAAAACAGCCGAAAGAATTATTGTTTGAAATTGCATAGTTTTGACTGTGCTATGATAGGTGTATGAGGATTTTAGTAGTTGAAGATGAGGTGGCGATTAGCGATGGTATTTGTGCCTTTTTAGCAAACTCTGGATATAACTACGTACAAGCGTTTGATGGCGAGCAGGCTTTATTGAAATTTGAACAAAATGAAATTGATTTTGTCCTGCTCGACATTATGCTGCCGAAGAAATCTGGTCTAGAAGTACTACAACTCATTCGTAAGCAAAGTGAAGTGCCAGTTTTGATGTTAACTGCGCTCAGTGATGATGAAACAAAAATTGCTGCCTTTAATACACTGGCGGATGGCTTTATCAATAAACCGTTTTCACTAGCCGTACTGGCAGCAAGAATTGAAGCTATTTATCGACGGAGAAATCCCGTCAACGAAGGGTGGAAATACAAAAATCTAGAAGTTGATTTTGTAAATTATGTAGCGACTGTGGCTGGCCAAAAAATTAAAATCAACCCAAAGGAACTAGAGGTATTAAAGGTATTAGTAAATAATCAAAATCAAATTTTGACGCGCAGCCAAATTATTGAAAAGGCGTGGAGTTATGATGAAGAAATTCCGCTTGAACGAGTAGTCGATGTATATATTAAGTCGCTACGTAAAAAGTTGGGGCTTGACTGTATTGTGACCGTAAAAAATGTTGGCTATAAGTTGGAGCTGAGATGAAAAAATCGCAAATTTTTACTCGGACCTTCAGCGTAGCTATGGCGATTATGGCGAGCCTACTAGTTATATTGCATATTATAATTTATGGCCTTTTACCGCATTTTTATCTAGAAAATACTAAGGATGAGTTAACGAAAAAAGCGGACGCAGTTGCGCAAGCTTTAAACGGTTTTGATGAAGCAAGTGTTAAGAATTACCTAAAAGTTTATCAGCAAAACGAATCAATCAGTATTTCAGTTAGAGCTCAAAATGACAGTAATGACGTTTTAGATATTAAAAATGAAGTAGCGGTCGATAAAACTAGTTCGGATAATTCCGTGTTCATTGAGATTAGAACGGTTAGATTGAATGATAACAAAGAACTTATTTTAGAATTTATCTCATCGCGCAATGCGAGAAAAGATGCTGAGAATTTAACCCTAAACTTTTTACCATATTCACTTGCGGTTGGGCTAGTTTTTTCAATCATTTTTGCATACATGTCATCAAAAATTATCGTAAAACCGCTGATTGAAGCAGAAAAAATTGCGAGCGATGTTGAGCGAGCAAAAAGCACGTTTTTAAGTAGCGCTTCACATGAGTTAAAAACACCACTATCCGGCTTAAGAATTACTTTGGAGAATATGCAATACGAAGTTGGCGAATACCGGGACCATAAAAAGTATCTTGGTGAATCAATTAAAATAGTTGATAAAATGGCGACAATGATTTCAGAAATCCTTAACGCCTCGTCTTACAAGGATTGGCTAAAAAAGCCGGAGCAAATAGCTATTAAACGAGAGCTACCGAAAATTATAAAAGACTATCGTCCGCTAATTCTAGCGAAGAAATTAAAGTTAGAAATTCAGTTGGACCGCGAAAAAATTAGACTAGCCAAGCCCGCCTTTCAAAAACTTTTTTCCAATTTAATTAGCAATGCGGTAAAATATGCTGATGATAACAGTACGATTTTAATAACCTATCGAAATCATTGGTTGAGAATAGAAAACCGATGTCAGCCAATTAGAAAGCAGAGCGTCTCAGCACTTTTTAATATATTTGAACATGGTGAGAATAATGGCGGCACTGGAATTGGGTTATTTGTAGTAAAAAGTATTCTCAAACACTATGGAATAAAATATCAATTCAGTCCGACTAAGACCGGGATGGCATTTAAAATTAAATTAGATTGGCAAAAATAGCTTAGGAGATATAAAATATCCTAGGAAATATAGTTAAAGCGACATAAAATTGAATCAGGAAAATGATGCAAAGAATAAGAGAAATTGAGCCAAAAAAATGCTGGGTGGGAGACGCGAAGAAAGTTTGCTACGCGACACGCGAAGAAGCAGAAGTTGCGGCAAAGGTGGCGCAATACGACTATGGAGCGCCAGAATTGTCTGTTTATAAATGTGAGTTTGGCGAACATTGGCATTTATCATCTAGACCATAAGGTATCTCGAATTCAAAAACAATTGGTCTTTTTGAAGGTCGCCAAGTTTAGGCAAAATGATTTTTATAGTTTAGGGATGCCGGTTTCGGGTGGAGTGATTTTATAGTTTAGGGATACCAGTTTCGGGTGGAGTGATTTTTTCAGACGGGTAGCTGATGGTTTTTACATTTGAGGCGTAGCCAGTTTCGTCATAACCAACTAGCCGAATTTCATTATCGGCACGACGATCCAGATCGGTAATCGTGATGGTTTTATTTTTAGAAATACCATAAATTAAATCATTCACTATGATTAAAGTGTAGGGCGAGGATTGATTAATCTTAATAGTTTTACTGAAATAGTTTTTAGGATTATAGGCTGAAGTTTTAGACATTTTAATTAAGTTAGTACTTTTAGCGGGGTGAGAACTATTTTTTATTGTAGAGAAATCGCCTAAGCTAGTGCTGTTAAAAGTAGAGATATTTTTTGTGTCAGAAAAATCATCTTGCGGTGATGGTAGATCAGATATGGCAGTGAGCTTAACGTTATGTTCTTTTGCAATTTTAAGCGCCTCTTCACGAGTCGTGCCATACCTACCTAGCTGAGAAGTATGATGATAGTTGCTATAGACATAGATATTGTGCTCATATCCTTTAAACCAATCTTCATTACGAGCAACATAAGCAATTGATTCATATAGATTATTTTCATTGACATGAAGATATGGCTTGTCTGAAACGATGGAGAACAGCATATTATCCAAGTCTTCTTCTATGATATGATCATAATCAAATGGGACCATCACCTGAGTCGGCTCTTGAATACGATAAAGACTATAGCTCATATATAATGAAACACGTACTCCTTGATGCAATAATTTAATAATCTTATCACGGACGGCATCGGAAAACATTCTATTCTGACCAGCTGGAAGCAAAAATACATTAGAGAAATCCAGAATTATCGCAACATCCATCGGCTTACGTTCAGAATATTTTGCATCAGTAGGATCAGTCTTAGTATTGACTACACCATCTTTTTCGATGGGATTGGGTTTAGCGATGGTTGCATTATCTTTATTGGGGATTTTAGTTTTAACTATATCCTTTTTATCGGCGTGACGAGCTGATTTAATTTTAATGTTTGCAATTTTCTTAGAAACAATTTCAGCAAATTTTTGATAACTGCCTTTTTCAATATAGGCAACGTGAGTTTTTAGTGGGTTAAATATGTTTAGTGCCGAGCCACAAATAAGGTCGTCCTGATTACACCAAATGCCCATTTTATTATAGTATCCAGCTGGCTGATATGGCTTCATGCCACCTAATATTCCCTCTTTAATTTTGCAATCTGGGGCGTAAACTCGATACGGTGACAAGCCGACATGTTGACAGGCGCGCTTCCCCTCCGGAAGGTACAGTTTTGGATCACCAAAACTTGCAACATAGACAACCTTATCAGAATTGATAAAGTTCAGAGAACGGTCGATAACATGAGCGCCTTGTGAATAGCCGGCGAGAATAAACTTTTTGTTTTTACATTGCTTTGAAGCTGAATTGATATGTAGAATTAGCTCTTTACTACCACGGTTGATTGAATCGCCGTAACGATAGGATTTACCGGCCGAGATATAGGCGCCAAGAGCGGTCGAAAAATTTAGCGCAACAGCTGGATAGCCGTTTTGACTTGAACCAACTTCATAGAATGAGATATTTTCCCGTTTAAGGCGTTTAGTGATTTCGCTTTTAAAAGCGTTAAAATCTGAAGCATCTAAGGATTGACCTGAACCGCGAGCAAAAATAAATTCATAGTCACTGCAAGTAGGCTCAGACAGAGACTGGACACTGATTGAGACAAATACTGGTATGAGCATCAAAATAAAGAGAAGTGTTATTTTTAAAAACTTCATAAAAATCCCTTTAGTTAAGTTAATACTTTTCTTTAAATTTGAGTCGATACCATACTAGCAAAGTTTTTTGAATTATCAAGCATAAACGGAAACGATATTTAAAATACAGAGAAGGTCAGATTTTCAGTTTAACATTAGAGGACAAAAAAAGAAATTTCATTCTCATTTGGAGCTGTGTTATACTAAAAGAAATTAAGCGAGAAGGCATAATGACAGAGAAAAAACTATCGTGGGATGAATACTTTATGGGGATTGCGGAGGAGGTTGCGAAAAAGTCGAAGGACCCGAGCTCGCAAAATGGCTGCGTAATCGTAGATGCGAGAAAGAGGCCGGTTTCCTTCGGATATAATGGGACAATTCAGGGAGCGGACGAGTCAAAGATGACTTTGACTGAACGACCAATGAAGTACTATTTTGCAATCCACTCAGAAATGAATGCTTTAATTTTTGCCGGTCGAGATGTAAGTGGATGTACACTTTACAATAAAATGGCAACTTGCGAAAACTGCCTGAAGTATTGTTTGCAGGCTGGTATCAAACGCTTCGTCTACAAAGAGTTGCGAGT
The DNA here is from genome assembly GCA_938043965.1 of uncultured Candidatus Saccharibacteria bacterium. Classification (GTDB taxonomy): domain Bacteria; phylum Patescibacteriota; class Saccharimonadia; order Saccharimonadales; family Saccharimonadaceae; genus Nanosyncoccus. The sequence continues at coordinate 80,303 of CALIQQ010000002.1, read as the reverse complement.
GCATTCGCATGGTCAGGCAAAATCAATGACAACGGTCGATACAGATGAGGCGATTATTCGCTTACTGGCGGCCTGCTCAGATGTAGAGACGCTCAATATCGAGAACGGAAAAACCTACACGGAAGATATCTTAGATTCGTACGACAAAAATAGCGAAGAATACCAGCGCTTAATTAAGTGGGTCAAGTAGTTTTCGCTCGGTCAGGAAGCTAGAAAAATTTATTCAACTAGTTTTTTGTTCGATCGAGAAGCTAGAGATTTTGTTCAATGGCTTTTGCGAGCGCTAATGGGCGTTCATAGTTAACGAGATGGCCAGAATTGGCGAGAAAAATTGGTTCAGATTGATATTTTTTGGCCATTTTTTTAACTTGTTTTTGAGAGTTCAACTTATCACTTTCACCGGCGATAAAAACAGCTTGTTTTTTGAAGTCAAAATCAGAAATTGAATAGCTAATGCTGAATTTAGCGGCGCGCCCAACATCACTAAGGCTAGTGAATTTTTCTGCACAACGGTAAGTGATATCAAGCACCTGCTTAAGCGTATGTTTATCTTTTGGAGTGATGAGATATTTTGTAGTGAGATAGCTCGAAAGCTTAGAAGGAACAAATCTCACTAGTGGCGCGACTTGACAGATGAAGGGCGGCGGCGTTTCACAAATCGGAGAGAGAAAGAAAATCTTTTCGTTAATTAGTTCAGGATATTTTTCAGCGGTAGCAGCACAAATAATCGAACCCATGGAGTGCCCGATCAGAATTGGGCGGTCGAGGTGATATTCTAGGATATAATCTGCAACCCATTTGGCGTAGCCATCAGCGGTATATGCTGAAAGTTTTGGGACGTGCTCTTTTTTAGTGTTAAGCGCCGGCGGAATATCTGGTACGTAGCAGTCATAGCCCTGTTTTTTAAAATAAGTTTCAACTTCGGTGAGACCAAGATGATTGCCTCTGAAACCATGAATAAACAAGAGCGGCGGTTTTGTCGTTTCGTTATTCGTTTGGGATTTTACTTGTTTGCTCATCTTGTAAGAACAACCTTATGAAAGTATTTTAGACCTTAGACAGCCAATTTCTTTAATGCATCTTTAATAGCAGGGCGATCAAAACCAAGCACCTCAATGGTTGAGCCGTCTTTTAATTCAATTCTTGTCACTGGAACGCTCGTAATAGTAGGGTCCTCATTAGCGTCGTGCGCTTCGTATTTAATCCCCTCTTTTTCAAACCACTCCATTAGCGCGTGGCAATAAACACAGGTATCAGTAGTATAAATCTTAATCATACGTCTATTATAGCACTTACGATTAACTAGGGAAAATGCTTGTGCTTGCAGTGAAAAATAAGTTTTGCTATTTTTAGGTTAAGGTTTCTGGCTAAAGTTCTCAAACCAACGTTTCAGCCCAATGAAATGTAACCGAATCAGATAGCCTAATCTTCATTTTTGGGGCAAAAAATGATATAATAAGCGTAATATATTAGGAGGTAAAATGGCAAAGTCTGTTTCTGAAAAATCCGCAAAGACAGAAAAAGGTGAGCAACTTGACGGAAAAAGCGAAGCGCTAAAACTAGCAGTCGCGCAAATTACAAAACAATTTGGCGAAGGCTCAATTATGAAACTTGGCGAATCGAAGAAAATTGATATCGAGTTAATTCATTCAGGTTCGCTTTCACTCGATTTAGCATTAGGTGGCGGCTACCCAAAAGGTCGAATTATTGAAATCTACGGTCCTGAATCGTCGGGTAAAACTACTTTAGCCCTACACGCAATTGCAGAAATTCAGAAAACTGGCGGACAAGCAGCATTTATTGATGCTGAGCACGCTTTAGACCCGGCTTATGCTAGAAAAATTGGCGTGAATACGGGCGATCTTTTGATTTCGCAACCAGATAACGGCGAACAGGCACTAGAGATCTGTGAAACACTAGTACGTTCTGGAGCAGTGGATTTAATTGTAGTGGACTCCGTAGCTGCCTTAGTACCACAGGCTGAAATTGATGGCGACATGGGTGATGCACAGATGGGTCTACAGGCGCGCCTAATGAGCCAAGCAATGCGCAAATTGACCGGTATTATTGCTAAATCGAAGGCGACCGTAATTTTCATCAACCAGATTCGCATGAAAATTGGCGTGATGTTCGGTAACCCTGAAACAACGACCGGTGGTAATGCATTGAAGTTTTATGCTTCAGTTCGAATTGACATTCGCCGTATCGGACAAATTAAAGATGGCGAAAATATCTCTGGAAACCGCACTAAAATTAAGATTGTTAAAAATAAAATTGCGGCACCATTTAGGAGCGCAGAGTTCGATATTATGTACAACGAAGGTATTTCGAAGACTGGCGACATTCTTGATTTAGCGGTACAATACGGCGTAATCGATAAGGCTGGTGCATTCTTAAAATATAATGGCGAGACTATCGGACAAGGGCGTGAAACCGTCAAGCGTATTTTTAAAGAAAAGCCGGAATTGATGGCGGAAATTGAAGCAAAAGTGCGCGAAAAAGCAACTGCCGAAGAAGAGTAATCTTAGTTGATCGACGTAACTGATGAATTATGCGAGAGCTTCAAGAGTGAATGTAGACAGCAAATAAAGCTGTAATTCAAAAGGATTAGATAAGATAAAAATTATTTAGATGAAAATCTTAAATAACGCAACTACTGAAAAATCGGCTGATTTTGGAGTAAAAAAAATCACCGATTTAAAGACTGCAACTCGAGACCAGAATCGAGTAAATGTTTTCGTGGACCATAAATTCGCCTTTTCTTTGACGATTCAACAAGTAGCCGAGATGAAGGTTCGAATCAATAATGAATATACAGAAACTGAGCTAGAAGAAATCCAGGCGGCGTCAGATTTTGGCAAGCTACTGCAGAGAAGTTTAGAATATGCCCTCTCGAGACCACATTCAGAAAAAGAAATTAGAGATTACCTTAAACGCAAGAAAATTAAACGAGAACTCGAACAGAAAAGATACGATGAGTTTCTAGCGCGGCTGAAAACGGATGAGGATTATCGAGAGAAAATCAAACAGCTTAGAAAAAGCGTGCGTGAAAAAAATCAAAAAATCAGGGAGCGCGATTTTACGGAAGATAATCGCTTCGAATTTACGAAGCAAGCAAAAACTGGGCTGCCGACAAAATCGGGTGCAATGATTAGTACGACCGATATTGAAGCGGTAATCAACAAACTGACAGACCTAAAAATAATTGACGATGAGAGATTTGCGCGATTTTACGTAGAAAACCGCAATCGGGCGAAGGGTATTTCCGAGAAAAAATTACGGCTTGAACTCAGGAATAAGGGCGTCTTAGATGCAATAATTCAGGAAGTGCTCGGCGAAAATGAATTTGGCGAAAAAGTGCGTAACGATAAAACTGAAATTCAAAAAATGATTCAAAAGAAACGACGGCGCGGTTATACGGACGATAAATTAAAACAATATCTACTGCGGCAGGGTTTTAGTTATGATTTAATCGTCGATGAACTGAATCGGACGACGGATAGTAGCGATTTCTAGTAATAGAATCTATAAAAAGATAGTAGCTTAGCTAATTATTCTGCATTAGTGAAGACGTTAACAACATCATCGAGGTCGTCGATAGCATCGAGCAGTTTAGTGACCTTATCTTCGTCGTCACCTGCAACTGGCACGGTAGTGTTTGGCACGTATTTCAACTCAGCAGATTCAATTGTCAAGCCAGCGTCAATTAGAGCTTGACGAACTTTCATGAGATCGGTTGGCTCGGTAATAATTTCAATACCATCATCTTCCTCGACTGCATCTTCTGCGCCAGCATCAAGAGCAGACATCAAAGCATCTTCACCTTTGTCGGAAATGAAGATAACGCCCTTACGAGAGAATTGGAACATAACTGAACCTGGGTCAGCCATCCGGCCGCCATTTTTATCAAGAGTATGACGAACTTCAGGCATGGTACGATTTTTATTATCAGTCGCAACTTCAATAATGATACCGACCCCAGCTGGACCATAGGCCTCATAAGTCTCCTCAATCATAGCTGCAGCATTTTTATCAGCCGCCCTAGCAATAGCACGCTCGATATTAGCTTTTGGCATATTAGCATGACGAGCTTTTTCAAGCACCATAGCAAGAGAGGCATTCATGGTTGGATCAGCACCGGCGCGAGCAGCGATTGCGATTTGGTTACCGATTTTAGTGAATAATGCACCACGCTTAGCATCAACGACAGCTTTTTGGCGTTTAGTGGTTGCCCATTTACTGTGTCCTGACATATTCTCTCCTTTTAGAATAAAAATGATAAATTATTTAATTTTGATAAAACATTGTCAAAATGTTAGTTTCTTAACTATATTATAACATATTTTTAGGTTTTTGATTTGATTTTTTAATGAAACATTGTTAAATATAGTGAATTTAACGGTCTGCTACCGATACAAAACTGATGGCGCTAAGTTAATAATACTCAACTTAGACTAGACTCTATACTAGATTAGATTAGATTAGATTAGATTAGATTAGTATTACGAAAATTGAATATGGTTAACTTCGTTGTTTTAGAGCTAGCCTAATTCTCTCTTCAACCGGCAGGGTGCGATCAACTTGCTCGAGAGCCTCGGTAGCTTCTTTGAGCGGGAAGCCGAGCGCAATGAGCGCATCGAGGGCATCATCTTTCTCTACTGTGGTTTGAGCTGGAGTGAAGATGGCAGTGGTGCCAACGCGAGATGGAAGACCAACTTTGTCTCGCAAGTCTACGATCACACGCTCGGCAGACTTTTTACCGACACCAGAAGCTTTAGAGACAAAAGTGGTGTCTGCATTAGCGATTGCATTTCGGACATCTTCGGGACCAGCAAGGCTTAAGATAGCCATGCCAGCTTTTGGACCAATACCGTTGACTGAGATAAGCAGCTCAAAAAGTTTTTTAGCAGCAAGACTAGAGAAACCATAAAGGTCTTCCCCGTTCTCACGCACTGAATGATAAGTGTAGAACTTATAGGTTTTACCGACTACGGTAGTTTCGGCATCAATGGCAGTAAGTGCCAGCTCATAGCCAACACCATGGACATCAACAATGACGGAATTGCCAAATTTTTCGGCAACTTCACCAGAAATATGGGCGATCATTTTTTATGCTCACGATTCTTTTTAATGAAAGTATCTTCTTTTTCAAGATTAGCGCGGAGCGTGAATTCCTGACACTTAGTATTTTCGCAATTCGCCGGCTCATAAACAAGGGAGCTACCTTCGGTACCAAGATTAAGACCACGAGGGTCAGTAAAAAGCTGGGGATCCATTACCTTCAAATTTTCCTCAGAAATTTTTTCAGGATAATAGCCATTTTCAGCATAAAAACCCTCTTCAAGAGCATAATACATGGCGTTAATCGACTCTTTGCGCTGTTCGTCACGATGCATAGCATCCGTGTTTACTTTTTGCAAAAAGAAAATAATAAGAAGTAGTGAGGCGAAAACGATAACCACCGCTAATTCTAAGATAGTAAAACCTTTTTTCTTCATAGCACTATTATAGCACAAAAAGACTCGCTAGCTGAGGCGAGTTTAGAATGCGAGATAGGCTAAGATGGTAGCATCGACTGGGATCGAACCAGTGACCTTAGGCTTATGAGTCCTACGCTCTAACCAACTGAGCTACGATGCCAAAATCTTAAAATGGCGGAAGGGACAGGATTCGAACCTGCGAAGCGTTAACTTGCTGGTTTTCAAGACCAGTGCCATCAACCACTCGGCCACCCTTCCATGAATGATTATAACAAAACTTTAATCTGTTGTAAAGCGGAAAGCGAAGGATGTTTTTAGACCTAGAAAGCAATATAGTTATTGAACTGGGCGGGCACTATGTAGCCATATAGGCTAGCGAGCGATACAGCGTACGGAGAGCCCGAGGCGTCTTTCGAGATGGTAGGCAGGGTAGACAACCGAGGTGTGCAGGTACAGAACATAGGCGTCTTCGTCCGAGTAGACCGTAGAGGACCAATAATAGCCGTTTGAGCTTTGATAGTCGCGTGAACTACTACTCACGCGGCCGGAAAGAGTGAGGTTCACTGGACTAGATCTTAGTGCCAACGGTGAATTATAGTTATTATAGAGAGCTTGGAATTCACCACTATTTCCACCGGTTGGCAACCGCCAGCCTTTTGGACAGATGGAGACGGCAGTGTTTTGTCCGTGATGAAAGAGATCTTGGGTGCTAGTACCAACAGCAGCGGTATACCAGTTATAAAAACCACTGTCACTATTTGCATAAGCGTTTGAGGCGTTATTGTAATTAAAGCCGTTGATTGAGGAAGCCGGAATAGTGTAATTTGAGGTAACGTCGGAGTCGGCTGAAGTGATGGTTTTTCCGGCGATGCGGAGATCTTTAGTCATCCAACATTTGCCATCGGCGAGTTTTGAGACGGTATAGGTGTTGTTATCTCGGGCGTCAGTGAGAGTGACAGTTGGAACATAGTTTGGGTCGCCCCTGTGGGAGCCATCGGTATCGAGCTGAGTAGCAGTTTTGAACGGGACAGTGGTATTGATGCAGGTTTTTGGCGTCATCTGCTGCATAGTAGAAATATTATGGACGGTTGGATTATCAGCAATACAACGGATAGAGGACCCGGCATGCGCATTGCCATAATTCGCAGGATTGATGCTCGAATTATTTACAAGTAGGTTGTAGGCATAGTTGCTGGAGTAAACGGTAGAGGTCAGATAGCGACTGTATACATTACGACCGTGATGTGAGCCATTCAGTATGACTCCCGTGAGGGTAATGTTTACTGGGCTAGATGTTAGAGCACTAAAAGAATTATAGCTGTTATAGAGGGTCTTAAATTCGCCAGTATCGCCACCAGTTGGCAGTCTCCAGCCTTTTGGACAGATGGAAGCTGGAACGTTTTGACCATTGACAGTAAGCGCAGCAGTACCAGTACCAGCGGTAGCGGTATGCCAGTTATAGAAGCCGTCGTTGCTATCTATATAAGCGCTTGAGGTGTCATGGGAGCTAAAGCCAGAGATTGAGGAGGCTGGAATGGTGTAGTTCGAGGTAACATTAGAGTCGGCTGGGGTGATGGTTTTGTCGATAATCCTTAAGTTTTTAGTCATCCAGCATTCGCCATCGGCGAGTTTTGAGACGGTATAGGTGTTATTGTCCCTAGTATCCGTGAGAGTGACAGTTGGGACGTAGTTCGGGTCACCCCTATGGGAGCCATCAGTGTCAAGTGCCGTAGCGGTAGCAAGTGGGGTGGTACTAGCTAGGCAGATATTTGGATTCATCTGTTGCATATTGGAGATAGTGAAGATATCTTTAATTTTTAGTTTCCATTTAGCAGTGAGTGTTACTTCAGCTTCGTTGGTAGGGTTAATATCTATATTAGCATCATCATCGTAGGTGACTGAGGAGATAGCAGGATTATTCGTTGTGGCAATCCAGCCCATAAACTCGTAGTTGGTGCGAGTTGGGGTAAAGTCGGCGAGATTGATTTTTGTACCATAGGATAGCTGTCTATCGGTGTAGATTGCACCTGATTTGCCAATACCGTTATCTAAGTTAAATTTTAGAGTGTATTGTAAGCATTCTGGTTTTACGTTAACGGTGTAGACTAGATCGTTAGTGTAGGTGCCAGATGGGATAGTATCATCAGTCTTAACAGCATAGGCGAGATTGAGGTTTTCTGGAGTAGTAGTGGAAGCGGTAGCTGAGGTGGTGTTATAGATGGTAGCTGGGGATTGGTCTTTGGCTGGAACTGGAGAATAAGTAGTATTGTCTAGTGTATAACCCCAGGAATTATCGGTTAGGTTTCCAGTGGTTGCAATTGAAGCAATAGTTTTAGTTAAGGTATCTGCGCCTTGGCGTTCTAGATTATTATGAGTCTTGTTAGTAGAGAGGGTGATAGTGGCGCCTTTTTTACATGAGTTAGTGATTTTTAGAGCTGTGGTTTTAGAATAGATCTTTTGGGTTGGAGTTGGAGTAATGTTAATAGTAACGTTATCTTCTGTGGCGAGAGAAATAGTACCAGCTGGAGTGGAGACTTTAGCGGTGTTTTCGGTTTCAGCATTAGAAGAGACGATGGGAGAAAAGAGTTGAAAGATCATGAAGGAGAGAGTGAGAAAAGAGAAAAGGACAAAAAGTTTAGTGGATAAAATGATGGAAAGCTGATGCTCTAGACCCTTTAGAGGCAGAGCTCTACTATTAGCCGATAGGACCTTCATATGCTTTATTATAGCATAAGTGGAATAAAAGCAAGAAAAAATGGAATGAAAAATTCGTGCTATAATAAATGAGACAGAACTACGGAGGCCTCTATGGGAATTGAAAGAGTGGTTGATAATACTACACACGAAGAAGACACTGAAGAACAGATTATTGAACAAAGTTTGCGTCCAATCAATTTTGCCGAATACATCGGACAAGAGCGTTTGAAAAAGAACTTAAAGCTAGCGATCGACGCGGTTAAAAAACGCGATGACGGCACGACATTGGACCATGTGCTACTTTATGGACCACCTGGGCTCGGCAAAACGACTATGGCAAATGTGATTGCACACGAGCTTGGGGCTAACTTGAAAGTGACGACTGGACCAGCGATCGAGCGAGCGGGAGATCTGGCCTCGATTTTGACAAATTTACAAGAGGGCGACGTCCTGTTTATTGATGAGATTCATCGATTACGTAGGGCAGTGGAAGAAATTTTATACTCCGCAATGGAAGATTATAAACTAGATATCGTAGTTGGAAAAGGCCCAGCAGCGAACTCAATTCGGCTGGATTTACCACATTTTACGGTGATTGGCGCGACCACCAGGACAGGTTCACTGGCTGGACCACTACGGGACCGCTTCGGAATTACACACCGTTTAGAGTACTATAAAGAGCCTGAAATTAAACAGATCATCAAACGAACGGCGGGACTTTTAAATACCCCTATCAAGGAAGAGGCGGCAGAGATGCTGGCGACTCGTTCGAGGTTAACGCCTAGAATTGCGAACCGTATCACTAAGCGTGTGCGCGATTACGCTGACGTGAATGGGGACGGAATTATTGATAGCAACATCGCAACTGCGGCGTTAAAGTTGATGGAAATTGATGAGCTGGGGTTAGACCCGGCCGACCGAAATATGCTGAAGTTGATGCTAGAAAATTACGGAGACAGACCGGTTGGGTTAACGACGATTGCAGCGTTAACTGGTGACGAGGTTAATACGATTGAAGATTACTATGAACCGTTTTTAATTCAGCTTGGTTTTATTGAAAAAACACCACGTGGACGTAAGGTCACACTTAAAGGTCGCGAGCATCTCAAACATAATTAAATAATAATTTCGTATAATTGCAAATTATGCCCCGTCGTGATATAATTATTTAAAATTTACGGAGAAATGTATGGCAAAAAATGAATTATTAAAACTACGTCGCGCGCGTTCGAGAAAAGATTTTCCAAACATTAAGTTGGAAGATAACGAATACGTTGTGTTAAAGATTAAACGCTCCGGAGTAGTGCCAATTTTGACTTGGGCGGGGGTCGCATTAGCTGCCATCTTCTTTATCACATTAAACATTCTAATTTCTAAGACAATGACCAATTCGGTTTTTGCAATGGATGCAATGTCGCGCGGATTCTTTAGCATTGTAATCGATGTAGTGTTTGGTGTAATAGTAATTGCTGCACTAATCGGTTTAAATGTCTATTCCAATAACCGTTTATTTGTGACGAACAAGCGCATTATTCAGCAAGCACAGGCTTCGCTTTTTTCAAGCTCGACGAATGTAATTGATTTAGTTTCGATTGAAGATGTATCATTTAAACAATCTGGGATTTGGGAGCATTTAATTAAGGTCGGAACGCTGCGTATGTCAACCATCGGCGAAGAGACAACTTATACTTTTAAATATGTCGATACACCAATCGACGAACTAGAAACCATCACACACCTTGTTCACGTCGAAAAAGATGAGCGTGACGAAAAAGTTAATCGTCACTAATCAGTGTGCGGTGAAGCCATACCTTCGTTAACGCTGAAGTGGCCAGTAATTTTACCCCAAGCGCCAGATTCTAAAATATCTTGGTAATAGCCAGCTTGGTATGGCCAGAAATGATGAATGATAAAGCGTACGCCTTTTTGATTAACTTTATCAGCGACAACGGCTGCATGACCTTTTTCAAAAAAGACAATATCACCGGCCTGCCACTTTTTAACGTCTTCGTAATCAAGTGTTTTTGGGGTAGCGTAGCGCGAGAAAAAGACAAACTGATTGCCGACTGAGCGAAAGGCGAGATCTTTGTCGGTAATTTGATTTTTGTAGGCAGCTGGATTTTTTGTGAGGTCTTCCGTGATTAATTTCTGAAGATCATAGCCAGCATTTTTTAGGGCCATCGCAATTACATCGCCAGCTTGGCCGCGATTTTCCGTTGGCCAACCGTCGGGATATTTCTTCAACTCTTCGTATTGAGGCTTGGCTGAGATGTAGTCGAGCGCCCCATCAAGAATGTCAGTGGCATCGTCAATGTGATTACGATTGAAGTCAGCGCCAGTTTGGATCTCGGGAATACTAAGCTCGTTTGGAATAAATTGACGATGCTGGATATAGTTCCATTTATATAGAGTACTGACTGAAAATCCGATTAGCAATAATGGAATAATAAAGATAATTAAGCGCCTAAAAGTTTTCATGCTTAAATTATATCACAGGAAGCGATGATAGATTGAATGGGTGATGGCAGCGGCAAGCGCATCGGCGGCATCATCCGGCTTTGGCGCAGTTTTTAAATTTAGACGAATTCGCACCATCTCCTGAATCTGTTTTTTCTTAGCGCTACCAAAACCGGCAATAGTTTTTTTAATTTCGTTTGGGGTATATTCAAAAATTGGTAATTTATGTTGTTTGCAAACTAACATGACCACGCCACGCGCCTCGGCTACGGAAATACCAGTGGTGATATTTTTGGTGAAAAAAAGTTTCTCAATCGAAACGCAATCAGGTTGATTAAGCTTGATAATTTCATGTAAAGAATTATAAATATCTTCCAGTCGCTCGGGCAGCGGAGTGTGGGCGGGCGTAGTAATTACGCCATTATCTAACATCTTAATTTGACTATCGACTCTAGCGGATTTTTTAATTTCAATTACGCCAAAACCGCAGATGCCGGTGCCTGGATCAATGCCAAGAATTTTCATTTTTGATTCACATATTTAATTAAAATATCTCGTAGGTCTTTAGCAGGAATCACAAATTTATCTTTGATTGTTGCCGGAGCAATGGCGTGCTTAAAGCCAAGTTTTTTAGCTTCAGCAATGCGCTGGTCGGGGCGGAATGCTGAACGAATTTCGCCGCCCAAACCAACTTCACCAAACACAACATACTCTTCGCCCAACTTACGACCAGCCGCGGCCGAAGCAATCGCCAGACAAACCGCGAGATCAGCAGCTGAATCGCTAAGTTTCATACCACCGACTACGTTAATGAAAATATCTTTATCATTCAAAGTTAATTTAGTACGTCGTTCAATAACGGCGATGAGAAGGTTTAGACGATTGATATCAAAACCAGAAGCAGTACGTTTTGGATAACCAAAATTGCTTGGAGTGACGAGGGCTTGGATTTCAACAAGAATCGGACGAGTGCCTTCAAGCGTAGCTAAAATGATAGATCCATCCGTGTTTTGGCGCTCAGCCAGTAGGGCAGCACTCGGATTTTTAACTTCATTAAGCCCCTTTTCGTCCATTTCAAAAATTGCAACCTCGTTAGTCGAGCCAAAGCGATTTTTGATGGCGCGAATCGTTTTAAAGCCACCATAACGATCACCCTCAAAATTGATTACTACGTCAACTAGATGTTCAAGAACTTTTGGACCAGCCAAAGTTCCCTCTTTTGTAACGTGACCGACAATAATAACTGCAGTGTCGGTCGACTTAGCCGCACGGATAATAAGATTGCCACAGTTGGTGACCTGGGAAACCGTGCCTGGTGCAGAAGAAATTTCATTGACAGCTAATGTTTGGATCGAGTCGATAATGACGAGGTCAAAAAGCCCAGTTTCAATCGTTTTTGCAATATCGTTAGCTGAAGTACTGCTTGCAAAATTAAGTTTATCAGACTCGGCGCCCAACCTTTTGGCTCGCATTTTAACTTGACCGGCCGACTCCTCACCTGAAACATATAAAACATTTTTAGTTTTTGAAATTGTGGCACAAATTTGCATCAAAATAGTCGATTTACCAATACCCGGCTGACCGGCTAGTAGATTTACTGAACCAACTAAAATGCCGCCACCAAGCACGGTGTTTAAATCTTCAAAATCGGTTCTTAGACGCTCTTTAATATCGCTCGGTTCAATGGTTTGTATGTTCTTATAGTCTAAGGTTTTGCCTGAAACCGTAGCTTTTTTTAGGGCAGACTTTAGCTCTGCTTCCGGCTCCATTACCTGCTCGACCAGCGTATTCCACTGGTCGCAGTTACTACATTTGCCGGCCCATTTCGGAAAAACCGCACCACAATTCTGACAGACAAAACTAGTTTTACTTTTCATCTTACCTCCATTATAACAAGTGCGGGCTATTTGACAATTTCGTCAACAATGCCGTACTGGAGCGCTTCTTCAGCTGACATCCAGTTATCACGATCCATATCTTTTTCGACAGTTTTTATATCTTTGCCAGTATTCTTAGCGAAGATTTCAGCGAGGCGTTTTTTAAGGAAGATGCCTTCTTTTAGAGCAATTTCCTGATCGGTAATTTTACCTTCAGTGCCGGAAGATGGTTGATGAATCATCACTCGAGAATTTGGCAAAATATAGCGCTTCCCCTTTGCACCACAAGATAACAACATCGCACCCATTGAAGCCTGAAGACCAATACCGATCGTTTGGACATCTGGCTGGATGAAATTCATGGTGTCAATGATCGCTAAGCCATCATAAACAGAGCCACCTGGAGAGTTGATATAAAGCTTAATATCTTTTTTCGGATCTTCATGTGCGAGAAAGAGTAGTTGCGCTACAATTAAATTAGCCGTGTGCGAGTTAACATCTTCACCCAAGAAAATGATGCGATCTTTCAAAAGACGAGAATAAATGTCATAGGCGCGTTCGCCTTTATTAGTTTCTTCGATGACATTCGGGACTAGATAATTTTTAGTTTTGTTCATATTTTCCTTTCTAATTATTTATCGTTTTAATAGTTTTACCATTACTGTTAATCGAATTAAAAACTTTTTCGGCGCCAATTACGCTTTTATTATAGTCGCTAATCAGCTGATTATAGGTGGCAATTTTTTGATTCAAAACATCGTAGTCGGTATTTAAAATTGCGATTTGTTGCTTTAGATTATAGCCGTAATTCGTAATCGTTTCGATAGAATCATACTGACCGAGCTCAACTTGGCGATTATAATTTTCAATTTTAGAGTTAAGTTCACTCGAATTTTTAGTTAGCCGGGCCTCTTCTGCTTCGATCTCCGTTTTTAATGTTTCAATTTTTGTAGCCAGTTCTTTAACAGACTTTTCGTGTTTTTTCAAAGTGTCAGCGTATTGGTTATAGTAGTCAACAATTTTGTCTTGGTCATTAAAGACTGTATGGTAATGTTTTTCGAGAGCTGCCGGCAAATCTTTCACTTCTGTGCCTAATCTAGAGTGTAATTCATCTAGCAAATCAGCTTCACTATAAAGTTTAAGCGATTCTTTAATGTCATTATCACTTTTTAGCGAATCGTAGTATTTTTTTAGCTCTTGATTTAGTCCAGTTTTATCACGCAAACGATGGTAGGTTGCGTGCAAAAGCTCGTGAGCAGCAGTGGATTCTTTAATACCGTTTAGCTCAGTATCTGCGATTTGATAAAGATGGATTTTATCACTACCAGTCGTGTAGCAGCCAAGCACATAGATTTCAGCATCATGCGAATCACATTTTTGATTAAACATTTCGCGTGATTCAAGTTCTGGGTGAGTGGCCTTGAAAGTTCTAAGGCCACTGTCGGTTAGATCAAGCTGGCTAATAATCGCGTCAATTTCCGCGGTCGGTTGATAAAGTGCAGCTTTAATATAATCGTAGCCACCCAAAAAATCAAATAGTTCAAAAATTAACAATCCAGCTAGAATACTAAGAATCACTCTTTTTGGGCCAGTGGACTTTTGCATTATTTTTCCTTCTTCAAAGCGACAATTTTAATGCGATCTTTAACCAGTGAAGCTTCGAGTACTTCACCTTTTTTTACCGCTTCATTGATAATCACTTCCGAAAGTTCAGAACCAAGATAATCTTCAATGGCACGACGAAGTGGTCGCGCACCATTTTTTGGATCATAGCCTTTTTCAATCAAGAAATCTTTAACTTCATCTTTCAGTTTTAAGCCAATTGATTTTTCGGCCAAGCGCTTTTTTAGATCTTCGATTAAGTTGTTAAAAATTTGCTCAACTTGTTTTCTAGTTAACGCGTGGAAAACTTCAATGGCATCAAGACGGTTAATGAGCTCTGGGCGCATTACTTTTTTTAATTCTCGCATTGCTGCATTTTTACTATCCTCATATTCCAAAGCTAATTTTTTCTCATCAGCCTTTGTACGGACTGAAAAACCGAATTCTTGGTCGTCATACATTTCGGCCGCACCGAGATTTGAAGTAAGAATAACGACGGTATTATTAAACTTCACTTTATTGCCTTGACCATCGGTCAGAACGCCATCTTCAAGCACTTGCAACAGCATATTAAAGACATCTGGATGTGCTTTTTCGATTTCGTCAAATAAAACGACCGAGTATGGATGGCGGCGGACCGCTTCAGTTAACTTGCCACCATCATCATAGCCGACATAACCGGCTGGAGCGCCAACTAGGCGGGATACGTTATGTTTTTCGCCAAACTCAGACATATCAATTTTAATGAGAGCATTGTCGCCACCAAAAACTTCTTTTGCAATGACGCGCGCGAGTTCAGTTTTACCAACACCAGTCGGACCCATAAAGAGGAAGGAGCCAATTGGACGGCGTGGATCAGAAATACCGGAACGGCCACGGCGAATTGCTTTCGCAACATCACGCACAGCTTCTTCTTGGCCGATAACTTCTTTATTCAAACGGTCTTCCAGTTTTAGCAATAAATCTTTTTCAGAACCGTGAACTTTAGTAACCGGAATGCCAGTTTTTAAGCTGATCGCATTAGCTAAATCTTCTTCTTTAATAGCTGGATTTTCAAGATTTTTTGCACCAGCTTTTTCGAGTTTTTCAACAGCTTTTTCGAGCTGCTTAATTCGCGTTTTACACATTGCGGCACGCTCAAAATCTTCTTCATTGGCAGCAATTTCCTGCTTGTCTTCAAGGGTTTTAATTTCAATTTTCAGTTTCTTATATTCACCGCCACCTTTTTTATCCGCGGCAACTTTTGCGATCGCACTAGCTTCATCAATCACGTCAATTACTTTGTCCGGCATGAAACGATCATTGATATAACGGTTTGACATAACAATAGCAGTCTCAAGAATTGCATCAGGAATGATAACGCCATGATGTTTTTCGTAGTGACTTTTGACGCCTTTTAGAATGCGTAAGGTAACGGCTGGACTAGGCTCATCAACCTGAATAATTTGGAAACGACGAGCAAGAGCCTTATCTTTTTCGATACTTTTGCGATATTCGTCCATTGTCGTAGCGCCGATTAGGCGAATTTGACCACGGGCGAGTGCTGGCTTAAGAATGTTCGCGGCATCCATTGAGCCCTCGCCAGACCCAGCGCCCATGAGAAGATGAATCTCGTCAATAAATAGGATGAGATTTTTATCTTCCATTGCCTCATCAATAATTCCCTTGATGCGTTCTTCAAATTCACCGCGGAATTTAGTGCCAGCAACGACGGAACTTAAATCGACTTGATAGATGCGCTTACCGATAAGTGAGCCTGGAACTTCGTCTTTTGCAATGCGCGTAGCTAGACCTTCAACAATAGCAGTTTTACCAACTCCGGCTTCACCAATGAGAACTGGGTTCGATTTTGTGCGACGACAGAGCACTGTCACGGCACGCTCAATTTCACGGTCACGGCCAATTACGGTATCAAGTTTACCATCGCGTGCCATTTGAGTTAAATCTTGGCCATAACGACGGAGCCATTTCACTGGACCCTTACGTTTATACTCAGCTTTTTTATCTTCAATTTTTGAATCTTCAGCTTGTTTTTCGATAAGCTCTTCAATACTGCTGGCCAACTGATCAATATTGATGGCCAATTTTTGGAGCATCACCACAGCTTTAGAGGTAGGCTGGTTGATGAGTGCATATAAAATATGTTCGGTGCCAATAATTTTCATGCCCTGTTCTTGGACAATTTTACCGGCCATCCTAAGTGTTAAAACAACGGCTTCAGTGAGAGACATCATTGACATTTCTTTTTCACGCACCTCAACTGGTGGTTTTTCTAAAGTTTTTTCAGCATCTTCAAGATGAATGCCTTCGTCGGCCAATAAGCGAGCACCAGTACAAGTATCTTGAGCTAAAATCCCGAGTAAGAGATGTTCAGTTTGGACAGCGCCGTTATTATACATCTTTGCATAAGTGTCGGCTTTTTGGATAGCAAAACGAGCATTTTCAGAAAGACTATTAGTTATTGAGTTAAAATCATCATTCATATATTTCTATTATAGCACACAAAATTAGCACTCGCAATAATTGAGTGCTAATTTTTTACAGTGTCTATTCAGCGTCTTCCGGGATGACTGCAATGTGCGTATCTTCGAGCTGGTAGGTATCGACGGAAGTTGGCGAACCCATCATCAGATCAAAGCCAGAACCGTTTTTAGGAAAGGCGACAATATCGCGAATGTTTTTAGCGTCTTCAAGTACCATGAAGATGCGTTCAACACCAAAAGCACAGCCAGCGTGCGGTGGCGCACCAAACTTAAAGGCATTGAGCATACCGCCGAAGCGCGCTTCAACATAGGCCGCATCGTAGCCTAAAATTGAGAAGACCTTATACATCACTTCTGGATTATGATTACGGACTGCACCAGAACAAATCTCATAACCATTCATCACCATATCGTATTGGTCGGCGACAATTGCAAGTTTTTCTTCGTCAGTCCGAGCAGCATTGAGAGTTTGAAGGCCACCTTTCGGCATACTGAATGGGTTGTGACCGAAGTCAAGCTTGTTCTCAACATCATTCCATTCGTAGAACGGAAAATCAACAATCCAACACAGCGCAACTTCTTGATTGTTTTTTAGATTAAAGTGGTCAGCAAAATCAATACGTAGTTGACCTAAAACTTTATTAACTTTTATGCGAGCGTCGGCGCCGAAGAAAACAGCGTCACCGTCTTCTGCGCCAGTTATTTCCCTAATTTTAGCGAGTTCTTCAGGCTTGAGGAATTTAGCGATTGGCGAGCGCTCAGTGCCATTTTCATAAATGATGTACGCTAAGCCGCCAGCGCCGAGTTTACGAGCTTTTTCAGTGAACTGATCAATCTGAGAGCGAGTTAAACTTGCACCATTTTTAACGCAAAGTGCCTTAACGCATGGTGATTGAAAAACTTTAAAATCAGTAGAGCTTAGCGCCTCAGTGAGGTCAGTTAACTCCATGCCGTAGCGGAGGTCTGGCTTATCGACCCCATAGTAATCCATCGCAACATCGTAAGGAATTCTTGGAATCAGGCTGGATTGATCTGTAAGGTATTTTTTAGCAAGCTCAGATTTTAGAACGAGAGTTTTTGAGGCAAAGCCAGAAACAAGATTTTTAACGAGTGGCTCCATAGTTTTACGGACAACTTCGCCATCATCAACAAAAGCCATTTCAAGGTCGAGCTGATAAAAATCACCATACAAACGATCGGCGCGAGGATCTTCATCGCGGAAACACGGTGCAAGCTGGAAGTAGCGTGGCACGCCACCGACCATCAATAGCTGCTTGAACTGCTGTGGGGCCTGAGGCAGAGCGTAAAACATACCTGGGTGCAGACGGCTCGGAACAAGAAAATCGCGAGCACCTTCTGGAGAACTATTAGCAAGGATTGGAGTCGTGACTTCAATGAAATCTTTTTCATACATGTAATTGCGCAAAAACTGATAGAATTCAGAACGACGGCGCAAAATCTTTTGCATGTATGGGCGACGCAAATCGAGGTAGCGATATTTTAGACGAAGGTCTTCGCCAGATTCCGGACCATCATCATGGGTGTTTACCGGCAAAGGCTCGGAGCGGTTCAAAAGTTCAATCGATTCAACCACAAGTTCGATTTCACCAGTTTCGATGTGTGGGTTTTTTAGTTCTGGGGCGCGTTCGCGAATTACACCGGTTGCAGATAAGACAAATTCATCACGCAAAGTTTCAGCCAAACTAAAAGCGTCTGCAGTGTTCGGTGTGACTACTAACTGGATGATGCCCTTCTCGTCGCGGAGGTCAATGAAAATCAGACCGCCGTGGTCTCGACGTGAGTTAACCCAGCCTTTAACTGTAACATTAGAACCAATTTTTGATTGCAAATCTAGTGATAAATCTCTCATATTTTTCTCAATTTTTTAGTGTCAATAACTTTAGTTATTATATCACAAAAACCCCCTCTGTTAAAGAGGGGGTCTTGCTCGAACCAATTAGTATTCGATGAACTCTTGCCATGGGGCAGGAGGAAGTTTAGACTTTTTGCGCGACGTATCACGTTTGAGTCTACGCATGTTAAGATTTTTCTCCTTAAATGTCTGTTGTCCAAACGACCAAATTAGAAAAATGAACAACGTCTTCTATTTTACCAAAGTATACTATTTTTTCAAGCATAAATACTTTGAGAATGGTCACTCTACTCTAGAAAACTTTTATTTTTTAGCTTATTTTTAGTCCTATTTTTCAGCTTCTTTTAGAGCTGCGTCAATGCGATTTCTAAAGTTTTCTTTAAATTCAGACTCCTTAACACTAGTCATGTCAAATTTTTCTTTATTGATGTAGACGAGCGGGGTTGCGCTCAAATTAAGACGAGTGGCAAATTCGCGATCGACAGCCAACTTATTTTTAATGTCGGAAGATTTTAAATCGGTACGATATTTTTCAATATCACCTTTGCTTTCAGAAGCGACGTTAAAGTATTTTTCAAATTGATTGTCACGAGTTTGGCCCTCAGAATAAAACCATTCGGACTGTTTTTTAAACATCTCTTCAGCGAACTTTTCAAAATAGCCCTGATTATTAGCAGCTAAGGCAGCCGTAGCGGCAGCGACTGAGCTACTATGGTACTGGAGAGAATAGTTGCGATAGACATAGGCCACTTGGTCGCCATATTCCTTCACGACTTCATGAATATATGGGAAAGTAGTTGCACAAGCGGAGCATTGAAAATCCGCATATTCAAAAATTTTAACTTTTGCGTCCTGATTACCAATGACAATATCTTTAATGTGACCATTATACTCATTCCCCTCATTGATGGACCAGACGTCAAGCTTAGCGACACCGTCAGACCAAGCTTTTTTCTGAAGATAAGCATTACCAACAACGGCAGCAAAACCTGCAACAAGCAGCGCGATAACGATGGTTGTAGTTTTTCTCATTTTCCTCCTATTTTTGATATAATATATATTATACAACATTTAGGGTCAGGTGGGCAGAAAATCGGAGGTAAATGATGAAAGAAAAGTGGCGAAAATTCTTAATTTGGCTGGCAAATTTTCTAGGCCCGAAACTTGATAAATATCGAACACCTGAAGAACCAGTGGTGCCAGAAATCTTTTTACCAGAAACCGAAGCGGACTTAGTTTGGCTTTTGAAGAAACTGCCAGAAACCGTACTGAAAAAGGTGGATCGACAGAAAATTATGATGGCGATGACATTCAGCCGCAAAAAAGTGCGCGACGTGATGTTAAAACGCGAGAAAATTACTTTTGTTCATATTAACGATTTTATGGGGCCACTAATGCTTGATAAGCTTTATCAATCTGGCTATGCGCATTTTCCGGTGATTGATGAAAAGGGTGGGATTGCCGGCGTAATTCATACCTCATCCTTAAATTCATTAAAGATTAAAGATACGGATCGTGCGGCTTCTTTTCTAAATCATGAAGTATATTATATGCGTGATGATTATTCGCTGACGCAAGCGATGGCGGCTTTCATTCGGACTAACTCCTATTTCTTTATGGTGGTAAATTATGGAGGGCAAGTAGTGGGACTAATTACTTTTGAGGCGTTGGTTGAAAAATTGCTAGGTGAACTACCGGAGGATGACTTTACGGCGGACGACAATTTAATGGCGGTAGCGAAGAGATAATTTTAGTAAGCAGGCATTATATTAAATGGACGAACTTAGTAGATAATTAATTATGGTAAAAGTACTAAATCTTTCAAAGTATAAAAAGCGACGAGTGGTTTGGATACTCGTTACAAGCTTAGTGGCGACGGGGCTCGTGGCGATCAATCCAGCAGCCCGAGAAAAAGTTTACATTGGCAAAGCAACAGAAGTAGTTGCAGAAAATAGACAAAGCGAACCAGAACAAGGCCAGAGTGACACTGCGCCACTAGCAAAAGAGGTTTTGGAAAGAGTTGAGGTAAAAAATCGAGCACCAAAAACTGGCTATTCGCGTAAGGAATTTTATGATACTTGGCCGAACAAGGACGGCTGTAATTTAAGGCAGCGGATTCTAAAGCGTGATTTTGGCGAAACGGCGGTGCTTGGCAAAGACAACTGCACGGTAGTGAGTGGGAGATTTTATGAACCTTATACCGGTACAGAAATGGAATTTAAGGAAAAGTCTGAAATTTCAAAAGGCATCCAAATCGATCACATCGTGGCACTATCTGACGCGTGGCAGAAGGGCGCGCAGTACAAACCAAAAGAGGTGCGTTTTCAGATTGCAACCGACCCATTAAATCTAATTGCAGCAGAAGCGGCAGCAAATCAGCAGAAGTCAGACGGCGATGCGGCGACTTGGCTACCTAAAAACAAATCCTTTCGTTGCCAATACGTGGCGCGGCAAATTGCGGTGAAGTTCAAATATGCGCTTTTTATAACACCAGCAGAAAAAGAGGCAATGAAGACAGTGTTGTCTCATTGCCCGGAAGAAAAAGCGATGGGAGTTTCGCTTTAACTTTTAGTAAATTAGTTGCAAACTAGTTTTAATTAGCTGTTGCGTTTGCGTTTTTCGCTATGCTTGTGATTATTGTTACGGTTGAGTTTTGAAATAACAATTTTCTTTTTCTTAACTGCCATATAATTCCTTTTTTCTAAATTTTAATTTATCATAACATATTTTTTAATGTCTTGCCACTATTTTGAAACATTAAATTTAAATTCTACAACATCTCCATCTTGCATCAAGTAGGTTTTCCCCTCAGTGCGAAGCTTACCAGCGGCTTTTACTGCTTGTTCTGAGCCAAGTGTTTTTAGGTCACTGAAATTACAAATGTTAGCCGCAATAAAGCCACGTTCAAAATCTGTGTGGATGGCGCCAGCAGCCTCAGGAGCGGTTGCGCCTTGCTTAATCGTCCAGGCACGGCACTCTTTTTTGCCTGCGGTCAAAAAAGATTGAAGGCCGAGAGTAGAGTAGGCCGCCTTAATCAATTCGCCGAGAGCATCCTCGGTAACGCCATAACTCTCAAGAAAATCCTTGCGCTCAGCGCGATCCATGCCAGACATTTCCTCTTCGAGTTTAGCATTTACAAAAATAGTGGCAGCTGGCGCAACAAGAGCGGCGAGCTGAGATTTTAAGTTTTGATCAGTAAGACCATTTTCATCCACGTTAAACATATAGATCACTGGTTTGTCGGTCAAAAATGGTACAAATTGGTCGGTTGGGTCTTTTTTGCGCTTCGCCTCGATTTTAGCCTTAGTTTCTTCGTCGGCTAATTGCAATTCGAGGTTAATAATATCAATGTCATCTTTAGCTTGGGCGAGAATATCCGTTTCAACAGCGTTATCTGCGCGAACAATATCATCGTTCAAAAAGGCACGCACAACGTGACAAATCGCCTGGCACTCGCGTATGTGTGCTAAGAATTTATTACCCAAGCCTTCGCCTTTGGAGGCACCAGCGACTAGCCCAGCAATATCCACAAATTCGACCGTAGCTGGAACAACTTTTTCAGTTTCATACATTTTTGCGAGCACATCGAGGCGCTCGTCTGGCACTGGCACAATACCAACGTTTGGCTCAATGGTCGCAAATGGGTAGTTGGCAGCAAGAGCACCTGCATTAGTGAGGGCATTAAAAAGTGTTGATTTACCAACATTCGGAAGCCCAACAATACCAATCTTTAAATTCAAAATCAGCCTTTCTCTCTGTTATTATGACTGTATTATAACATATTTTTATGCACCATTAAAGGGGACTGATTTATGTCTACCATCTCTTAGAGTTATTTTTGCGATTTTTTGGCCGACATAGTCACTTCCGCCTCGCACGAATAAAGCTGGGCGACATAGATCTTGTAACTTGAGACTGATAAGTTATAATAGACATAAGTATTATTTTAAATGGGATGTAATATGGAAGGACAAGACCAGCCAACTACTCTAGCCTCAACGGCAACTACTAAGCCAGCAAAAAAATCAAATCAATTAGCAATTATTTTAGTACTAGCGGTACTAGCTGTTGCTGGAATTGGTTTTGGAGGATATACGCTAGCGCAGAATGCAAAAAAAGATGATAGCATTAAAAATTTACAGGCACAGGTTGAAAAAATCAGCAAAAAAGCTGCTACCGAAGCAGAGTCAAACAGCACTACCATAGAAGAGCCAAAGGAACTAAATACTACTCAGCAAATTAGTGAAAATAAAGTAGCTCCAGCCACTGTGGCGGGCGGACCATACATTAAAAATGGCTATTTCTATGTGCCAGAATGGGGCTTCAAATTTAAAATTCCTAGCGATTTAGCAGGGCTTGGTTTTTCGGTTGATTATGATGAAGCACGAGTAGGTTACGATTTGCCATTTATTGGCTTTACAGCAGTACAAAAATCAGATTTAGTCGCAAATCCACAAGCGCAATATTATGACAATATTCAGAGCTGTTCAATTATTGCAGTCAATAAAACACTCAAGTCTAGCGATAATTACAAGAAATTTAAATTCTCAAATTACGCAAAAGAGACTAATGAGTATGTGCTTGCAATGAGTGAGTTAAATACTCAGGCTTGTAGCTTTAATCGCAATACAGATAAAGTTTATGCAAAGCTAAAGGCAATGTTCTTGAATCCAGAAAAAATGTAATTTTTAGAAAAAGTTACTAATTAAAGATAATTTTTAAGCGGGCACACCAATGCTCGCTTTTTTATAAAGTTAAAAATAAAATAGCTTCAGGGGCGGTGGAAGATTTTTCAAGATAAATGCAAAAAACACTAGATATAGTGTTAAAAAGTATTGACAAACACTATATATGGGCTTTATAATCATAAGCAGAATAAAACCTAAATTTTAAAAATAAGGAAAAAGATGAAAAACATTATTTATCGAAACCCAGCTGATGCCACTAAATTTGAGTTTGATCGCTTTAAAAACTCCCTCAACGAATACGCTGAAGTACCAGAAGCAGAAATCAAAAAAGCGCTTAAAACGGTTGATAATTACGAAAATATGCACGTAAGTTTACTAGTCGAGTTAGGCGTTTCTCTAATCACAAAATACGGTAGCGAAGAAAAAGCTAAAGCCTACTTCGATAAATACAGCGAGTACTTTGCAGGCGACAAATTCGAAAGACTACGCCGTATCACTGGATACTTAGTAGGCTCACTGGAACGCTGGAACGACGGTAAAAAAGCAGAGGAGTCAGTCCGCGTCAAACACTCGGTTAACTCATGTGTAAATGACTTGGTCCGTGCAGCAAGATTGCAAGATCAAGCTTTAGCGCAAAATGTGGCTTACTTTGGTCGCGTAACCGCAGAATAGTCGATAAAGTGGAGATTTTTGGCTATTGAATTATCGCGAGGTAATGGGAGGTTTTAAAAAATAGGGCAGTCTGCCCTATTTTTTAGTTTTAGCCTTACGCCTAAACGATTCCCTAGTCGCGCAGTATTTATCCGCTAAAGTCAGCAAGATTGCTTCCTTTGAAGTCGGAATACGCCAGCCAAGCGGAAACATATGTGAGGCAATAATGCGATATTCTTTTTTAGTGAGGCCGTAGTCGCGTTTAGCGTTGTCAGCGGCAATTTTAGCGTGACGAAAACCATGCAGCTTTGGGCTTTCTTTATCGTGCCAGTCGTACAGAAAATAATCATGAAGTAACGCTGCTTTAGTTAGTGAATTGCGGTTAATTTTTAGATGCAAAAAATCGGAGAGTTTAAGAGCGGTTTGGCAGACATAAATTGAGTGCTCATAAACAGAATAGGTGCCATGTTGGCGAAAATTCTTAGTTTTTTGATAGTTAGCACTACTAGTGATTTGTTGAAAAATTTCGATATCGGTCATAGACTTTACATATCATACCATAAAATGTCCGTACAGTCCAACTCAAACCAATCGAGCTCTTCGCCATTCACTGTGCCAACTGCAAGTTTAAAGTCTTTAGTATTTTGATTTAGTTTCATGTAAGCGCGAGCCGCAAAAGCCATTTTTTCTAATTTTTTACGATCAATCATAGCCGCTGGCGTACCATGGGTGTCATTTTTTCTAGTTTTAACTTCGGTAAAGAAAAGCTTGCCAGCTTTTTCGGAAATAATATCGATCTCGAAGAACTTAGTGTGATAGTTACGGGCGACAATTTGATGTCCGGCGACTTCGAGCAAATCGACGATTTTTGATTCGCCAGCATCACCAATTTGTTTAGTGGTTTTATCAAGTTTTTTAACTGGAGTAAAGCTACGACGATGCTCTGGAGTGAGACCAAATTTTTCCATGGCAGCTTGGTGGTGCGCCGTGCCATAGCCAACATGTTTTTCAAAGCCATACTCGGGATAAAGTTCGGCTAATTGTTTCATATAGAGATCACGTTCAACTTTAGCAATAATCGAGGCGGCGGAAACTTCCTTGATAAGCAGGTCAGCTTTTTTCATGGTGGTAACATAAGATTCCAGCGTAGTGTCAGCTAAAAAGTTGGAGATGCCATCAATAATAATTTCGGTAAACGGGACTTTAGTGGCGCGAATTCTAGAAACAGCGCGACGAGTAGCCAGTTTTAGGGCAGCACTCATGCCAATTTGATCAAGCTCACAGCTAGAGACCCAGCCAGTAGCAGAAGCGGCGGCAGTATTTTTAATTATCTGATATAACTCAAGGCGTTTTTTCTCGGACAATTTCTTAGAGTCAGTGAGCTCATCAATCCACGGGTAGTCAGAATATGGGTGTGGCAAAATGCAGGCGCCAATAACCAACGGGCCAGCATAGGGGCCACGCCCAACTTCATCGATACCAAGAATAACTTTTTGCACACCTTAATTATAGAGGATTTTTGGATTTTTTGATATCGCTTGTGCTATAATTAAGGAGATAATTCGAGTGGGATATGAACGAACAAGAAATTCAACAAAAACGACGTGAAAACGAAGAGAATGCGACCAGAGATCGGGCGCGCATTTTAGGGTTACCATATCTTGATACCCGATCGTTTGAAGATACAATTCCACTAGTGATGGATTTAATCAGTAAAACACAGATGCACACTGATTATATTTTGCCCTTGCAGAAAGGTGGTAACGAAGAGCATTACCAGTTTATGGTGACTAGCCAAACTCCGCGATCGGTCATCGAGAAAATTGGCAAACAATACGCTGATTTTGGTGAAAAATGTGATTTTTTCCTAATTTCACTATCTGGCTACAATGTCTTTATGCTCCGTTACGACCCGCCGCGTGAAATTCACTACGAAGATATTAGAATTGCCAAAGAGGGTGATTCGGAAACGCTGGCCGAAGTCTCACAAACACTGAATTCAGTTGGCACCGAAAAAGTGTTTGATTTCCTGCTGGATCAGGCTGATAAATTAGGGGCGTCCGATATCCATATTGAGAATCTAAGAGATGTAATTCGAATTCGTATGCGGGTGGATGGAATGCTTCATCCAGTGGCAAACATTGAGCGAGACCGCTATCGAGTTTTTATGGGCGAGCTTTCTAGTCGTGCGGGCGTTTCAACAGCGGCCCAAACACCACAATCTGGCCACATGCAAAAAGATGTATTTAGTAACGGCGCAAAACACTTGCTAAACATTCGTGTTGAAACGATTCCGACTATGTACGGACAAGATGCTGTACTGCGTCTATTCAACTTTGATGAAAGTTTACTAAACCTAGATTTGCTCGGACTAACTCGCGAAGAGCTCGACACCATCAATGAAGTAGTTTCTCATCCACGAGGACTAGTTTTAATGGTTGGTCCAACTGGCTCCGGTAAATCTACGACGCTTTATTCAATGATCAATGCACTGAACTCAACGGAGCGAAAAATTATTACACTAGAAGACCCGATTGAATACGGCATTAATGGCGTTTCACAAATTCCGATCGACACAACCAACGGTGGGTCGTTTGCAGATGGACTACGCTCAGTGCTACGACTTGATCCAGATGTAGTGATGGTAGGCGAGATTCGTGATGCCGATACGGCAAAAACAGCAATTCAAGCCTCGATTACCGGGCATTTAGTGCTATCATCCTTCCATGCCAATTCAACTGCAGCAGCTTTTTCAAGAATGATTGACTTGATTGGCACTAACCCAATTTTCTCAAGCTCGGTACGATTAGTGATTGCACAGCGACTGCTCCGCAAATTGTCGGACTCAAAGCAAGGGTATGAGCCAGATGAGGCAACTAGAAAATACGTACTAAGAATTTTATCTGGGTTATCTAATGAACTAATTTCGGAAAAAATCGGTAAAGAATTTAATCCAGAAAGCTTTACGCTATATAAAGCTGTGCCAAACGGCGAAGAAGATCCATTCGGGTATAAGGGTCGAATTGTGATTATGGAACAGATGTTAGTATCTGAAGGTATTCAGAAATTTATTCGAGGAGATATGGAAGATATCAACACAGGTGCGATTGAGAAAACCGCAAAAGAGCTCGGAATGATTACGCTAGAACAAAAAGGAGTTTTAGCGGCACTAAGAGGCGAGACTACGATTGACGAAGTAGGTCGTGTACTATAATTTTACAAGACATCACAAGCTTTATACTACACTAGAAACTTACATTACTAAACTGGTCTTGCACAAGTTTTCGTAAAAAAATAACTCTCGAACTGAGAGTTATTTTCATAATGCTAGATTTAAGCTTCGGTAGTTTCAGTAGTTTCGACAACTTCAGCTGGTTCGTTTGCTTCAACTTCTGGCAAAGCGTTAACAGCTGCACGATCAAAATCTTTATTAGTAAGACGAGCAGATTTACCAGAACGTTCACGAAGGTAAGTAAGGTTCTTGCGACGAACTTTAGCACGCTTAGTAACTTCAATTTTTTCGACCAATGGGCTGTGGATTAAGAATGACTTCTCAACGCCAATACCGGAAGCAATCTTACGGACGGTAATACGAGCCGTATGAGAATCTTTGCGATCGGTGCGGATTACAACACCTTCGAAGACCTGTGAACGGAACTTATTGCCTTCCTTAATCTTTTGGGTAACTTTAACGGTGTCGCCAGAACGAACATCGACAACTGCGTGTTTTTTCTGGGCATCGCCAATCTTCTTTAAGATAGAAAAACTCATTATATTAACCTTTTATTATTTAAACTTGTCTTATTTTAGCATATTTCCCTAGTTCTGACAAGGGTTTGTTCCCTTGTCAGCTAGGAATCGCTTTTTTAAGCAACGTGTTTCATGGAAAGTGAGAGACGGCCCTTGTCGTCAATCGCTTCAAGGCGAACCCTAATTTGATCGCCAACGTGTAAAACATCTTCAACTTTTTCGATGCGTTTATCGGAAATTTGCGAGATATGGAGCATACCATCAATGCCCGGTAAGATATTGACAAAGGCGCCAAATTCCTTAATCGTGACGACGGTGCCGGTGTAGATTTTACCGATTTCTGGCTCCTCGACAAGGCTCTTAATCCAAGCTAGAGCTTTATCAATAGATTCGCCATTACTGCTGGCAATTGTAACCAGACCATCGTCTGCGATATCAACAGTAGCACCAGTTTCGGAAGTGATTTTATTGATCATCTCCCCTCCTTTACCAATAATGGCGCCAATTTTCTCTGGTTTAACCTGCAACTTTTCAATGCGCGGAGCATATTCAGAAAGTTGGTCTTTTGGAGCAGGAATGACTGAAAGCATGTGATTTAAAATAAACATGCGACCTTCATGAGACTGTTTGATTGCTTTTTCAAGAATGTCAACTGGAAGTCCATGAACTTTCATGTCCATTTGAAGAGCAGTAATACCTTCAGTGGTACCAGTTACCTTAAAGTCCATATCACCAGCAAAATCTTCAGCATCCATAAGGTCAGTTAGGACATAGGCTTTATCAATATCTGATGATTCAATAGTGGTGCCAGCTGGGACGTCCACCATCAACCCCATTGCCACACCAGAAACTGGACGTTTCAAAGGCACGCCAGCATCCATTAAAGCCATACAGCTAGAACAAGTTGCGGCCATTGAAGTAGAACCATTTTGGGACATGATTTCAGTAACGCTACGAATGGCGTATGGAAAATCTTCCTTGCTTGGTAAAACTGGAATCAGGGCGCGTTCAGCAAGGTAGCCGTGACCAATTTCACGACGTCCTGGAGAACCAAGCCGACCACACTCTCCAACAGTGTAGCTTGGAGCATTATAGTGGTGCATGTAACGGCGTTCGCCATCCGTGACTTCCATCGTATCAACGACTTGAGCGAAGGAAAGTGGAGCTAGAGTGACGATATTCATAGCCTGGGTAAGACCACGAGTAAATAGACTGGAGCCATGAGTGCGCGGGAGAAGACCGG
Organism: uncultured Candidatus Saccharibacteria bacterium; assembly: GCA_938043965.1. Classification (GTDB taxonomy): domain Bacteria; phylum Patescibacteriota; class Saccharimonadia; order Saccharimonadales; family Saccharimonadaceae; genus Nanosyncoccus. The sequence goes on along the minus strand of CALIQQ010000002.1, from coordinate 51,502 downwards.
TTTGAGAGCTAAGTGTACGAACCTCATCAAGCTTGCGGCCATCTGGACGGGTGCCGTCCTTAACGATACCGCGACGAACTTCATGATGAACAGCAAGTTCAAAGGCGGCATCATAATCAGATTTAAGGTTTGCTTCATAATCAGCAATCTTAGCCTCCTCAGTTTCGCCGGTGCCAAATTTAAGCGCAAACTCAGCATGCATTTTAGCGCGTAAATCGTCACAGATTTGCTTACGTTCAATTACATTACCACGAATTTTAGTGCCAAGTTTGCCGTCAGCACCCTTAAAGGCTTCGCTAGTCCAGTCGTCAACGGTTTTCTGCAAATCTTGGTTTGGCAAAATTAACTCGAAAGCCTTCTCCTCGACTGCTAATTTAGCGCGGAGAGTTTGCTGTAATTCGAGAGCAGGTTGAACATTTTCAACTGCCCAGCGCATTGCATCAATAATAACTGATTCAGGCACTTCGTTGGCGCCTGCCTCAACCATAACCACCTTATGATCTTTAACTGCAACCACGAGATCAAGATCTGAAGCCAAGCGCTCTTCTGGAGTCAAGAAAGCCTTGAATTCACCATTGACGCGGCCAATTCGCACACCAGCAACTGGGCCATCAAATGGAATACCAGCATTAAGGAGTGCGCTTGAAGCAGCTAACATACCAATCACGTCAGGACGGAAACTTGGATCCATCGAGAGGACGGTAGCAACGACCTGAACTTCTTGGCGGTAACCTTTTGGAAAGAGTGGACGAATTGGGCGGTCGATCAGACGGCCAATTAGAACAGCCTCATCAGAAGGTTTACCTTCGCGTTTAATAAATTTACTGCCACTGATTTTACCAGAGGCATAGAATTTCTCTTCGTAATCGATTGAGAGCGGGAAGAAATCTTGCTGAACTGGCTTGTCGCTCACGACAACTGAACCAAGCACAACCGTATCACCATAGGTGACTAAAACTGAGCTAGTGGTGCGAAAACCGACTCGATTAACTTCGAGCGAGAGTTTTTTGCCACAAAAATCAGTGGAAACCACAATGGTTTGCTTCCCTGTTGGATTTACAATATCCATAAACTACCTTTCTTGGGAAAACACCAGATATTTGATGCCTAATGGAGAAATCTTGATACAGAATAGGCGTCAAATATCCGCCGTCCTCCCACTTATTTAATGTTTATATTTTAGCATAGTTTAGAGAAAAAACCTAGAGGATGAGCAGATATTGGTGCCAGAAAAAATAACAAAATACGGGACAGCGCCATATAGTACTTTGCTTTTATGAAGAAATGTTGTATAATTATAGAAAGTTTAGGTGGTCACTAAATACCGTACAGCTACGGTGAAACATAGGGTTTATTAGACCAACCCTTGCACAGTCCAGCTATTGGACACTTAACAGAAAGGTGGTGGCGATATATATGCCAAAAATACTACAAATGCGACAGCAGATGATGCCAAAAATGATTGATTTTGCAATCAAGAATTTTTCGGTGCAGGACTTTCCAATCAATGAGATACTGGAGAGAATTTGGGTTCCACTCAGAAAAACGTATCTACTTACGAAATGCATTGATATTGTAATGACGTTTCAATACGTTTCTATCAATAATGATGTGGTGGAAAAAGATGGAGTAAAGTTCTCTTTCATGTACTCTTCAGCTTTCGAGCATTTGGCGGATCATAGAAAATCTTCTAAGATGTACCAGTTACTCACGAAACGAGATGGCGTTGAAGGAGATATTCATGATTTTGCCGATGACGCTAAAAAAGTCCGGGTGCAGTTTATCTCTAATGAGACCTTCAAAAAATGGGGAAAAGAGGGTCGCATGACAGATAGGATGGTGCGCGAAATGGATGCACCAAATCCACAGACAATCACTAGAGAAATGAAGAACGCAATGCTGGATTTTGCAGCCGAGCTCGAACAGTACGCGAAAAACTGGAACGAGCTCAGGAAGGCAGGCGGAAAAAAGATTGAAGATCCAGAGATTCTGCTTCCAGATGATTAATTGTTTCGGCGCATACACAGCATAAAGTATTTAACACACCATGGGGTCGCTGAGGCGGCCCTTTTTCTTGCATTTTTTGGTATTTTGTGTTATAATAGAATAGATTGTGGTTGGCTAAACGCCAAATTTTCTGATAAAAAGAAACGCATAGTAGTACTTTAAAAGGTGGTTTTTTGCAGAAAAATTTGTACAAATTTTTTTTAGTGGAGGTGCAAAATGGGTACTTTAGAAAAACTTAGTTTAGATTTCGCTAGACTGTCTGCCGCTAGAAAGTGCGGACTTAATGTAGTGTTGGCTAAGATAGAGAATATCCAGGCTAGATACGAGATTGACGGCGAGCGCGACTGTATTAAGCGCATCAGCGGAAGAATGAAGACACTCGAATCTACGCTAGAGAAGTGCAGCAGAAAAGCAAAAGAATTCAAGAAAGCTTTTGATTGCTGTGACAGATCGCCAAATATAGAGTTCATAGATAGGAGCATACTAGATTTGGCTGGTGTGCGTATCATCGTCTATTATCTTGATGACATACAGAAGGTTTGCAATGATCTTATTGCGGACGAGGACATTGAGGTAAAACGCATAAAAGATTATGTCACCAACCCAAAAGGTAGTGGCTATAGAAGCCTTCACCTCATCGTCAATGTGACGGTCAATGGGAACAAAAACATCCCGTTAGAGGAGAGGGTTATACCGGTCGAAATTCAAATAAGGACAAGCTTGATGGATGCTTGGGCATCAATTGAACATAAGCTTGTCTATAAGACATCTCATGAGAATGTGTCTCCAGAGACTAAAAAATCTCTAATGGAGATGTCGAAAAAAATGCATGAAATTGACGAACAACTTGTGCAGACTAGAGATTTCGAAGAGGCTTGCGTTATAAAAAACACTAGCTGTCTTTCGAGTTAAACTAGTCGAGTAGGCGAGTAAGTAAGTAAGAAAGAAAGAAAGAAAGAAAGAAAGAAAGAAACAACCACCGCAATCATTTCCCTCGCGTAAGGCGGGGGATTTTTTTATGTTTACGATATTTTTTATGTTTACGATTTTCCTATAGCTTTTTAAGTGAAACAAAAATCTCTGCGTTTAGCAGAGATTTTTTCATGTAGCCAAGTTTGAAATTAAGTTCAAAACCGAGCCAATGGTTATAATCGAGAGCTATTTACGGAGACCGAGCTTAGCAACCGTTTCCTTGTAGAGCTCGAAATTAGTTTTCTCGAGGTACTTCAAGAGGCGTTTGCGACGACCAACCATTTGCATGAGACCGCGGCGAGCCATGAAATCGTGTTTGTGGGTCTTCACGTGTTCAGTAACTTCTTTAATTCTCTCAGTGAGAATTGAAACCTGAACTTCTGGAGAACCAACATCTTTCTGGCTACGTGCGGTTTTTGCAATAGCTTTCTCTTTATTCTCTTTGGTAATCATATCTTATATTATAGCACTTGGTTGTGGAAAAATCAAGAATGTTAACTGACGACAATGCTTTAACTTTAGCGGGCTGTTTTATTTTTGAGCCTGTTCATAGTCATCTAGGACTTGGCGCAGTTCGGCGGTGTTTTTGCAATCCATTAATTTCACTCGAAGATCAGAGGCACCGTCGAAGGAATTAATATAGATCTTAAAGAAGCGTTTGAGTGGTTCATAAGGATAGTGTTCAATCTCTTTCGTGCGGGCATCATATTGATCGAGATGATAGCGAAATAGCGTTAATAAATCATCTTTTGCAGGCGTATGATTAGTGAAGCAGTAGGGATTTTGAAAAATGCCGCGGCCAATCATGAAACCATCAACCTCAGGATAAGATTGGCTGAGCTCAGAAATTTGGCGTTGATTCTTAATGTCACCGTTGATAATAAGTTTTGTGGAGGGAGAGATGCGAGCGCGGAGCTGAATAATCTCTGGGATGAGCTCATAGTGAGCTGGAACTTTAGACATCTCTTTGCGAGTGCGAAGATGGACAGTCAGGGCGGCTAGATCTTGCTCAAGTAGAAGTTTCAGCCAAGCTTTATATTCATCAGTGTAGGTAAAACCGAGGCGAGTCTTGACAGAAACTGGGAGACTAGCGTTGGCTTTAGCTTGTTTAATACATTCAACCGCAAGTTCAGGCGTGCGAATCATGGCGGCACCACCACCAGCTTTATTGACATGGCGATCCGGGCAGCCAAAGTTTAAATCGAGACCAGAAAAACCTAGCGATTCAAGCTGTTTGGCGAGTTCGCCGAAATGAGCGGGATTTTTGCCCCAAATTTGAGCAATAATCGGCTTATCTTCTGGTTTAACGGTAAGGCGCTCAAGCGCATCATGACGACCGCGCTCGGAAGCGTAGCTAGAGACATTGGTGAATTCTGTAAAAAAGAGGTCGGGGCGGCCGGCACGATTAACCACAGAACGAAAAACACAATCCGTAACACCTTCCATTGGCGCCAGAATGGTAAAAGGTTTCTTTAGCTCGTTCCAAATCATATTCTATACTATACCATATAATCGTCTAATTTCAAGGCATCATCGACCGAGTAGTCGGCGATTTTAGTGCGCCTGAGGGAGGTGAGATAAGCGCCAGTACCAAGTATTTTACCGAGATCTTCGCCAAGGGTGCGAATGTAAGTGCCACTAGAGACTGTGGTGCGAATTTTTAGTTCTGGGTAAGTGTAATCGAGGATATCGAGACTATAAATAGTGACTGTGCGAGTTGGCATGGTGACGGTTTGGCCCTTGCGAGCGATTTTATAGGCCCGTTCACCGTTGATTTTAACGGCAGAATAGATGGGGACGGTTTGTTCAATACGGCCGGTTAATTTTTTACAGGCTGCTTCAACAGATTTTAGGTCGGGAACTTTTTTAGAAGTTTCTGTGATTTCACCCTCAATGTCGCCGGTAGTACTGGTTTTACCGAGATGGACTGTGGCTTCATATTCCTTATCTTTTTTTAAAAATTCGTCCGAGCGTTTCGTGGCGGTGCCGGCCAATAAGATGAGGAGCCCAGTAGCAAAGGGATCAAGAGTGCCGGTGTGACCAACCTTGACCTTTTTACCTTCTCGGTCGCGAAGTTTACGACGGACCCGAGCAACCACGCCAAAACTAGAAAGTCCGGCTGGCTTATCAATCAAAATAATTTCTTCCATATCTTATCCTGGATACTATTTTAACTTATTTTAGGCAAATAAGTAAGGGTGGGTACTAGGTTAAGCGTTAGGGATTTGGAAGGCGCTCGGGTCAAGAATCGAGGAAGTTGGAGTTTCGGGTACTGGGGATGGGGCTGATGATGTTGGTGCTGCTGGGGATGGAATTGGAACTTGGGTTGGAACTGGAGTTGGATTTGGAGTTGGGGTTGGGGTTGGGGCTGGTGATACTGCTGGGGTTGGAATTTCTGGTAGGAGCGGAGGCATTAAACTAGCTGAAGTGTCGATAGCTGGTGCTGGAGCTGGTGGAAGCTCCGGTAGAATAGCATCTGGCTGAGTTACTTGAGCTGGTTGAGCTGAGTCGATTGGCTGAGTGATTTGAGGTTGGACTGGGGATTCAGTTGAAGCTTGGGTTGAGGTTGGGGTTGGGGTTGGGATTGGATTTGGGGTTGGGGATACTGCTGGGGTTGGAATAACAGCTGGAGCTGAGACTGAGGCTGGTGCCGAGATCGGAGCTTCAGTTGGAGTTTGAGTCTCTAGAGGAGCCGTAAATTGAATCTCTGGAATTGTCGGGTCATCAATTCTGGCAGGAGCAGATGGAGCGACAAGGGCGGCAGGGTTTTGAGTGGCCTGCAGTTCGCCCATCAAAGCCTGGTCGATCATTGCGCCATAATCTGGAGTAGGAGGGACTGGCTCGACGACATTCTGAGCAATAACACCACCTTGTGAGATAATTGACGGTAGCGGCGAAGAGACCGGGGTTGGGATTTCGGGGGTGGCCATTGGAGCTGGGGTGACAGATGGAGTCGGAGTGACTGCTTCAGCTGGGGCTGGGGTTTGGATTGGAGTTGGGGCTGACGCCGAGATCGGAGCTTCAGTTGGAGCTTGGGCTGGAGTTGGAGTTGGAGTTGGAGTTGGAACTGGATTTGGGGTGACAGCGGCGAGCTCATTGGCAAGAGCGGGTGGCATGCCGGCTGTGGTTGGACTTTGTGGCGCAACAACTTGCTCAAGTGAGACCAGAGCTGGATCGGGCGAATTTGGCGCCATATTAGGTGAGCTTGGTGAAATTTCGGGCAAGCTTGGTGCTGACTCATCAGACATAAGGGACGGAGCTGGGATTAGTGGCTCTAGAGTAGCAGCCGGCGCAGTTGGCTGAGGTTCAGCCGAATTATGATCGGTAGAGTTGGCATTGTCTGGGGTCAAAGTAGCCTCAGGTGAAGCTGATGGAGTGAGCGAAGCGTCCGATGAAGTTGGAGCGGGTGAAGCGAGCGAAGCGTCCGATGAAGTTGGTATGGTATCGGCTGGAGTTGGAGTAGTTGGCTGCATGATGTTACTAGAAATTAGTTGTTGATCGGCGCCGGCCTGCATTAGGCGCGAGGAGACCTGCATAGTTTCAGAGGTGGTGCGGGCATTACTAAAGCGATCAGTGGCGGAGACAATACCGGTCAATAGCGCAGTAGCAGTTGGCTGATCAAATTCGGTTTGATCAAGATAGCCAGACAAAATGACAATCATCTCACAGACAGAGGACTCGGAGGGGTCGCTCCATTCGAGTTCAGCAAAACGGCCGGCCTGGTTGGTGGTAATGTTAACTGCGGTGGCATCATGCATAATGCGGCCATATTCCGAGAGAGCACCGTCGAGTGATTCGGCAGTTTCGACATCTATGGAAATAACGAGATCGACGTTAAAATCACCCTGCGAAAATTCAAAATCAGTTTGAGAAATTGTGGTCTTATAAGGGGTGATATAGACCTTGACATAGTCGCCTTCAATTTTATAGCGAAGGTGGTCGGCCTTGTCCTTATGCAGTGCAATAATAAAATCTTGCAATGAGTTCGTATTTTTTTCAAAAGTTTGCTCAGGCTTTAAGAATTCGAGCGTATTTGGCGTTTCGCCAGAATAGATGGCCGTCACATGCTTGCCGAGTTTATTTAAAATCATCGTTAAGCCGATAGCGGCGCTAATTTCATCAACATTTGGGTCACGGCTAAGTGCGACCAAAATATTGTTGGACGATTTAATTTTTTCGGCAATTTTCTTGGGCACGTTACCGAGCTGCTCGGCAATCGATTGGACACCCCCATCAGTCTTAACTGGTGAGTTGGTGGCGCCAAGAGTAGTTCTATCATTATTATCTGTTGGCATGTTTATTTTGACCTTTTATACTTAAACATTAGCATAATATCAAGATTTTTGCAAGAAAAACATATTAAATGGTGAGAGTTTTAGGCAAGATATCATAATTAGAAATTAGAAGGTCTTGAGTCGAAGCAGGAAACTTTCTAGAACCGGCCAAGGCGATTCGGAAAACTTGGTTGATTTTAAGAGGTGGTCGATGGTGGCAAGCTGCTTTATAATAGTGCGATTATGCTTTGAAGTTGGGGCGGATTTTAGATTTTTGATGGCGCTGGTAGCCCAAGCACCAATCATGGCGTAAGGATCCTCTGTGTCCTGATGAGCACGCAACATCTTAACTGCCTCCTCTGGATTTTTGAGAGCTAAATCGTAGATATTGAAGGCTAGCCAACGCTTTTTAGGATCATCAGGAATTTTATTTTCAACAATCTCGATGTGGTCAGCCTTTTTTAGCTTCTTAAAACTGCCCCATTTACCGTCAATTTTAGTTTCCAAAATTACTATTTCATGAGGTGTATCGAGGTATTTTTCAAGCTCGTCAAAAAGGGCTTTTTGCTCAGCCAAACCTTTCAAAAGAATCTTGCGTGAGCCAGTATCAAAAAGTGATGTTCCCATAAAAATAGTGGGGAGGTCGGTAAGTTCAAGCCCCTCAGCATCGACAACTTCATAGTTTTGGCCAAGAGTCTTTTTAGCGAGTGCTTCAGATTTGGCGCGATCATCACCATAATAAATATGCAACATTAAAACTCTTTCTGGCAGCGCGGACAGAGGTGGGTGCCGCGGCCGGCTACGCGAATTTTAATAATTTCAGTACCACATTCGGTGCAAGGCTCACCTGTACGACCAAAAACTTTAGCAAAAAGTTTTAAATAATCCCCTTTCGAGCCGTCAGCTTTAACATAATTGCGCATAGTACTACCACCAGCATCAATACTTTTTTGCATAGTAGTTTGAGCGCCAATAAGAAGCTCTTCTATTTCGGAGTCACTTAAACTAGAAGTGAGGCGCTTAGGGTGAATTTTAGCATAGAAGAGGGCCTCGTCGGCATAGATATTACCGACACCGGCGATGACGGTTTGATCTAAAATGGTGGCTTTTATGGGTTGAGACTTGTGACGCATTAAATTGGCTTTAAATTCTGCGGGCGATAAATCCCACGGCTCTTTTGCTAGTTTTTTCAAGAAGGCATCTTCTGATATTTTTGCAGTTTCGAGTATTTTAACAAGACCAAACTTACGCTGATCGTTAAAGAAAAGTTGACCGTTTTCAAGCTCAAAAATTACTCGCGTCTGCTGGTTTGGAAGAGCGGTAAAAAAGGAGTCGGTAGGGTGACCACCGGCAAAAACTTTATCCTCCTTCAACTGGCCACTAGAGAGGAGATTGAGAGCTGCGGTATCTTCGCCACGATAAATTAGTTGACCGGTCATACGAAGGTGGATTAGCATAGTGATGCCATTTTTAAGCCCTATTAAAAGAGCTTTTCCGCGACGTGAAATCGATATGATTTCCTGATTCTCAACAAGGGACTTTGGGCCAACAAAAGATTTTTCACAAAGGATTGTGACTTTTTTAATGCGGACATTTTTAATAAACTGGGTGAGCCCGCGGCGGATAGTTTCAACTTCTGGTAATTCTGGCATAATTATATTATAACAGATTAGGGAGTAAAAATAATCCGAAACATTAGTCCGGATTATTTTAGTTTAAGCTAATTATTTAGCTGCTTTTTTAGCTGGAGCCTTTTTTGTGGCAGGCTTTTTAGCTGGAGCTTTAGTAGCGGTTTTAGCAGCGGTTTTTTTAGCTGAAGTCTCGGCCTTTGGAGCTGCTTCAGTTTTAGCTTTAGGAGCAACCTTGGTGCCGGCAGCTTTTGCAATTTTAGCAAGGTTAGCTTTACGGCGGCTAGCAGTATTTTTCTTAATTAGGCCTTTTTTAGCAGCTTTATCATATTCTGATTGTGCTTTTGAAGCATTTGCTGCGGTTGGATTTAGTTTGAACGCTTTAAGAGCAGCTTTGATAGCTTTCTTAATTTCAACGTTATGAGCTGTACGTTTTTCAGCTTGACGAGCAGCTTTTTTAGCAGATTTGATAATCGGCATTAAAATTTCCCTTTACATTAAAAATAAGTTACTTGATATTCTTTTTCTATATTATACACCGTTTCTTTAAAAAGTAAAGGGTCGCGATATTAGCATTAAAAAAATAAAAAGAGTATAATGTGGTTATGAGTATTTTTGAATCAATTATTTTAGGGTTGGTGCAGGGCGCAACCGAATTTATTCCAGTGTCATCGTCGGGACATTTGGAGATCACCCAGCAACTTTTAACTGGTGGAGCTCGGGCAGAAGATTTTCATTTTTTCTTGGAGTTAATTAACTTTGGTACATTGTTCGCCCTGCTTTGGTATTACCGCAAAAGAATTGCTGGCATTTTAAAAGATGTGTTTGTTGCACATAACGTTAAGATGGCGCGCAACTTGCTTTTGACGTCAATTCCGGCCGGAGCGATTGGAGTTTTACTATCTAAAGTAATTGAATCGAATGGCTTTTTCTCGTCAATTTACACCATTGCAATTGCAATGGGTGCGGTTGGCTTCTTAATGGTCATCGTCGATAGATTACCACATCTTTCAGAGGTCAAAGATGAAAATAAACTAACCGCTCCACGTGCGCTTGCGGTTGGTCTCTGTCAAACTTTAGCCTTAGTGCCAGGAGTTTCTCGCTCGGGTTCAACGATTATCGCTGGGCGCTTTATGGGGATGGATTCAAAAGCAGCAGCCAATTATTCTTTCCTGGCTTCAATTCCAATTATGGTTGGAGTGTGCTTAAAATCACTAGTTTCCTCTTCGTCTAGGGCTTACATTTCAGAGAATGCTGGAATGTTGGTGCTATCAAATCTAGTGGCATTCGTAGCGGGAATGATCGCATTAACATTTGTGATTAAATTCTTGGAGCGAAAAAATTCCTTAAAATTCTTCGGCTATTACCGCATCGTCTTAGCGATTGCGATTTTAGCAGTCGTAAGCTTAAAGTAGAACGGATGAAAGTGCTAAAATAGCGCGACTGCAAGTATTAAAGTAAACATTAAAGCAAGTGTTAAAGTAATACGGCCATAAATACTAAGTAAGTTCGTGCTTACGTGTAGCGGATAATTGCAAGAGTTTCTTTAACTTCGAGGCGTTTATTCGGATGTAGCATCAGCCATTCGTCGACAGCGCGACTACTGCCCGGCAGTTCGGGATTGTTGTAGTCATGAACAATAAGAATACCATTTGCCACGAAGCAATTCTCGACTAACTTGAGGCTGGTTTTAATGCTTTCATAGAGGTCGCCATCAAGAAAAGCATAGCTGATTTTAGCTGGAACATCTTTTTTGGCATCTAATTCTTCAAAAAAAGCTTTTTTGATTTTTGGGAGATTCAAGCCACTGCGCTTAAATTTTTCAATCACTTCACGCTTAGAAACAAATAATTCGCCGGCTTGAAATTGGTCACCAGCAACGCTATTATCTTCTTTAGTTTTAGCTGGTAGGCCGGCAAAGGAATCGTAAAGCCAAAGTTGCTTAATTGGGGTGTCATTCCGCGAAGCCGAATGAGCAAATTGTTCGAGGCGGCGTTGAAATAAAATTGAGGTGTCACCTTTATAGCAGCCGAATTCAACAACATCGCCATCAAGTGGCAAAGTCTCATCGAGCAAATTCAATAGGATTTCAGTTTCCTTTTTTGAGACCTGGCTAGGCTCATTTAGAGTTGAGGTTTTAATCGATTGACTTTTTTTGATCGATTGTACTTTGGAATGTTTACCCATATTATAATTATAATCTGTAATTCTATATATCATATAATAAAAACCCACCTATTGCAAGTAAGTGGGTTTTTATGTCTAGGTCTGACTTATGGTCGGAGCCTGCTTTTAGCTATTAAGATTATTTATCGACAACTTCGCCTTCAACTGCTTCATCATTATCAGATGATTTGGATTTTGAATCAGCTTTTGCGTCGTTTTTTGCGTCATCCTTAGAAGCCTGCTCGTACATTTTTGCGCCGATTGGCATAATTTTATCGTTCAACTCCTTCATAGCTGCTTCATTTTTCTCCTGGTCGGCAGTTTCATCCTTTAGGACTTCTTTTGCAGCGGCAACGGCTTTTTTAATTGTCTCTTTGTCTTCATCAGAGATTTTATCTTTATATTCATCTGGCATTTTTTCAGCTTGATAAATTGCGTTCTCAAGATGATTGCGAGCATCAATAGCCTCACGCTTTTTCTTATCTTCATCAGCATGAAGCTCAGCTTCTTTTTGAGCCTTAGCGATATCATCCTTGCTCATGTTACCAGAGTTTTGAATCGTAATTGACTGCTCTTTGCCAGTGCCCTTGTCTTTTGCGGTAACGTTCAAGATACCATTAGCATCAAGATTGAAAGTGACTTCAATCTGTGGTACACCACGTGGAGCTGGTGCGATACCATCAAGAATAAAACGTCCGAGCGATTTATTATCTTTAGCAAACTCACGCTCGCCTTGGAGAACATGGATTTCAACCTGTGGCTGATTGTCGGAAGCAGTACTGAAGACCTCAGATTTTGAGGTTGGAATAGTAGTATTACGATCGATTAACGGGGTTCTAACGCCACCCATGGTTTCAATACCAAGAGTGAGTGGAGTAACGTCGAGCAAAAGAATGTCCTTAACATCGCCTTGGAGGACACCACCCTGAATAGCTGCACCAATGGCCACGACTTCGTCTGGGTTAACGCCCTGCATCGGCTCTTTATTGAAGAGAGATTTCACCTTCTCAATCACAGCTGGCATGCGGGTCATACCACCAACCATCACGACTTCATCAATATCTTTAGCTTCAAGTTTAGCATCTTTAAGGGCCTTTTCAACAGGCTCAGCCAGACGCTCTAAGAGCGGAGAAACTAGTTCTTCCATCTTAGCGCGGGTCAAGGTAAACTCAAAATGCTTTGGGCCATCAGCGTCCGCGGAGAGGAACGGAAGGTTAATATCTGTACTAGTAGCGCTAGAGAGTTCCTTCTTAGCTTTTTCAGCTTCATCCTTAACGCGTTGCATTGCAGCAGCATCGTTTTTAATATCTACACCGGATTCTTTTTTAAATTCATCGCAGAGGAAGTTAACGATAACGTTATCAAAGTCTTCACCGCCGAGATGAGTATCACCGTTAGTAGATTTTACTTCAAAAACACCATCACCAATCTCGAGAATTGAGACGTCGAAGGTACCACCACCAAGGTCAAAAACAACAATCTGCTCTTCGCTCTTCTTATCAAGACCGTAGGCTAGGGCGGCAGCAGTTGGCTCATTGATGATACGTTTAACTTCTAGACCAGCAATTTTACCGGCATCCTTAGTAGCCTGGCGCTGAGAATCATCAAAGTAAGCTGGGACCGTAATAATCGCCTCAGTAACTTTTTCGCCGAGGAAGGCTTCAGCATCAGCTTTGATTTTAGAAAGAATCATAGCTGAAATTTCTTCTGGAGTATACTCCTTGCCATCCATCTTAACGGCTACACCATTCCCCTTTCTAACAATCTCGTAAGGCATGATATCGAGATCATGTTTAATTTCGTCTTCCTCGAATTTACGGCCGATAAGACGCTTAATACCATAGATAGTGTTTTTTGGATTAGTGACACGTTGACGTTGTGCAACTTTACCAACTAGGCGTTCGCCTTTTTTTGTAATAGCAACGACAGATGGAGTGGTGCGATCACCCTCAGCGTTTGTAATCACCTCTGGTTTACCAGCAACCATATACGCAAAAGCGGAGTTAGTTGTACCGAGGTCAATACCAATAATTTTTCCCATAATTTTCCTTTCTTTTTAACATTTTTTAGCACTCTTTAGCATTGACTGCTAATTCTTGACTATATTGTAGTCCTTTAGCACTCGTTTGTCAAGACTGCTAATTTAGGAAAATTGTTTCTTTTTTGGGAAACTACTTATTTTTTGGGAAATTATTTCTTTTTCGAAAATTATTTCTTTGAAAGTGGAAAAGCGGCAATAATACCCATACTAAGTGCACCTAAAATATCCCACATCGTATCATCAACGCCACTAGCGAGCAACGTCTGCATTGAACCGCCAGTGATTTTATCATAAAGAAACTCGTAACTCTCCCAACCAGCAGCGGTGAGCGCAACGAATGAAACGATGAAGAGCCAGGCGAAGCGAGTATCATAGTGTTTAACACGAGCAGTTTTACTGCCACTAACTTTCACTTCCCTTCCATCATAGTTTTGGTCAAGGATTTCCTTGGCAACGAAGGCAGCCATAAAGCCCGAAGAAAGATGAGCCACTTTATCGAAACAAGGATTACCGAAAATATAGAGGGTGCGATAGAGATCAAAATCGATACCAGCCACCATGGCAAGACCAAGAAAGAGTGAGAAGGCAATCTGAAGACGGGTCGAAGAATAGATACCGAAGAACTTTAGGAAATCTGGAATAAATGGGAGAATGATCGTGACAAGGTAACTATAGATCTTTGGCCAAGCAGCTGGATCGATAAAATGAGCGATAGTTAAGCTAACGCCGAATAGGGCGATGCTGATTTTAAATGTTAAATTAAGTTTTTCATGAAGTTTTTTCATGAACTTAATTATAACATTTTTCAGGACTTTTTAAAGAGAGTTAAGAGGAAGTGAAGGATTTCGCGTCGGAACTGCAAGATAGCAAAGCCAGTCCCAACCGAAGCCACGCCAACAATGGATCCGGTAGCAACAAAATGGTCTTTTGCTTTATCTCCCAGTTTCGGAACCTCCATTTTATCTGAGGCCCCCTTATTTTGCTTCACTTTTTTACAGCGATTAGACTCGGGACTGAGCTCGTAACCAGGGTGGCAAACTTTACGGGTCGTAGTTTGGCCGGTAGCTGGATTAAAAGTACTGATGGTCTTACCGGTGGTCGACTCAGAGATGGTTTCGAGATTTTTACAACGATTAGTGCTTGGGTTAATAACTTTACCAGCAGGACAGGTTTTTAGAGTAGTGGGCTTTGGATCTTTTACACTAGTGGTGTGACCAGAGCTAGATTTTTTCCTTGATTTCCGCCCAGTTTTAGTTTTTAGGTCTTGTGATGTTTTATTTTTATCGGTACCAGGAGAATCTGGATTATTGGACGCGTCTTGACTAGAGGGATTGGGACCGGAGGCGGTAGAAGAATTGAAGGAGGTAGAAGACGAGCCGGAGACTGAGGAAGATGCTTGACTGGACGGGATGGATCCGTTAGATGAGTTAGATATGTTGTCAGACGAGACGGATGCATTAGATGAGTTAGATGAATCTTCAGCTTTAATTTTTACGCAACGATTAGTATCTTGACTGAGCGTATAACCGGTATGGCAGATTTTTTCAATTTTTGCCTCACCAGTTTTAGGATCATAAGTAGTGATCGTTTTACCAGTGGAAGTTTCGTGAACTTCCTGCAATTTTTTGCAGCGATTTGTTTTAGGATTTAGGAATTTACCAGCAGGACAGAACTTTGGTGTTTTCGGGACGGATTTTTGAGAACGCTTGGCTGCTAGTGAACGAGGATCATTAGAACCTTTAGTGCCAATTAGCGCGCAGCGTAAGGTACGTAAGTCCAGGGTCCAGCCCTTTTTACAAACCTTAAAGGTGCCGTGTGGATTGATGATACAGTTACCAGTTCTTTGGTTGATAATTTGACCCTCCTGGCAAACAATGCGACGGCAAACATTTGAGCGATCTTGCACCCTAAAGCCAAATGGGCAGACAATTCTCTGACAACGATTAGTGTTAGCATTCCAAATATAACCGATAGCGCAACTTACTCTTCTATTGCAGCGCCCACTACGGCTATTCCACCAGTAGCCGTTCCGACAGGTTTTATGAACAGTTTTACGTCCAGTCCAAATATCATAAGTTACGGTTGTAATGGTCGTTTTTGAGACAAAAACAGTTGTGATTTTTCGACAGTAATTAGTTCTTGGATCACGAAAATAGCCAGCACGACAAGGTCTTAAATTGCGGTGAGATTGATGTCTTCTAGCAGACTGTACAATCTTAGTTCCTGGACTAGAAGTGGCTAGTTGCACCGAGGAGGCGGAGGTCAAACCAACAGCATCCGACTCCCCGGAGAGACCCAAATTCAAAGAACTCTCACCGCCCGAATCCGTCTTAGACTTAAGAGAACTCTGAGCGATGAGCGGACTAGTTGGTGGGGCGAAAATTAGGGCTAAAGTTGATAATAAAAACAATGTTTTTACCATAGTATTACCTCGTTTATTTTACAAGGCCGCATACTACCAAATTATTTTAGAGTTGCAAGCATAAGCAAGATATTTTCTTTTTTAATAGCGATGGATGTTGTATTTTAGACAATGCGAGGCGGAAAAATCTAAGCATAAGTGTGTTATAATTGACATATGGAAGGCCTATTCCCTGTTTTAGCCGTGCAAATTGGAATTATTTTGTTGTCTGCAATGACACAGGCTTCTTTACAATGCGCAACGGGAGCGATGCTTCTCTTATATCATGAAAGTTTAGGTAAACATGTTAAAAAAACTACAAAACGGCTAGCTTCAAACTATGTTCTTGGCGTAGTTTTTATGAATTGCTTACTGGTTGCAAGCATGGCATTTGGAGTACTAACAATCGCAAATGGACCATTGTCGATCGACTTTTTAGCTATAATCGCAGCAATCATGACACTAGTTTCGGTGATGATTTGGTTTTTTTATTACCGCAGCAAACAATCCACTCAACTTTGGTTACCAAAATCAGTTACTCGACTGATCAATCAGCGCGCTAAAAAGACCGATAGTAAAGTTGAGGCGTTTAGTCTCGGCATGTTAACGACTCTAGCGGAAATGCCATTCTCATTCGTGCTAGTACTAGCAGCTGCGAACTCAGTGTTAAAGTTACCGTTGCTTTTGCAATGCGCTGGCATATTATTTTACGCAGCCATCGCAATCTTGCCACTTTCAACGTTAAGATTTTTTATCCGACATGGTAGAACAGTGGTAGATATTCAAAAATGGCGCGTCAAAAATAAAGATTTTATGAAACTAGTTTCAGGAATTTTATTATTAACATTAGCAATCTTTATTGTTGCTTACGAAATAGTGGGAGTCTAAATGGTGGCAGTTAAGTTAACTGATGAGCGAATTTATCAAGAAATAATGCGCGAGGCAAAAGTTTTAAACATGCAGGCAGGCGCTGCAGAAATTATTGCTAAAAAAGTAACCGAAGCGATTATAAAATGGGGTAAAAATAGAGCAGCAGTTACAGAAGTAGACTTAAATCAGCGACTAGCAAAAGAAACTAAGAAATTTAACACAGATTTAGCTTATTTATTTGAAAGCAAAAACAAAATTATTTAGGAAGGAGGTGAGATGAAAAAATTTGATTTTGACTTAGCCGTGATTGGCAGCGGAGCAGCTGGAGGAACAGCAGCAATGGTGGCAGCTGGAGCAGGCTTAAGAGTGGCGTTAATTGAAGCGGGGAGCTGGGGCGGAGCAAGCGTAAATCGACGCGACATTCCTAGTTTAGCCGCTGCACATTTTTCGCAAACTTTTTTCGGGGCAATTGAAGCGGGAAAATTCGGACTCTCATCAACCAACTTACGATATAATTATCCTTCCGTTTTGAATTGGAATTTAATGGCAAGAAAACGAGCAGGCGCAGACGATAAAAAAATATTCGAGGAGGCTGGCGTAAAATGTATTAGTGGCTTCGCTCAATTCGTGGGACCAAACGAACTAGCAATTACCAACCATAAAAATATCACTGCAGCTAAATTTATCGTGGCCACGGGAGCTGCAGCGGTTGACCCTGGAATAACTGGAGCAAAAGAAGCAGGCTGCCTAATGCCCGAGGATGTATTTGAATTAAAGCGAATACCAAAAGTGATGATGGTAGTGGGTGGCGGAGCAACTGGCTGTGAAATCGCTGAGTATTGTGCGGAAATGGGGGCCACCGTGTTATTGACCGAAATCTCAGAACGACTCTTACCAAAAGAAGATCCAGAAGCAGGTGAAGTAATTGAATCACGTTTTTCAAAAACACTTGGAATTAAAGTTTTAACTAGCTCAAGAGTGGTAGCAACGACAAAGGCCGGACAAGAAGTTTTACCTTCGGGCCGAAAAGCGAATGTAATAAAAGTCCAATTCATGCGGGGAGGTCAAAATAAATCAGTAAAAGTCGAGGCAGTAGTACTAGCTACCGGTTCAGCACCAGCAGTAGATCTCGGATTAAATAACGCTGGGGTAAAGTTTAGTCAGAGCGGTATTCGCGTTAATATGATGATGCAAAGTTCAGCAAAGCATATTTTTGCCTGTGGAGATGCAGCGGATGCAACGAGCGAAAAACGCTTGGAAGTGGCAGATATTTCGTCAACCGAAAAAGCAGTACATGAAGCCATGACGGCAGTTTCTAATATCATTCATCGGGCAAAAAATACTGTAAATTATAAAGGTTTTGTGAGAATGACTGACACTTTTCCAAAAGTGGCGGCGATTGGATTAACGGAAGATGAATGTATGGCGCGCGATTTGAAGTATAAGCAGACACTACTGCCATTAGCGTCAGTTGCGGCAGCAAATGTAAATGATTATCAAGACGGCTTTGTTAAAATTGTAACGAATCGTGAAGATAAAATAATTGGGGCAACAATCGTAGCGCCAAACGCAGATTTAATGATTCAAGAATTAGTGATGGCGATGCGAGCTGACTTAAAACTAGTTGATATCGCAACAACACCACACGTAGCAAATGCTTGGAGCGAAGCAGTAAGACTGGCAGCAAGGCGTGGAACGCGAGCGTAAAAATGGGTGCGCTAACCAAGCTGAAAAAATTTTTAATGCGAGAACGAGTACTCGATGCTATCTTTTTAGCGGGACTAATAATTCTCTACTCGGCCGTAGCGATCTTTAATTTAGGCGATGACACCGCACCGCAAACTTTCTATAAACTAAGACCAGAAGAAGTGATTGCGATTAAATTAAAAAAGAAGGTCCACGAACCAAAATTGATATTTTATACCGGAATTACGCAGAATGATTTTGAGCTAGCGCAGGCTTGGAATGAGAATGAATGCACCTCAAACTACTTAACACACTCTGACTTCAAAGATTTTGCCGTAGATGGTCCGTTCAGATGGCGCAAAGTCGAAATTGAGCATAGCGCGGGTGCGATCTTCATAAAAAATATGAGTCAGCGGACGATTGAACTAGGCGAAGTAGCGGTGGCTGAGCGCAATACAAAAATACCGATTGAAGTTTATACTTATTATCAAGGATTTTTAGGCCAAGAAAAAATCGTAAATCTAACAGACGAACAGTCAGCCGTAAAACTAAATCCATCGGCGACCAATTCATCATATTTTGATGAGGTATATTTTGCGCAAACAGCATATCAATTTGCGATAGGACAAGTCGGATACGAAACCACTCACCCACCACTCGGAAAAATCATACAAGCAATACCCATTAAATTACTTGGCAGAATGACGCCGTTCACTTGGCGGATAGCGGGAGTACTGGCGGGGACGCTAATTATCATCGCAGTCTATGGGTTAGCCAAAGAATTGTTTAAAAGTTCAGCCTATGCGCGAGTGGCAGCAATTTTAGTAGCATTATCTGGGTTACATTTTGCTCAAACTAGACTGGGTACAGTCGATTCTTATTTGTGTTTGTTTACGATTTTAGCCTTCCTCTTCATGCTGAAATATATTAACTCCGATAAACTTCGATTCATGATTGGTGCAGGAATTTGCTTTGGCGCAGCCTGTTCCATAAAATGGTCGGGGGCATTCGCTGGAATTGGACTACTTGGATTATGGCTTTATCATTTTTATCAAAAAATAAAACTAAAAATTGATTGGAAAATTAAAATTAAACGAGCACTACTGTTATGCTTAATTAGTGGTTGCTGTTTTATTCTCATACCAGCAGTAATTTATTTTAGTTCCTACTTAGGTTTTTCAAAAACGACCTTAGCTACAACGCCAAGTGATGTAATAAACCAGGGCACAAATTTATACGAGTTTCATGCTTCAGCTTTTGAGCCGCATCCATACGGTTCAAAATGGTACACCTGGCCAGTGGCAGCGCAGCCAATATTATATAGCATCTATGATGGTAGCAAAATTATGCTCATGGGAAACACTATATTGATATATAGCTCGATTTTAGCATTGCTAATCACCGCCTTTTTTGCCATCAGAAAACGCGACAAAAAATCATTATTTATTCTGCTTGGCTATTGTTCATTATGGCTGCCTTATGCATGGATTGGACGCACAATGTTTCTGTATCATTACTTACCAGCAAGCATATTTGCACTACTTGCAATCGTTAATGTATTTTATCGAATACCAAAAACTCGAAAAATAATTTGGCTATTTTTATTGGTCAGCACAGTTTCTTTTATTGTAGCTTATCCAAGTATGTCGGGGCTGTAAAAATCTAATTTTAAAGTAGAGTTTTATTTAATTTTATAAACTTTAGCTGGGCGTTCAGTCGGTGTGAGATATTTTTCGCCACCAAGCACACGCACCATCGGATAGGCATTTAAAATTTCGTGATTATACGATTTTGCATTTCCGCAACCTGGAATGCTATCTACATAATAAATATGGTCATATTTTAAAGTGGCATCCCGTAAAAAAGTAGCCAATTCTTCCTCATTAAAGCCGTCGTTAAGAAGAGCTTTTTTGTCGGCGGAAGCATAGCGTAGCTTCAAATAATAATCATCACTAGTACGAAGCGGAACATTGTAAAAAGTAACCTGATTATTAAGCTGCGCCAATACTGCAGCATTAAAAGTATTCGTAGCAACTTGACCGTCTGCTTCAATGATGAGTGAGCCTGACTCAACCTGCTTGTTGATAAATTGGGCGGTAGAGCGGCTACCAGAAAAAGCCGAATGAAAATCTTTTTTAGCAAATGCTATCGTGAACGGAACGGAACAGGCGACTAGAAAGACCAGTGCGATGCCGGTTGGAGCGATAGCATAGAGGCGGAAGAATTTAATAATTTCTGAAAAGTTTAATAATTTTGAAACAAAATTAGGCCGAGAGCTTTCTCCCTCTAACTTAAATAGCCAAGCAGTAGCAATAAAAACTAAGGTAACAATGGAGACTTTTTGATAGAAGACCGAATAGCCATCATAAATAAAGACGAGACAAAAAACCCAGAAAGCAAGCGAAACTAATAAATAAAGCCCGAGTTTTAGATTTTCAGCAAGGGCGTTAATAAGCACTAGAATAAGTGCAACATAGACAACTACTTCGAGGGCACTGACATAGAAGCCAAAATAAGTTTGGATGGCATGTTGAGCAAAGGAAGTCTGGACAAGAGATGGAAGCTCATGGGTACGAGTGTAGCCATTCAGAATTGCTTGATACTGCATTGAACTAAAAACGAGCGGAGCGACTGAAAGCAGAGAGAGGATGATTGGAATAATGAAAAATACGAGATGACGAAGTTTAACTAAAAATGATTGGTTTTTTTGTAATAGCTCTTCAAAAATAAAACCAAGGATTAAAATACCGGCAAGGCCATAGGTTAAAAAGTGTGTTTGAGTGAGAAACACAAGGGCAAGGCTATAAAATAAAGGTTTTTGATGACGAGATTTATAAGTGAGACAAATCAGACAAATGGCGAGCGGAATAAGCGAGTAGTCGCGAGCGATAATTGGATTAAAATAGAAAAATCCGGAGGAAAGAATAAAAATTAGCTTAGTAAAATAATTTAACGGGGCATAACGAACAAGCAAGAAAACTGCAAGAGCAACAAATGTTAGCGAGATAAAGCCGAGGGTAATGGCTGGGAAGTGATTTTGAGAAAAGGGGGCGAGGATAACTTGCCAAAGGACCGGGTGTGGCTCGGCAGCATTTACCTCGTAGATGTTTTGTAAATTGATTTGTTTAGACAATTCCCAACTAATTCCCTCGTCTAACCAAATTTCATGCTGAAAAAGCACGGGAAGTTGGACGGCAATAAAGAGGGCCGTAGTAAAAATTGCGACGAGAGCTGGATGGTTTTTAGTGTATTTTTTCAGATTTTTCAGAAAAGCAGCGAATCTTTTTAAAAAAGAGTTCGAAGAAGCCGTTACCTGTTGTGGTCGCTTAAGCATAAACATTATTATAATACCACTAGACTTTTATGTCAAAGTGTGTTAGTATAGAGAGGTAATTTAATATCGCGGGGTAGAGCAGCCTGGTAGCTCGTTTGGCTCATAACCAAAAGGTCGTTGGTTCAAATCCAACCCCCGCCACCACGTTTAGAATCAAAAAACGGCCCAAAGGCCGTCTTTTTTTTGGTCTATGGATTATCAGAATCTACAGAGTAATTGACATCTTCGTAAGAGTTATCACAATCCTCATCAGCAACCACACCGTTGTTAGATAACCAACATTTAAAGGTAACGTCAAATGATTTATTGATTGGATTAGTGGAATTTGGATTCATAGTAATTTCAAATTCTGGATAGGCAAAATAAGTATCAACTAATTCAACGCGAGTTTCGATGCGACGATAAAGATCATTAGCGCGGCCAGTAGAATCAACGCGAGCTTGAACGCCAGTGAAGTCATAGCGTGTATCGCCAGCATAGGTTTGAACAGATAGGTCAGTTTCTGGTGTACCATAAGGCAACGAAACCAATAAATAAGTATTGGCATCGTTGCGATTACCGCTATTATTAAAAGTTTTCGGTAAATTGATTTTTACGTCGCAAATCCATTCAAAACTACTGTCACACCTAACGGTAAGCGGTTGATTCTCACCTTTATTGGCAGATTCGCCCCAAGCTTTAGCGTCAATCTCGCCAACTCCTTTATGATTTGAGGGGACGAGATAGAGCTGACCAGTATTAGTTTGATCTTCAGTTCTCGATAAAGATAATTCAGAGAAATCAAAATACTCGTCGGTTTGAATGAAGCGAACTGAGACGGTTGGAGGTGCCTGGTAGGAACCATTGCACTGACCATTCGGGTAGAACGGTTCGCAGTAGCCGCCAATTCCATGAGAATTAAAGGCTTTATTAAAGTTAGCTTTAGAAAACCATTTGAGTCGGATATTATTAATTTTGTCGATATGCTCGGAGCGAATTGGAATAATACGCATGCGGCTAGATTGGTCGAGAGTAGTACGATAGTCCTCGAGGTCCTCTTTAATCGTCACGCAGGTATAGGCTTGGAGCATATTGGTATTATTGCCAACGTCGGTAGAATTTTGAGTCTCCTGAATCACGACACCATTTTTAGTTTCAGCATTAGCTTCGCGACGCAGGACATTACTAACCGTCGAACAATCATTTTCTCTAATTCCCTTTTGCATATGGTAGATAATCCGCTCACAGTCATTCGAGCTATTTTCAAATGGACGATAACCCTGATCAAGACAAGCATGGTAGCGTAGAAGTGCAATTTTTGCATCTTCAATACCCGCAAGCGCAGAATCGTAGGCGGATTGAGAGAGGTCGGTGTCGGAGGTTTTTTGGGACTCGGAAAGCACTAATCTAGTAAAGCTGAGTGTGATGATGGAGAGAATAATGACAGTAAACATCACAACAAACATTGAGGCGCCACCGCGTTTAGTTTGGTTAAAATCTAGTTTCATGTTTACCTTTCCGTTTTTTCGCCAGCGGCTTGCATGGAGAAATTAAATTTATTGATTGCGCAGTATGAGAAATCGGTACTGAGGCTATTTTCTGGGTTAGAACAAAAGTTGCCAGTCGAATTGATATCAATACCGCCGCGAAGAGTGGCTAAAATAAAAGTACCGGAATAAAAGGCGGAGCTAGTGAGATGATGAATAGTGGGTTTAAAGATGTTAAAGTCATAGATTGCTAAATCATTTTCAGAATTATCTAACAGTTCAACGCTAGTAGGGTTGCCGTTAATACTGTATTCAGCAGAACTATTGTAGGCGTAGCGGTCGGTATCCATATGAGACAAACAAAGTTTACGTCCGAAATCAGCGACTTTCTTTAGACGGTAATTCTGATCGCCATTAAATTTACCTCGGAAATGGACTGGGTCACCTTTATTTTCATAGTTATCTGGATTTAGAACATAGGCAGTGTTCCAAATGTAGGAATAGCGACCAGTACAAAATACGCCATTAGTCGGAACAAGTTGGGGTGTTTTTTTATTGATAGAAACAAGTCCGTAACGTTGCTGATAAATCATTTTTCTGGCATTGTCGTTAACACAGTCAATATAGGCAGAGGAAGGATTACTACCACCAGAGTATTTTTCTAAACAAAGACTACTAGCGGAACGAACTGGTGAACCAGCAATGGAGCGAGAGACGTCGTCAATTAACTCTTTTGCAGTAGCATTAACTGCTTTCATCGCTAAACCTTTTTGATAGACGGAAGTAATGTGCACGGTGAGAAAACCGATTGTAAGCAATAAAATCGAAATGAACACAATAGCAAGTGATAATTCGACTAAAGTAAAACCTTTTTTAGTACTATTTTCCATTGGTTTGAGCCTCAATATATTCTGGGTTATATAAACGAATAGTGGTAGCAATTGTAGATGGACGTTCATGACCTGGAGCGAACCAGCAAGTGCGAATATGGAAGTCGTAAAACTCTGGCGATTCATCAGTGGAACCGACAGTGCGGGCACGAGCAGAAATCACCCAAATACCCTCAGCACGCAATACACGATCATAGGTTCTAGAGGTAGAAAATTGTGCTGCGTAGGTTGGATTATTCAGCCCCTCAGATAGAATTGCATCATCAGTGGTTGCCGCCGGAGAAGTATAGTTAGTGTAAATCAAACGAGGATGAAGCGTGCTATTTTTGAATAATTCAGTATTATTGATATTGTTAGTTTTAGCCTGAATAATCGTAGAGTTAATGTCCTGCGGATTGAGATTTCTAGTATTTATCACGAATGCACGATCTTGAAAAATGTTATGTAGCGGTTCGTTACTATTATTTTGGTCATAGTATTTCGAGCAAGCGACAGAAGTGTATTGAGAAATACTGGATGGCTCATTAGCGATACCGCTACCGGCCCGACTATCAATGTTCGTATTTTGATCGCGCGAAAGCTTAAGCCAGAGGCGTTCATATTCACGTTTCGAAGTAGAAAGTTCACGTTCGGAAGCATAGGAATTTTGGATAAAGCGGAGTGCTTCAGCTTGAGCATCGATTTCATTGCGAGCCATTTCAGATTCAAGTGCGCCTTGGATGATTGCAACGTCACGGTCCATCAGCTGAAGCGACAAAACTGAGACAAGCGAAAATACTGAAATCGCAAAAGTGACTTCCAAAATAGTGTCGCCGCGTTTTAAAATTTGACTGAGTTTCTTCATTCTACCACCTTACATGTTGTTAGAGAGTCGGTTTCTGAGAGTAGCTCAACAGACGATTCAGTAGAACCACCACCATGAATCCGAACGGCACGACGCTTATTACTGATGGTTGGTAAATCTTCCGAGCCAACGCAAAGATCGAGCTGTTTATCTTTAATGAATTGATTGGAACGAATCGCTTTATTGACGAAATAGCCGCTTGGGTTGTAAAGACTAGAACAGCGCGGATTGTTGGAGGAAATGCTTTTAAGCCAATCCTGAACAAGAAAGGCGGAGTCGTCAGACGGATTATCTCGCAAGGCAACGCCATCGGTATTATCAAAGTTTTCACCATAATATGAGTAAAGATAAGTGTGGATGGTGCCAGAAATTGGTGAACGCGCAATCAAGATGGCGCCACGATAAGTGTTGCGATCATTGCGGTTTTCAACTCGACCAGTCCACTGCAATTTATGGGCAGCGCTGTTGCCGATAGTTGAAACTGAACATTCAGTATTGTTTGAAATAGTGCTATCCTTTTGCTTAATAGTTACGATGTT
Organism: uncultured Candidatus Saccharibacteria bacterium; assembly: GCA_938043965.1. Taxonomy (GTDB): domain Bacteria; phylum Patescibacteriota; class Saccharimonadia; order Saccharimonadales; family Saccharimonadaceae; genus Nanosyncoccus. The sequence goes on along the minus strand of CALIQQ010000002.1, from coordinate 26,384 downwards.
AGCACCCACTGCTTCGAGCGATTTTAAAACATCGTCACTGCCGATGGCGTTTTTAGTATCGATTTGACCCTCAGCTGCGAGACCGACTACAGTATAGCGACGGATTACAGAAATAGCATCTTTCTTGCTATCAGATTCATCGGTTGGCTCACCAAAAGTAATGAGTTGTCCATAAATGGCACAACGAGTGCGACCTGGCTGATTGTCGGTCTTTTTACCAGTTGAAGTAGTGAAATCGTTGGTTGGAGAATTAACTAAGAGACCGCCATATTCGTTGAAGGCAGTAGTAATTGAGCAGAAGAAACTGGCATCTTCAACAGTGCGCTCGTTGGCGACATTGGCGGTAGCGGAATAGGCGTTGCGAATCTCTTCTACAAGATCGGTAACAGTATCGTTATAGCGATGACGCGCAGTGCGACCAGCCGTATCGGAAATAACAAAGGCAAAGAGGAGGCCGGAAATTGCCAAAAATAATGAAACCTCAATAATAGTGAAGCCGCGTTTAGTTTTTTTCAAAGATACTAATTTATTCATGATTTTGCTCCGCTTCTTTCCTTTTACAGACTACTTTACGAGCCTCATAGTCAAGTTGCTCACGCTCGTCTGGGAGTTGATAGAGCGCAAGATATTCAAAGGCATCTTTTGCAGTATTGAAGTAGCCGATGTGGCAGTAATAAGTACCCCGAGCTAATTCATAGTAATAGGCCTTAAGGTCCGAAACGGAGTTAGCAAAACCTTGGTCGAGCTTCTTTTCAAGTTCACGGTTGCGGCCTTTTGAGTAATCGTAGTTATCAACCTCATCAAGAATACCCTTAAACTGCTCGTAACGGTCATTTTGATCAAAGGCACCTTTTTCTTTAAGAATCGGGTAGAGGACAAAGAGGAGGGCGATAAAAATTACGGTGAGCGAAAAGATAACCTCAAAAAAGAGTTTGCGATAGTTAATAATGATCGAGGACTTACTCATATTTAATACCTCGGAGCAAGTTCACGTTTATAAGTAACGATGGCTTCGGAGTAACGCTGCGCTTGGTTGTAAGCCCAGAGATAAACATCGGCACGAAGGTTGAAGATTTCAGCCGGAGTTGCGGAACCGAGATTAGCATCGTTAGCATTACCAACCGCACCGAATTGACGATATAGTACGTCGGATGGATTAGACGGACTGTAGCCGTGGGTAGCACCAGCGGTTCGTGGCAAGACTAGGTCATAGGCATAGATTGGGCCATTTATCATCAGAGTTTTATCACAGTTACCATCAGCAAAGCGTTGCCTTGCATCTTTTGCTACCACGCTATTTGGAGTATGTTCAGCACAAGTATTGATTTCGCCATCTTGTGCAATCAGCCAAGCATCAACGCGAGTAACATTTTCAGCAATGCTGATATTGTCGGCAAAGATAAGAACTTGGGGGAGCTTAGCGGCCGAATTAGTTTTGCGATTCAAACCATAGTCGATAAGTTGCATGCCAGTTCCCTTGCAGCCATCACCAAGACAGATATTATTGTCGATAATGAGATTGCCTTTAATGTAGATGACGAGAGTGTTATCGTTTTTACCATCACCGAGGCCCTTAACAAGATTTCCGTTACGGTCACGGTAGGTAGTCTGATTTGGCGCGGTACCGGAGTGTCGAATAGCAAGCTCTGAAGTTTTTAGATTACCATTATGATAAACGAATTGCATGCCGGTTTTTGAAGAGACAATGGCTGACTGAGAGCCGGTATTAGTCTCATTGTTAGCCAAGTTGCTAGCTTTCTCGCTATAACGAGAACGGAGGCGCTCGAGGTTCATATTAACGGCGGTACTAGCGTTGATGCCGCTATTGCCGAAGGTGTTTTGGTTAGCAATAGTGAGAGGGTTGAGCTTTTTATCAATATCGGACGAATCTGGCTGCCCGCCATTACCCGAAAGATCATAACGACTGTTATTAAAACCAAGTGTAGCGCCAGATACCATGCCATTGATATCCTTACCAACAATCAAGGCATAGTCGGTCCAGGAGCCAAAGAGATCTTTTTGAGCATTAATGTCACTGCCGAGTTTTGCGTTAACAATTTTCTGCGAAACATAGGTATTAACTGCGCCATTAGTATAAATTGAACCGTTCCAAACCTGCAGCGATGGCTTTTTCGAGATAGTGCGACAAGTAGCACCAGAAACATTCCAATAGCTTCCAGCATCCATTGCACCTTTACCGTAAGTATATTGCATTTCGAGACTATTATTTGAGCCTGGACCATTAACATCATCATGGGAATCGGATGGGAAGATGCCGACTGCAACACAGTACTTATAACCCACCCACTCGTCGTTATCAGGAACAACAGACGTCATTGCTCCAGTAGAGGTTTTCGCACCGTCATAAGAGCCAGTCGGATTTTGATTACCAGTTTCAATGGTTTTAGAATTTGTGACGATGGCACCTTTTTTCTTAAAGAAGGTGGCTGGATCGTCTTTAGTAAACTTGTTGCCTTCAACCTTTTTATTATCTGGATGATAAAGAAACTCTACCATCTTAACCTCAGTATTAGGTGGAGTAACAGTGGCATATTCAAAATCTGAAAGTTTGTCGTTTTTACGAGGCTCCACCTCCCACTCAAAGTTATTTTCAACAATTGTACCTTGAAATAAGGTGTCATTTTTATCAATATAGGAACCAACAGTGGTACTGTAATTATATGGAACATAGACACTGGCTTTCTTTCTGGCTATACCTAAGTCTTCTTGACGAGTCTCGTATTTTACCTTCATGGATCCTCCTGTTAGAGAATAGAAATAATGCCTGTAGGCACCACGGAGACAGCGGCCATATACGTCAGACTCGTAGCACTCCCAATTACAGCTAGTTTCCGTTGGGTTATTACAGTTCCAGGCAGTGCGATAGCCCAAATAATGACCGATTTTAGAGCCATACTTTTCACGTTCATATGATTTGATAAGCCTAGCGTCATTAAGATTACAACCACAGCCGCCAGCTCGATCATGAGAATAAGCCTCCCAGACTCTTACTCTATTAAAATCATGCCATTGCTCGATCGTATGACCGACTGGATTAGACTCTTCTGTTTTTTCGGAAGATTTACATTTACCAGTATCAAAGCCTGGGATTTGATAGGTGCCTTTAATGTATGGGTTATCTTCTTCATACTTAGCGCATTTATAATCTTTGTTATCAGAAGTTGGTGAATCAACTGATATACCATAGCCATTGTAGGTAAGGGAAACGCCGTTCGGCTTACCTGGACCAGCAAAAAGATCTTCATAGGCGGTGATAGATTTTCCTTTTTTATTTACCCAATCGATGCCGTTGCCGAAGGTATATTTTTCCTTATTGGCACCAATTTGAAAAGTGTTTGGAGTGATATTAAATATCTGATCATGTGGCTCGTCATAACCAACGTAGTCACTATGCGCAGTGCGCCGGACAAACCGATCACCAGCACAGAATTCATGCTTAAACTTAATGCCATCACCCGGCTTTGCGATTGTAAAAGTTTTACTTCCACCATCAGTCCAACCGGAATCAGTAGGAAGACCCTGGCGGCCGTCCTTAGCTGTCCAAGATTTACCATCCAAGGTTTCGTTACGAACAGCGATCCTACTTCGAGTATCACCCCATTCACGAGTATTATCAGCATGACACTCGGATACAAAGACCGGCTCGGGAGTGCTGTTAGAAGGTTCGCTACCAGTAGTATAAGATGGAGTCTTAGTAGTGCCACTACTGCCACAAAACCATCCAAGATGCGTACCTCTAAATTTCTGTTCATATTTGCTCATAAATTCTTTTTTATATTTGTTAAACTCGTCTTCCGCTTCCTCATCCGTCACTATAGTGGCATCGCTCGGTTTCCATTTTTTATCCCATCCGTTACGATCTTTTCTTGACTTAACAGTATCTGAATCGATTGCCCCAGCAAGCCCACCCTTAGAAAGTCGCGAGACGAAAATATATACATCTTTCTTACATCTGGATACGGTTTGATATTTTGTAACATACGCAACTTTTTTATTTTTATCACTCAATATATCCGAGATCGTTCTTTTTTTGCCATTCATTGGTACCTTAATCCAAAAGGCACCATTTAAGTCAGTATTATAGCAGTTGCCAGTAGTACACCATCTACCAACGCCACCATCCTTAGTATTAACATTGGTTCTCCTTCCTTCTGCGAATGAATTACCAGTAACGTTGAATAATAGAATTATAAAGATAATAGCTAAAATTAAAACAAATTTTAGAACATTAACGCTCATTATTTTTTTAAACATTGCTGAATTCATCCTTGATCTTTTTGAGTAGCTCTTTATCTTTAATTATTTCCCCAGTTTCGCTATCAATATAGCTGTCCTCTGGAGGATATTTAGCATTACGTTCGGCAAGATATGTTTTGACGGTAGCATCATCTTTTTTGTAGTTAGCATAGCTGATACGTACCTCTAAATAAAAGTAGTATTGAGTCTTATCCAAATTCATTTTCTTTTCGTCAAAACGTTCCAGCAAATAGGCTGCGCGAGCGGAACCAAAGTCGGACTCGAAAGCAAACATGGAATCAATCATTGCAAGATAATAGCAGATTTTTTCATATTCGGTTTCAATGGTTTTACTGAAAGCATTATAGTTGTCTTCGAATTTTGAAAAATTGACCGTTTCAGTATCCATGATACCGTTTAATAAAATTGGCTTAAGTGTTGTCACAGCAACCATATAAGCAACTTCTGGCGTTGGTGCCGTCTTGAGTGTATATTTTAAAATTTGGCTATCTTCCGAGTCTTCTTCACTATTAGAGCCCTCAGCATCATCACCGTCTTGCTGTTCAAGATTAGGTTGCATTAAGAGGTGTGTCCTAATTGGCTGAATAATACAAAAAAAAGTAAATGTTATAAGTATGCCCAAAAAAGCTACCGCAAAAATTGTAGCTATAATTTTATGTGTTTTAGCAAGCTGTTTTAGTTTAATAAGCTTAGTTTTATATTTTTCTCTACGTAGGTGTTTTCTCTCATGCAGGTCCAGTTGCTTCTTTTTCTTCTCAATAGCAGAAATTTCTGCTTCAGGAAAAATCTCCCATGGACGTTTTCTTTCAGTGCCAGAGGTTTGACTTGGGCTATTTTGACCTTCACTACCCATACTACTTATGATTATATTTTATCTAAAAAATTAAGTCAATAACTTATGCTTGCATTTTTTATTGAAATGTGCTATAATTAAATCATCTAGGGCAATTCCGCCCGATTCCGCCGGCTAGATGCCGGAGTACATTAAGGAGGTGTGCTTATGAAAAAACCATTCATTATTTTTTGCTTAGTAACCATGTTGACTTTATTATTTGCTTGTAATGGCGTTCCAGCGTTAGCCGAGACCGATGATGCCGATAACAATACGGCAACTCCGGCGGCGATAGAACAGACCACTGAAGAGGGTGTCGTTAACAACGTATTGACTCCGGCAGCGATAGAACAGACCACTGAAAATGGCGCCAATACGAAGACGTCTAAGCCTGAAAAGGCAAAGAAAAAAGAAGCAAAAAAGTCCAAGAAGGCAAAGAAGAAGGTGAAGACAGTTAGTATCATGAAATACGTCAAAAAAGGCGTATTCGATTACGAATCCTACAGTAATGCCGTAAAGTCTTTTGACGAGTTCTATAATGGCGCAATAGTAAATTTTGCTTTTGGTAACTATGTCGTAGAAATCAGTACAAGTCTGCAGCATAAGGATAAGAGCGAATACTATATTGGAGTAGGAACACTGGATACCCCATATCCAGAAGGTGCTCTTATATATGCTGCCTCATTCCGAGATTGGAAAGGCTCCATTTTAGTAGATAAAGAAAATGGGATAACTATCCCAAAAAATGGACTACTGAGGTTAGAGAAAGTCATAAGATATGTTAAGAGTCTAAAGAATCCAGACCCTTTTCAGAAGCCTGAAATAAAAGGATTTAATTTCCTGGAATGGAAAGGCGACTGAAAAATATCAACAAATCTCCGCAAGGCTCCAGAATACTGGGGCCTTTTTCATGCTTAAAATATCTTGAATGCGTGTGAGCTGGTTAAGCCTGCTGATCGAGGGACAAGCAATTATACTTATAATAAAATTAAGTCAATAACTTGCTAGATTAAGCCCTCAAGTGCAACATTAAGAGACTTGGCAGATTAGCAGATGCCTGGACGTCAAGAAAAACCAGCAATTTTTTATGAAGTTGCTGGTTTTGTTTATATATTTTTTATAAAGAAGTAAGAAAAGTTAAACCGCCTAAGATCACTCCTGCTGCATTGGGAATGATAAGAATCCAGTCTTTTTTAGGTTCTTTTGTCCAACCATAGATTACCCAAATTAAACAAGAAACTGCTGCGAATAGTGGTTGGAATGGTTGAGCTTTTGACCCTTGTAGGTTTGCGATGATTTGTGGAATATATGCAATAAAGACAGCGATTCCAATAACGGCTCCAATAGATCCGACAAATTGATTAATTTTTTGTTTAGACATTATATAATACCTCCTAAATTCCTATATTATCAGAAAGGAAACCAACTAACGGTTAGCCACTCGTGTATTTACTTTAGCTTTTTCTTCGCGTTCAAAAGCCTTATCGATAAGATGTTGTAATCTTTTAATATTCATTGTCTTTATTTTACTATTTTTTCTTATTTTTAGCAAGTATGAAACCGATTATGTTTAAAAAGTTATTTGCGTGTGAGCTAATTAAACCTACTGATCGAGGAACAAATAATTACGAATATAGGGGGCGGACTACAGGTGGAAGAGAAAAGACATCCACTGGTCAAAATTGGTTTTTTCGTTGCGAATAGCTTGTTCAGCTGAGGTGGTTTTTTGGTGCTTGCGACGGGCCGATTCAGTGTTTTTCGGTAAATAGACTAGAGTTTCGCTTGGAAATTGTTTGTTTTGAAGCCGACGAGCAGCCAATTCTTGGTATTCTTCGGAAGCGTAATACTGATTTTCTAACTCATAATTGTCGGTTTCGAGCTTCAAATAAGCCAATTCTACCTCCTTGCTATTCACCTCTTGTTGCAGAGACCAGTTTCTAGAGAGATTGGAAATTGAGCCAAGCAGACAAAGTCCAAGAAAAAGTGGCGCTAAAACGAGGATAAATTTTTCGGGCGTCAAAATCTCTTGGCGAAACTTCGCTTTTAGGCGACGAGCTTTCACCTCAAGCCGTTCTTTCCTACTCCGTTGATCTACCATTTAAATCCTTTATGCTTAGATATTATAGCAGTTTATGGTATAATTTCATAGATTGCTGGGGGCATAGCTCAGTGGTTAGAGCAGTCGGCTCATAACCGATTGGTCGCTGGTTCAAGCCCAGCTGCCCCCACCAGTAAGGTTTTCAGACATTGAAACGACACTATCAAAGGGTTCCTTACAGAGGTAAGTGAGCCTTTTTTGGTCGTCTAAATACAGGTTCACAAACACTTTTCGGGCGATTTTGATGGGGTGTTGTAAGTCATAAACTTCCCACCTAGAACTAGAGGAATACACAAAGATATGGTATAATAGGCGTATGAATAAGAACGAAGAGATGATTAGCTTTGTAGATTCCAACCTTAGGCTGGAGGGTATGAAATTATCTGCGCACGAAAAACAGACTATGATGGACTGCTTAAATGGTAAAACCACTTACAAAAAAGCTCTTCAGTTAGCCCTCGCGAAACACAGGAGAGTGGCTGCTTAACTATGTCTTCTCGACCTTAATACTATCCACCCGTTTAGGGAGGGTAATGGTAGAGTCCAGAGGTTATTTATCAGAGAGCTAGCATCAAGAGTGGGCTACCTAGTCAACTTTGATGGCATTACTCCAGAAGAAATGATACAGGCTAGTGATAAGACTTTTTACTACGATTATGAGATGATGGAAGAGCTGATAGCTAGAGTCATCAAGAGTAAATAGGGTTCACATTTAGCCCTGCATAGTCCACCAGATTTAGCATAAAAAAGACGCATTTATGGATGCGCCTTTTTTAGTTCGCCAAAGGTGAACCAAGCTTCAGAATACTGAGCTTAAAAATTCGTTGAAACTATTTTTTGACCCACTTTATCAACTCCTTGATGGCAGTCTCTTGATAGACTGGTTCCTTTTTACTATTCCTATAGCTATGGTCCGCATCTATGATTTCAATGACCTCAACCAGACTGCCGACATTCTTTTTGACTTCGATTGGAGATGCGAAACGATCATTTGTGCCTTGAATGACTAGCTTCAAGTTGTTCGAAATAGCTCTCTGCTTAGTCTCACTCGGGATGTACCCAAGGACTAAAAGCTCTATTTGGCTATCTGGATATTGTTCGAGATAATAACTAGCAATAATACTACCGAGTGATTTTGCAACAATTATAATTTTACTAAACCCCTCAAGATAAGCAAAATCGACAGCTCGCTTGAGCGCATCTATCTCCTCTTTTAATTCTGGGCCGCTCGAAGTTTCTTCTCCTCTCTCGCAATACGGAAAGTTAAAACATAGTACACTGTTTTTAGTGGCTGCAATGGCATCAAATATAGATGATATAAAATCGGTCTCTACTCCCACTGGTCCGCCACCATGTAGAATCATATAAACTACTTTGGTTCCCTTTTTTCTATAATATTTATAGGTAAGTTCCTGCATATCTATTCCTTTTGGAGAAAAAACGCTGGCATATAAACCCTACGAGCATGCGGTCCGCAACCAACTAGCATAACATTCTGACTCATAATTTTATTATGCACCATTTTACTCAAAATGTCAGCTTAATACTTACAAATAACCTTTATTCAAGCAACATTGGCGTCTGTTTTCTGGAGGGCTAATGAAAAAACTCATATTTCTTATATTACTTGCTAGCGCTAAAATATGTTTAGGTGGCACTGCATAAATACACCAGATTTAGTATAAAAAAGACGCATTTATAGATGCGCCTTTTTTATTTTTAGAGCTTTTAGTCTTTAACTTTTAAGCTCGGTGAACTCGATTCTAAAATTATTTCTTCTTTGAGAGAGTCAAGAAACCGTTGCGTGGGTTTTCGTTAACTTGGCGGTCTTCAGGAAGATCACATGGAGTGCCTTTGCCACCGTTTTCGGTCTTAGTGAAGAAGTAGATAGTCTGTGGTTTACCGCCACGTAGAGTAACTTCTGATTTGTGCAAGTAGTAAGTGATGCCTTTGCTGTTAGTAATGCTGTAGGCCATATTTCCTCCTTAAGTTTATATAGTCTTATCTTATAGGGGTTTCTATCTTATGTCAAGATGTTTATAGAGAAAAGTGCTCATTCCGATTGGGGTGAGCTAGTTTTTTGAAAGGAGGGTATACTAGAAAGAGAAGTGCGTTAGAGGTAGTTGCTAGGGATAATTATTAGAGGTGTGCTACTTCAAGAAGAGCAAGGCAATACGGAGCAAGCACCAGGTGATGAGACGAATAATAATTATAATTATCAGCAACAGGGAGAGTGTGAGTGCGAAGCCAGCTGGGGTAGGAGACCAGACTGGTGAGACAAAATCATAGCGGAAGAGGGCGGTAGAGGGAATAGTGGCGGAAATCTGCTCGGTGAGGCGGTCGGTGGTGGGAAACTTAGCGATTTCATTAGTCATGCAGGCTATGAAGGGGGCCGAATTCCAGCGCCAGCCATTACGAATTGCTTGTGGGCGACAGATTTCGTTGGCCCGAGCATAGATGTTACCGTTTGGGTTTTGGTCGCTAACAGTAGCAGCGAGAGCCTGGGCTTTTTTTAGAGCCTCGGTAGCAAGCCGGTTATACTGATGTTCAAGATAGAAAGGGCCGGAACCAAAAACTAGCTCCGTGCGACCGTTTTTATCCATAAAATTAACTACGGTATGCGATTCGGTGTAGGTTTTTAATTCTTTAATTTTCACTGCTAGCTCAGCATTGATTTCGGACTGTGTTTTTTTGGTTTTTCCCTCGCTAAGTTCGCCATTTTGATCCTCATTAGCACTGTCTGCTTCTAGCACGGCGGCTTTTAATTCTTGCATTTTTAGATTATCGAAGCGTAAAAAAGTAGCGGTGATAAAGAGGAGAGGAATTAAAATGAGAACCAGTTGCCAAGTGCGGATAGATTTAATGAAGTTTAAAAAATGCTGAGAACGTTGCTCCTGATTACCATTCTTAACTTGCTTTTTCCAAAAACCACCCATTTTATTTATTATAACACACTAAGTTTGGAAAATTTGACGAAGCCAAGCGTCGGCTGGGCCAGCCGTCATAAGCAAGATGAGATAGTTTTCGTCACGAAGTGTTTTGAGCCGAGTGGCCAAATCATCATTTAGCTCGGCAGGAAGAGCTAATTCTGGGTGATCAAGCGTGTTGATGAAATCGGTTGGGGTGAGAATAGGTAGAGTTTCGTCTTCACGGCTAAGATAAGTCGGGAGCCAAAAAACCTGCGTGGCTTGATTGAAAGCGGAGCGGTAGCCGGATTTAACCTGGTGCTGACGAGTGTTTTGGTGTGGTTCATAAATTACCACTACACCTTTTCTACCGAGATGGTCCGCTTCTTCCTTCGCTACATTCAATGTGGCGGCGATTTCTTCAGGATGATGAGCATAATCGGAATAGACCCCGTCACTAATGCGCTCAAAGCGGCGACCAACGCCTGGAAAATCGTTCATGACTTTTATAATAGCGTCGTCAGTAAAAGTTTGACCAAGAGCTGCGGCCATTTTTTGAATGGCTTTAAGTGCAAGAGAGGCATCTTCACGGCGAGCACGGCCAGCTAACGAGATGCGCGAGTCCATTTCCCCGCCAAATAAAACAGTGCCGGACTGAGACTCAAAAGTCTTAAAGGCAGCACGGTAGTCATCCTCGGTAGGGTAGATGTCGGGATGATCATAGGAAACTACGGTAATTAGAGAGAGCCATGGATTAAACTTCAAGAAGTTGCGATCATATTCATCGGCCTCATAGATAAAGAATTGGTCGCCGGACTGATAGCTGCCAGATTCGGCAAAACCAAGCGTGGTGCCAACCAAATAGGCAGCGGGGAGTCGTAGCTGCTTTGCGGCCCAGATGAGCATCGAAGTCGTGGTAGTTTTACCATGCGTACCAGCAACTGCCACCATTTTAAGATTTAAGGCTTCAACTAAAAAAGAAATCAGCTCGTCACGCTTTGAACATTTAATGCCCTTTGCCTGAGCTAAAACAAGCTCTTTATGGTCTTTAGGGAGGGCAGAAGTATAGACAAACCAGTCAATGTCGAGCGAATCAAGAAAAGTGCCATCTTGGTCGCCAATCTCAAACTTAATGTTCTCACGCTCAAGCTCGGCGGTGATAGGACCGCGGTGACGATCAGAGCCAAAAACGGTATGACCAGCCTGTTTCGCCATTAGCGCGAGGGGCCCCATACCGGTACCAGAAATGCCAGAAATATAGATATTCATAGCTTTATTTTATCATTTTTGATGGTTTTTGTGTGCGCTAAGGGTAGTTATTTGAGATTTTGGTGTTTTTTATAGACTTCGAGAGCAATGTTACTGAGATCTTGATGAAATTCAGCCGGCTTAACATCGAAACCGACTGCGGTATTTAGGGAATGCTCGATATGATTAACTGCGATCTGAGGAATCGGCAGAGCATAATTCACAGATTTAACTTTACCCTCAAAGTTGACACCGCCTGGCAGACTAGCTTCAAGTCCACCAATATCATCACCACGTTCAAAAATCTCAATGTTCACTAAATCATTTTTAGTGCGAATTAAAATGCCGAGGTCAAAATTGAGGTCAAAAAAAGCAATCTTCAAAGCGTTTCGACTGAGACGACCAACATCGGCATGTTCGACGCCAAGAGTTTCGATGGCATCCTCAAAAAACTGCTCTACCCGAGCGGAGGCTTCATCATAGCTCAACATTGCGCTCAATGGGCGCTCCATACCGGAAGTAGTGGTGCGAGAATTGCCCATGTAGCGGATTAGGCCTAAAGTAAGAGCTTGAACAAAACCGGCCGTGATGGAATCGGCTGGCTCGGAAAGGACGCCATTTTTAAAGAAGGCTTTGAGTGGCATTAGATGAGAGCCAGTTCCGCCTTAATAACAGCTAGGACATCCTCTTTAGTACTACCGCGGCTAAGGTCGGAAACTGGGGCGTTAAAACCTTGTAGGATGGGGCCAGCTGCAGTAAAGCCGCCGAATTGTTCCATGGCTTTATAGAGAATGTTGCCAGAATTAAGGTCGGGGGCAATGAGTACATTGGCGCGGCCAGCTACGGTTGAGCCTGGGGCTTTTTTATTACCGATACTAGGATTGACTGCAGCATCAAGCTGAAGTTCTCCGTCAATAGCAATATCGCTATTTTCAGATTGAATGCGGTTAATCACCTTGCGCGCACGGTCGATTGAGTCATCGCTACCACCAGAGCCAAGAGTAGAAAAAGAGAGCACGGCCACACGAGGTTGCTCGGCTAAAATTGCTTCAGCGGTCTCATGAGTTTGAAGAATGATGTCATAAAGCATATGCTCGTCGGGGTTTTTACAGGCGGCAGCATCGCCAAGAATGTAAGTCTCGTCACCTCTAGTTAAGACGAAACTAGCGGAAAAAGTCTTTTTCAGAGGGCGGCCAGTAGTTTCACTGTACTCAGTTTTGCCGGTTTGGCGAACCCCAATAATATCCCGGCAAGCCAAAATAACTTCACGAGAGGTGTAGTCAATACCAGCAATCATGGCATCAGCGAGGCCATCACGAACTTTTTCGCAAGCAGAGGCGAGCGAATCGGCAAAAACTGGCTCGAAAGTATCTGGAAATTCAGCTTTAGCTTCGGCGATGGCTGCTTTAATAATCTCATTTTGATGCTCTGGGAAGACGATTTTTTTCATACATTAAATTATAACATACGACAGGGAGGAGATAAATGTGAAGGGCGTTCGGGTAGCCAGAGAAGAAACAGAGCGAGATGGCGAAGGCAAGGAGAGTGGCGACAGTGTATGGTTCAAACTTGAAGCCAGAGAGTTTAATGAAGGTAACGAGGCTCAAAATGAGGAGAATGAGGCCGATGAAGCCAATTTCAAGAATGGTTTCGAGATATTGATTTTGGACGATTTCTTTTTCGTGGCCTTGTTGCTTCGGGAAGTGAACATACATTTCGGTTCCGGCTGAGCCGAGTCCGGTGCCAAAAAGAGTGTTGGTTGGATGAGCGGCGGTGATTTTAAGCGCAAAAGTTGCAAGCTCGAGGCGACGGTCGGTCGATTCCGCAACGTAGCCGGTAAATCTAGGGGTAGGGTCTGTGGTTGGGTCTTTGGTTGGGCTTTTGGTGAGCTCTGTGGGGTTTTCGGTGGGGTTTTTGATAGATTCTGAGTTATTTTCGAGCTTAGACTGGGCCTGATTATCAACTAGAGCGATTTTGCCAAGCGTTAGTTGATTAACTGCGGTAGAGACTGCTTGTTCAAAAGAAGTGTTTGTAGGGCCAACTGTGGCCAAAGAACCTTGAAAAATGAGGGCCAAAATAACGGAAAGAGTGGTGAGACCAGCGATTTTAAGGGTTTTCTTGAGACTTTTAAGGAAGATAGGGAGGAAGAATAGGGCGACAGTAACAGAGAAGATGGCGCCACGGGAAAGAGTGAGAAGAAAAGCCATAAAAATCAGGATGACTACTAGAGTTAGTTTTATTTGACTTTTCTTATTTTTATTTTCTAGTAGGGAATTAAGGGCGAAAAATAGTGGGGCGATTAGCAATGAGCCCATAAATTGGGGTTCGATAGCTAGGCCGTTGGCGTGGGGGAACCCAAAGATTTGAGCGGTGCAGCTAGAACAGATGCGAGTAATGGCATTTGAGAGGCCGAGGGCGTCGGTCAGTAGCTGTAAAACACAGAACAGGGATATGATTGCGGAGCTGGTCAGAAAAATTCGCTTGAGCTGATTTAAAAATTGGGGCTTTTTCGGAGCTGATATCTGGCGGAAGAATTCAGAGAGTGCGATGATGGAAATGACGAGACAGGAGACGACCAGAAAAGTAAAGAGAGCCCGGATGGGGTTAATTGAGGTGAGACAGGAAATCATCAGCACGATCGGGAAGCCGAGCAGTGGGGTTTTTAGATGGGCCTTGAAGTAGCTGACGGCGGTTTTTATAGAGAGGAGAGAGAAGAGGCCGAGCCAAAGCAGTGGAAGATTAAGTTTAAAGTGCATGGAGGAGTTTTCGCCGAATTGAAGCAGAGGGAAATTTGAGAGGAAGAGAATTGCCGGTAGGCAGAAAACTAGTCCGTGACGAATTTTGTCGATGGTGAGGTTTTTTAGGAAGTTTATGGTCGCTGAAGAGGCTGAGCGAAAAGTGGAAACAATCTTAGCGGTTAGGGAGACTTTAGTGGTTGAGGTAATCTTAGCAGCTGGGGAGACCGAAGTGTCTGGGGTGGAGACTGGAGCTGGAGTGGAGACTGGAGAAAAAAGCTCTTCAAAATCTTTAACTTCTTGTTTGAATTTCTTTTTGAAGGTCTTAGTAGCAAATTGCTTCACGGATTGGCTGATTTTTACTGGAGTGTTTAGTTTGACCTTGCCTTGATCGAACTTTTTTAAGGCTTTAGCGAGTGACGACTCAGTTTGAGCCTCGAAGAAGAGGCCATTTTCGCCATCCTGGATGAAATCTAAGGCGCCGCCGCCTTTGTAGGCTATGACAGGGCAGCCGGCTGCGAGAGCCTCTACAGGAGCAATACCGAAGGGCTCTTCGGAGGGAAAAATGAAGGCTTTAGCGAGTGAAGCAAAAACGGCAAGATCGGATTGGGGGAGAGCCTTAACGAAAGAAATTTTGTTAAAACCTTTAGCGAGGGTTTTTAAGCGACTATTTTCAGGCCCGCTACCAATCAAAACCAAGTCGAGATCGAGCTTTTTGCAGGCCTTAATGATTAGATCAAGGCGCTTCCAGTTGACCTGGCGTGAAAAGTTAAGGTAGAAGCCGTTTGGATGTTTGGCGATGATTTTAGCTAAAACGCTTAAGTTTTCCACATTTTCGAGTTTTGTGCAAAACTTTTGTTCGGATTTCTTGTCTTGACTTTTATTTGATTTTATTGCTTTATTATGTGATTTCTTCATTTGACTTTTCCCTTTTTTAGTGTTGTAGTTATCCACAGCTTGTGTAAAAACGCCGATATTAACAGGGGGACTGATGACCTTTGCTTCCCTCTTATAAAAAGCTTCGATTTCCTGTTTTGCGAACTGACTAATAGTAATAAATTGGTCTGGTTTTTGCGAAGCGAGGAAATCGCGTTGACGTAAGCGAGGGGCGATTTTTCTGAAAATGGGCCGAATGAGGGGGTTGAGCGGCCCAAAGCCTGGATTTTTAAGATATTCGTGGTATTTCCCCCAGTAATACTGAGTTGGTACGTGACAGAAACAGATATGCTTCCCTCTTGGTTGAATAAACTTAGCATCGGCACCGGTAACAGAGATAATAAGGTCATATTCCGAGAGGTCGAGATGGGCAAAGAAGTGCTGGCGGAGAGGGACGATGAGGCGACGAGACCAGGCCGGAAAGAGTTGGAGCCAGCCGGTGCGAACATCCATACCCTTAAACCAATGCGCTTTGCGCGGGCGGTACTGGGAGGTATAAATTGGAGCATCTTCGTACATTTCATGAAAAGCCAAGAGGACTTTTTCGGCGCCGCCGAGCTCGGTGAGCCAGTCACAAACGAGAGCAACTTTTATGGCTGGGACTTTATTTTCTGGGGATTTTGCTACAGAGGGCTTCAGCTTTGGTGTTTTTATCGCGGGAGTTTTCATTTAGCTCCCTTTCGAGTAAGCACAGCCTTTACGGTGCGGGCGAGAATTTGAAGATCAAAGCGGACAGACCAGTTCTGGACATAATAGAGGTCGAGGGCGCGACGTTCGGCGAAGCTGATGTCGCGACGGCCAGAAACCTGGGCAAGACCAGTGAGACCGGATTTAACTGAAAGAAGAAGACTGCGGTCGCCGTAATCTTTTAGTTCCCCTGGTACAAGAGCACGTGGGCCGACTAAAGATAGGTCGCCCTTTAGAACGTTGAGCAGTTGTGGTAGCTCATCAAGTGAAGTTTTACGTAAAAAATCGCCAAATTTAGTCATGCGGGGATCATTTTCAAGATAATCACCATTCTTACGGTAGGCGTCAATGTATTTTTTTGCGCTCTTAATCACCTGCTCGGCTTGCATTTTCTTAAAAGCATCTTCTGGGGAGAGACCACTGTAAGCTGGCTTAATGGAACGGAATTTATAAATTTTAATTTTCGTATTAAAACGAGTGAGGCGAGTTTGAGTGTAGATGGCACGAGCTTTTGGATTTAGGAGTTTTTGGATAATAAAAATGAGCAACATAGGAACGAGAGCAAAGAGTAGAATTAGTGAACCAAGAAGGAGATCTATGAGGCGTTTGATAGCTTTTGCACCACCAATAAGCGGAGTGGATTTAACGAGAATAACTGGAGTGTTACCAACTAATTCCAATTCCCCCATGTGTTGAGAGAGGGTCGATTCGGTTGGCACAAAATAATAATAGAGGTGATGTTCGATGGCTTTTTTATAGACATATTCAGTAGATTTTTCGTCAGTTTGAAAAATGAGGTCAGGCTTAGTATTTAAGAGTGCGCGCTTTAGAGATGAAAAGCGAAGAGATCTTTGGTCCTTCGGGATCAGGCCGACACGAGCCACCACGCCAACAAGTTGAAAACCGTCCTTCGGAAAATCAACAATGCTGGAAATGAGGCGAGAGGTGTTAATACTGTCACCAATGATTAACACTTTGCGCAAACCAATTTTTTGACGAATAAACTGACGTCGAAGGAGTTTAACGAAGCCACGATAAATGACGAGGGCCAAAAAACACGTGACTGTAGCGTAGAGAGCGATAGGGCGAACTGGAAAAAGGTTAGTTTTAAGAAAGAAATCGACCGAAATGATAGACATTGTGCCAACCACGCTAGCGATAGCGAGACGCCAAATCTCAGAAAGACGAGAGCGCGATAGGATGATTTTATTTGAGTAAAGACCAAAGGCAAAAAGAATAAAAATCCAGATTGGCAGAAGAGTAAGAATGGCAAGGGTAAATTCGCTGGTGTTAGCAGTAAAATAATAGGGGCGCGAATCGAGATGGATGCGAAAAAGATAGGCATAAAGAAAAGAGGTGACGATTGCGATTATATCACCTATAACCAACGCCACCCGAAAAACGATACCTGTATCGCGTTTTATATTAACCTCCTGTCAAAACTGTCGCTAAAATCATTATATCACAGAGAGAATAAAACTGGGAAAATCGGTGACCGTTTTATGCTATACTAGAGTTATGGATTATTCGAAATTTGATTTAGTGGTGGTGGGGGCCGGACTTTACGGGGCAACCGTAGCAGAAAGAATGGCCGAAAAAGGTAAAAAAGTTTTAGTGATCGACCGACGCGAACATGTGGCCGGTAACGCCTACTCTTATCGCGATGAGAAAACCGGTATTGAAATTCACAAATACGGTTCACACATTTTTCACACTGATGATGAGGCGGTTTGGGATTATATTACTAGATTCTGTACGTTTAATAATTATGTGCACACAGTACCAACACGACATGACGGAAAATTATACCCAATGCCAATTAACCTAGACACAATTAACTTGCTTTACGGAACAAATATGGGGCCGGAAGAAGCGGAAAAATTTGTGGCAGAAGAGGCGGCGAAGGCTGGTATTACTGAGCCAAAGAATTTCGAAGAAAAAGGCATTTCCCTGGTGGGCGAGAAGCTATATACGACTTTTATTAAGAATTACTCAGAAAAACAATGGTCGACTAATGCAACTAATTTGTCGGCAGCAATTTTGTCACGAATTCCGGTGCGCTATTCACACGACGACCGCTATTTCATGACAGCAAAGCACCAAGGCATCCCAACTGAAGGTTACGGTAAAATTGTGCTTAATATGCTGGAACACGAAAATATCACGACAAAGCTAGGGCTATCGTTTGTTGAAATTATGGATGATTTACCAGAGACGATGCCAGTTTTGTATTGTGGGCAAGTTGATGAGTTGCTCGACTATGAGCTTGGAGTGCTACCTTATCGTTCCCTTAGATTTGAGGCGGAATGGGTTGATGAAACGTTGCCGGAAGGTGCTGATTCAAAATTGGGTCACGCGGTAATTAACGAGGCGGACGCAGACGTGGATTATACCCGCACGCATTTTTATAAGTATTATCAAATTCACGAGCCAGCAGTGATTGAACAGTCAAAGTCCTACACAGTGCGTGAATATCCGGCAGATTTTGTGCGCGGAGGTGAGGCTTATTATCCAATCAATAACGAAGAAAATGAAAAATTATATAGTGACTACGTGGAGCTACTAGGCGAGCGCTATCCAAACGTGATACTGGGTGGAAGACTTGGTGCTTACAAGTACTGGGACATGGATAAGGCGATTCGTAACGCGCTTGATTTTGCAGAAACTTTAGAAATTTAGCTAAGGATTAGTAGTGCGAAAAAAGATTTCCGTCATCGTGCCCGTTTATAATATCGAGGGCTACATTGAACGATGCTTAAAATCAATTCAAAAACAGACCTATCCGCGATTTGAGGTGATCATTATTGACGATGGCTCAACCGACAATTCCCTTTTGTTGTGCCAAAAATTTGCCAAAAAATATCGAAACTTTCGAGTGATTAGCCAAAAAAATCAGGGATTGTCGGCGGCACGTAATGCCGGAATTAAACAAGCGACGGGAGATTTTTTAGCTTTTGTTGATGGCGACGACGAGATTTTGCCAAATTTTCTGGCGGATTTAATAACGGCGGCGGAAGCGGCAGATGCAGAGATTGCGATTTGTGGTTTTTTTGAAGTTTATCCAAAAAATACGCGAATAGCAAAAACTAAAAGTAGGCAGTCGATGACAGTTAAGACTGGAAGAGAAGCCGTAAAAGATTTATTGATATTCCAAAAAAATATCGAAATTGTGACTTGGAATAAACTTTATAAAAAAGAGCTTTTTCATAAGGTGCGATTTCCGGTTGGAAAAATTTGCGAAGATAATTTAACGACCTATAAACTGTTAGCGAGAGCAAAAAAAGTAGTTTATCTCGACCTAGCTTTATATCGATATTTCAGACGAAACAACTCAATCACCAAGCAGACGAATCAACTAGTTTTTTGCGAGAGACGCGAAGAGGCGGCGGAGGCGGCGGTGCGATTCTTTCAGAATTCAGGCGAGGCGGAGGCAGCAAAGTACTCGCTACTGCTGGCATACTTTAAATACCTTGATTTTGCGTTAAGCGGTCGCATTGAAAAAAAGTATTTCAAGATTTATCGGCAAAAAATTTTGGAGCGAAGAACAGAATTTCTTCAACTTAAATGTTTAGATAAAAAACGCAAACTATATCTTAACTTGGTCGGAAGTCTTTATGGCTTGCCGTATATTTGGTTTAGGAAAATTAAAAACGAACGGTTAGTTAAATAATTTTAGATAAGCATCGGCGACCTGATCTGGGCGACCGTCTTTAATGATTTTGCCCTGCTCGAGCAAGATAGCACGATCACAGAATCGACGAACATTTTCCATATCATGGGTGACAATAATCACAGTTTGTTCACCTTTTAGACTTCTAAAATAGGCATTACATTTTTCTTGAAAAGCAGCGTCGCCAACAGCTAAAACTTCATCGAGAATAAGAATGTCGCCGCGCGCGCGGATTGCAATCGAAAAAGCGAGTCGAACCTGCATACCGGAAGAATAGTTTTTAAGTTTTTGATGCATGAATGGTTCAAGCTCGGCAAAAGCAACAATCTCATCATACATTTGATCCATTTCGGCATTACTAAAACCGAGCATGGCGCCGTTCAAATAAACGTTTTCTTTACCGGTTAACTCAGGGTTAAATCCAACGCCGAGCTCAATAAATGGAACGAGGCTGCCGTTAATGCTGACTGTGCCGTGGTCGGGAACATAGATGCCGCTCAAAATTTTTAGCAAGGTGGATTTACCGGAACCATTACGCCCGACAATACCAAGAAACTCGCCTTTTTTAACTTTAAAGTTAAGGTCTTTTAGAACTTCCTGTTTAGTGTAGCCCTTAATTCCCTTAATGGAATTTAAAATAGCCTGTTTAATTCCCCGAGATTTATCGATGGGTAACTTAAAAGTTTTACTAACAGATTTTACTTCAACAGAAATGTCGGATTTTTTCATTTTAGATTTCCTCGGCGAAATACTTTGATTTACGTTTAAAAACAAGCATGCCGGCAATAAAAACAAGGCCGACTAGGAGCAATGGAATGAAGTTTAAAAGAAAATGAGGCAAGATTTCCCAACTAGTCAAAGTAGCATCAGTGACAAGTAGTGAACGGACATCTTGAATAACTTGGGCAATAGGATTTAACATAAGCAGATGGGCGGTAAAATTACTATACGTAGCGACCATCTGGATGGGGTAAATGATTGGGACTGCATAAAAGAGAGCTTGGACAAGTACTTCCCAAATTGATTGAACATCGCGGTATTTGATATTAACGCTACCAAGAAGAAGGGCGAGACCGAGCGATAAAAGATAGAGTTCAAGAATAAGAAACGGAACCAGAAGCCAGCCAAGGTTTGGGGCGATGCCGGAAAAAAAGCTAAACAGGATAATGACGACGAAGTTGATGCCGAGGTTGATGAGCGCGGTGGTAGTAGCAGAAAGAACGATAATCCATTTTGGAAAAGCAATTTTACGCATTAGATCGGAGCGGATGAGGAGAGACTGGATGCCTTGATTTGTGCATTCTATGAAAAAGTTCCAGAGGACAGTTCCAACTAAAAGATAAACTGGGTAATGAGGGATTTCGTCGCCGAAGCGCAAAAATTTTGCAAAGACTAAATACATAGTGCCGAACATCAAAAATGGACGAATGATAGCCCAAAGATAGCCTAGAATGGACCCTTGGTAGCGCAACTTAAAATCCGTTTTAGAAAGCTCATTTAAGAGAATCCGGTTGCGCCGATTAAAAACCTCCAGCTTATACATATATATATTATACAGCAAAAATCCCCTAATTTCTTAGGGGATTTAAGAGATGAGCGATCTAGTTAAAAACTTAAGAGGCCAGAGAGCAGATCTTTTAAGATGTTCATTGAAATGAAGTAAACCGACATGGCGATAGCGGTAACTACAATAACATGGAAAAAGATTTGTTTATCACCTTCAAGTTTAATTTCATCATTATTAGCAGAAACGATGTAGGCTAGAGAAAGCGTAGCACCAGCCACAGCTACAGCTACAGCAAGTGGAGCCCAAATGTAACTCAAGATAACAGCAATAAAGCTAGCGGCAGCAATTGGCGCGTAGCCAATAGTAGCGACACCGACAAGGCGGGAGAAATTTGGACGTTTCTTAAAGACGAGCGCAAGTAGATAAACTGCGACTGCAATGGTTAAAATTACGCCGACAATGGACATAAAATTAGTGCCGAGAACTTTTAGAAAATCAAAATCATCGAGGTTTGAGAAATCGATTTTAGTTTTTGAACCACCAGTAAACGAGTAGAGGTATCTCTTAGTAACTACGGTTTGAATTACGGCAGAAATCATGCCAATTACAAGGTAGATTAAGACTGCGATACCAGAAAAGATATTGAGATCTTTTGAGGTTTTAAAGTTTTTACTCTCGGCGATAGCTTTAGTAGCTGGGTGTTTAAAAACGTTCTTTAGAATTGAAAGGGTGTCTTTCAGGGCTGCATTAAAATCAAAACTCTTGGCCTTTTTTTCAGCAACGGTTCCCTCTTTTTCCATGGTAGTCCTTTTTTTAGTTATTAGCTATATTATAACACAACGTTTCATTTCTTTTTGAGAAGTTTCACGCAGATTAAAGTAGCTAAGACGGTGACAAAACTGGACGAAAGCGAACGAATTAAAGCGTTATGATATTCTAGATTGAAGGCATAATTTATTACATTTTTAAGTTCTTCTTGAGTGTACTCAGAATCGGGACTAGACTTTGGGTCAGAATTATACGTCCGCCTGATGAGTTCCTCCGTCATAGTATCTCCAACAGTAAAAGTTCTTGCAATATAAGTTGGGATAAAAGAAGCGACTAGACTCAAGGTTGCAATAATCACAAAACTAGCAAGTGTGATTTTTGGCAAATCTTTTTTTCTAAAAAGAATAAACGAAAAGACGAAAGATAGAATCGCAAGAATAGCTAAACAAAAATACCAAATAACGTTCATTAGGTTTATTATTTTACTTAGATCAGCAATTTGTCTCTGCAAAACATTGCCGTCACAGAGATGAAATATTACTGTGTAAGATAACCCTAGGCCAACTATTAAAGATACAGCGCTAAATAAATATTTCTTATGATTAAAATCGTCTTTCTTTTTAGTTTTAACACTAACCTTGTTCATAGTTTCCTTTCAAAAAAGATTAAGTCTCTTATGTTTATACTAAAACATTTTGATATAAACAACAAGTATTGATATTTTTTTGTATATGATATAATTTATCCAATCTTTTTAGAAGTAGTTTGACATATTTTAAGAAATGGGAGGTATAGCCTATGTATTTTTTAAAAAGAGTTCTTTCTTGGGCTTCCGGTATTAACTGGAGGCCTTTTTTCAGTTTAATATTTTGTGGCGAGCTTCAGATAGTAGAAACGTTCGAGATTGCCGCCTAGGCCAGCAAGATCATTGTCGCGCTTTTTAACTACGATGAAGCCTTGCGTTTTGAGCCATTTCTCAAAATCACGAATAAGGTCGCGACGAATTTTTTCATTTTTAACGATACCTCGCCTAAGCTCAAAATTTTTAGCCTCAAATTGCGGTTTTAGCATTACCAAAAAATCGGTGTCGATTGAGGCGAGCTGATATTTAGCGTGGAGTAAAACTTTGCGAAGCGAAACGAAGGAAACGTCCGCCAAAATAACGTCGAGGTGACGTTTAGTGGCATTCTTCTGCTCAAAATAATCAAAAAAGTTTAGGTTTTCCCTGTTACAGGCAAAAATGTCAGTTTTTTCGTGGAGTTCAATGCGAGGGTCAAAGCGCAGAGGTTTTTTCATTTGATTAGTGCCTTTTTCAACGGCAATAACTTGGCTGGCGCCAGACCTTAAGGCAAACTCAGTGAAACCACCAGTAGAGGAGCCGATGTCAAGCACAGTTTTTCCTCGAAAATCATAAATAAACTCGCGGGCAGCACCCGCAAGTTTATTTTCAGCTCTTGAGACAGGAGCGTTAATTATTTTCTCCTCTCACGATAAGCGTAAGTGTCAGTATCAACTGAAACGATGTCGCCAACCTTAATGAAAGCTGGAACCTTAATCACTACGCCAGTTTCCAAAGTTGCATCCTTCATAACTGAAGTTGAGGTATCACCCTTAACCGCAGTTTCAGTATAAGTAACCTCGAGCCACAAGTTTTTTGGTAAGACTAAGTTGATGGCAGTGCCGTTATAGAATTGGATGTCCATCTCATCGCCATCCTTCATGAAGTCTTTTAGGTCACCAACCATATCAGCGGAAAGCTCGTACTGTTCAAAAGTTTCTGGATCCATAAAGTAGAACTTTTCGTCATCTTTATAGAGATATTGGACGTGTTTATTTAAAACTTCAGCTGGCTCAATTTTTTCCTGACCTTTGAAGGTTTTTGGAATAAGCGCGCCAGTGATTAGGTTTTTAATCTTTACGTTGACGATCGAACCGCCACGTCCCATCACTTTCTGGGAATACTCAACCACCTTATACGGTTGTCCGTCAAGAGTGATGAGTGCGTTTTTCTTTAAATCTGTTGGTCCGTACATATTATTCCTTTACTTTTAGCACCCAAAAAGCTAGGTGCTAAAAACTGTTCTTTCTTATTCTGCAACAAATGGCAGAAGCGCCAAATGACGTGCGCGCTTAATTGCGACAGCGAGCTGACGTTGTTGTTTAGCAGAGAGACCGGTTTTTGAAACTGGCTCAATGCGGCCATACGCATCGGTATAGCGTTGCAAAGTCTTCACATCGCGATAATCGAAGTAAAGATTTGGATCGTTTTTTACCCTTCTCATTTTTCTCCTTTAAAATTTTTAGAATGGAACATCATTAAGATCGATTGGTTCATCTGGGATATCGTCAGGGACAATATCGGAAGCTTCAGCTTGAGCAGACGAATAATCTGCGCCACCATCGCGACCACCGAGGAAGTTAAAGTCTTCAACGACAATTTCGGTTGTGGAGCGTTTTGAGCCATCTTTAGCTTCGTATGAACGCTGCTCGAGACGACCAGAAACCATGATTCCCGTGCCACGATGAGCATATTGAGAGATGATTTCGCCAGCCTTGCCCCAGGCAGTACAGTTAATGAACGAAACTGATTCCTTGTCGGAGCCGTCCTGTCCTTTAAAGTTACGGTTAACCGCAACGCTAAAAGAACAGACTTGGGAGCCGGAAGAAATTGCTCTTAGTTCTGGATCTTTGGTAATGTTACCAATAATAATTGCTTTACTAAAACCCCGTGCCATAAATAAATTCCTTTTTCCTATTAGTCTTCTGATTTTTCAGCGTTTTCTTCGGTGTCAGTAGACTTTTTGCGAGCTTCATATTTAGCTTTGCGTGGGTCGACTGCGCAGAGAAGATAACGAATTACTTCATCAGTAATGTTCAAAGTGGACGAAATTTTTGCTGGAGCTTGAGCTGGAAGCTCGAGTTCGTAGTAGTAATAAACAGCGTAGTCGTTACCCTTGATTGAGTAATTTAGGCGTTTCTTACCTTCGTTCGTCTCTTTGACAATTTTACCTTCGACAGAATCAATGAGTTTTTTGAGTTTGTCGAGAGCTGGTGTTAGATTCATTTCTAAATCAGGATGAATCAACACAGTAAGTTCGTACTGTTTCACTTTGCACTCCTTTGGTTAAAGCAAATACACGGTCGCGGAGAGTTAAGTCAGCCGCAGTTGTTATTTGCTGAGTTGATATTAAGTCTATTGTAGCACAGGCTGTGGAAAAAGGCAAGGCGGACTCGGGATAAAGTGGTTAGATTGGGCGACGGATCATGGCGGTGGATTAGGAGAGTTGGCGAAGTGAAATAGACTAAGCTAGTATACCCCCTAGCGAGCGATACAGCGTACAGAGAAACCACTATGCTTATTGCTAGCCGGTTCATAATAGACATTGCCGTTTTCAAGACCAAGATTGTCGGCTCGGTCAAGGCCACCATTATCATAGTTAGTTGCAGCCCAATAATTAGCGCGCGTGCCGGCCCCGTAAAGTGATGAGCCATACGAGCCATACGTTCCACCAAGATTGATGTTAACCGGACTCGATGTCATAGCGGTAAATGAAGGATATTTGCTATAGAGACCCCAGCGTTCATTAGTATTTCCACTGCCACCTATCGGCAATCTCCAGCCTTTCGGACAGATAGAATATGCGGCATTCTGTCCACCACCCGTGCCACTACCAGAACCAGCAGTAGCTACGTACCAAGAATAATATCCGCCATGCGTTGAATCGATATGGTATGGCTGGACCATATAACTCGAACTAACGTCGGAGTTAGCTGAGTCGATATTCATGTTTCCGATTCTCAGGTTTTGAGTCATCCAGCATTTGCCATCAGCGAGTTTTGAGACGGTGTAAGTATTATTATCTCTAGCGTCTACGAGAGTTTTAGTTGGGACGTAGTTCGGATCTCCAGCATGCGATCCGTCTGTATCGAGCGCTGTGGCGGTTTTATTTGGTGTAGTAGTGGCAGCACAGACTTCAGGAGTCATATCTTGCATGTTAGCAATACTACTTAAGCCGAGCTTGTCATCCGCGATACAGCGTATAGAGAATCCGCGGTACTTATCGTAGTTGCTTGCAGGGTAGACATTCGAGGTATTTAGGCCCAGATCGTAGGCGTAGTTGCTCGAGACTACCGTAGAGGACCAATAGAGGCCGTTTGAGCCCTGATTGGTGCGCGAGCTACTGATCACGTAGCCGGAAAGAGTGAAGTTTACTGGATTAGATCTTAAAGCTAAGGAAGAGTTATAATTATTATATAGAGTTTGGAATTCACCACCGCCTCCACCGGTTGGCAATCTCCACCCTTTTGGGCAAATAGAGACAGTTGTATTATGACCATTTGTGGAGAGAGCTGTAGTGCCAGTACCAGCGGTAGCGGTAGTCCATGTATAATAACCACCATGTATTGAATCTAGATATGCATTATTTGTATTATATGCGTTAAAACCATTTATTGAAGAGGCTGGGATAGTGTAATTTGAGGTGATGTCGGAGTCGGCTGGGGTGAGGGTTTTATTGATAATCCTCAGGTTCTGGGTCATCCAGCATTTGCCATCGGCAAGCTTAGAGACGGTATAGGTATTATTGTCTCTAGTGTCAGTGAGGGTTTTGGTTGGAACGTAATTTGGATCTCCAGCATGCGACCCATCGATGTCGAGTGTTGTAGCAGTTCGGTTTGGAGTAGTGGATTCTTTGCAGGTTTTAGCGGTCATTTGTTGCA
>CALIQQ010000001.1 GCA_938043965.1 uncultured Candidatus Saccharibacteria bacterium | reverse complement strand
GGGCGAGGAGTTGCGCAGCGTCATGTTTCATTGGATGGCGTTTCAGTAAAGTTGGGATTTAGTATTATCTCCGAAAGGGAAGCAGATGAATAGCGTCTATAATTTTGGCGATTCCAGAAATGTTCAAATCAATCAAGGAAATAACTCTTCGCAGAGCATGAATGTTGTCGAACAGTCTACTGATGCTGTAGAGTTGTTAAAGTCTATTGGCGAGCTTGTTCTTGAGGTTGGAGGGCTCAAAATTAATGAGGCTGATTTTAGGCGACGAATCGACGAAGCTTCTCGTAGCATTGAGCGAAATGATCGTAACCCACAATTTCTAAACAAACTACAGGATATGGTAACAGAATCTCTAAGTGATGCTGGAAAGCCTTTTCTGAATTCGGCATTTAGCTCACTGTTTAAAGTGCTCGTCGGGATGGTTGTTTAAGTAGTTCAATATTACTTTTTCTCGCATGTCTGATATTGTTAACAAATACTGATATAGGTAATTAATGGTGATTGTGGAATCTGAAGAATACTATTTGGACTTTACTGAAGCGTATGCTGCGTGGGAAAATGCAATGTATGACCTACTTACCAAGGGTGGGGATTTTGGTATCACGGACCCTATCGGAGAAGATGGCCTTACGCGTGCTTTAAATTCCAGTCAGAGAAAAAGTATAGTGGAAGCTGCCTTATTGGGGGCTTCTCGCGCCTTCGATAAACGAGATCGCAAAATTCAGGATAAGGTGATTAGTGAGCGCATATTTGTCATTGACATTTGTGATTACTATGTCACCTCGAAATATTTAGCCTGGGCTTCGAAGTGGCTGTCTAATTTTCTTCAGCATTATCAAAATGATCCGAGTAAGTTTCGTCGTAATTTTGAGTTTTTTAAAGACTATCTGGATTCATGGAGCGTTGATGGCATCTCCGATGACATTAATGGTTCGATAGAAGCGTTGTGTGCGGTAGTTGTTCTGAGTGTGAGTGCTTGCCGTGATGACGACTCCATTACTAGTTGTGTTGCTACCGGTGATAGTTCTGGTAGCGGCACCACTTTCAACATTAATAATCGCATTAATTTATATGGATCAACGCAGATTAATTATGGCAATAATTCGACTCAGAATATGTGTGGACATTAACTTGAATGCATTCTTCCTTCGCAGTTTTAGTGAGTCTCTTCGGTAATTTTGTTTAGTTGGGAGTATATGTAATTTCAAGCGCGTCGATCAGTTAGATTGAGTGGCCGTTGTGGCATTTTAGTGACCTTTAGTGTTTTGGGTAGCTTACTTCATCA